>JAHITY010000076.1 GCA_018817165.1 Candidatus Omnitrophota bacterium
ACGCGCATATAATAAACCTGTTTATGTTAGTTTCAATTTTTTTCTAACAAAATAAAATAACTTACTTTCAAAAATTCCGGAAAGACGCACTTTAAACACAAATAACGGGTAATTTCGCATACCGATGCGTTTTAATTCAAACACATCGCAGCCTCTGGTTATTTCTCCATTTTCCGTGCTAAATGCTGCTTTATAACCAGCTTCCTTTACTGCCAATTTCACCTGCTCATTGAAATGCCTTTTTTTGCCTTTCGGATACGCGAAATATTTAATCTCACGGTCTAATAATTGTGCTAGTTCAACTTTAGATAACGTTACTTCTTTTCTAACATCATCAATTCCAATATCAGCAAGAATTTTATGTGATAATGTATGACTGCCGAAATCAATATTATTATCCTTCATACTATTTATCTCTTCTAAATTTAACATTTCTCCGTCATTTCCAATAAGCCGACTAACAAGAAATATTGCGGCAGGAAGCTGGTATTTTTTTAGTATAGGATATGCATTTTCATAATTATCTTTATATCCATCATCAAATGTAATAGCAATACTATCGTTCAAAGAATCAGTTTCTATTCCAATACCATCAATAATTGAATCCAAATCTATGACTTTAAATTTATTCTTAAGATATTTCATTTGTTCATCAAAATTCGCATTAGAAACAGTAATTTCAGAATCTTTCGCGATATCATCACCAACTCTATGATACATAAGCACAACTGTTCTGGATTTTTTTAGAATTCTCTTTTGAACAAAGGTATATACCCAAATTATGCCGCAATAGTAGAAAATTGCGCATAAAACAGCACCAATAGACCAAGAAATCTTATGTTTAATATTTTCCATTTTTTCAAATTTTTCCATTGTCAAAAACACATATCTTCATCCGTTGATCTTTAAATCAGACTTCCAACCAAGTAGTATGCGCAACTTATTTTTCAAAACCCAGATCACTATAACTATTTTAAACTTTCATATACTGCAATTGTTTTATTCGCGATCTTCTGCCAATCAAAATTTCCCCTGATATAATCAATCTGCTTTTTGCGCTGGTTATCATCTAAAGGTCTTTTCATATATTCACTTATTTTATCAGCCATCGTTTCGATATCCCCTGGCTTAAAATAACGATCTTTGCTTAAATCAACTTCTCTGTTCGCCGGAATATCGGAAACAATACAGGAAAGCCCATAGCTCATGGCTTCAAGAAGAACAATAGGCAGTCCTTCGTGATAAGAAGGCAAGACAAAAAGCCCTGCGTGAGAATACAATTCCTGCAGAGGCTGACCTGTTAAAAACCCGGTTAAAACAATATTTTCATTCTCTTGGGCATTTTGCTTCAAGCCCCGGCTGTAATCATCTTCATGATCCGCATCACCGACAATTACCAATTTCCAATCCTTCGCATCAATTAGCCTATCATTCGTGCTAATTCGTGGCTTTCCATTCGTGTCAATTCGTGTCTTCTCATTCGTGTTAATTCGTGCATAATTGAATGCTTGCATGAGATCATGAAAACCTTTTTCGGGAACATAACGCCCTACTGTCAAAACATATTTTCCTTTTTCTAGGCCGTATTTTTTAAGCGCACCTTCTGTTTCCATTATCTCAGGCATCACAACTCCATTGGGAATAATTACTGCTTCTTTTTTGTATTGGTTTTTAATATTATCCGCGATGGGCTTTGAGATGCTAATCACCTTATTCGCAAATCGGCTCCCCCAAGACTCTCCCAATTTAAGCATAAATTTAGCAAATCCACCCCATTTCTGCCGGTTGTAATCCGGGCCGTGATTGGTCACCACTACATTTAGTCCCAGAATACGAGCTAATGGGACAACTAAAGATGGCCCGATAGCATGAACATGCAAAACATCGCATCCCAGACGTCTTGCAGTAAACACACCTTTAAAAGTATGCACAATTGCTTCCAAGGATTTTTTAGTTAGATTGGTAATGGGATAGAGTTTTACACCTTTATATTCTTTAAGCAAAGGATCTACATATGATCTTCGGGTAATCACAGTCACATCATGCCCTTTACCTGCAATGATTGGATATAGCTGTTCACAATGTTTTTCTATCCCCCCCTGCACATTAGGAAACCCGCGCGTGCCCAGAACAATTATCTTGAGTTTTGAGTTAACATTTTGCATAAAAACTATTCAATCCTTTATACGTACAATTCGTATCTTTAAAATTCGTGTAAATTAGTATCTTCTCATTCGTTTTACTTCGTGCTTATTCTAAGATCAGCTTTTTTACCCATGAGAACTCGTAATTTATTTTTTAATACCCACATAACTGGTCTCATAGGATGCGCATGAATTGCCGGTGCAACACTTCCGATCATCCAACAATTTTTTTTGCAGACTTTTACCATAGCGCGTACTTGTTTAGCTTTTTCACTATGCCAAATATCTTCCCAAGACTGTTCCCTTAAATTACCCATAGGCTGCTTTTCATCCATTCCGTTGCAAGCAAGAATATCGCCATGTGGATCAAGAAAAAATCTATTATCACCCATTTCACAAGGCAAAAAACGTTTATTGCCATGAATAAAATTAATTAAACCAAAATTGTAATATGCGCGAAACCATGCCTTTGGTTTTTTAGATTTTAAAAGAAGGTTGATCAACTTTTCAAACTCAGCAATGATCTCGTCTTTCTTTTCCAATTTATTATCCGTTTTACAAAAATAATGTGAATTATGCAAAGTAGCTGTAGCATGCTCATACCCCAGCTCTTCTCCTTTTTCATACAATTTAATCAGCCGGCTTTGTAGGAAACTGCCACACATCGCACATATTACACTTAGCGTTTCAGCGATAGGTTATGATTATTGAACCGTGGAGTTTATTTTTCAGATGTCTTTACCCTTGATTGTGGCATTTATTGTAAATAAAAGTATCTTTATTATTCGGCACAGATATCTACCTATTTTAAACTTTCATATACTTCAATTGTCCTATTAGCGATCTTTTGCCAATCAAAATTTTCCCGGATATAACTAATCTGCTTTGTGCGTTGCTTATCATCTAAAGGTCTTTTCATATATTCACTTATTTTATCAGCCATCCCGTTAATATCCCCTGGCTTAAAATAACGATCTTCACTTAAATCAACCTCTTTATTCGCCGGAATATCAGAAACTATGCATGATAGTTCATAACTCATTGCCTCAAGGAGAACAATAGGCAATCCCTCGTAATAAGAAGGCAAGACAAAAAGCCCTGCATGTGAATATAATTCCTGCAAAGACTGACCTGTTAAAAAACCGGTTAAAACAATATTTTCATTCTCTTGAGCATTTTTCTTCAATCCCCGGCTGTAATCATCCTCATGATCCGCATCGCCCACAATTACTAATTTATGAGCCGTAAGCGATAAACCATGAACTTTTTTATATGCTTCTATAAGATCCTCAAATCCCTTGCCTTTAACAAACCTCCCAACCGTAATAATA
>JAHITY010000077.1 GCA_018817165.1 Candidatus Omnitrophota bacterium
ACGATTTCTTGGAAGAATTAATAAATGGTGAAGCTCATTGAATGTTTTTATCTGGAAGGTAATTCCTTGCTTGGAAAGGCAAAAGTAAGAAATTTTGTCTAACGGGGAACTTTTTTCTTGTCAATCGTTATAGTATGTCCCTCGTCTCTCATCCTTCGGTCTTCGGTCTTTACTTTCCCCTATATCTGTGTTCATCCTGCTTTCCAATCAGTGTTCATCATTCTCTCAATCAGTGTTTATCGCCAAAGCTTTTTTATTTACTGTAATGATCGATTCCATAACTGATTTTTAATTTCTTTGAATTCCTGGATTATTTAGTTTCTCAATATAGCTGGAAAAGCCTTTAGATATTTTGGGTTTTTTCCTAATCCTTTTAGCTCCAAATGCCCATTTATTTCTGGGGATTTCTTTTTCAACGCCAGCAACAATTTCATGAACCTTAATTGTTGTCCCATTATTATATTGTCTTATTTCTTCAATTTCACCTGTCAAGTAATTATAAAACCGCCATTCCCCGTGCGCAAACCCATTCTTCCAGGTACCTTCAAAAATACTCTTCTGTGTTTTATCATCTATACATATCTCCCTGCCATCATAATATCCCCTATTGTCTAACTCTATTGTGGCGTACTTGCTTCCAAATACATATTGAGTCTCAATCAACTTCTCAGACCCATCGGCAAGCACTTGCTTTGATACCTCCACTTCAGGGTCAATGTAAGCATGCAGCACATCAAAATAAGTAAACGATAACACGGAAACACCAATTATAATAAGATATAAAACCATGAATCCCAAAGTTGCTTTAACACTTGGCGGCTTACTGTGCGCTTTTTTCCAAGTGTCAAAAACATACTGCTCAAAAACAGGAGAATCATGTTGCTTTACCGGCATTTTTTTTCTAAGTAAGGCGGAAATTTTTTCAAAAATCACAGTTGGCATTTTATCAAAACAAAACGGTTCATCATCTCTAACCTCACTTTTCATTTTGTGCGCAACCTCAGCAAGAGCGTGATCTCTGTGAAGCGACTGTAAAACAAGCAGAGCAAATACGCCCAAAATCGGTGCTTGTAAAACCAATGCTACCAATCCCAACGCTATCGTCGCTACTACTTTAAAACCGATCTCTATCTTCGGATGCCGAGAAAAAAGAATTTCTTCAAAAAAATGGCCACCATCTAAGGGGTAAAAAGGCAGCAAATTAAAAGCATTAATAAAAATAAATGTTTTTGTGAATTCTATTAATATCGGCTCCTGCGTGAAAAGGTAAGCTATCCCGGTTCCTATGCCAATTAATATTCCTGGCAAAGGCCCTAACAATGAAACAACTGCTTTTTTTGCATTGCTTGTATGTGTCTGCGCCCCGGATACCGCTGCTCCAAATAAAGGGATAAAGAACATTTGAACATCTTTATACTTAAAAAGTTTCATCCCAATAAAATGACCACATTCATGAATAAAAATCACAAAAACTAATATCAGAATATTAACCAGCGATGATTTAAACAGCCCGAGCGCAATAAAAAGAATAATTGACGTGATTAAAGGGCCAATACTGCTCAACAAGCCCTTTTTTTCTTCTCGCTTATCTAATGAAATATCATCCGCGTTTTCATCTAAAGATTCCACTCATTTCCCCCTTTTTAGCTGATTCCAAACCCGCATTGGAATATTATTACGCATGCGCCATTTTCTGCTCTGCAATAGCCAGATCATGCCCGGCTTGTAAATTCATCTATTAAAAAATTATATTCTTTCTCTGTATGTTCTTTCACAATCTTCAATGCTTGATTTTTAGAGACTTTCATAAAAAATCCTAATAAAAATGCTTTAAGCAGGCCAGTATATTTTTACTAAAGGGATAAGTGTTCTTGTTTCCGAATCAAAACTATCATAATACTGCACAATTAAAATTCCTAATTCATCAGCATCAATCAAAGTAACAGGAATAGTCGATCTTTCTGCTTCATATTTAGCATCTTTACTAAACCCGCCAGTGGAAACATACAATCCTTTATTTCCTTGCCTTAAACCACCTGTAAAACTGCGGATTGCTTGCGAGCCTATTTGTCCTGATCTGTGTTTTACTTCAACAACTATCCGCGGCTCTTCTAATCCAAGCCCATCCGGAGATGCTTGAAATCCCTTCTCCTATCCTCACCGGGAGGAGAAACTCTTGTCTTATATCCCCTCTCAATTTTCCAATGCGGGTTTGGAAACGGTACATTTGTATTATGATACTCGTATTATACATTTTGTTCTAATCTATGGCAACCAAAACAAAAACTTCTTACTCCCCCCTCCCTTTTTTTAATAAAATTTCAAGCGTGAGGCGAAAATAGTAATAAAGATATCGCTGTCATTTTCCATGTTTCAATCCACGCGCCCGCATGGGGCGCGACCTTTTGTGAAGCCTAACCCTACAGTGAAACCTTGTTTCAATCCACGCGCCCGCATGGGGCGCGACATAATTTCTAGCAGAAAATTTAAAAAATTAGAAGTTTCAATCCACGCGCCCGCATGGGGCGCGACCTCGGACAACAAATCCCTGAGCTTCGTCATATGTTTCAATCCACGCGCCCGCATGGGGCGCGACAAGCGGGTATCATCGGCGCTGAAGAGAATAAAAGTTTCAATCCACGCGCCCGCATGGGGCGCGACACAGGACAGCAAGTTAATAATTGTGAGTATTGTGGTTTCAATCCACGCGCCCGCATGGGGCGCGACTTACTTCATTCGCTGCGCAGCATAAGCTCTGCGGGTTTCAATCCACGCGCCCGCATGGGGCGCGACTTTGGTTCTCAATACAAGTATGTGTGCGTGCGGTGTTTCAATCCACGCGCCCGCATGGGGCGCGACTATGAAAGACTAAATATTGAAGCACTTGTTACTGGTTTCAATCCACGCGCCCGCATGGGGCGCGACGCAGACCGCATCACCAAGCTGCTTAATGAAAAGGTTTCAATCCACGCGCCCGCATGGGGCGCGACGAAGAGGTTACGATCGATTATAATCCTTCCGAAGTTTCAATCCACGCGCCCGCATGGGGCGCGACGGTAATGGTTCCGGGATGAATGTCAATATACATGTTTCAATCCACGCGCCCGCATGGGGCGCGACCATCTGCATGCTATGATGCTGCTCTATCTCACCGTTTCAATCCACGCGCCCGCATGGGGCGCGACATCCTCATAATAATTACCAGTGGTTTCTAGTTTGTTTCAATCCACGCGCCCGCATGGGGCGCGACACAGTTAGATTTGTAAATGCAGATGGTAATTATGTTTCAATCCACGCGCCCGCATGGGGCGCGACGCTGATATAGGTGCTAATGTTTTAACTCTTGTTGGTTTCAATCCACGCGCCCGCATGGGGCGCGACATCAGTTATATTCGTATAGTAAGTTGTTTGGTCAGTTTCAATCCACGCGCCCGCATGGGGCGCGACACATCAGAGAATAAATTAACAACAGCTTTAGACAGTTTCAATCCACGCGCCCGCATGGGGCGCGACTTTATGGGCATGGCGAATGTAAACAATGTCAAAGTTTCAATCCACGCGCCCGCATGGGGCGCGACTATTGCTTTATTAATCTTTTAATTTCAAATAGTTAAAAGATCATTTTTGCGAACCTTTAAATCTCTTATTATTTCCTATCCTCGAGCGCTTCATAAAAAAACACAACCCCTTAATTGTCAAAGAGCAACCGAAAAATGCGAACCTTTCGGGAAAACCTTATTTGCTTATGGTTCGCACTGGCAAAATCAAATAATTAACGGCCCCTCTAAATCAGTAATTTCCTTTGCGCCAATATGCTCAATTCTCCTTCGCCAATTCGCTCCAAGAAAATAAAATCGTAAGCTGTCCTTAGTTACATCTATTTTACTGATTAATGTCTGCCGCAGAACAGTCCATTGCGCTGGATCAACATTACACTCGAAAACAGAATATTGTACCCGCTGTCCGTAATTTTTGCATGCTTTGGAAACATGCCTCAATCTTTTAGCGCCTTTTTTATCATCCATTTTTACATCATAACTGACTAAAACAAGCATAACTTTCACCGATCTTTAAGCAGATTTATTTCCAAATAAACACAGGGTATCCGTCAATATCACCTCGAAAATATCTCGCAAGCAACAATGCCTGCACATAAAACAATAATCCTACAGGAACACTCTCCTGTAAATACGGATGCGTTATTTCTTCCTGTTTTCTGCTTTGATATGCGACCAAAACCGTTTTTCTAGTATCATCATCCATCATCACCGCGCCTGATGATGACACAGTAAAACCTTTTTTCTGAATCTGTTCGCGATTAATCAATGACAGTACCAGCCGGTCAGCTAAAAACGGACGGAATTCCTCCATTATATCTAATGCCAAGCTAGCGCGCCCAGGACGGTCCCTATGTAAAAATCCAACCGCTGAATCAAGACCAACAGATTCTAATGCCGAACGTACATCATGCGTCAGTAATGTGTACACAAATGACAATAAACAATTTACCTTGTCTAATGGCGGGCGGCGATTGCGCTCTTTAAAAACGAAATCATTTTTTTGCCCCACGATGAGATTATTAAACACATCGAAATATGTATGAGCACTTTCTCCTTCTATCCCGCGAATTGTGTCCAAGTCTTCTGTACGCTGAAGTTGTTCCAAAGAATATTTAAGCCTTGTAGAAGCGCGCTCCATTGCTTCGATATCCACTTTCTCGTTATGATCACGCAATGCTCTTTGCAATACCGTGCGGCAATTGGCAATTTTACCGGTTAAGACAAACCGTGCTATACCGGTAGAAAATTTCAAATCATCCGCCCGGCGATATTGTTCTCGGCGCAGTAAAACATTGCCGCGGGTTTTCCCGTGAACTCCGGCAAGAAAACGTCCGTACTCCGTCAAAAAACTAATCGCGACATTGTTTTCCGCGCAATGGCCCATAAGAAACGGACTCATCCCCACATTACCAAAGCATACGATTCCGCTAATGGTATGAATCGGTAATTGCAGCCGTGTTTCCTTCTCTACAGAAACTACAACCGTTTCTCCTTGTTTAGAAAGATACGCTCCCTGAGTAGTAACAAATAATGTGTTTAGATATTTTTTCATAACTCTCTCAACTGTTGTTCAAGATACTCTCGAACAGGTTGTGACTTTCCCATTAATTTTGGCATACAAAACGAAATCAGCGAACAGCTTTCGCATTTTTTCATATATACCGGCAAAGGGGTTTTTCCTTGTTTAATAAAATCATGTACCTGCTTTATTGTTTCTTTAGTAGTACTTCGAAGTTCTTCATCGAATTCAACTTCCAAACGATGTTTTATTCTCCCATAGAAAATCGCGCCTTTAGGAATAATTACCCCCAGCATTTCCTCAAGACATAATGCTTGCGCGCAAAGCTGTACTTTATCGCAGTCATCAGCCTTAGGCTTACCGTGTTTATACTCTACAGGGAAAGGTAATAATTTTTTTCCTCCCGGCTCTTTGTGAAATTCGACAACATCCGCTTTGCCGTTTAATCCCAGCTCATTCGAGCGTAAAGGAATCCCGCGTTCAATCCTCACACCATCCCTTATCTCAACACGCTCTTCATGCGCCTTATCATGCATAATCCTGCCTTTGGCAGTGAACAAGTTTTCAACCCACACCTGCTCAATATGAATCAACGCACACTGCCTGCGACAGAAAATAAAATGCTGTAGCGCCGAAAGCTGAATAAAATCGTCTTCGGAATATATCATCCGATTTTTATCCTATCTGTAATTATTCTTTTTCTTTCAATTTAATTAGCTTTAAAATTTCAGTTACAGGTTCGCCATCAAGCAAAATACGGAAGTCGGAAAATTTGCGCGCTGAACCTTCAGTAGCACGCTTAACATCCACTCGATCAAAAAGCGCAGCCGCATTCGCTGTCCCCAATGCTGAACCATGTTCAAAAATAATTAAAGCGCGAGTACTCATCAACCCCCGCGCTGCGGAATGGTCATGATCAAACATTTTTTGCAAAGCTTCCCAAAATAAATTTAAGTCTGCCCGCGAAAAACCTGTTTGCGCGGCAAGATGCGCTGAAACAAACCCATGCGCACGGTACAGCCCGTATGGTACAGTGAATTTACGTCCCATTGTTCGGTTATCACCACTCTGTTTTTCTTCCTCGGCTTTGGTAGCAACCGCCATCCGGGTAATACTATGCTCAAGCGCGACCACCGGCTCTACTGACCGCGCAAAAGTAAGTTGAATCGCCCCGCGTACCTGCCCCGCGTTTTTTCCTGTACTCATAACCGCACCAAATGCCCTAATATCAAAATATTGCGCGCACATCCATTGACGGGCAGCTTCAGTTTTATCTCCTTTAACTTTTTCTTTCACATCTTTCTGCTCATGAGCTTCATCAATTAAACTATTAAGCACCGCTTTTTCTTTAATGAAAATATCGAATGGCTTTTGAGTGTTTTTAACAATTTGCACATAATTCCGCACCTTACGTTTAAGGCAAACGTCTGTCACCAGTCCCATACCAGTTTCCGCGTCTGTTCTCGGCAAATTCCCCGCATCCGGATCACCGTTCGGATTTCCATCCTGCACATCAAAAAACAACACAAAATCATAACGTTTATCCACAAAACCGTTTGTCTTCTCCATCACAAATCCTCCTCTATAGCTTCGTTAATATTACTGTTCTTTTCGCCTTTTTTCTTAAAAAAATCTTGGCGCTGATGATAATAACCCACGGCAAAACGGGCCTGTGCATCAAGCGTCAAATGCCCCGGAAAAGTATCTTTTAATTCATCGCAAATTTCACCGATTTCTTTCTCGAAATTTATCTTTCGTCCGGGATTCAGCTTCGCCAAATGATGATTTTTTAATTTTAATAACCGCGGGAATACCGTTACCGGAGTCGAGGATGCTGCGCCGTAAAATCGTTCGCGAATTGTCGCGTTGATTCCGGGAGCAGCTTCTTCTTGAATCTTTTCAAGCACGGCAAACAGCCGGCCCAAACGATATGCCGCGTTTGTATTGCTTTTGTCTAAAGACATGAGTACCTCCTTTTCTGATTTGTTGTAAAACCTGTTAAATCGATTAATACAAGCCTTAAGTATTGCCGCGCGGGCGCGGGTTACCTGCTGTTCGGCGCGAATCCTGCGCACACATTGATGTAAGAGCGTTTGCGGATACGGAAAACCGTCGAGGATGCTTACAATAACCGCGCCGGCCAGATTAGGCGGGACATTGTCCATTTTATAATTTAAGACAGTTGATGTAAGAATTTGATAAAGCGACAAATGTTCGGGATCTTTCGGCCCGTGAACAATGGCGAAATCCTCAAAATGCTGCCTGATCTTTTCCGCGAATTCACGAATTGTACCGGTTTTCCAAAAACGTACCGCAATACGAGCGGCATTGGGAGCAAGCCCTAAAACATAAAAACGATTATTTTCGTCCAATGGCATTTTACTGCTATACAAAGCTTCGTAAAGCCCCTTAACCGCCTGAATATTTCTGTCCGGATTATCCTTCTCAGATTTAAAAAACCACGCAAAATTAGATTCAAGGTCAAATGTTTTATCCTTTTTTTGTGACCAGAAAATAATGGTAGTGTCTGCAATTTGAATGCGATTTTCCTTTTTTTTAAGTAATGCATTTAAAGCAGTTGTATAAGCAAACTCAGCGCTTACACCAACGGGGCAATTAAAGGCTTGCTGTTTTCCGTAGGAATCATATCCTGAACTTTTTTGAATCGCGACAAATGACTTAGTATCTTTATTAATCGAGGTTCGAGCATGTTTTCTCTGGATTAACCCTTTTTCACCTGTTATTAAACAAACCGCCTCATATGCTGACTTATCACTTTCTTCGATATTTCTATCAATATTTGCTTTATCTTCTATCAAGGAATTTACATATTTTCTAACAGAGGGTTCTTCTGTTACAAGACAATCACACCCCTCAACATAAAATGTCATATTACACCCAGCTATTTTTAAGCATTCTTGAACATCTCGTATGGAAATATTGTTATATTCCTTGTGCTTATAAAATTTCAAAACAGCATCGACAGCGGAAATCTTTTTGACCTCATTTGGCAACCCTTCTATTTTTCGAATAAACGAAGCCAATTGTTTTTCTGCCATTTTTTTATCTTTGTCCGTATCATTTTTTGGCAGTCCCAAAACATAGCCATAATGATCCCAAAATAATTGTGCTGTTTCACATGCGTCTTTTCCTGCTCTCCCTATTCCTCTTGGTACTAAATATGCTTTAGGAATTTTCTTCTTTCCTTCTATTTCACGTGTATCATTAAGCCGTAAATATTTTCCGTTATTAGCAATTACTACGAGAAATGGGATTGTTTTCCACTCCCATCCTTCTGGAGCAATGCCACTTTCAGGGTCAGCCGCTTTCCTCTGATAATAATTATACAGCGCCTGTAAAATCATTTTTTCACCTCCCCACTGTCCCAATCCGGGATATTCACAATTCCATTTTTAATCTCAGCCTTAAAGAATGCGGGTTTAAGATCATCAATATCTGAGAAATCCATGTCATATAGCATAAATCCCAAATCACGTGTTTCAGTAATGGGCTTTAGTTCTTCTTTTTCCGGATCATCAATAAAACGAAACATACAGGAAAACTCACGGCATCCTAAATAAGGCCGCGTAAAACACTGCCCCTTTTTCGCCCGGCGCTCAAAAATCGCGTTATATTTGCCGGGATTTTCATTTTTAGCATTCGGTTCAAATTCAGCTTTTTCTTCTTTATCAACCAAATACTCCGGCACAGGATTTAACACTTTACTTCTTTTTCCTATCGGAATAAAATCAAGCTCCGCGTGTATGCGGTATTTTACATCCCGCAAAAAAAGCCCGGCTCTCTGCTGCCGATTATCTTCAATAAACAGCCCGTCCGAGCGCGGACTCATCACTGCCCCAACTTCATTGCGCCGCACGGAAATCCATTTAATCGGATTTAGAATCTCAATTTTTCGCGGCTTCCATTTTAGTGCCGGCTTCCAAAAAATCGCCTCAAAAATCGCTCGCACTGCCGAAGGTGTTATCACATCATAACTAACCCTCTCTACCTTCATTTCCGGCCGGGTAAAACAAGCGTAATCACCCCATACTTCCAAACAAAATATTTTATTAAAAAATAACTTTGTCATACGCTACCGCCTTTCGTTTTTTAAGAAATATACATTTCGTTATCCCACTCCCCGCTATCTGGTAGTAATCCGACCCCTGATTTATAGAGACCGCTTGCTTTTTGCACCGAGTAACCGTGAATATCTTCAATATAATCACCTTGCGCAAGTTTATTAAATACCGGTAATGGTACATTTACGATAAAGCGCTGGAGTTTCCGCAAAAGCCAAGGCTCAGGGCCATTGCGCCTAAGTAGTTCTATCAGCTCAAGGCTGTTTCTATTTTTTCCTTTATACCAAATAATAATTCCGCGCTGGGCAGTGTCATCTATCAATTTGAAATTCCGCGCGAAGGTTCTAAACTGAAAAGCACAATCATCAACACCCTTCACAAGGTGCTCAGTGAATTTTGCCTTGTCAAAATCATTGACAGATTCATAAAATTTTTTAAAGTACAAGTTATAAATTTCCGGCGTTAGTTCTAAAGCCGCTTGACCGTGTAGAATGCTTCTTGCCGTATCCTCTCCTTTACGCAACAGCCCCGGCGGTGCGCTCCTGGGAGGAATAAACACAACCACTTTTCCCAGCTTCCCTGTCTTGTTAATCCGACCTTCTCGGTTACATCTTCCCGCGGCCTGTGCGATAGAATCAATACCGCAAAGCGCGCGATAGACAACCGGAAAATCAATATCAACCCCAGCCTCAACAAGCTGGGTACTGATTACGTGTAGATAATCTCCGTTATCTAATTTCTTTTTTATAACGGAGATTATCTCACTGCGCTCTTCACCGCACATATTCGCGGAAAGATGAATTGTTCCTTCAGGCATAAGTTTGTATAAATCACGGCAGTCTTTACGGGTATTAACCACACAAAGCGCTTGCTTATAATTTATCAGATCATCAGTAATTGCTTGCCATTCTGAATGCGCTGATGTATTTTGCAAGTTTACTTCAACCCGTTTTAATTCTGCGAAATATTTTTCGGGGTTATTAATAATTTCCGTTGCCGGTGGCAATCCTTCAAATACCGCCAAACCGCTGCCAATTTTTGCGTTTAAAGCTGGCTGTGTAGCGGTGCAAAAAATAACCGTTACCCCGAAGTGTTTGACAAGTCCTTTTAAAACCGATAAAACTGGTTTTAAATAATCTGGCGGAAGCATCTGAGCTTCATCGAGGATTATCACGCTGTTTACAATATTATGCAGTTTACGGCACGCAGAAGTACGGCTTGCGAACAAAGACTCGAAAAGTTGCACATTAGTTGTAACCACAATCGGCGCGTCCCAATTTTCCGAAGCAAGCCGACTTTTATGGTCTTCTTTTTCCGGATCGATATTGCTGTGATGTTCTAGAACAGCATTTTCGCCAAAAACTTCCCTATAAACTGCCACTGTCTGTTCTATAATACTTGTATAAGGTATCGCCATAATAATCCGCTGTTTGCCATATTTAAGAGCATGGTTCAAAGCGAAAGCCATGGATGAGAGAGTCTTTCCTCCTCCAGTGGGAACAGTCAAAGAAAAAAATCCGGGAGTTGACAATGCCTTGACGCGGCAGATTTTCAAAATTTCCGCCCGTGCTTTATTCATTGCCGTCGTGTCGGCATTTTTCTCTTTTTGCTCCATGTATTTATCAAATCGGGACAAAAGTTCCTTAAGTCTAGGGTATATTCCACGCTTTTTTGCGTTTTCCGGGGTCATAAACGATTCCGTATCCAAAAAATCCGCGTCCACAAGACAGGAGAATAACATCCTTATCCAAAGATGCGGATATTCGCGGTTTTCCTCTGCTTCGGATGAATTAGTGCATCCCAAAGGAGGAGTTTTCGGCACTGAAGCAGAAAGATAAGAACTCGTTTGATCAATCTTCTTTATTTCATCAAATTCGTCCATCTTAATATTGCCTGAGATCGTATCAAATAAACGATTTTGCAGATCTCCTCCGGCTTCATCGGGAAACCAGTCCGGTAGCCCGGCATGATGCCCGGCAATAATGTAAGTTAATAAGCGTCCTGCCGGAGTACCTTTAAATTTTTCTAAAGCTAAAACTGCTCCAGAAGTGCTGTGATTTGGGCGGCCATTCGCGCCTTCTATATGCGCATTCTCATCATATCCGGTTTCTTTACGAATATATTTTTGCCAACCGGGTAAAAATTTTCCCAGATCATGCCATAAAGCCGCTGTTTCGGCCCAATCATCATTTTTGAATGCCCGAGCGAATTCTTTTGCCCTTGCAGCTGTATTATAAAGATGCTGCTCCAAATCGTGGGTTTTCCAATTGCCATTTTTATCTTTTAACACATGCGCAATATATTTAAATTCACTACTCATATTATTTTTCAATCTCCTTCTAACCCCAATTCCAAACCCGCATTGGAAAAAAGTGCCTTTTTAAAATTCTATTTTTAAAACAAAAAAGCAATCCCTATTTTATAAGGATTGCTTAGATTATTTTGTTTTTTGGCTCATTGTAAACTTCTCGGGGTAATTAAGTTAACGTCAATCTGTGTATCATATTATATAAATAATACTCCCCTTATCTTAGATAGTCAATAAAATAATGACCAATTCCACCCACGCATTGGAATTACCCATTTTCCAATGCGGGGGTGAAAAATCTATCTTTATGGTAAAATCTTATTTTTATCTTCTTTTTCGTTTCTCGTCATAGCTAAGCATTCGATCTTCTGACTTCGGTTATCCATACCAAACCCGCATTGGAAATTTCCTGATTCATAGCTGCTTGGCATTGATTTTTTCTGCCAGCTCGGTTTGAGTTAAATCTGATTCAACGCGAGCCAATTTAATTTCTTACCCTTAAAAACAAAAAGCCGAAGGTTTTTTTTAACCCTCAGCCCCTATTCCAGTTATAACACATACACTTCAATTCCCATCACATTATTTAATCCTGGATTTGTATAGTTTACAAAGTCATTAAGTATTCTTATTATAGCGGTTAGAAACGCCTTCGTCAACACTGATTTCCCTTTAACGACCTCTTCCAAACCCGCATTGGAATTACCGATTTTCCAATGCGGGTTTGGAAAACTCTTTTGAACTGTTCGGAATTTCCGAACAGTTGCCTGAGGGAACAGCTCTTGTTCTGTATAAATGTTTTTAATATAAAATTTTAGTGTCAGACTCCACCTTAGAAGTTATTTTACCACACTCGCTATTTGATTCCTTTACTCAGTATTTTAAATCATGTCGAGATTATAAAACGGGATTTCCCGTTATACATTTTTACGATTCTCTTTTTGAACCTGTAGGAATTTCCGACAGGTTGCCTGTTCAGTCAATTTACCTTCCTGAAAAATGTGTTTAATGTGTTCAAATCCGGTAAATTCCAGTATCCGCCATATCTTTTAGGTGTCCATGGCTTTTTTTAACCTCTTTCCTGGAAGTTCAAATTTTACCTGATGGGGATCAAAAACCTCAGGATCCCAATCTCCCAGCCATGCCAATAATTCCTCGTTATCTTGGCTCCTGACCGCCCGAATACAATCATAGTACCCGGGAATACTCCCGCAGTCTTCCGGCGGACAGGCAAGCGCGCCGTCAAGGCAAACAGGATACCGTACATTTTTTTCCCGCGGCAGAATTTTTTCTAAGGTCACCACATGGTTCCAGCCGTCACCAAAATCATATATGTATAAAACGTGATCTTTTTCTTTTGTCAAAAATTTCTTAATCGAAACCTCAGTGGCATATTCATATTTAACATCCAAAGTTGTATTTTCCGGTTCGTCAAAAACAGATACTATTCGATAATCCTGCTTGTGATGGCTTTGCGTCCTGCTAAACTCAAATAAATGATAATCCTGCCAACCCATCGCATCCTGAACAGCCACATGTAAATCATAAAAAGTATAACTTTCCGGCACCTGGATACGCCGCCAAACCGGCGGTTCTGTACCGCTAAGCCCGATATGTAGCTGGTAGACTTTATTATATTTCCGCGAACGCGGCATTGAAAATTCTACATATTCTTGCTGCATAGCTACTTTTCCTTTATTCTAAAAATGGTTTAAAACAGCTTAAACAGTTAAAAGCCCATTTCCAAACCCGCCTTGGAATAAGGTTCTGAAGCACTGGAATTTGTGAAATATTATCCTTAAATGATGGTTTATCCATTTTTCTTGTTCTTGCCCTTGTTTTTTTCATCATCTTTCACCAACTCAACTTGCTTAAGGACACGATCAAAGTCGCTTTCAAAAAGTCGATCCTGGATGATACGATATTTTTCAAATTCGCTTTCAGCGTGAGTTTTAGCAATTTCCGCTGTTACCTTACCGGCATCTTTTAGAATTTCTCGATCCCAAAGTTTAAGAAATCCTCCCAAACGTTTTTCCCAATCTTCCATTGTCATAGGGATTTTTCTCATGGCCTGCATTTCCGCCATATCCAAATAAGCTGAAACTATTCTCTGCATCTGTCCAAGTTCAAAATCGGAAAGATAGTTTTTAGCAATAGAAACATCAAATTTATGAATTTTTCCCTTAGGGGTTCCATCCCAATTTGTCAGCCCCATATTCTTTTTCTTATGATTAGCACGATCGACAATAACTTCTGCTGCTGTATTGCCATGAACCGCGAAATGCATCTTGTTTTGAACAGCCGCAAAAAAACGTTTGGTAGCAGTCGCCGAGGGATCGTAGTCCAAAGCTGTCGTATAGATATCTGTGATCTTTTGATAAAATTTGCGTTCGGAAAGCCTAATTTCCCGAATTTTCTCAAGTTGCCGTTCAAAAAACTCATCTGTTAAATTACCGCCGTGCTTAAGGCGCTGAACATCCATTGTCCAACCCTGTATTGTGTAATCCTTGACTATCTGATTTGCCCATTTACGGAACTGCACTGCGCGTTCATTTTCAATCTTAAAACCAACGGCGATGATAGCCTGAAGACTGTAGTGTTTTGTATTATAAGTTTTCCCATCGGCCGCAGTTATTAAGTATTCCTTAATAACTGCAGATTCATCAAGTTCGTTATCAGAAAACACACGCTTTAAATGCTGGTTAATAGCGGAAACGGTTACATCATAAAGCGTTGCCATCATTTTTTGCGTCAGCCAGATATTTTCATCTTCATAACGCATTTCCACAGAAGTTTCCGAATTCCCGCCTGATGCCGCAAATGTCAAATATTCCGCAGCTGAGGATCGAACAGGAGATCGTTCTTTGACTTTTGGATTAGCTGTTCTTTTCTTTTTCATGATTATTCTTCCCCTAAATATTAATCCAAATCTCCACTGTTAAAAGCTTCTCCATGATTCATTTTTTTGTTTTATCCATCATTTTACACTTCTCGGGGTAATTGAGTTAACATCAATCGGTGTATTATGTTATATAAATACTACTCCCATTATCGCAGATAGTCAATAAAAAATCCCATTTTCAAACCCGCATTGGAAAGTACATCTTTATTCCGGATTCATAGCTGCTTGGCATTGATTTTTTCTGCCGGTTTGCCTTGAGTTAAATCTGATTCCAAGCGAGCCAATTTAATTTTCTTGCCCCCAAAAACAAAAAGCCGAAGGTTTTTTTAACCCTCAGCCCCTATTCCAGTTATAACACATACACATCAATTATCATCACATTAATCAATCCTGGATTTGTATAAGTTTACAAAATTCATTAAGTATTCTTATTATAGCGGTTACAGGCCCCTTCGTCAACACCGATTTCCCCCTGAAACCGTATCATTACCAATTTTAACCAATTCCATACCCGCATTGGAATTACCCATTTTCCAATGCGGGTATGGAAAATCTATATAATTGCGGCGAATTCGCCATAATTAAAAGCGGGATTATGTATTTTTTTCCAAATTCCAAACCCGCATTGGAATAAAGGGCTACTTCATCATCTCTTTCATTATGTTTCCCATGGAAAAACCACTTTTTTCCGGCTGGACTTTTCCCGCGTCGAATTGCTCATCCGCGATGCCTTTATTGACTTCCAGCGACTTAACGACAATAGTAGAGACGAGTTTACCGTCTATAGACATAGTTATCTTATAGGGCATTTCCCAGGCGCCTTTGACTTTTTTATAATCAGAAAATTCCGTAATCATAGTTTCTTTTTTTGATCCCTTGCTCTGCATGCGCATGGGCACAAGATTTTTTTCATCCAGCCATATCTTGGTAAAAGGGGCATCTTTCTGCTTGAGTATTTCCACCACATAGCATTCTCGTCCATTGACTTTTTCTTTGCCCGTAATCGCGGCATTGTCCGAAACAAAATCCCACCAGTTTTTATCCTTTTGCTGCTCAAGGCTTTCTTTGGGGGGAAGTTTTTTCTTGCCCATCATCGACGCGATCATCCAAGTGTCTTTCCCGTCAAAGATGATCGTGCTTTTCATCGGCCCCATGCCCTCCGGCATTCCGGGGATATCCATTGTGCTCTCATTGCGGAATTTTTTACCCTTTTGGAGAGATGTGACCATCGCAGCCATATTACCGTCCGGGGTAACTGTGGTCATCTCCTGAGTGATCTTGATGTCTTTAACATCAGTGGCGAACTTAGCCTGGTTGGCCTTTATCTGCTCCAATACTTGGGGCCATTCAGCCGCAAAGCCTCCTGTTGCCGCGATCATTGATATTAAAATCATCATACTGCCAGCCGCAAACATATTCCTCTTGCCCATATTCCCTCCTTTGTAATGTTATCCTGAACTCAATTCCAAACCCGCATTGGAATCACCCATTTTACATTGCGGGGGTGGAATCGGTAATTATTTTACTTTTTTTCGCGATTTCGGAGATTTTAAATAATTATGTTTGGAAACGATCGGTCGCTTGAGCCGTTTCTCTAATGCTTTACGGGCATTACCGGCGATCTTTCCTCCGGCATTCGCATCGGATTTAAGTTTAGGAACTCCTTGGGAATCCTCGTTGCGATGTATTTCAGTAGTAGAGCGTTCTCCCAGCATATTAAAGATCAGTTCAAAGTCATCCATATGGTCTCTTAGATTTTCCCGTTTCAGTCCCTTAAGTTTCTTGTATTCATTGGGAGTGATACCAAACGCCGCTTTGGAAACCTCCGCGGTTAAAATCTCATAGTCTTTTTCTTCCTGAGCCCCCCGTTTTTGCCATTCTTCGGTAAGTTCTTCCCGGATAGCGATTCCCCGCATACGTTTTTCTATCCAGTCATCGCTATATCCTTTGAGTTTATACAATAACCGCGTCCTTTTGGTTGCTAGTTCCGGATTTTCAATTTCCTTGACGCGCTCATATCCAATCTTGGCCAGCCAGCGTTTAAACGGCTCTGCTTTCGGTGATGGAATAGATTGAATAATCCTGAACATGCCTTCAGTATCGGCACAATCTGTTTTACGCATTTTTCCATCTGGCGCGGGCAATTTCAACCCGTGACAAAATGTCACGACTTCACTACCCTCAGCTTTTAAGCGTTCCTTCAATTTCCTCCAATATGCTCCAGCATCAGCACTTCCAGTAAGCACATAAACAACATCAACAACCGAAAACCACCATTCATTTTGATACAAAGTCCTTCTGACTTTTTTCCCCTTAAAGATTGCGATTTTAGCTTGTTCCTTCATCAATTTACTCCTTCCCCCATCTTTTCTTAAGCCTGAACCATTTTCCAATGCGGGTTTGGAATCGGTTTTATCACGGAATCAATTTTAATTTTTGGCGCAATTCATTGATGTCTATTTTGCCAGCATTGTCCGGACTGCGATTTTGATTTTCTTCAATTCCGTCGAGCAGTTTTTTAAGCAACTTTCTGCCTTCCTGGGTTTTTGCCGCCGCATATGGCGTTATATCTCCTAAAGCAGGAATTTTTTGTTTTATCCAGCTTTTATGATAATAATCGTGTAATTGTTTGTGTAATAAAGCTTGGACTTCAGGATTCGCGTTAAGCACGGCGGTTTCTTTATCGATTGTTTCTTGCTCCTCTTTTGATAAAGGAGGAATACTGGCGATATCTTTTGCTTCGATTTTTTCATATTCTACATCAGTGCCAAGAGCTTTCTGGATCATGGCTTTGATCTTCAGCGCGCGGCCAAGCGAATTAGTTTCTGCAATAAGCCATTTCCCCTTGATTTTTACTGTGCCTCCGATTATCTCTGAAGATATCTTTCCCTTATTTTTTGTTTTCTTAAACCAAAACCACTGTTTATCTTCCTTATCGTACTCAAAAGAATTGACTTTAGATAGTTTGCTTTTAATATTTTGCGGATATAGAATTTTAAAAATTATTTTGGAAAAATGTAATTTTTCCCCATCAGTATTCGCGACGGCATTCGCGCTATCAACCATGGAATGATCCGCCATTTCCAGCGGTTTACCCAGAATATTGCTCAACCAAAAAATTACAGACGCTTTTGAAGAATCACAGAAATCCAGGCTCTGATCCAAAGATCTGCCGGGAAATTCACTCCATTTGACTTTCTGGAATTCAATTCCGTCGCGGATCGCTTTTAGCATTTTCTCATCAGGAGGAAAAATATATGGCGCGGTAAAAATATACGCGTCCGCGGAATCTCCAATCAGGCGGATAAACCAAAGATCGCCTATTTTTGAATCCCGTTCATACGGCTCATTAAGTCTATGCGTTCTCCACTGTTTACCTGTGCCGACTTCTTCAAATGTTAAATAATCATCGCTAACGCCCTTAAGCAGATAAAAAGCTAAATAGCTGTTTGATAGATTCTTCAGCAACTCCGGGCCGGGTTCCTGTAAACGATTCACAAATTCGGACTCAATAAACCGCTCACAGACAGTTTTTTGACTGTCCCCAAACCTCAAGTCAAGCAAATACCAGGACATAAAAATACTGTCCGGTACCCCAACCGGTTCCCCGGGAGAAAAAAATTTTTCAAAATCGCGGACAGCTTCATTTAATCCGCGGCGCTCTTGATCAAACTGCCCCAAGCTTTGCCCAAACATACCAAGCCCCTGCATCAGAATCAGATACTCGTCAAGCATTGTATTGGTTTTGCATTCCTCGGGAATAGAGAAATCAAATTTCTCTTCCATAGCACAACATTTTTTATACTTTTTCCCGCTTCCGCAAGGACACGGCTCATTTCTCCCTATTTTTCCAGACATAATAACCTCCAATATAAACTATTCTTAATTGTAACAAAACAAGCAATGCTTAGAATGTTATATTCTTATTAACCATTTTCCAATGCGGGTTTGGAATCGGTTTGCTCAAAATAAAAAAAACAATCTGTTTTTAATAAGATTGTTTTTAGCTTGTTTTGTTTTTAGGCTTCATTTTCGATTTTCTCGATTTTCAAGTTAAGAAAATACAGGTATTCTTATATATATAAATCGTACTCCTTTATAAGCGGTTCGTCAATAAAAATGTGTTTAAAACCGGTTCAAACAATAGTATTTATCGCGAATAAATACCAAAGTCCAACTCCGATTTCAATACCCAGCGCTTGCTGATCGATTAAAAATTCACGGACATTATTGCTATTGACCAAAACAACTTCGATTTGTTCTTCAGGTTCAAGATCCTGCTGTGGATCAAGGTTTCGCGGATCGGTTTCATCAATAGTCGCGTGACAAACTATCACGGTTTCATTGGTCATCGCCGGACTCAGCGCCAGTTCCGGACTGACTTCCGTAATTTTGCCGTAATAGCCGGTTTCTTCGTGCAGTTCTTTAAGCGCCTGGCTTTCAATATCATTATCCGGATTAAGCCCCGCGGGAAAACCGAGAACAGTTTTATTGATTGCCGGGCGGAATTGCTTGATTAATACATAGCGGTTTGATGGGATTAATTGCGCGAGGACAACCACAATATTGCGGATATTCTTACGCTGAACAGTTTCCCAGATCACTCGCTGACCCTGTTTATTAATATGTTCAGTTTCGATTATCGATAGCCAATTGCCGTTAAAAACAATTTTTTCCGAAACTTTTTTCATCTAATTATTCTTTACCCCGTGATACCTGACGCAGCCGGCGGGCAAAGCGCAATAATTTAACCGGACCCAGACTCATACAGGCGCGACGGGTAAAACCGTTGCGTTTGCAAAGATTATTCGCGGCGTCCATTTTATCAGTTGAACAGAAATTAATCACACTATATTCATTTTTTTCACAGAATTCAATGGCTTTAACCATTAGTTTTTTGCCCAGGCCTATACCGCGAAACTCTGAAGAAACAAAAACTCGGCGCAGCAAAGCGCTATTATTATCATCTTCTTTAATCGCGATTGTTCCAATAACCGTATGGCCGATTATCGCCACTAAAAACAAATCTCTTTTCCCGCCATAAACATCAGAAATATTTTTTAAATCAAAATCAGCATAAGTTTCTTTTTCCAAATCAAATTCAGCTTTAAGAATCGATGTGATTAATTTTATTACCTGGTCTTTGTCTTCATCTTTATATTTACGCAGTTTAATATCCATAATCAGCTAATGCTCCTTTTGATGATTTTTTGAATAATTTTAAATGGAATATCTTCAGTTACAATTACATGTCCGATCCGGCTGGGTACGACCATTCTGATTTTTCCGTTTATGAATTTCTTATCGCGGTAAAATGCTTGATAGACTTTTTTAAGATCCACTTTTTTCGCTTTGATCGGCAAATTAAATTTAACTAAAAGATCGATTAATCGCTGCTCGACTTTTGGTTCTAAGATTCCAATTTCCTGGGCGATCTGACAAGCCGCGACCATGCCGATGCTGATTGCCTCGCCATGATTTAAATTAGTATAATCAGTCGCGGTTTCCAAGGCGTGGCCGATCGTATGTCCGAAATTAAGAATAGTCCGTAAGCCTTTAGTCTCTTTTTCATCATTAGCCACAATATGCGCTTTAATTTTACTGGCAGTACTGATTATCCTGATCAGAGATTCTTTATCTGAATTAAGGATTTTCTGATAATTTTTTTCTAAAAATGCGAATAGGTCCTTATCAATGATCATTCCGTACTTGACTACTTCAGCTAGGCCGCTGCTGATCTGGCGTGCTGGTAAACTGCCAAGTAATGATACATTAGAATAAACTAATTTCGGCTGAAAGAACGCGCCGACTAAATTTTTGCCTGAAGCCAGATCGATCGCGGTTTTTCCTCCGATCGCCGAATCGACCTGAGCTAATAAAGTCGTCGGTACCTGAATATACGGAATTCCCCGTTTATAAGTCGCGGCGACAAAGCCGGTCAGGTCGCCTACCACTCCCCCGCCTAAAGCAACGCAGAATAAACGCTTTTTTGTGTCGATCGAAGATATTTTGCTGATTGTTTTGATGTATTGAGCGATTGACTTACTGGATTCTGAGTCTTTAATATTGTATATAACTGAGTTGATTCCCACGTTTGAGAGCGCGGTTTTAAGCCCAGGGCCATACAAACGGGAAATTATTGGATTACTGATAATAAACGCTTGATTACCCAAAGCCAGCGCCTTTAAACGGCCGGCTAGATTCTTAAAATCATCTTTAGTGATGATTATCGGATAAGAGCGCTCTTGCAGTTCCAGTTTGACTACTTTCATTAAAATATTCTCCGAAACAGCAATATAAGTGTAATCCCTAGCATTATAAGTATGCCTAGCCATGAAGAAAATTTAGTATAAGGTCCTACTAACTTATCCGGCAACAAACCCATAATTATTCTTGAGCCATCTAGAGGCGCAATCGGGATTAGATTAAAACAGCCCAAAATAAGATTAATTAAAAATAAACTTCTAAGAAACTGATCAAAGACCTGGTTTGTGACCCAACCAGAGTTCATTATTAAAAATACAAAAAAGCCACAAATAAAATTAGCCGCAGGACCAGCTAATCCCACCCAAATAATGCCTTTTTTAGGGTTTCGTAAATTATAAAAATTAACTGGCACAGGCTTTGCCCATCCAATCACAATCGGGGCATTGTAAATTATCAGAGTAAGCGGTAACAAAATAGTACCAAAAAGATCGATATGTGCTAGCGGATTTAGTGTTAGCCTGCCCATATGTTTAGCAGTATTATCCCCTAATTTATGAGCGACAAATCCATGAGCATATTCATGAACAGTTAATGCGATAAAAAAAGCCGGCAGATTTTGGATAAAACTCAATATGATTGGTCCGCTTTCAGACATTTTCTAATTAATTTGATTCACGTATTCAACTTCAATGATCGGAATCTTTGTTTTATCAGAACTGACTATTTTTCCCCAAATCTGAACTGTATGATAGATATAAGTGTTTAAATCAATATCTTCGCTTTTGAGGAAATATTTTTCCTGATTATTCTCCATTAATTTATGAGTTCCCGGCCGGAAGAAAAATCTTCCGGATTCAATAAGTTTTCCTTGCGCGATCGGATTGCTCGCAGGTTTTATTAATACCTTTTTTGGGGCTTGTTGATCGGATTTATTTGGAGTTTTTACAGATTCAGTTGTTAATGTTTTTGGGGGCTCAGGCACAGCAACTGGTTGCACAACAGCCTTAGCCACGGGTTGTTTCATACTGAGCATCGAGATGTATTTTTTCGCGCTATTTGCCGCGCTGGTTTGCGGGTAGTCGCGGATAATCGCATTATATTTTTGAATGCAGGCCGCTCTTTTATCATTTGACTCAGTAATTCCGCCTTCGGACTGTTCAAACATTTTTGCCTGCTGAAGCAGTTTCCAGGCTTCTTGATTTTTATTTTCTTGAGCGATATAAATTGTATCCGGGCCATTAAAATTTAAAAATTCCTTATGCACCCAAGCAAAACAGTTGTTATCAGAAAATATTTGAGCCCATTCATTATCAACTTCTATTACTTCAACTAAATCATTTTTAGATAGTTGTCCGATTACATTAAAATTAGTTCCTTTTCCGGCACGCACATTAACTCTATCAGCATTACTATAGCCAAGGCTAGTGCCATCCATTCTTAGGAAATCTTTACTAATATAGGCTTTACTGTTTCTCGGAAGTTTTATTTTGTACCAGTCAAGAGTACTATCCTGCACAAGCACAAGATCATTCTTATCCATTTTGCGCAGAATTTCAAAATTAACACCCGGCCCGCTGCGAATATTAACTGAATCATCCTTAATTATTCCGGTAAAAACCTTGCTTTCAGCCTGCTGCGAAAAAACAGGCTTAACAAAATAAGCGGAAAAGATAAAAACAAAACATAAAAATAATATAGGAAATAGTTTTTTTTTCATTATAGGCATGAATTATTTTTTAGCAGTTTTTGCTGCCGCTTTTGCTGCTGGCTTTGCCGCATCTTTGCCGGCAGTTGCTGTTTCAGCTGTTTTAGCAGCTTTCTTAATTTTAACCTTTAAAACTTTACCTTTAATCAAGCCAAAAGCAGACTTTTCTTCTTCCCATTTACCTTCATTTTTAATTTTTTCAATACGTTCATAACGTTTTAAAACACTTCTTAGTTTATTTCCTTTAGTTGCTTTTAAACTTGGGTGAATCGACATTAGTATTAGCTCCTTTCAATACCTGATTTTAATTTAAAAATTAGAATGCATTATTAACAAAACAATGCATGATTAAAAAGCAATTCATGATTTTTTTAATAAACGCACAAAGCAATCTTTATAACGTTCTTTAAACTTACCTAGTTTTTCTTTTGCGGTCATTTTAGAATTATATGTTCCAGCATAAACAATATAATATTCTCCGGATTTTAACACATGACCACCCAGACCTTGATCATTTAAACGGCTAGCTTCTTTGTTTGCTGATGTATCACTACTATAAGTTACCAGCTGAATGATATAACCATCAGCAGGCTTGACAGCATTTTCAACAATTTGCTTTTCTTCAACAACATTTATTTCAAGTTTTTCTTCAGGTGCTTTCTCTTCAATTGCTACAGGAATAATGTTTTGTTTCTTTTGTTTCATGGGTACAGCAGCATTTCCCGCCGGCTGTACAGCAATTGTTTTACAATCCTGATTTTTAGCTATGCATTTGCCTTTTTCAATACCCAGAACAAAAGCACTTAAATTAATCATTAAAACCCCAATAATAATCACAATCAAAGTATCTATTGAAACTGAGATTGCTGATTTAAAATGGGAACAGAAAATATTCTTATTAAGTAAATTCTGCGATTGCTTTTTATTAATCTTGCAAAAAAGCTCGGGCTGAACCTCCCTGTTCTTATAATTCATTGAGATACCTCCTGTATCAACAATTTTTAAACAATTTTTCTAAAATTATTATATCAAATAAACAATAAAAAACAACATGTTTTTAACAATATTCTAATTAATCTCTAACTTATTTATTTATAAAACCTTATCATTAAACAAATAAGCTGCTTTTTTTGATTTTTTATCTCTAATCCTTACCGTGATTTTACTAAAAAAAAGTAGATTTTCATAAAAACCTACATTTTTTTCCAACTCCAGGCTTTTCCCTTGTTTTTGAAAATTTTATTCTTTGATCTCTTTATTACTCGAACAAAAGCGTCAACGATTACCGGATCAAATTGTTCTCCGCTAGAGTGTACAATTTCCGAAACAGCTTGAGAAATCGAGAGTTTTCGGCGATAAGGCCGAGTAGAAAGCATTGCTTCAAAAGAATCCGCTACCGCTAAAACTCTTGCTCCCAAAGGAATATCATCTCCCCTGAGTCCGCTAGGATATCCATTACCGTCATAACGTTCATGATGATGAATTATAATCGGTAATACAGCCTTTAATCTTCCGCCAATCGGGGTTATCAGCTGGGCGCCCTTTATATGTTGCTCTTTAATAATCTCATAATCTTTTCCCGTGAGCTTTGTCGATTTTCTTAAGATTTTTTTCGGCAATCCCATTTGACTGACATTATGGAGAATTGACGCGTAATAGAGCATGCGCATTTGATCAGAACCTAATTTCAGTTCCATGCCGATTGACATGATCACATTAATAAATAAATTTGAACGCCCGTAATTATCAGCAACTCCAGAGCTCAATATTGAAGCCAGAGCTTTAATACTGTTCAGCGTTAATTTTTCCTGCTCATCATAAAGCTGCGCGTTTTTAATCGCGATTACTGCTTGTTCGGAAAGTGTGGTCAAAATTTCTTTATCAAAAATTCCAAATGGTTTATTGTTTAAACGCTGGGTCATGGTTATGGCGCCAATTATATGTTCTTCAGCAACTAACGGAACGCATAAAACTTTTGCACTGACAATCGCGTTTCCATTTTTAACAACTTTTCCCGGGACGCCTTCACCAATTTTAAGAATTTTTTGTTTTACATTTTTATTCTGGACATCGACAACCGCGTGTGGAATCAGATTGCGGTTATATTTATCAACTAGCATTATGCAGCAGCGTCGTGCGCGTAATACTTGTAAACTTAAACGGGCGATTCGAGGTAATAATTCATCGAGCTCCAAAGTGGAACTAATGATTCTGCTTACGGTGTGTACCGTAGAAAGGGCAATGGTTTTCGGTCTGATAGTCTCATATAATTTCGCGACTTCAAGTTCTTTTTGAATGCTTTCAATCGTTGTGCAAGTATACGAATTAATTAATTTGATAAATGTCTCTGATAGTGTATTTTCTAAATCACAAACTAATACATATCCGTAAAGTTCTTCTTTACGTTTTATGGGCAGACAGTAAAAATGTCTTTGATCTGTTAATGAGAATTTTTGGATATTTTCTTTTTTCTTTACTTCATTGAGCAAAGAAGTAATTATTGGTCTGAATTCCTTTTCCTGATCAGGAGTGTCGAATTCCTTTAGTTGTGCTTTAATCGGATCTTCAATTCCTAGGGGAACAATCAGCCAAATAGCCGCACCAATAATTGTGCTTAGAATTCTTGACTCTTCCTTCCATGAAGGATGCTCAATAAGCTTAGCAAATAATTCTTCTTGGTAGGGATTTTTCATTTTAGATTATGCCTCTTTATGGGATTAGGAAATTTGATTTGCGATCGCATCGTAAACTATTTTCTTCTCTTCATCATTCTTCCACCAGGAAAAACTGATGCCGACATTATAATCTTCTGAGTCTTGATTTTCTTTTCGAATCCAAGCAACCCGACCAAAAGTGCGGATTAATTCTGAGCTAGAATCCATTTTTATATCAACACCAATTGGTGCTTTGAGGCTAAATTCATTTTTTGTGGATAAACGCAGACCACCGATACTGATATCCTGAACATCATTGATTGTTTTATCGTGATAAGTTGACCAAGTCCGCGGATCAAGTAACTTAAAACTACATCTTACTCCAGGCAAAGCAACTCGCTTGTACTGCCTTTTTTCATCCTGAAAGTTCTCAGCATCCATACTATCCCTCCATCGTTTAAAAGCTTTTTAAACTTTTAAAAAAACATTATTTCTCTTATATTTCTATTATAAAACATAGCATATTCTTGTCAAGAGAATAATTCAATGCTTTTGTTAAAAATTGAACAATTATCCTGAATTATTTTATAATTTCTTTATTTAAATAATTCACGAGATCATCAAGACTGATTAATTGCTGAGTCCCATCATCCATATTTTTCAGTTGAATGTTATTATTCGCCAATTCATCATCACCTAAAATTAAAACATAAGCGCAATTTAGCTTATTCGCCTGCCGCATCTGGGCTTTTAAAGAACGTTTCTGAAAATCAAAATGAGTAATTATTTGCTGCTGACGCAGCTGATCAGCGATTTTGAAACCTTTAATATAGGCTTCATCGCCTAAGCCGATCACAAATACCGCTGGTTTTTCTTGTATAGGAAATTCAATAGCTTCAGCCTGTGCGGCTAAAAGCAATCTTTCCACTCCGCAGGCAAAACCCACAGCTCCGCTTGGCTGTCCGCCTAAATCAGCAATTAAATTATTATATCTGCCCCCGGCTAAAATTGTATTCTGAGCGCCGAGTTTATCATGGGTTATTTCAAAAACAGTATTAGTATAATAATCCAGGCCGCGGACCAAATGCGGAATCACCTGATATTTAACATTTAAACCCTCTAAAGCGTTTTTTAATATTGCGAAATGCTCAGTAGATTCTTCGGACAAATTATCGATAATTATCGGGGCTTGTTCAAGGATTTTTTTACAGTTGCGGCTTTTACAGTCAAGAATTCTTAAAACATTACGCTCATAGCGTGATTTGCAGCTATCACATAAATCAGCTTGCTTATCTTTCAGAAAATCCTTCAGAGAATCACCAAAATCGTGTTTATCTTTAGTATTGCCCACAGAATTGATTAAAAGCTTAAAATCTTTTAGACCAATTGCTTTTAAATAATCTACAGCCAGCTTAATAACTTCAGCATCAAGAAAAGGATTATACGTGCCCAGGGCCTCGATTCCAATTTGATAAAACTGGCGATTTCGTCCGGCTTGCGGTTTTTCTCCGCGAAACATCGCGCCGCTATAAAAAAGTTTTGAATCATTGGTTTTATCTAAACCATGCTCAAGATAAGCTCTAACAACACTAGCAGTCGCTTCCGGACGCAAAGCAATTTTGCGCATTCCCCGATCAACAAAAGTATACATTTCCTTTTCCACAATATCAGTTTGCTGTCCGATACTCCGGGTGAACAAAGCGCTTTCTTCAATGATCGGAATAATAATTTGCTTATATCCATAACAAGAGAAAATTTCGTGGGCAAGGGTATGCAGATAATTCCATTGAGGAATCTGATCAGGAAGTATGTCTTGAACTCCCTTTAGGCAACTTATTTTCATCTAAACCTACACATTTAGCATAAAACCTCAATATTTTAATTGAGGTTTTATGTTGTATTAAAAATTATAATTAAATCTTTAAATTATTTTACCAGTTTTTTCATTTCCAAGCCAGGCTTAAAAACAACAACTTTTTTTGGAGGCACTGGAACTACCTGCCCTGTTCGCGGATTACGTCCCGTTCTTCCTCTTCGAGCTTTAACTTTAAAAATTCCAAAATTACGTAATTCTACGGTTTTACCATTCACCAAACTATCGATGATTGCATCTAAGGCTTTTTGTACAACCTTTTTAATATCCTGCTGCTTCATCTTAGTTTCATTAGCGATCTTAAGTACAATATCTTTTTTAGTCATGAGTCGGTCCTCCTTTCAAAAAATCTGACAGCACAAATTCTCGGTTAATTTAAGAAAAAAAGTTTTTCACAAAATAATAAATACCGGAAATGGCGATGATTATTAAGATTAATGCAAAAAACGGATTAAGCAATAAACGTTTACATTTTAGCGCAAAAACATTAATTTTAGCCAATTCACCTTTTCTGTTTTCAAGGGAACCCATTATTTTATTTAAAGTAATATAAGAATTGTGCCAATCATTTTCTAGCTTTTCCATCTGTAAAGGAGATAAAGTTGTAATACTCTTTAAACTCATCACTTGTGAAATAACATCAAATGTTCTATCTTCCGCAGTAGGTTTGATTCCCAATGAGTCCATTAAACCTTGATATTTTCGCGCTAAACTGCTTTTTAATTCTAAAAAGTTTTTTTCTTCCTCTTCAGTAAAAGCCTGCTGGTCACTTGCTCTCTTATATAATTCATAAAAAGAAGCCCATAACTGAACAAATTCATTTAACTGAATAATCTTACGTTCCAAAGTTTTATCTATCATTTTCGTATCCTTCTTGTTAACAACGACTACTGTTAAATGTTATCATATCACCAAATAAGTGTCAAGTAATTATTTCCGCAAGCTCTGGGGCATAATCAATTGCGGTTTCCTTGGAAATCATCTGTCCATAATATAAACGCTTAAGACTTTCCGCCATTGTATGCATTTGATAGCGGGCTCCGGTCTGAATTGTCGAGGGAATTTGAATAGTTTGCCCTTCGCGAATATGATTGCGGATCGCATCAGTCATAATCATAACTTCAGTTGCCAAAACCCGCGCCTCCCGGTCTTTTTTCGGCACAAGCTGCTGGGTAACAATACCTTGTAAACTATTAGCGATTTGAATGCAGGCTTGATTCCGCTGCTGCGGCGGAAAAATACTGATCAAACGGTCAATTGCTTGAATCGTATCCGGGGCATGCAAAGAAGTTAAAACCAAATGTCCGGTTTCCGCGGCGGTAATAACCGTGCGCACAGTTTCCGCGTCTAAAAGTTCACCCACCAAAATAACATCAGGATCTTGTCTTAAGGTGCGTTTTAAGGCAACAGAAAAAGAAAGCGTATCTGTTCCAATTTCTCTTTGTTTGATAATTGAATTCAGATTAACATGAATATATTCGATTGGATCTTCCAAACAAATAATAACTGACTGTCTTTGGCGATTAATAATGTCAACCATAGCGGCCAATGTGGTTGTCTTACCGGAACCGGTTGGTCCGGCAATAACCACAATTCCTTTTTTCAATAAAGCTAACTTTTCCACTACGCTGGGTAATCCTAATTCCTGAATAGTTTTTAAATCAGGCATGATTACGCGGAATGTGCCTTCAACATTACCTCTTTGGATATGCACATTAACTCTAAAGCGTAATTCAGGACTTGGTGAAAAAGCAAAATCTAATTCCTTGAATTTTTCAAAACGGGCAATTTGTTCATCATCAAGTATGCTAAAAATTAAATTCTTTAGTTCAATGGTGCTTAATGGGTCCATATCCATGGGTACGAGTTTTCCGTGCAAACGCATGATTGGCGGTCGATTATAAGTAAGATGCAGGTCAGATGCTTTTTTCTGAGCAGTAATTTGGAGTAATCTTACCAGATCCATTGACTCTATACATTTGAGGATTTCCTCTTGATTTTCATTTTTAATTTCATCAAAAGACAAACCAATACCAAATTCATTATTTACAACTTCTTCGATCCTGACAACATGAGCAATTATTTCAATAAGATTACTAATCTTAGGCAGTCTGAATTCAAACTTCATTTTAGTATTAAGTTCTACTGGTTTTTTTAAAACAATAAAAATTCCATTGGAACTAATATCCCGGGCAGAGGTTTTTGCGGAAACCTGGGCTGATCCATCAGGATTAATGATTTGATAATTAACACTGACTCGTGAACGAATTCGCGTATTTGCCCGCATCTCAGCATAAAAATCCATTGAATTGTCAATTGGGTTATCCATCGAGACTCCTTTTTTTTTTAGCTAATAGTCGATAGTCAATAGCTTATAGCTAATTGATATAATGGTCAATACTAAATACTTATGAATTATAAATTTTAAGTTTTTACTTTATAACTTTCTACTTTTTGTTTTTAACCTTTTAGTTTGTCTTGTCTTAATATAGTGGACACTTTTTAACACCAATAATTTACTTAACCGCCCGCTTCGCTCGATAAACACTGTTTAAGACAACTATTTACGCCTTTAAGTCCGCTCAATATGTTTTCTTTGAAAACATTTGTTTTATGCAAAGTGAACTCAATAAGAAAAATTAATTTTTCTTTTGATTCACCTTTGAATAAACTTTAGCCGCGCATAGCGGCTTGAGCATATACTTTTTATCTGCGTTCATCTGTGGTTAATTTATTTTTCCGTCAACCTATTTCAGGATATCACATTCTTACTATCAGCCATTGACCATTAGCTGTTTAATCTCGTTTTCTAAAATCAAAGCTTCTTTTCTGTTCCGGTGTATCTTTTTTTACTTTTATCAATACCTCTTCTTTGCCTAAGATTTTTTCCAAGTCGGCAAGCAGGGTATTATTTATTTCAACGCCTGTATCAGGCTGAATTTTTATCGTCCGTCCCTCTTTATTGGCCATTGCCAGATGCACCGGAGTATTTCCCGGATGCAATTGGAGAATCCCCTTTAATTCGTTAAATATCCTGCCTGAGGCCTCAGATGGAGCAATATTTAAACTAATACTATCAATAAATCTATTTGATGCCTGCTCAATGGGAATAATATCACTGGCTAAAATTTTAGGAGTATCTTCTTTTAAATCCAGTTTTCCCTTAACAATAACTACTTCATCCGCGATAAGGCTTGTGTACGTCTTTTTATATGTTTCCGGAAAGACTAAAACCTCGACAAAACTTTCTGTATCTTCCAAACGCACGATTGCCATTTTCTCTGATTTTCTTTTAGTAACTGTAATTTTGATTTTTTCCAAAATACCCACTACCGCTACATCACAGCCATTACTATCCATTTTATGCAAATCACTGGTATTTGACAACCCATATCTTTTAATTAATTTTTTATACTGATCCAGGGGGTGAGCGGTAATATAAAAACCCAGCATCATTTTTTCATAAGCGAGCAGCTTTGAAATCGGCCATTCTTCAATATTAGCCAGTTCCGCGTTATCACTTGCACTATCATTTGCTTGCTCAAACAATAAAAACTGTCCGCTTTGTTTGTCTTTATTTATTGATCCGGCAAGACTTAAAATTTTCTCCACGCCATCCATCATCTGTGAACGTTTGGCCCCTAAGCGGTCAAAAGCGCCGCATTTTATCAAGCTTTCCAAAACTTTTTTATTCGCTGCTTTTGAGTCAATCCGCTTACAGCAATTAAACAATGAAGTAAACTCCCCTTCTTTTTTTCGGGCATTGATAATCAAGTCCACTGCTCCGGAACCAACATTTTTAACCGCGGAGAGTCCAAAACGAATAGCGCTGTCATCAACAACCGTAAACTGAGAGAAACTCTGATTGATATCCGGAGGAAGAATTTTAATTTTCATTCGTTTGCATTCATTAATATAGCGGGCGATTTTATCCATATTGTCTTTTTCGCATGTCAGCAATGCTGCCATAAATTCAACCGGATAATTTGCTTTTAAATAGGCGGTTTGATATGAAATCAATGCATAAGCCGTAGAATGACTTTTATTAAAACCATATCCGGCAAAATATTCGATCAAGCCGAACACCTTTTCCGCGATCGCTTTGCCCACATGATTTTTTACAGCTCCGTCAACAAAAGTCTTTTTAAGATCCTCGATAACTTCGGGGATCTTTTTTCCCATTGCCCGACGCAATAAATCCGCTTGAGCCAGAGAAAATCCCGCCAAGACATTACTGATCCGCATTACCTGTTCCTGATAAAGAATAACTCCATAAGTTTCCGCCAGCACTGGTTCAAGCAAAGCATGATCATACTTTACTTTTTCCCCGGAGCGTTTTCTTTTAATAAAATCATCAACCATCCCACTGCCCAAAGGACCCGGACGATATAAAGCGAGCAAAGCAATGATATCTTCAAACTTATCCGGTTTAAGCTTTTTAAGAATATCCTGCATCCCGGTACTTTCCAGCTGAAACACGCCCTGGGTTTTCGCTCGTTTAAACAAATCAAAAGTTTTTTCATCTTCCAGACTGATCGTGCTGATATTCAGATCAAGACCTTTGGTCCGTTTAATGATTTTAACTGCCTGGGAAATAATTGTCAGGGTTTTTAAACCGAGAAAGTCCATCTTTAATAAACCGATCTTATCCAAGGATTTCATCGTATAGCCGGTGGTGGTTTGACCTTCTTGTGAACGATATAAAGGAATATGTTCATGCAGAGGTTTATCACTGATCACCACCCCCGCGGCATGCGTTGAGGCATGGCGATTAATTCCTTCAAGATTTAAAGCCGTATCAATTAATTCCTTGATATTCGGATTTGATTTGTATAAATTTTTTAATTCCGGCTCAACACTAAGTGCTTTGGTTAAAGTAATATTAAGCTCATTGGGAACTAATTTTGCGATTTTATCAACCTCGGAATAAGGTATACCCAAAGCTCTACCCACATCGCGAATCGCGCCTTTGGCCGCCATGGTTCCAAAAGTTATTATCTGAGCAACATTATCTTTGCCGTATTTATCAATTACATATTGAATTACTTCATCGCGGCGTTCAAAGCAAAAATCAATATCAATATCAGGAAAGCTAACACGGGCTGGATTTAAAAAACGTTCAAACAGCAGATCATATTTTAAAGGATCGATTTCCGTTATACCCGTTAAATAAGCGACAATACTTCCGGCGGCAGAACCGCGGCCGGGACCAACGGGAATTTTATTATCTTTAGCAAACTGAACAAAATCAGCGGTAATTAAAAAATAACTAGCAAACCCGGAATGATTGATTACTTCCAGTTCCATTTCCAAACGCTCTTTTGCTTGGTTTTCGTTTCCGATAAATAATAGCGGGATCTTAGCCAAGCACATATTTTTTAAAACATCAATTGCTTTTAAGCCATCAGGCAGCGCGTACTTGGGTAAATGAGTTTTTGTGAAATCTAATTCCAGATTACACATTTCGGTGATTTTAATAGTATTGCTGATCGCGTCCGGCACTTCCGCGAATATTTTTTTCATTTCTTCCGGAGATTTAAAATAAAACTCATTAGTACTCATCCGCATTCTATTAGTATCACCCAGAGTAGTTTGAGTCTGCAGGCAAAGCAGTACTTCATGCGCGGTAGACATTTCTTTTTTTAAATAATGTACATCATTGGTGGCAACTAAGGGAATATCCAGATTGCGCGCCAGCTGAATCAGCATTTTATTTACTTTTTTTTGTTCAATCAAACCATGATCCATTAATTCTATATAAAAACTATTCGGATCAAATAAATTTTTCATAAATTGCGCGGATTCAATAGCCTGTTTTTCCTGCCCGGCAAGCAGCAAGCTGGCAATCTCACCTTTTAAACAGCCGCTCAGACAAACTAATCCTTGGCAATATTGAGCCAGGACTTCTTTATCAATCCGCGGTTTATAATAAAATCCTTCGCGGTTAGCAATAGTAACCAAACGAATCAGGTTTTGGTATCCTTGTTCATCTTTGACCAGTAAGGTAAGATGGTTTTGACCGCGGTGTCCATCTTCTCCGCGGGCTAAGCGGCTGCCCTTGGCCACATACAATTCACAACCAATAATTGGTTTTAAACCTTTTTTCATAGCCTGGGAATAAAACTCAATCGCTCCGAACATATTACCATGATCAGTAATTGTCAAAGCCGGCATACGCATTTCATGGGCTAAATCAATTAATTTCGGCAGCATACAAGCGCCGTCAAGCAGACTATATTGGCTATGTACATGTAAATGTACGAAATCACTGTGTTTCATTTTATCTCTTAATTTCCGGAATCAACAAGACTTATCTTGTCCTAAAATAGTTAAGACTAGGAAAAGGTTTGGGTTACGATGCCCGTTTCGTTTTAGGGAAACGTAGACCGGCTTAAAATTTATTACTTTTAACCGTAACCGCTAACGTTACCGATACGGGCTTCGCTACCGAGCACCCTTTACCCGCCTTTTTTTGTCTATTCCCACTCAATAGTTGCCGGAGGCTTACTACTGATATCATAGACTACTCTGTTAACTCCTTTAACTTCGTTTATGATTTTATTGGAAACTCTGCCTAACATATCCATCGGCAGTTTTGCCCAGTCAGCAGTCATCCCATCCACACTGGTAACTGCTCTTAAAGCAATAGTATTTTCATAAGTCCGCTCATCGCCCATGACCCCTACGCTTCTCACCGGCAAAAGAACGGATAAAGCCTGCCAAACGTCATGGTATAAGCCAGCGGCTTTAATCTCAGCAATAAACCGTTTATCCGCTTGTCTGAGGATCTCTAGTCTTTCCTTGCTGATCGCGCCTAAAATTCGAATAGCCAGACCAGGCCCGGGAAAGGGGTGACGGTCAACTAATTCCGCGGGAATTTTCAGCTCCTTGCCCAGCAGTCTAACTTCATCTTTAAATAAAAACTTAAGCGGTTCAACTAATTTTAATTTCATTTTCTTGGGTAATCCGCCGACATTGTGATGACTTTTAATCACAGCAGTTGGTCCGCCAAATACGCTTTGACTTTCAATTACATCCGGGTAAAGCGTGCCTTGGGCTAAAAATTTTACATTCTTAAGCTTCTTAGCATAAGCATCAAATACCTCGATAAATAATTTACCGATAATTTTTCTTTTCTTTTCCGGATCAGTCACATTCTTTAATTTATCGAGAAAAAGTTTTTCGGCATCAGCATAGTGAAAATTCATTTTATAATGCTTTTGGAATGTATCGCGGACTTGTTGGGCTTCCCCATCTCGGAGCAGACCATTATTTACAAAAATACAATGCAATTTTTTACCCAATGCTTTATGAAGTAATACTGCCGCAACCGAAGAATCCACACCGCCGCTTAAGCCTAGGACAACCGATTCTTCACCGACTTGATCTCTGATCAGTTTGACTGAGTCCTTAATAAAAGACTGCATTGTCCAGAGCCCTTTGCATTTACAAACCTTAAATAAAAAGTTTTTGATAATAATATTTCCTTTGGGAGTGTGGACGACTTCAGGATGGAACTGCACGCCGAATATTTTTAACTTACGATTGCAAAAACTGGCAATGCTTGAATTAGCCGTATGCGCTAAACCAATAAAATCCTTGGGAAGTTTTTTAACCTTATCCTCATGCGACATCCAAGTGATCATTTTTTTGCCCAGACTTTTGAATAAATCATTTCCATCATCAATAAAAAGTTCAGCATGTCCGTATTCGCGGGCTGATGACTTGCCCACTTTTCCCTTAAAATGATGGGCGATCATTTGCATGCCATAGCAGATCCCAAGTATCGGTATGCCCAGTTCAAATATTTGCTCATCACATTTCGGCGCGTTTTCCTGGGTAAGACTTTTTGGTCCTCCGGAAAAAATTATTCCCAAGGGATTAAGCTCTTTGATTTTTTCTGGGGTTATCTGCGGAGGATAAACTTCGCAATAAACATTAAATTCCCGCACTCTGCGGGCAATCAGCTGACTGTATTGTGAACCAAAATCAATTATTATGATCAATTCCTTCATCATGTTAAAATCCTATAAAGTTCGTCCAAAGACTGGGAAATAACTTTGGAATCAGTTAAGACAGGCATAAAATTGGTATCCGAATCCCAGCGCGGAACAATATGCATATGCAAATGCTGGTCAATTCCCGCCCCAGCTACTTTTCCTACATTAAATCCAATATTAAATCCTTGCGCCTGTAGTTTTATTTTTAAAATTTTAGTTGTGTCTTTAATCAATTCCAGGATTTCCGCCCATTCCTGGGCAGTAAGCTTGTCAATCGAAGCAATATGGCGATAAGGCGAGATCATTATATGTCCATTATTATATGGGAAAATATTTAAAATCGAAAATACATATTTACCCCGGTGGACAATATAGTTAAGCTTATCTTTTTTTTGTTTTGGCTTAAGACAAAAAATACAGCCTTTTGTTTTTTTTGCCTGAATATATTTTATCCGCCAGGGAGCCCATAATTTATCCATATTGCCTCTTTTCCGCCGTTTAACTAACAGTATAGCATGACTTCAACATTGAATCATTAATTTAAATCGCGATTATCCGGCTATTAATTTTTTCATTTAATTCAATAATTCCAATAGTACGTTCAGAACTGATCATATCAGTCGCGCTGCCGGGATTGAAAAATAAAATTCCGTTTTTTCTTTCGTTCATTGACTTATGCGTATGCCCAAAAACAATTATATCAACATTCTTAAATTCTTTTCTGATCCGGTCAGTTATTCCCATGGGCGGTCCCCAACCATGAGTTATGCCGATTATAAATTTGCCGGCTTTGATAATTTTCTTTTGCGGCAGCCTCCCTTGGAGTTGCGCGCAATCCATATTTCCGCAGACAGCCTCTACATTAGGACAATACTCATAAAGGTTATCAAGCACACTCTGCTCGACAATATCTCCGGCATGAATGATCATATCTACATTTTTAAAATACTCTTTTAATACATACGGTAAATGCTCACTAGCAACAGGGATATGAGTATCAGAGATCACGCCAATTTTCATTTTACCAGCCTTGGTTTTTCAAATAAAGTTAAAAGTTGATTCAAAATATTTTGATCCCATATCCAAACTTTAGCGTCTAAAGCTTTTAGCCGCGCGTTAGCATCAATCCCGTTTAAAGTAATTAATATTTTTTTAATCAGGTCTTTGCGTTTTGTTTTTTCTAAAAAATAACCGATTTTCGCTTCATCAACAAAGTTCTGCTCAATACAGCAGATCCAGGATTTCTTCAGTCTGCGCGCGTCAACTAAGCAGGCACCATTATTATCATGAATGTCAATTTGATCAAAATGCGTAAGCATAAACCGCTTACGGTCTAATTCCACAATATCATTTTCAAATAATTCAAACAATTCTTTTAGTCTTTGCTGCACTTTTTTCCCGGATTCTTCGCTGAAAATTTTTATGAGATTTCTTATTTCCGCTTCAAATTTCAGTTCCGATTCATCTTGGTCAGAGTGGAACCAGTTTTCCTGCTTGGCAAATATAAATCTTAGCCAATAAATAAACAAAGGATCATTTATCTCATTAAATACTCCCCGCTTGGAGATAATATCTTTTTGCGTTAAAGCGGTTAAATATTTGTTCAACTCCGGAGACTTTTTGTTTAGTAACTTGCCGATTTGCGATGTTTTTTTAGTTCCATTGGCAATCGCAAGTAAAATCTGCGGATAAAGATTCTTATGATTAATATGCAAAATACTATGGTACTTATGATTAAAATACTGATTGATCACGCCGTGATCATAGTTCATCAACTCCGCTAAACTATGGAGTAATTCATTTTCAGTAACTGAATCTTGAGCGTTTTCTAGACAGACACGTTTTATTTGGTCGCAAATCACGCTTAAATAAAACGGATATCCTCCACTGAAATTAATAATAAAGTTTTTAAGCAAAAAATCAATTTTAATTTTATCCAATTTATTTTCAATGAACTGTCCGGCAATATCATTGTCTAAAGGATGCACATTAATTATTTCAAAATTACCAAATAAAAGGCTTAGTTTTTTTGAGAGAATATTTAAAGAACTATGGATCGAAGAACTGACTACAATGTACATTGTGTTCTTCTGCATCATGATTTTATTGCTCAGCTCAAGGAACGGATTGCTGAGTTTAAAATCTTCCAAATTTTGAAATTCATCAAAGATCAGAAGTATTGGTTTTTTTGTTTCATCATATAAAACATGAGGCAGATCTAATAACAGTGAATAAATCTCATCATAGTCTGATTCATCTGTTAATAATTTATTTATATGCGTGATCGCTTTAGCTGTTTTTGGCGCGGTTTCTTTACACTTGCTCAGCAAGAAATCAAAACTATCTTGAATCTCCCCTTTTTCCAAAAGCAAATACTGATAAAGTAAAATTCCAATAAAATGTCGGACAAATCCTTCAAAGGATTTTGTTTTTACACTTAAATAAATCGGAATTATTTTCCCGTCTTTAGTGATCTTAAGCAAATCAAAAATCAAGGAAGTTTTACCTAAAGCTTGATGCCCCATGATCGCGATATTCTGGCGATATTTGTTTTTAAAAGCACTAACCCGCTTTTGCAGGAGTTCTAAAATATCAGAACGCACGTGGCCTTTATTTTGCAAAGAAAGCATAATTCCATCATTTCTACCGATTAAGGCAAGTACAATATCGGATTTTGTGGTTTATTTTTCTTCCTTAACTCAAAATGTACCAAACAACTGGAAGCACGGCCTGTGCTTCCTGCCTTGGCAATGACCTGTCCTTGTCTTACAAAATCTCCTGTTTTAACCAAATTCTCTTCATTATTACTGTATACAGTTACAAAATCATTTTTATGGCAAATAATAATTGTTTTACCATAACCCCTCAGATTCTGCGAAGTAAATACTATATTTCCCTCTGCCGCGGCATTGATAGTGCTGCCGGGTCTAGCCGCGATATCAATACCCAGATTGGGCACATCCTGTTTTTTTTCATTAAAGCCCAGCAGAACATTCCCTTTATACGGCCAGTCAAAAAGGCTTCCCGGTCGGCACGGGGCATCAGAATCATTCATCCGCAGCGAATCAGGGATAAAAATTTTCTGGCCGACTTCAATGCTTTTAGCATTATAAATTTTATTGAATTCCGCCAATTGTTTTAAATTAACCCCATAACACTTAGCGATGCTCCAAAGCGTCTCTCCTCTTTTTACCGTATAATATTCCCCTTTTGTTTGAGGAGCGATCACAACCAAAGGCTTTGGCGGAGTATTACTTTTTTGCCGAGCCGAACATCCGGACGCTAAAATAAGCAGTATAATTAATAAAGTTTTTATTCCTGTTTTCATCTTACCTCAAAACTGTTTTGATCAGAGTAATAAACCAATATCCTTATCAAGCACAAATCTCCAAACTTTTGGAGCGGGCGAAGGGAATCGAACCCTCATATTCAGCTTGGGAAGCTGATGTTCTACCACTGAACTACGCCCGCGATATACAAATCTAAATTCAGCCAACTCTCTTACGCTTGGCCCCGCCAAAAAACAGCGGGATTAATTCGGCTAAAAATTTATGTTCGCTAACTCCATAAATTTAAGCCTCATTGAAGAAGCTGATGTTCTACCACTGAACTACGCCCG
>JAHITY010000078.1 GCA_018817165.1 Candidatus Omnitrophota bacterium
TAGAAGAGCAAAGGAAAAAGTATAAAGTATAAAGTATAAAGCATAAAGCATAAAGCATAAAGCATAAAGCATAAAGCATAAAGCATAAAGCATAAAGCATAAAGCATAAAGCATAAAGCATAAAGCATAAAGCATAAAGCATAAAGCATAAAGCCTAAAAACTTATAGCGTACAGCTTTATATCTTACTGCTTATGACTATCGAGGGGTGCCTGAAGTTTTGAGGTGCCCTGTTTTTATTTAGTTTATAATTATGCTTTAATGACCAGCATTTATTTACAAAACAGCCGTATTATAAACTTTAGTATTTTTTTACGGTTGCGGCAATAAAAAAAGCCGTTGACAAAATCGGACTAAATGTATATACTTTTTTATAACCACTGACATAAAGTACGGAGGGGTGATGGAGTCAAAAACAAACAAAATAATTGAATATTTTAAGAGTCATGGTGGAGTAGCCCGATTTTCTTCAATTCGAAAAGCGGGATTTCATCCTGATATGATTAAAAAAATTGAAAATGAAAAAAAAGTTGAAAAAATAGGAAAAGGGTTGTATCGGCTCGTTGGTGACAATCTTGGATCTCATCCGGATTATGTTATCGCGTCACTCCAAGCATCGAAGGGTGTGATTTGCCTGCTGTCCGCACTGTATTTTTATAGTGCTACTAATGAAATACCGAGATTTGTAGATATGGCTATTCTTGCGGGATCACGCGCGAATAAAATTAAATATCCTCCTGTTAAATTCTACCGTTTCTCCCCGGATACATGGAAGACGGGTATAGAACAATATAAGATTGAAGGACATACGATTAAAATTTATAGTCTGGCAAAAACAGTGTGCGATTGTTTTAAGTTTCGTAATCGAATCGGAATAAATGTTGCCAGAGAGGCGCTTAAAATTGCTGTTGGCGAAAAACATATTAAGCCGAGTGTCATCATGGAATATGCTAAGATTTGCCGCGTTGACAGAATTATTAAACCAATACTAGAAACTATGCTATGAAGAAAGAAATAAAAAATATTGAAGCTTCGGTTAAAGATCAGCTTAAAAATAAAGCGAAAGAAGCAAATCGTCCTTTCGCGGAAGTCTTGCAGTATTACGGTATGGAAAGATTTCTCTATCGGTTTAGCAAATCAAAATATGCTGATAAATTTATTTTGAAAGGCGCGCTCTTATTCATTGTATGGCAGATACCAGAAAGACGAACTACACTTGATATTGACTTCTTGGGGCGTTTCGATAATCAAGTAGCAGCTATTGAGACAGTGATAAAAGATGTTTGTCATATTCCTGTAGACCCTGATGGGATTGAGTTTGACTCGACTGCTGTTCAAGGACGCAAGATTAAAGAAGATGCTGATTACGAAGGAGTACGTGTCAAATTTATCGGTTTTTTAGATCGCGCGCAAATTCCGATGCAAATTGATGTTGGCTTTGGCGATATTGTGCATCCAAAAACTAAGGTAATTGATTATCCGAGTATTCTTGATTTTCCTAAACCGCATTTGAATGGATATCCTCAGGAAAGTGTTATCAGTGAAAAGTTTGAAACCATGATTAAGCTTGGACTTTTGAATAGCAGAATGAAAGATTTTTATGATGTCTGGCTTATGATGAGACAACTCGAATTTAAAGGAATAAATCTTGTTGAAGCAATAAAGAAAACATTTAACCATCGTAAGACAGATATCCCTCAAAATAGACCTTTGTTTGCTGATGAAATTTATGATGAGAAATCCGATAGACAGATACTCTGGAGCGCATTTTTGAAAAAAAGCGATATTAAGCATGTTCCGAATATATTGTCAGCTACAGTTAAGGAGATAGAAACTTTTCTTATTGATCCAATTATAGCGATTAATGAGAAGGTGAAATTTGATAAAACATGGAAATTAATGACGGGATGGAAATAAGAAAGTTTGTAAAGTGAAAAGTACAAAACGCTTGGCTGATAATTAATACTCGATGGCTTACAGCTTAGAAAAAGCAATTAGCGGATATATTTGAGAGATTTAAAGGCTTAAGGGAATCATTGTAATGGAAGGTCGAGTTAAAACTTATGTTATCGGAGATATTCATGGCGCTTATAAGGCATTGAAACAGTGCTTTGAGCGTGCGAAATTCGATTATAAGAAAGATCGCTTGATCGTTTTGGGAGATGTATGTGATGGGTATCCGGATGTTAAACAGTGTATTGATGAGCTTTTGAAGGTTAAACACTGTGATCTGGTTATTGGCAATCATGATCTATGGGTTTTGGACTGGGCTTTGCGCGGCTACAAGCCTGAGATATGGATAAGTCAAGGTGGTATTCAGACAATGTTTTCGTATAGCGGTTGCCCTATGCCGCAGAGACATATCGATTTCTTGAAAGGCGGACAACTCTGGATCGAGCGTGACGAACAGGTTTTTGTTCATGGTGGGTTTAATCCGGACATATCGCTTGCTAGCCATAGCGCGCGGGAACTGGTCTGGGATAGAACGCTTCTTGATAGGGCGTGGAAAAGGCAGATCGATGGGTATGAATGCCAATTAGGCAATTATAAGGATATATTTGTCGGTCACACGACTACCGAGCTTTATAACACATTGCAACCGATTCACGTTTGTAATGTTTGGGATGTCGATACCGGCGCTGGATGGTCAGGGAAGCTCACTATCATGGATGTTGATACAAAAGAATATTGGCAGGCTGATTTGACGCAGGATTTATACAACGGTACACCTAATAACTTAAATGGAGCGCATTACTGAAAGCTAAGGAAAAAGTATAAGAGAGTGTCAATAGTGTGTCTAGACACCCACCATTTCTTTTTGATTTAGTAATTCCTCTAATTTGTCTTGTACTGGTAAAAGAGCTGTAACAGGATACTTCATATAGTTATTTTCTATCTCTATGCATTTTAAAGCTACAAGTTTTTCCGCA
>JAHITY010000079.1 GCA_018817165.1 Candidatus Omnitrophota bacterium
GGACTCTAGTTAATTCCTTTTGGCTCATCCTGATAATGTCCTCTCCCATGTATTTACCTCCTTACCAGAAGGTATCACATGTTCTTAAAAACCGGACATTCTTACTTTGGTTATATAGGACATTATCACTTTGGTATTACACCATAGCCTTCATAGCCTTCATAGCCTTCATAGAAAAAAGCTCTGATTGACTATCGATAATCAGAGCTTTTTATTTTTTAGCTTATTCGATCCCGCGCAGATTGCACAACAAGATTAAATAGTTTAATTTACACAGTTTATATCTTATATCCCACATAGAGAATTCCGATAATTTTACTAGAAGCGTCAATAATCGGCTCATAGCCGGTTATATATTTTGTTCCCAAAATATCTGCTTCTCCGTAATAAGCTTCTCCGTTTCTGATTTTTTTAATCACAGTACCATGGGGATCAAGGATCGTCCCTACTGCTCTATTACCATCCTTAATAACATTCGTCGCAATGCGTTTATACTCATCGCCAAAAACGGCAAAAATCGTAGCTGTACCGCCATTATAATCCGCGACTTCATCCACCACATCATAATAACCGTTCATTTCCATGTCGCCAAAATACAATGTATTTCCTTCGAGTTTAGGAGCCCCTAAATAACTAGTCTTTTCCTTAAGCATTTGCATGGAAGTTTTTACTTTTTCGATAGTTTCCGCCTGCAAACTGCTCAATCCAGAAAAAAACACAATCGCAATGCTCAATAAACACGCTACAAACTTAAAATGTTTTTTCATAACTGTTCCTCCTTTATTTATATCGGTTAATTTAGATCCTGCGCTTATACTATCCAAACACCACCCCCCTAAATCCACGGTTTAAGATTTATTCAGCTTAAATTTGCTCGTCAAGTCCGTCAGATTTGTAGAAAGAATTGCCAATTGCTGTGAAGAAGATGCCATCTCCTGCATTGACGCTGTTTGTTGCTGGGTATTTGAAGTCACTTCTTGACTGGTTTCTGCGGACTGCTGCGCAATCAGAGAAACTTCCTCTAAGCTTTGAAGAACCTGAGACACCTGAGAAATAATCTGCTGACCAAATTCTACAATCTGGGCGGTTATACCCGAGGAACTCTGCGCTGCCATGCTGATATTACTCAAAACTTCGGATAGATTATTTACCTGAAGTTTATATCCTTGCACTTCCTCAGTACTTATTTTCATAGAATCAACAGCGCGATTGGTTTCACTCTGGATAGACTTAATCAATCCGCCTATTTTACGAACGGATATAGCCGACCCTTCTGCTAATTTGCGTACTTCTTCGGCAACAACTGCAAATCCGCGACCAGCTTCTCCAGCCCGCGCTGCTTCAATCGCCGCGTTTAGAGCCAATAAATTTGTTTGATCAGCTATTGTATTAATCGTATCGGTAATCTCTCCAATCTGATGTGATATTTCGCCCAAATGCTCAATAATTTTGGCCGTATCAGTAACTGTTCCAGCCAACAACTCGATTTTAATTACGGCAACATCCGCAACTTCTTTTCCGGCAAGAGCCAGATTGCTTACTTCAGACACTGATTTATTGGCAATCTGAGCATTGCTTACCATCTGAGTAATGCTTTCAGACGCCTTGCCCATGGTCGAACATGTATTCTCGATATTTTTTGCCTGCGTCTCAGCACCTTTGCTCACCCGCATAACGCCCAAAGAAACTTCCTGAGAACTGGCATTCATTTCTTCACAAGTAGCGGACATTCGCTCCGCGGAACTTGCCACATTAACCGCACTATTACGAACCTGCGAGACAATTAAGATCATTGATTTCACGATTTCATTAAAAGCCTTGCCCAGCAAACCAAACTCATCTTTGCCCTTAATCGTAAGCTGTTGGGACAAATCACCTTTAGTTATCGGCATACTGTAGTTAATAAGCGCGTTAACCGGTTTATTTATGTTTCTTACCAGCAAAACCACAATAACGATTCCCAAGAATATGGCCAAACTCAGTGCCAAGATCAAAACACCAGCTGTTTCTGCCAGGGACTTAACCGAATCATTTGAGGATTCCATAATAGCCTGAATATTCTGTTCAGAATTTTTCTGTATCAGCACTAATATCTTATTGGAAAGCACTTCTACTTTTTTGGCTTCGGCTTCTAGCTGAGACCAGTTAAGCGCGAATTGTTCATAAGCACTTTCGGAGATAGCCGCATTCCTTTCGCATACATCCAGCATCTTAATATGATTTTTTTGTCTGGCTCTTTCGCGTAATCCATTAATTAATTCTTTTATATTTTTAAACAATACTTTTGAATCAGCGACAACTTTGGAATTTTTCGTAAGCTGCGCCCGCATACCTACTTTGTCTAAATTAAACCCCTGAGCACAAAGTGCCTTTGCATCGCGAATATTTTGTAACCGCGCTTCAAGCTTTTGCGCGCTGACCCCAACAGATATTTCTCCTGCCATTGCTCCAAATTGAATTCTTAAAAAATCTTCTGCCGAGGCCGCATATCCTCGCGAAGCATCATTGGCCTTTCTACGGTCAGCGTCTAACCCCGCAGTCAAATCCGCGAGCAGAGTTAACACTTCAGCATATTCATGTACCATATTATTAATGCTCATAACGGTTTCCTGAAGAGAATTAAGTGCTGCGGATGTTTTGCCCATTAACTCTGCACTGGCCAATTCTTTTTTTATTTCTTTAATTTCTAAGTTTATTAATTTTAGTAATTCTTTATCACCGCTAGCAAGATACGCCTGCGTCAGCATATAATACTTATAGTTACGACGCTCGATCTGACTCGAAATATTCACGCTGGGCAAATTCTGATTCGCCAAAATATTAGTAACATTCTTCACCCTGTTCAGGTTTATTATTGTCATACTTCCGACAATAATAAACAATATCAAAACTATGCAAAAACCCCCACCAATTTTCCAGCCAAGTTTTATATCTTCAAGCATTTAACCTCCTAGAAATTTTTGTGAATTTTAAAAAACTATTTAACAATTTTAGTAGTTACCTAATACTACCAATTTTAGTTTTTATTTGCAAGTTTTTTCTCTTACGCTTAATTGTCCAATAGCTTCTTTTTCCCCTTGTGGTTTTTTTTTGGCGGCGCTGGATAAAAGAGGTTAGAACCTGCTTAATATCTCTTTCCAGCCTTACTTGATAAATATGTTTTGAACATCTGAGAAAGCTAAAATCCTCCGCCGCCTCCGCCGCCGCTACCGCCACCAGCACCGCCGCCGCCAGAGCTGCTACCGGTATATCCACCATATCCGCCGGAAGCCACAGTACCAGTGCCTGAAGGAGAACTAACCGCATAAAAATTACCTATATGATGAGCGAAACCAACACAGCCATTAACAGTCCAATACCCTCCCCAATACCAAGTAGGACAATATTCGTTTAATCCATGCTGTGCTTTAACTTCATCAGAAGCAAAAACTTCCTTAAAAAGACCTTCCCAAATATTTTCAATATCCAAAGCAATAGCATAAGCTAAATGTTTCTCATAATGTTTCACAAGAACATCATAAGATGAGCATTGAGTGAAGTTTTTCTTTTCAAGTAAATATCTTCTAAACCCCTCAATCTCCTCAAGAACTTTTCTCCCCTTTTTAGTTGGAGCTTTCATTAAATAAAAAAATAGAACATTAAGAACGACTAGAGACAGAATACATCCCATTAACATAGGAAAAGCATTTTGAAAACCCAGACTTAAACATATCAATATGTAAATCAGAGAGAAAAATAATCCCGGAAGATAATATTGGGTATTATTATAAAAATAAACTCTATTAGCTTGTTTTTTTAGAACTTTTTGCAAAGCATCTATACTTTTCCTTATTTTGCTGTGATTTATCCCAGAAAGCATGATTTTCTTATTAGTAACCAAATACTTTGATATCTTCCTTTCATCTTCAGATAACATCTGCTTATTTGTTTTCTTGCTCTTTATAATTGAAAAACCTTCTTTTTTTTCTTCAATCACTAAGTAACCTTTACTTGCCATATTAACTAATGCACAAGTAAGCATTTTATCGTCATATTGCATTTTTTTAATATATCTCATCAGAGCAGGAGATATATTTGAAGGCGGAGAGGTTCTCAGATGTATTTCGCCTTTAGCTGGGTCTTTGCCTACATAAATCCAGGCAATAAAGAAATAGATAAATATAAATAATACTCCCCCCACTCTTACCATATTTCCTGAGATATGTTTTCCAAACAATTGGAACTCATCAAATAACCGAACATCAAAACTTCCCTTAGGAAAATAAATATTAACAGTTATTCCTTCTAATGGCTTCAGAGTTCGAGTTGAGTGCACATAAAGTGTTTTATCATATCCTAATTCACTAGCAAAACTATGTTCTTTTGAGCCCAATTCCCCAGTATAAGCTTCACATTTAACCAAAGTTGAGTCAATATAATCAGGAAAACGAATAGCCACGGAAGCATCAACTATGGAAAAAGACCAATTATTACCTGTAATATTATAGTACAATTGGTCATTATTTTCGTTACTGCGAATATGATTGTTAGTTTTGTAAACTAAAGTATATATATATTCACTCGAAGGTATAGTCTTATGAAAATCCCCCATGTAAACCCGTTTATTATTTTCATTTTGTTTAACCTTATAGGTGATTTTCTCTCCGTTCCGCAATACTTCAATAATTTTAAATTTTACTTTTTTAATCCTACCTGACGCATCTTTATATTTAATTGGAAAATCTCTATAAATACCTCTCTTGATTTGCCGTCCTTCGCTTACCACCCTAATAGTTTCAGTTACCAACATAGACGAATCTTTTGCTAATTCTATATCACTATGAAAAGATAGAATTTGCTCTTCGGCATATGCCACCTGGAAAAATAAGCAAATAAAAAGTAAAGTAAGTATAAATCTCATAAAAATATTCTATACTAAAAGTCGAAATGATGCAATAGCTCTAACATCCCTTGAAAGACATAAAAACTAGCTTCAAGTAATTTACTCACAGCGGTTTAAATGTTGGTGTCCCCAAGGGTGTCGTGTCGTTGCTTGCGTTTGCTGGGCAAGACCAACTCAGAATAAACAAAGCAAGTCATATATAAACGAGGTAAAAATTCTCTTTTAGCGGCGCTTTCGAGCGTAATTTTGATATGGACATCAAAATAGTGAGAACGCGCGGCTGAGCCTGCACGATGCAGGATCAGGCTTAGCTAAAAGACGTGTTTTTACCGCAGAATTAAGATTCTATTTAGAGAGTGTCAAGTTTAGTGTGTCTAGACACCCACCATTTCTTTTTGATTTAGTAATTCCTCTAATTTGTCTTGTACTGGTAAAAGAGCTGTAACAGGATACTTCATATAGTTATTTTCTATCTCTATGCATTTTAAAGCTACAAGTTTTTCCGCA
>JAHITY010000130.1 GCA_018817165.1 Candidatus Omnitrophota bacterium
CGATGGATTTAACGGCGAGAGTAGCCTGGGCAATTAACGATATAAAAGAAAAGACATCTTTGTCTTGGCCGAAATTAGCCAATATTTTGGGCACAAACAAAAATACGGTCGCCGACTACGCCAATGAAAAGGGTGAAAAGGTATTGGGTGTTGTAATAGAGAAGATCGTATCTGAATACAAATACTCGGCCGAATGGCTTCTGGAGGGGAAGGGGGAGCCGTACCCTGGGGCAAGAGAAAGGCACCCGGAGGTTTGTGGCTTTCCTATATATAAGGATACGCATCAGGGCGCCAGGGATAAAAGCGGATTGAGGGGGGAATCGATGAAAATCGGGAAAAACGGGCAGGTATTCAATATGACGCTCTTCAAGCCTGAAAGCCAGGATAACGGGCATGAAAACGCCTTCGACATGCTGTCCACCGTGTTAAAATCAGGCGATCAGTCGATTACCAGGGCGCTCCTTGCCAACCTCCATGCCTTCAGCGGGGCGGTTACCCAGGCGGAATATGCCAGGGATAGAATAACGGCGCTTGAAAGGGAAAATACTGAAATAAAAGGAAGAATGGCCGCAATGGAAGAAAAACTGGAACGGCTGATGGCTGTTTCCGAAAAAAAAACAGAGCCACAATTTATAAAGTCTGGAACCCAGTGATAGATAAATACATGGTTCCATCAACCCTATTAAGAAAACTCCGCCGTTATGGCGCTTATATAATAAGGTGTGTACATTCGGCACTGGGGCTGTTGATCGTTTTCATTTTTTATTTGGGAGGGTAGACATGGGAACAGTAGGAGCTGCGTTCGGAACATTTTGGATTGTACTTATTATTATAGCCGCCATCCTGGCTTTTTTCACACCCTTTTTTATTTTACGAATCCAAAGCGAAATTATTAAAACAAACAAAAACCTAAAGAAAATAATCAACCTTCTCGAAAACCAACATATCTCACATCTAAGCCTATCGGATCACCAAAATTCAAAAGTCTGTATTCGCTGCGGAACAAAAAACGAAGAAGCCGTGACAAAATGCCAGCAATGCGGAGCCCGTTTTTAACCTCAAGTTTATTCGCCGATTCTACTTCATTACATGTATAAAAACTGCAACTCCAATGAATTACAAAAGGCGAATTATTTTGAGCAGCGAAACCAAAGAACCTAACAAAATCAAGTAACTATACCAAAAAAAGCAAAACAACACCTATTCGCCTATTCTATTACCCCCCTCATTTTCATATTTTACGCCGACTCTCTTCCATGGGGTTCAAGGATCACCTTGACGCATTCGTGTTCCGTGGGGGAACAAACCATTTGAAATCCGGAGGAGGCGCTTTCCAGGGGCAGTTTTCTGGTGATGGTTTTCTGAACGGGAACCGCGCCGGCCTTGATGAGACGTAGGGCCTCCCTGCAATCGGCCGGGGCGCCCGCGTAGGTGCTGGTGAGGGTGATCTCCGTTCTCCAGAAGATTTCATTGATCGTCGCAGGGATGGCGTCCCTTTCGCCGGCACCGGCGAAAAAGAGGATAGTCCCTCCCTTTTCCACCGTTTTGAAGGCGAGGGGAATGAATCCGTCAAAACAGATAATCACAAGATCCGCCAGACGCCCCTCATTGGCCTGCCTTACCCGGGAGGGAAGGTCTTCATCGGCGTGCAGCGCTGCGTGCGCCCCCATTGCACGCGCCTTTTCAAGCCGGTAGGGGATTGTGTCCGCCGCCATGACCAGTCCTGCTCCGAGTGCTTTGGCCAGACCCACGTGAAGCAGCCCGGATATGCCGCTCCCCAGGACAAGAACCGTCTGGCCGGGCCGAAGACGGGCATTTTTCTGCCCACGCAAAACACATGCCAGCGGCTCCATGAAGGAGGCGTCCTCAAAGGAAACCCCCTCGGGAACGGGGAAAACTCCTCGATCCACATTGATGGCGGGAACCCGGATATATTCCGCAAATCCTCCCGGATCAAAGTGAGTCCCCTTTAAAAGGGTCTCACAAACCGTGTGGTGTCCGCTGAGACAGTAGTGACAGGTATTGCAGGGAACATGGTGGGAGACAAAAACGCGGTCACCGACCTTGTATTTCTGCACGCCATCACCGACTTCTATTATCTCACCTGTAATCTCATGCCCCAGCACCAGCGGTGCCTTCCTAAGGCGATACCACTCCATCACGTCGCTGCC
>JAHITY010000010.1 GCA_018817165.1 Candidatus Omnitrophota bacterium
ATTACCTAAAGAGTATTGGAGTATAGCCAAAACAACGAACAGGTTAGAAAGATATTTTGAAGAATTAAAACGCAGGATAAAACCATTTAGAAGATTTCCGAATACGCAAAGTTGCAAGAGATGGCGGTATGCTTTAATAACTGAAATTAAACCGGCCAACACCATAAAGGTTACAAAGTAAAAGCAACAGAGTTCTTGACACTATGTTTTAATCCTTACGCTTGCGGCTAACTATCTAATATACTAAAATATTAGCACAATACCCCTGAATATTAAACCAATCAAATTAATATCTATTAAAACCAATTTTTAATGTTTTTATAATATAAGAATCATGCTTAAAAAAACTAACTATCAGCATTACCCCACATTGAATTATTTGCTATAAGCAAGTTAGCATATAAGCGCTCAATGCTGCGCATCATCTGCCGCGCGCTATGCTCAGAGCGGATTAAGCGTTCCCGGCCTTTAGCGCCCATTTCCTTGGCTTGTTTACTATCTGATAACAAGCCAATAATTTTATCCGCTAAGCCAGTGATATCCCCTTGGCCAAGGACATACCCGTTTTCATTATTACAAATTATTTCCTTGACCCCGTCCGTATCATAAGCAACAATCGGCTTGCCCGCTGCCATTGCTTCAAGCAAAGCAATCGGCTGCCCTTCCCACAGAGAAGTAAGCACGACAATATCCATTGCCGCCAATAAAGCCGGAATATCTCTGCGCCAACCCAAGAGAATCACTTTTGTCTGTAATCCATGAGCTTGAATAAACTGCTCTATTGTCGGACGCAATATTCCATCGCCGACTAGAACAAATCTGGCTTGGGGCTTGTCAGCACAAACAATTATCGCCATACGCAGAAAATCCAGCGGGTTTTTTTGTGGCTTCAGACAAGCAATCATTCCCACAATATTACCTTCGTCGCCCCATTGCGCCCGCACCTGCGCGCAAGCTTGTATCGAGGGATTAAACGCGGCGCTTTCAATCCCGTAAGAGATCAAAACGTATTGGCAATTATTGCCGATTCGCGCTCTTTGCCCTTTAACAATGTCGCTTTTGCAAACAGCGATCAAAGAGTTTGTAATCTTGGCGGTTATTCTTTCCAGAAAAATATACAGCGCTTTTACATACCCCGGCATATTCTGATTAAAACTCCAGCCATGCACAGAATGAATAATAATCGGCACTTGGGAAAATTTCGCTGCCCAGCGGCCAAGAATTCCGGCCTTAGAGCTATGGGTGTGGACAATCGAAATTTTATTTTGTTTTATATAGTGCGCAAGGAAAAAAAAAGCGCGAATATCTTGTATCGGAGAAATCCGGCGTTTTAAACATTTAAGAAACTGGAAATTTATTGTTTTATTTTGGGCAACAATATCGTCATACAAACTACCAGTTGGCGCGCTAATAAAATATTTTTCATACTTTTCTGGATTTAAGTTAGCGATTATATATAAAGCATTCTTTTGCGCTCCGCCTAAAGCAAGATTTGTAATAATATGTAAAACCCTGATTTTTTTCAATCTTTACCTTTGATTTTCTGAAATTCGCGGCTAATCCTATTTTAAAACTTATATTATTATAACAAAAACCCTCGCGATAACAAAGACCAATTTTAGCTTTATGCTATCACCAGCAGATCGCGCAATAAATCCCTTCTAAATTTCGAGATTTCCCCCTTTGCTTTTTGACTGAAGTGTCTGTGTGTTTTACAGTTAGCCTTGCTTTATTCTTTCAATAAAGGTATACTTATTATGATAAGAAGATTTTATTATTTAACCGGCAAAAAAGGCTTTGCTTATGCATAAACATACTGGGTTTTCGATGATTGAAATCGTTATCGTAGTATTAATTATTGGAATTCTTCTTGCCGCAGGCTTACCCAGTTATTATCGGTCAATGGAAAGGGCCCAATGCCGCGTAGCAATCAGCACATTAACAACAATGGCCTCAGCTGCTTGGGATTTTTATGCTGAAAACGATACTTTTGATTTTACATTAATTCCTCGATTAACTCCTATGGAGGTCATAAATAGACAAGTAGGCTCATCCATTATAGATAATAACGATTGGACATTTGTACCCGTTGGAAATGCTAGCGGATTTACAGTAACAGCAACCAGACAAAGAGGGCCGCATGCAGCTGCTGGTAATACTACAATCACCTTGGATCAAGATGATGTTTGGACCGGAGCGCCAGCACCAGGAGGATATCCTTATAAAACTCCCGGCACTTGGTAAATTTATTTTAACTAAAAAATTGTTATTATTATATTATGCTTAAAGGGGGCAATATGCGAACATTGAAAAGTCGAGGATTTACGCTTGTAGAGGTTATGATGGTTGTTATCCTTATTGGTATCTTAGCCAGTATTGGCATTCCCACTTATAAGCACTCCGTGGAAGTAGCTAAATGCTCTCAAGGCATGGCGGTATTAGCCAGTATGCGCAATGCTGAATTAGATTGGTTCCGGGAAAATCAAGTTTTCAGCATTGATATCACCGGAGAGCTGGAACCCCAGGTAGCAGGATCTTTCGCTGACACAATCGATTGGGATTTTAATACAATCGCACCAGCTGCTGGATTTGATGGGAATGGTAACCCAACTTTGACTTTGACCGCAATCCGCTTAGGGGGGCCGCATGCAGCTGTGGGCAATGACATCCTCACTATTGATCAACTCGGAATTTGGGGCGGATCTTATCCTTATGATGATCCGGGTGCTTTCTAATTTTTAGCTATGAAATATAATCAACTAATCCTATGTTTATTCTGTTGTATCCGAGAATAAAGACTCTTGCCATTTTTTAAATCTTGCCTTATAATAAAATCTTCACTACCGAGTATTGAACAATAATAATCATTTATTTTTAATCAATTAAAATATTGGAAAGACGGCTCTCATATGTTGAAATTTATCAAGGAAAAAATTTTTGGCAATCACAATGAAAAAGAACTCAAGCGCATTGCTCCGATTGTCGAGCAAATCAATGCTTTAGAACCGCAAATCAAACCACTTTCTGATCAACAACTTAAGGACAAAACCGCGGAGTTTCGCCAGAAAATTCAGGATTATATCAAACAAAACTGCAGCAAGCCCGAAGATCAAAAAGAATTATCGCTGTGTGAAAAGCAAGTGCTGGATTTGATTTTACCTGAAGCTTTTGCGGTTTGCCGAGAAGCTGCCTGGAGAACAATTAATATGCGCCATTTTGATGTACAGCTGATTGGCGGCATTGTTTTACATGAAGGCAAAATCGCCGAAATGACCACAGGTGAAGGAAAAACCCTGGCAGCAACATTAGCCGTATATCTCAATGCGATCTGTAATAAAGGAGTGCATTTAGTAACCGTTAATGATTATCTAGCGCAAAGAGACTGTGGCTGGATGGGTCCAGTATATAACTTTCTCGGCTTAACCTGTGCTTCAATTGCCCATGAGTTTTCCGTGACCTATGATCCGAAGCATAATGATTCCTCCGCGCGCGATGAACGTATGGCGCATTTAAAACCAATTACCCGCCAGCAAGCGTATCGCTGCGATATTACTTATGGCACAAACAATGAATTTGGTTTTGATTATCTGCGCTCTAATATGGTTATGGATAAAGCGGATATGGTCCAAAGAGAGCTGAATTTCGCGATTGTCGATGAAGTCGACAGCATTCTGATTGATGAAGCCAGAACACCTTTGATTATCTCCGGCCCAGCGGAAGTCTCCACGGATAAATACTATAAAATTGATAAAATTATTCCCCGCTTAGAGCGCGGTGAAAAAAATGAAGAAACCAAAGAAGAAACCAATGATTTTATTGTTGATGAAAAAGGCAATACAGTTTATCTGACTGAAGCCGGGGAAGCCAAAGTATCTAAAATGCTGGGAGTTGACAATCTGAGCAGCTTAGAAACCATGGAACTTAAACACCATGTTGACCAAGCGCTTAAAGCCCACTCTCCTTTATTTCGGCGTGATGTGCATTATGTGGTCAAGGATGGACAAGTAATTATTGTTGATGATTTTACCGGACGATTAATGCCTGGCCGCCGCTGGAGCGATGGATTACATCAAGCGATTGAAGCAAAAGAAGGCATGAAAATTGAGCGAGAAAATCAAACACTGGCAACAATTACTTTTCAAAATTATTTCCGGATGTATAGTAAACTCGCCGGCATGACCGGAACCGCGATAACTGAAGAGGCGGAATTCCAGCATATTTATAAACTGGATGTGGTGATGATTCCGACTAATCGGGTATTGACCCGAATTAATCAGCCGGATATTATTTATAAAACCGCTAAAGAAAAGTTTAACGCGGTTATTGAAGAAATTGTCCAGATTCATCAACAAGGCCGCCCGGTTTTAGTCGGGACCATATCAATTGAAAATTCTGAACATATCAGCAATCTTTTAAATCGCAAAGGAATTAAACATCAAGTGCTTAATGCCAAGATGCACGAACAAGAAGCTCCGATAATCGCTCAAGCCGGACGTAAAGGCCGCGTAACCATTGCCACGAATATGGCTGGCCGAGGAACTGATATTCTTTTAGGCGGTAATGCGGAATTTTTTGCTGCTGAGTTATTGCTCAAAAAAGGGATTGATCCGGAACTGGCAACCAAAGAACAAAAAGAATCCGCCTTAAAAAGCGTAAAAGAAGAAACCGCTAAAGAGCATGAAGAAGTAATTCATTTCGGCGGCTTACACATTATCGGAACAGAACGCCATGAATCCAGACGCATCGATAATCAGCTGCGCGGAAGAGCCGGACGTCAAGGCGATCCGGGATCAAGCCGCTTTTATCTGTCTTTAGAAGATGATTTAATGCGGATCTTTGCCTCAGACCGGATTACCCGATTTATGGATTTTGTCCAATGGGAAGAAAACATGCCCATTGAGCATCCGATGATCAGCAAATCAATTGAAATCGCCCAAAAAAGAGTTGAAGGTCATAACTTTGATATTCGCAAACAATTGCTTAAATATGGCGACGTATTAAGCAAGCAAAGAGAAATTATTTATGAGCAGCGCGCTCATCTGCTCAAACAGGATAAAATTACTGATTATATTTTGGATTTAATTGATGAAGTAAGCGATGAAGCGATCGCCCAGTATCTGCCGGAAAAAATCCACCCCGGGGACTGGAATACCGCGGGTTTAGAAGATTGGGTTCGCTCAAAATTCAGCATTGCCTTTTCCGCGGATAATCATGATGATCTGCCCGCAGCGCTCAAACAAATACTGATCCTGTCTTATGAACAAAAATCCGGCAGTTTAGATCCTATACATCGTCCTGATTTTGAACGCTCCATATGTTTACACATTCTCGATACACAATGGAAAGATCATTTGCATGCCATGGATACTTTGCGCGAAGGAATCGGTTTACGCGCTTTTGGCCAAAAAGATCCTTTAATCGAATATCAACATGAAGGCTATGAGTTATTTTCCGAGATGATCAGCCGAATTAAAGAAGAAACCCTGGAATTTATTTTTAAAGTAACCATGGTTCGCGAGCAAGATCATACCGGCGTATTTGAAAGCGTTCCGGTTTCTTATTCGCATCCCAGCACAAAACAGTTTAGCGCGCCCAGCCAAACAGCTGTATCCGCGCGCCCAACACAACCAGAACCAGATCTGCCGTATACTAGACCTGATGAAAAAATTGGAAGAAATGATCCCTGCACTTGCGGTAGCGGTAAAAAATTTAAAAAATGCTGTGGGAAATAATCAAGTATGGCTAAGAAAAATTTAAAAAAACCAAGGCGTATATCCAAATCAAGCAAAACCGCGCCTTGGTTTTCTTTTTTTGACATTCTTTGCTTGATTGCTTCCGCTGTTCTGATTAATCTTAGTTTTCTCGGCCATCATCTGGGCTGTCTTGCTTGGTTTGGTTTGCTCCCTTTTTTAACAGCGATAAATAATAAAACTTGGAAGCAAAAATTACTGCTAAGTTTTTTATTCGGCTTTATGTTTTTTCTTGGGTTAATATACTGGCTGATCCATGTGAGCCTGTTTGGCCTGATTATTCTTTGCTTATACCTAGCTTTAGAATTTTCTTTATGGAGTGTTTTTCTGCCTAATCCCAGTCACTGGAGCTGTTTAATTTTTGGCCCCGCGCTTTGGGTAGCTATTGAACGCTTGCGCGGCGGTTTATTTGGCGGTTTTTTCTGGGGAATGCTCGGTTATTCGCAATTTGAAAATATTGCCTTGATTCAAATCGCCGATAAATTAGGAGTATGGGGGATTAGCTTTGCGATTGTCCTGATTAATTTCATTTTATTCCAGATACTTGATCAGCGTAAACAAGGCAATAAGATACCCATATATGTTTATCTACCTATTTTATACCTAGTCACTATATATAACTATGGCTGGACGATCCTCAACACAAAGCCCTTTGTCCAACCAAATTGCAAATTAAGTATAATTCAGCCAAATATCGAACAAGATAAAAAATGGGATCCGGATTACCTAAATGACAATATGGATCAATTACAACAGCTTAGCCTGCTCGCCAGCAAAGACAATCCTGATTTAATTGTTTGGCCGGAGACTTCGGTTCCGGGATATATCCTCGATGAGCCTAGATTATACAATCAAGTTATTGCTATTGCCCGGCAAGCAAATACCCATCTTCTGGTCGGCAGCCCGCGGGAAGATTATTTAAGCAAACAATATTATAACTCCGTATTTTTATTTGGCAGCCAGGGAAATTTAAAACGCTATCATGACAAGCTGCACTTAGTGCCGTTTGGCGAATATATTCCTTACAAAAATATTTTTAATTTTCTCCAAGACTCACCGATTGCCGATTTTTCCGCCGGCAAAAAATTTACTGTGTTTCAAATCTTTAATCAGCAGAAGCAGGAAATTAATTTTGGAGTATTAGTTTGCTTTGAAGACACTTTCCCGGAATTAGTAAAAAAATTCAAACAGCAAGGCGCTGAGTTTTTAATCACAGTTACTAATGAAGCTTGGTTCAAGCAGAGCACCGAACCTTTGCAGCATACAGCAATCAGTGTTTTTCGAGCAATTGAAAATCGCTGTTGGTTTATCCGCAGCGCTAATACCGGAATTTCCTGTTTTATTGATCCATACGGCAGAATTAAAGCAAAAGTCACAGATAAAGCAGGCAATGATATTTTTGTGCCGGGCGCTATAACCCATGAGCTGCGTTAAATAACTTATAGCTTATGGCTGATAGCTCATAGCCAAAGCAAGAGCAGGAATAAATTACTAATTCCTAAATACTAAATGTTGAATATCAGGACATCGTTTACCCAAGTTAGCGAGTAAGAATATCATGACATCGTTTACCCTAACTATTTTTATTAACATGTTTTTTAAAAGCAAAACGCGAATATTTCAGACGATAGTCACACAATATATACGCAA
>JAHITY010000129.1 GCA_018817165.1 Candidatus Omnitrophota bacterium
AATTCAAGAACTCATGGTCTAATAAATGGGGGCAGAAGGGTTGCGGATTCTTACCTTATGATTATCTTGAACGCTATATGATGGACGCATGGAGCTCGGTTGATATTGAGGATCCTAACCCGCTTACGCTGGCGAGTGTGTTGAATTACAGGGAGCGGGCTTTAGTGTGATATAATCAAGGGGGAGAAATGGCCGATTTTATTGTAAGCGAAATTGTTGACGGAGACACTTTCAAAGTTAAAAATGGTTGGGAGTGGAAAGAGAAGGGAAAGAAGGGCGATACTGTTCGCCCAACAGGGTACAATACCCCTGAAAAAGGGGAGCCTGGTTATACGAATGCTAAACAAAAACTAGAAAATCTCATCTTAGGGAAAACGGTAGATATAAGAAGCGCTAAGACTGTGGATCAATGGGGAAGGTTGGTTGCTGATGTTTATTACAATGACAAAAACCTTGCGGATTATTTTTCGGAATATAAAATTTAATCATTGATCTAAAATAATTGACGGAGAGAAAACAGTATGATACAATTTTTATTGTTCAATAAAAAAACTGGCAAAGTGGTATGTTTCGAAGGGGGAACTGCCACGTTAATATAATTAAAACCTTCGCCAAAAGCGGAGGTTTTTCTATTTCTGAGGCAAGGAGGGTTGTTAAGTGAATACAAACATATTAAGAGCGGCAATAAACCTATCAAAAATGAAAGATAACAACATCATGGATATTTATAAATCGAATACGAGAATAAATAACGTGGGTGATGCCCTTGAATATTATGTTCGGGACATATTTTGCGGAATGGCAAAAGGTAGCATTGCCAACAAAGAAAAGGCTTATGCCGAAAACTTTTCTTATCTTGGAAACCAGAATAACCCGCCGGATTTTATCATTAAAAACGGTGATGCCGTTGAAGTTAAAAAGATAGGCACCCTCAAATCAGCGATTGCCCTTAATAGCTCTTACCCAAAAGAAAAACTTCTTTTAGGAGATGGTTTTATAACAGAAGCATGCCGGCAATGTGAACAGTGGGAAGAAAAAGATTATATTTATTCGGTAGGTTCGGTTATAAATAAGAAACTCAAATTATTATGGCTTGTATATGGTGATTGTTATGCCGCAAACAAAAATACCTATGAGCGGATCCTCAAGGCAATTAAAAATGGAGTGAAACAAATTAACGGAATTCAGTTTTCTGAAACCCGGGAGATAGGAAAAGTAAAGAAGGTTGACCCTTTAGGGATAACAGTTTTGCGCATAAGAGGAATGTGGCATATTGATAACCCGATAAGGGCTTTTGATTATGTTGCGAAGTATGACCCGGAAAAAGAATTTACTATGTTCGCTATAATGAAGAAAAGCAAGTATTTGTCTTTTCCTAAAAAAGACAGGGAAGAAATGGAATCAAGCGGCATTTCGATTTCAGATACAAAAATAAAAGACCCGAATAATCCGGTGAACCGCATAGACGCTAAATTGATAAAGGTTGTATTTTAGCATGGCATATCAATTCAAGACTACGGAAGAACGGTCAAGGCTGATGAGCAAGATTAGGAGCAATAACACAAAGCCAGAGGTATTGTTCCGCAAAAAATTATGGGGTAGTAGCATTAGGTTTAGCCGGAAAGAAAGCACTATGCCGGAAAAGCCGGATATAGTTTTAAATAAGCACAAAATCGCTATATTTATTGACGGCGAATTTTGGCATGGCTACCGGTGGGAAGAAAAAAAGAAACAGCTGAAAGCAAACAGGGGATACTGGATACCAAAAATTGAAAAAAATATTTTAAGGGACCGGCAGAACAATAGGAAACTGAAGAAAGCCGGCTGGAAGGTAGTTAGGTTCTGGGAACACCAAATAAACAAGGATACGGAAAAATGCTTACAAAAAATAAAAAAGATAGCGAACGAAAATTCAAAGTAGTGTCCCTTTTTGCCGGTTGCGGGGGGTTAGACCTCGGGTTTGAAAAAGCAGGCTTTAATGTGGCTTGGGCGAATGAATTTGATAGCACAATTTGGGATACTTTTGCTTATAATTTCCCGGGTGTTATTTTGGATAAAAGAAGCATTGTTGATGTCCCGTCTATCGAAATACCTATAGCTGACGGGATTATAGGCGGCCCGCCATGCCAAAGCTGGAGCGAAGCGGGGGCAGGGCGTGGCTTAAATGATGCCAGAGGAAAGGTATTCCTGGAATACATAAGAATTATCAAAGATAAAGAGCCGTTATTTTTTCTTGCTGAAAATGTTTCCGGAATGCTTTTACCAAGGCATAGAGAAGCATTCTTTAATATTTTAGGGAAATTTAAAGAGCTGAATTATAACATTTCTTGGGAATTACTTAACACTAAAGACTACAATGTCCCGCAAGATAGGAAACGGGTCATAATAGTTGGTTACCACAAAAAAATGGGGAAACATTTTGAGTTTCCAAAGGCTTGTCAATATTCGCCAACATTAAAAGATGCTATTGGCAATTTGGAAGAGCCAATAGCTGCGAAGATATACAATAAAACAAATGGCAATACGCAAAAAATCCCAAACCATGAATATATGGTTGGTGGTTTCTCGACAATTTATATGTCGAGAAACAGAGTTAGAAGCTGGCACGAACAATCATTTACCATACAAGCGGGGGGGCGCCATGCCCCTATTCACCCGCAAGCACCCAAGATGAAATTTATAGAGCAAAATAAACGTATATTCGTGCCCGGGAAAGAACATTTATACAGGCGTTTATCTTTGCGGGAATGCGCCCGGATCCAAACTTTCCCGGATAGTTTTATCTTCAAATATGCCAGCCTTGTTGATGGATACAAAATGGTAGGTAACGCTGTGCCTGTAGAATTTGCGCGTATACTTGCAGAGAAAATAATGTTGGACATAAAAGCCGCTAAGAGCGTTACTCCGAAATCGCCTTCTCGTGTAAGCGCTCCTGCCTTCGCAACAACATAAAAATAATCTCTTTTGTGCCTTTAAAAGGCAAAAGCCGCATTTCTGACAATAACCTCATAAAAAGACCACCCATATTTGACCGTAGGCGCGTCAAATCAAGCTTGTCCATATAAAACCACTACCCTTTTCTCGACGATAAACTAATTTAAAGCTCTCACCGCAGACCCCCCATTCTTTTGGGGGTCTGCGGAACTGGGGGGTTGAACAATGTGGTTTCTGAGTTGAATCCCTCCCCTTTTTTGATTGTTTTTTCTCATTCTTTTTCCTCGTAGTGAAGGCGAGAGATGAATTAGGGGGGGTTTCTTTAATACTAAATTTACTTTTAGAAACCCCCCTCTCAGCCTTTAAAAAAGGGGGGGTCACAAACTCCCCTCTTTAGGGATGAAATTCTTCAG
>JAHITY010000011.1 GCA_018817165.1 Candidatus Omnitrophota bacterium
AAGCTTTCATAAATTTAGGTAAATACGTGTCGGATTTTTGGGTACCCGCTAGGGCACGAGGACCTGTTTGAGCTTATTCATTTAAATTTTAAGGGCGAGTTCCGCAGTGCCGGAAATACGGCGCGGATTTGCCGATCTTGATGTTAACATCAAGAAAATTTATGACTGGCGTAAAATTGACTGATCATCTTGAGTATGGTTGATAGAGTAGGAAATGTCAACTATATTAGGACAAGACATAGTTTGTAGCTTTTAAATTGTGTCCTTGTGACTTGTGTCTTTGTGACCTTAGGCAATGATGCCTCTGATTTTCTGGGTTATTACAGCGACTTCGGATTCATGATAAGCTTCTTTTTGCTGATTGCCCCAAACCACATTTGGCCAGCAATAATCAGCCGGATTTCTCCCGACAATATGGATATGCATTTGACTGACCATATTTCCAATAGCCGCTACATTCAGCTTGCTTACTTGGGGATACTCAGACTTAACAAAATTAGATATTATATTTATTTCTTTTAAAAGTGCGGTTTGCTGATTTTGGTTTAATTCACAGATTTCTTTGCGATCAGTTTGCGGAACCAGAATAAACCAGGGCACCAGCTGATTATTCATTAGCAATAAGACGCTCAAATCCAATTTTCCCAAGATAAAACAATCAGCAGCTAACCTTGAGTCTAAAATAAAATCATTGGGCTTTAAATCCATAATCTCTGCTCTTTCTAAACAATCACTTTAAATTTTTTATTATCAAATTCAATAATATCACCGGCAACAATCTTTTTGGCTTTACGAGTTTCTATTTGATTATTCACTTTAACATGACCAAGCGATATTTCCATTTTAGCATGTCCGCCGCTTTGCACCAGATCATGCATTTTAAGAATTTTACACAGCTCACCCGGCTGCTGATTTAATTTGATGGTTTTAAATTCTTCCATATTTCTCCTCTCATATTCATACTAATACTTTCTATATATTATCACTTAATATTTAAGCACGGCAAGCAATATTTGCATTCAGAAATAAGCGTATTTACTCAAGAACATTAAAAGACAAAAAGTCCCAAAAAGATGATGGATGAATTTTTAAGCTTTTCACAAATTTAGGTGAATTCGTGTCGGATTTTTGGGGACCCTTTAGGGCACGAGGACCTGTCTGAGCCCTTGCAATTTAAGAAAGGCGGCACGCCCACTTTTAAGGGCGAGTTCCGCAAGTGCCAGAAATACGCCGCGGATTTATTGATCTTGATGTTTACAGCAAGAAAATTTGTGACTTGCGTAAAATTCACCTGTCATCTTGTAGCACGTCACTTTTAAAACATTATTCATTCCTTTACATACAAAAACAGCATTCTTCATTTCTTTTCATCAGCTAAAAGAAACGAAGCAAAGAAAGAGCCGCCCCAGTTGAAACAGCGATAATTTTCTAATGGTTTAGTAATTCCGCCTTCACCCCGCATTTGCGGGGTTCGCCGCCAAATCGCTCATCCTGGCTCAGTGGCGTTCCGCCGTCCTGGCTCCATCTCCATTCCTAAATCAAAGAAAATAAATCGCTTGGTTTCAAGGGGGAGAGAATTCAAAGATAGCGATACATGTTAAAACGTAAACTTCATAAAAAATTCACCTGTCATCTTTTAGCACTTAGCTCCTTCAATTTTTATCATAATGTGAATTACATATTAAAAAAGGGACGCGTTAAAGCGTCCCTTAAAAAACATTAAACCTAATTTCTTATAATTAATTCTAAGCCAACTGCACATCAATTCGGCTGATTTTACCATCCCTGAGCATTTGCGGGTATTCATTGCTTAATATTCCGCTGTCCAAATTCACCCGGCTACCAGAATCTAAAGTAATCTGCATCGCGACCGGCTTTACTCCATTTTTACCATAAGTATTTTTATTCTTAGGATTATGATAAATAACTAGAGTCGAATTTAAGAATTTAAACGCATATGAGTTTTTCGGCAAATCAATAATCACATGCTTATCCTTGACCAGACAATACTCGAAAACTGATTCTTCCTGAGTAAACATCCAATCTGGCAAAGCTGGCTCTAACTGCGCGATCAATTGATTATTTTCATTTAAGCGAAAAGGATTTTTGCCAACATTCATCCATAACCACATTGTAATAAACTCAGCAGTCGAACCGCTTAAGCGGGCCACAAAACCATTCCCGTGCAGGGTTTTATCAGGAAAAGCACTGCTAACCAGAAATGATGAGTTTTCCAAAATGCTTCGACCGTATCTTTCCGCCGGCTGGAATGGTATCAGCACGTTTTTAAATTCAGTAAAGAACTCTTCATATAAACCATTGCGCAATAATTCCAAAATAAACTTATATTCCATATGCAGCCAAATTGACTCATTTTCCAACCATCCCGGAGTAAACACTCTGGCGCGGCCAATATCTTTGCTGATTTTTTCTAAAGACGCGTTTACCTTGAACATTTTAAGGGGCTTATCATACAAATCGCTTTTTCGGGTATTAGTATAAAGCGCTTTTACTTTTTTACTATCCTGAGCGCATCTTAAAGCATGAACTTGAGCTTCTAAAAACAAGGGCAATGATTTTTGCTTGAATTGTTTCGGTTGTACACAAAAAAGACCATCTTTGCTTTTTTTGAATCCGTCTCGAATTTTAATTTTGTTAAATTTACTTACTTCGTTTATAAAATAAGTGTGATACAAACCGCTTTTTTTATCTTTCGAATTATCCAGACTTATTTCCAGCTTTGCTGACATCTTCTCTAAAATTGATTTAATTTCTTTGATTTTCAGATCAACTAATTTGCCATTAATTCCTCGAGAGATTTGTTTGCGGTAAGTTTCTTTAAGCGCATAAGACTTATCCCAATAAATCATTTCCCGACTGTTTGTCTTGCTCTTAAGATAATTATTAACTAATTCCACGAGCCCGTGAATAAACTCAGCCAATTCTTTCGGGACACTGACCAGCTTTTCCGATTCAAGCTTCAGCTGCTCGATGCAGTTTAAAATAAAATCAATCAAACGTTTCAGCTCAAAGGTTTCGCATACTGATGATCCAAACAGTCCGGGCAAGCCATTTAAAGCATCATACCAACCCGGTTTATTCGCTTCCATTTCAATTCCACAGCCAAAAGCATCCAAAGATGCCATTTTATTGGTCAGCAGACAAAGCATTTTACTCAGCAGTGTGGTTTTATAAATACTCCCATTGCCCTGCTCGGTTCTGATTGCCCAATCATCACTATTTTTAGTGCGACAGAACTCTGATTCATCTTTAACCCCATCTAAACCAACCGCATGATACTGCCGAACAGTATCATTATAAAGAATGTATTTTTCATCACGGTTTTTAACTTTCACGCAATTATTGAAATAAACAAATTGTTTTTTATTCAGCAGAATATCATTGAGTCTTTCCGGATAAATTGAAAGATAAGACTCCAAAGCATCCAGATTATAAGTCCAATGATCAACCCAAAAGCCTTCACCGTGTTCCGCGTTTTGCCGGCGTTTGCAGCTGGAAAGCAATTCAGTAAGAAACTTTTCCTTGCTTACCTTTAAATTAATCCCATTAGTCTCTAGAAACATAAACAAATCGCCCAAAGCAAATTGTTTTTTAATAAACTTTTCTACCCTTAGCGCGTCGCTTTTCTTTTCCAGCACTGCTTTGATATTTTTAAATGACTGATTATCTTTAAGCTTAAATCTATCACCATAAACAACCAGAGGATTAAACCCATCCAATTGAATAAGATTAAAAAAAGCAATTATATTAGCATCCTGAACTATCGGATTAAACCAAACATCATCCCGCCGATTCTGATTAACATCGCGATAATTACCATTTCCCTGCGATAAATAAGTCGGCTCTATTAAAAAATTATTATAGTCGCGCTCCAGATCGCCATGCTTACGGGAATAGACATGATAAACATGTGATTCCTCCTTGCCTTCCAGAGTTATTGCCAATCCGCCTCTTAAAACATTGTCCAGATATGTTTGTTTACAATAAAGATCATATGTCTGATTTGAGCTCTTAGTAAAAATATTACTTTGGACTTTGGCCACTTCTTGCTTATATTCAGAAGCTTTATTGATTAAAAAGTCATTATTATTTGTTTTAGCAATCAAAGCCTCCAATTGCTCTTCTTCCCGAGCATAGCCAATCATGCTGGTAATGGTCACTTCTTCCTGCGGCTTTAAAACCAAATCAATATAACTAAACGCCGACGGAGTTTTGCTCGAAGTTATCTGCACCTGAGGCACTTTAAAGTTTTTTTGGCAAAAAAAACGGGGATACTGAAAGGTTTTATTTTGACCAAATACCACATCCGGATCAACAATAAACTCAGTTTTCTTTTTAGAATTATTAACATTAGCGTAACTATAATAAAAATTTCCCCCTTTTATATACAGAACTTGCGGACTATCTGTCGGATCAACCGCCAGCTTATAAAACGGTGCTTTAAATTTTGTCACAAACTCAACCTGCATCCAGGCTTCAATTGTCCTGCCAATATCTTTTAAAAACCGGTCATTGGCTCCGCGAGGAATCACCTGAGCTAATCCATCGATGATTTCCAGGGATTTAGGCTTATTGGATATGTTTTTTATGGTCAAATTCCGCACCAAGCAACCCATCGGCTCATTAGCCATGGTAAAATATTTTGCTTCAATTTTTAAACCAATAGTCCGATTGTCTTCCTGCACACTAAAATCATTCGGACTGATGAACATTTTGCGTTCTAATAGGCTATTCTGGTTTTGCTGCTGATTACGGAAAGGTTCATAACAGGACTCATCTTCATTATTTTTGGCTTTAATAAATGTTCTAAAACCGCGCCGGGATGAGAACTGCCAGGCTTTATTTGCCGGAAAAAACTCCAAAATCGCGTTTCTTTTACTTTCCACGCCAAAACTAGCAATACCTTGGCCGCGATTTACATAAAAAACCCACATCGGAATACCAAACAAACCCGCAATACCCGGGAAAAAACTTGCAAACGGTTTTGCTAAGTCATAATTAGTAATTACAAATTTTCCGTCATCCTGCAAATAGTATTCGACCTTACGATCTTTCTTCACGCTTGCTCCCATCCTATTTTGAATTTTCAGTTTTCAGTCCCAGAAAGTATTTATTTTACCATGAAAATGACTTTTGTAAAGCCAAATAAGAAATATATCCACCGCTTCCCGAAAAAATTACGTTTTGAGATTTTTAAGCATTTGACTTTAGCTATTAATTTGATTTTCAGCAATTTAATTATTCTTGATAAAAACATACAGGATAACAACAGATATTAAAAATTAAGCAGGTCCCCAGACGACTGAAATGGCAAAAAAGCAGGTTTACTATACTTTTAGAGATGGGTTATGCACTTTTAAAAATCTTTCTAAGTACTCTTTGTCCTGTTTATCCATGTAAGTAACTTCAACCCCAGCCAGATAAGTTGTTTTTCCGGTAACAGCGTCGATGCTTTTATCGCCAATCCATCGAACATTGCCTTCGGCTATTGTCATATCTGGATTATTCGGCACATCAATATTAAGCTCCAAATTATCATTTAAATTTAAACGTGAATATGCAGCAATTTTTACTCCCTCTAAACTAATATCTTGAGTAAAAGCTTCATGTTTTTGTTCCGGCTGATCTTCAAACTTAAATCTAATAAAAACCGATGATACGGTTCTTTGAGCCTGGCGTCTTTCTTGCATATATTCTCCTTATCTACTATATGTTGAATATCAGGACATCGTTTACCCAAGTTAGCGAGTAAGAATATCATGACATCGTTTACCCTAACTATTTTTATTAACATGTTTTTTAAAAGCAAAACGCGAATATTTCAGACGATAGTCACACAATATATACGCAA
>JAHITY010000080.1 GCA_018817165.1 Candidatus Omnitrophota bacterium
ACGTGTCGGATTTTTGGGTACCCGCTAGGGCACGAGGACCTGTTTGAGCTTATTCATTGAAATTTTAAGGGCGAGTTCCGCAGTGCCGGAAATACGGCGCGGATTTGCCGATCTTGATGTTTACATTAAGAAAATTTATGACTGGCGTAAAATTTGCTGATCATCTTGTAGTTAGGCGTATAGTGTAAAGAGCAGAAAGTCCTTAAAGTTATTAAAGTAGGAAGAATTGAATAATGATTAATGCGTATGATGTGATTGTAGTGGGCGGCGGGCCGGCGGGAATGATTGCCGCGGGAACTGCTGGTAAATTTAAAAAGTCAGTTATCCTTTTAGAGCGGAATAATGTCTTGGGCGTAAAATTGCGGATCACCGGCAATGGCCGCTGTAATTTAACAAATAAAATGCCTTTGAATCGATTCCAAGATTATTATGTGGATAATCCGAAATTTTTGCATAATGCGTTTAATAAATTTTTCAATACTGATTTAATCGAATTTTTTGAACGTTTGGGAGTTAAAACCAAAGTGGAAAATAATGGCAGAGTATTTCCGATAAGTGATCAGTCCGCGGATATTATCCAAGCTTTGCAGTTATATTTGCAAAATAATAAAGTTAAGGTATCCTGTAGAAGCTTGGTAACTGATATTATTGTAGAAAATAATCAGGTGGCTGGGGTAAAATTAGCGGAAGGTGAAAATTTAAAAGCTGAAAAAGTTATTATTGCTACGGGCGGTAAAAGCTATCCGGAGTTGGGGTCTAATGGTTCGGCGTATTCCTGGGCTTTAAAAACCGGGCATAATATTATTCAACCCCGGCCAGGACTTTCCGGCATTCAAATTAAAGAATCATGGGTTAAAGCGCTTCAGGGTATTAGCTTAAATCAAATTGGCATCAGCTTGTTTGTGAATGCAAAGAAGAAAAAACAAATAACAGCAGATTTAGTATTTGCCCATTATGGGATTTCCGGGCCAGGCGCATTTGATTTAAGCGCTGATGTGGGAGATTGCTTGGTAAAGGGAAGCGTAGGTTTATACTTAGACCTTTTACCGTGTATCAGTGAATCCCAGGGTATGGAAAAATTAGACGATATAATCGCTAAAAGCCCGGGATGTATGGGTAAAAATCTGGCATTTAATCAAATTCCGAAGAAATTGATTGCGGTATGTCTTGATTTAGCAGGTATTAACGCGACTAAACCTTTAAGTCAATTGAGTAAAAAGGAAAAAAGATGCTTGATAAATATCTTTAAACAGGTACAATTAACAGTACAAAGCCTCAGGCCATTAAAAGAAGCCATGATTACCAGAGGTGGAATTTCAGTCAAGCAAATAAACCCGGCAACCATGGAATCAAGGATTGTAAATGGCCTGTATTTTTGTGGGGAGGCAATTGATATTAGTGGGCTAAGTGGTGGGTTTAATCTGCAAGCAGCGTTTTCTACTGGTTATTTGGCGGGAATTGCTGTGGCTAATAGCTGATGGCTAATGGTCGATAGAAAAAACAAAAAAAAGGATTAAGCAGTTGGTTCTTTTTACGCGATACTCGATACTCACGACGCAATACGAAAATAGAATACAACATTGATCTTAAATATAATATGGAGAATAATTTTTAGCAATGAGCAGAACAAGTCATCCTTTATTTTTTTTAGGTAAAGTTGCCTATTATATCGGCATTCTTTTACTGTTTAATTTCTTTTTTGGTCTTATTTTTTTAAGATTCTTTGTTTGGTTGATTGCCGGCGGCATTCTTGTTTTTTTATTGCTGGGGGCAATGATCTTGGGAAAAAATATGTTATTTGGCACAAAGGGAAATTCATCGGTTAATTCGGAAAAGAGATATAATCCTAATCAGCAAGCGAGCAGAGCGAACGATGATGTGATCGATGTCGAAGCAGAGATATTTGACGAGAATAAGCAAGATTAAGTCTAGATTTTGCTGGATTGATAAATAGGGCAATTAAGTATAATATAATTAAATAGGGTTTAGATAAGATAAAGGATAAAAAATCTTTTCATGAAGTGGAAAATAGGTTTAATTTCAGTGATTTTACTTTTGTTTGCTCAGAATTCAAGCGCAATCCCATCAGAAGGCAATTTCTTTCCGGAACTAAATGAAACGCTTTGGGCAATTCAGTCGAATAATATTTCCTTGCGCGATTTTAATAAGGTAGAAGGTAAAGCCAGTACGGCACAGTGTTTTGTGCAGGCAAGCTATGGGCTAAGTGAACGATTTTTTTTAGACGGTAAATTTGGCGTGGGAAATGTATCTTTTGATGTTCAGGACGGGGTTAATCTGGATTTTCCCAGCGGTTTTGCCGGTGGATATGGGTTTCGTTATCTGGTGCATGAAAACAAAAAGAAAAATATAAAATCAATTCTCGGATTTCAGCACATAAGCTGTCATCCTTTTAAAGATACGGTTAATGATGTTGAGTATCGGGTGATCTGGGATGAATGGCAGGGAACATGGTTGTTTATAAAAGAATTTGAAAAAGTAGCTGTATATGGCGGACCGCAATACAGTTCTGCGCAGCTTAAATATAAAGTTGATTCTTTTCGCAGACGCTTGAAATCGGAAGATAATTGGGGCATGTTAGTGGGCGGTAATTACAATATTAATAAAAATGTGATGATTCAGGCTGAAGTCAGAGTTTTTGCTGAATGGGCTTTAAACTTTGGGATAAGTCATAAATTCTAGAAGGGTTGGTATGATTAAAAATTTACGATTTAAAAAAATGCGTTTATGGGCGAGTTATCCTTTTGCCGCTGTATATCTTGTTTTTGTTTATAAATACGGGATTGTGGTCAATCCCGGGTTGGGAGTTATTATTGCTGGACTTTTAATCCGATTTTGGGCTGCCGGCTATATTAAAAAAATCCGAAAATTAACCACTTCCGGGCCTTATGCTTTTGTGCGGAATCCTTTGTATGTGGGAAATTTTTTAATCGGATTAGGCTTTTGTCTGTTTGTGAATAATATTTATTTATCAATAATCTATACGCTTTTATTTGCCTTTTTTTATTTAGGGACAATGCGAAAAGAAGAAATTTTGCTTACGCAATTATTTGGAAATGATTATATTGAATATAAAAAAGCAGTGCCGGCTTTTTTCCCGAGATTAACTCCATATAAATCCAAAGATCCGATCAGATTTAGTTTAGCGCAAGCCCATTTTAATGGAGAGCTGATTCGGGTGCTGGTAACCGGCGGTTTACTTTGCCTGCTCTATTTTTTCTACTATTCTTTTAAGGAAAAAAGTTTAGATTTAAAAGACATGAAGTATGTTGGTTTACTTTTAATTGTCCAGGTCTTGTTGCTGCTGTTTACAATTTTTCATAGAAGAAAATTTGTCAAGCAGGAATCAGCAAAAGCCGCATAGCTTACTCAAATAAAAAACAACAAAACCAGGATAATTATGCAGAAAATCTGGAAAATCAAACCTAAAATTAATCAAGAATCTAAATTACTTGCCGAGAAATCAGGTATTTCGTTGGTTCTTGCCCAGATTTTAATCAATCGCGGGATTAATACTCCGGCTGATGCTAAAAAATATTTAAATTGTGATTTAAATGAGCTGCATGATCCTTTTTTGTTTAAGGATATGGCTGTGGCAGTTAAACATATCAGAAACGCGATTAAGCTTAAAAAAAATATTGTGGTTTATGGCGACTATGATGTTGATGGCTTGACCAGCTGCGCGGTTTTATTCAATGTGCTCAAGCAGTTAGGAGCTAAGGTATCCTGTTATATTCCGCACCGAGTCGATGAGGGTTATGGTTTAAACAAACAGGCTTGCGCGCAAATAAAACAGCAGCAAGCGGATCTGCTGATCACAGTTGATTGCGGGATCAGTGCTTTTGAACAAGTTGCTTATGCGAATTCGCTTGAGTTAGAGGTGATTATCACTGACCATCATCAGCCAGTGGGCAAAAAAGTGCCACAGGCATTAGCGGTGATCAATCCGTTTCAGGCGGGGTGTGATTATCCCTATAAGCATTTGGCCGGAGTGGGAATTGCTTATAAGCTGGCTTGTGCCTTAGTTGGCCCAGAACAGGATATATCAGAAAATTTAGACTTAGTGGCCTTGGGTACAATTTGTGATGTTGCTATGCTTACCGGGGAAAATCGGATTCTGGTCAAACATGGCTTAGAAAAACTCTCTTATACTCAGAGAATTGGCCTGCTGGCGCTCAAAGATGTAGCCGGGATAAATAATAAAAAAGTAGAAGCGTATCATGTGGGCTTTATCCTTGGCCCACGAATTAATGCCACCGGCCGGATGGGCTCAGCGGAAAAAGCTTTAGAGCTTTTATTATCCAATGATTATGCGCAGGCGATTGTTTTAGCCCAGGCTTTGGATAATGAGAATAAACAAAGGCAGAAGGAAGAAGCCAAAACTTTACGTCAAGCTTTAGCTATGGTTGATAGGGAAATAAATTTTAAAACAGATAAAGCGGTTGTTCTGCATAATGATGCGTGGCATCCGGGAGTTATTGGGATCGTTGCTTCCCGGATTACTGAACGGTTCTATCGTCCGACAATACTGATTTCCACTAAAGAGGAAATTGCTAAGGGGTCGGGGAGATCTATCCGCAACTTTCATCTGTTTGAAACAATTGCTAAATGCGAACATTTGCTCGAAGGCTTTGGCGGTCATGAAAAAGCTGCTGGTTTGAGTATTTTAAAAAATAATATCGAAAGTTTTAAGCAGTCTTTTAATCAGCTGGCAAGTTCGAGCTTATTGCCGGAAGATATGATGCCGCTGATAGAAATAGATATGCAAATACCCTTAAGTGCTTTATCTGAATCCCTGATCAATGAAATCGAAAAATGCGCGCCTTTTGGCATGGGGAATACCCGTCCTTTGTTTTCTTCGGTTGATCTGAAAGTAAAGGGCGCTCCCAAAGCTCTCCGCGCCAGTGGTTTTAAAATGTGGATAACTGATGGTCAAGTTACTTGCGAAGCCTTGGCGAGTAATTTTTCGGATATTGATATTAGCCATATTCAGGATGGGTTTGCGATTGTTTATTCGCCTTCAATTAATGATTGGCAGGGGATTAATACTATTCAATTAAAACTCAAAGACCTGCAACTTTCTTAAAACAATCAATCAATTCACTAGCCCTTTTTTAAAAAGTATCGTATGTTCAGCTAAATTAATTGCAAGCATTTTTCTGTAAAAAATTCCACTATAAATTCTTAGCTATAAAAAATAATAATTTGTTAAAACTTATAATGTATTGTGTATAAAAGCGTTATAGCTGTTTGTAAAATCTTCAAGTGCTATTGCATAATTATTTCTCTGATGGTAAACTTTAAAAGCTTTTGTTTTTAATAATTAGGTGCAATACTATAAACTCAATAATAGGAATATATTATGGGCTGGATTAATCAAGAACGATATCGAAAAAGCATATGCATAACCGGAATTCTGACTATCTTAATCAATCTGATACCTTTAAATGATTTATTTGCAGATAGTCTGAATACTTCAAACTTATCCCCTCAATTAGTTATTACTCAGAGTGATTTTGTTAACGCAACAAAAGATAGTGTAATTGATTCCTATATAAAGAAGAGTTTATTGAGTGAATTTGAATATCGAGTACTTAAATTAGATATTATATTTGGAACTAGAATAAATCCAGCTGAAATTGAAAAAGAGTTAATGCAGCTTATTTCAAATAGTGATCTTCTCTTTTATTTTTCTGAAGAGGCGGCACTGGCTTCCAAAAAAGCTGAGACAAGGCTAAGGATCAGGGATGAGGTATTTCATGTTGTTTTAAAAAAATATGGTTTTGAGCCGTTTACAATGCCTGCTTATTACCAGGAAAAGATTATGAAAAAACTTTGGGAGGCTCATCGTGAAGAATTATCATCAATTGATGGTTGGGAATCTTTATCACTATACATATCGCAGAAAGTCCAAGATTTGACACCCGAAGAAATATTGCTTTATCAGGAAAATCCTAGTGCTCCCAAGGAACATGCTTTAAAAAAGAAGATTCAAGGATTGGTTGTAGCTGATTTAAATGAAGAGGGCATTGCTTTAAATCAAGATGTCTGGCAGAAAATTACTGATTCTATAAAGGGCAGGAAAGAAGCGCTCCTTGAAAATTTCTTTTCTAATATGAAAAAGTTTGATAATGAACTGAAACAGCGTTTGTTGATTAAATTTACATCAGAAGACATTAATTATTACTTTGCGGATACAGCGGGATCTAATTTAGAAAGAGAAAAAGCAAGAACGAGAATGTTTAGTTATTTCATGCAATGGCTTAAAGAGCTTGATGGGCGCATTGAAAGTGATCAGAGCTTAACAAAACTGCATTTGTATAATGAGGGGATCTATTGGGAATCTCGGTATAAAGCAGTGCTTGATCGGGTGGTGATGGAATTATTTGATTCATATGACTTATCAATAAAAAAAATGCTAGGACGCCAAGTAATCTTAGGTGATAAAGCTAGTGTTGAGAAGTCTGTGCAGATGATTAATGCAAGTCAAAAAAGCTTGTATGATGAAATACAAATTCCATGGAAGCTGTACAAGAGAATTAATTCATCAAATGATACATTTACAAAATGGGTAAATATTGATGATCAACCGGTTATTAATTTTATTGATAATCTTTCTAAAATAGATATTTTTGTTGCTGAGGAGCTTTATTTTATTAATGGAGGGCATGAAGTACTTTTTAAAAAGTTGAATGCTCAGACGCGAAAGAATGAGATTTTTATCTTTGCCGGCAAATCAACCCGTGTTGAAATTGTTCAATCAAAAGAGGATTATGCGAAAATTATAGCAACTGCTGAAAAAATCACAGGGGAAGATACTGGAAAAATCAAAAGAGCCATGGATATAATAACTCATGGCCAATATGCCATGTTAAACAATGATAAAGAAAAATATAAAATTTATCATCGGATTAGAGCAGTAGGTGATATTCATTCGAGTCATAGATTTGCCTACATTGATGAAAGAATAGTTGCAGAAGTATCAGATTCATTTGCAGGTAGAAGATATAATGCCTCAAAACATCTGTCTTTAATTGATCAAGGTAAATCTATTTTATATCAATATGATAATCCTAAAGTCGGACAGGCGCTTATTTTTACTGATAAATATCCTTATATTAAAGAAATGCCATTTAATAATGATTATTCAAACATAATGCGGGCAAGTGTAAAGGATTTTGTAATAGCTGAATTTAGTCAGAGGGAAATGCAAATTTTTCTTAATTATCTTCGCGGAAAAACTATAGATTGGGACTTAGCCTATGAGGTTAGTGAAAAAGTAAATAAAGAATTAGAAGAATTCTTTTACAATAAGTTTGGATTAAAACTTGATCAAGATGCATGGTTTTTGATTGCAGAGATCATTAATGAATGTATTAGCAGCAATCAGGCTTTAAGTTCTAGTGAACTAAATCTAATTCAAAGTGACCATTCTTTTAGTCCGAAAAATGTTGTAGTGGATCTAAATCTAAAGAATTTTGAGATTTCTTGTTGGAAGAAAGGAGAATTGTTTGAAGAGCTCAAAGGGGCCATTGCTGTTGGACAGTCTATTTAACTTGCTTAGGCTGTTTAATGTGGCTTGGATTGCTTGATGTGTGATCCGTGGAAATAATAGGGATCTATGATGGCTTTAAAAAAACTGTATTTAAAAGAATTCTTGCGCAGGTTTTTATTCTAGTAAATGTCTATTGGGGATTGTCTGATTCTAATGGATGCAGTAATCTTTCTTAACCATAAATATCAATCAATAGCTAGTTCAGCAGATATGCTGAAGGTATTAATAGTGAACCTACCCGAAAAGTAACTATTCCTAATTTCCTTGGCTTTTATTGAGTAGCTGGTTTATGCGATCTTGGCTATTAAAAAATCAGGATAATCTTCAGAAGTTAAAATGCCGCGAAAAGCACAGGGATTTGTTTCACTAGATGCTCCCATAGCAGTGAAAATTACGCAAAATAAAGCAATTCAAAATCCGCAAGCTTTGTCCTCAGAAGTGGAACAGTCAATTTAATCTTATAATGGTGGAATTATTGTATTTATAAGTTATTTAAAATAAGTATCTTATGCGTGTTAAGCTGAGCATTTCTGCCATGCTTGCTAAGATCTGAAATGGGGTTGATTTATTTGGCAAAATGGTGACTTTATGGTATACTTTACCATCTTTTTAAAAATGTTTAATAAAGATTTTCAGGAGATTTCTCGATTGAGAATAAAAAAGACAATAGCGATATTACTAATAATACTACTTCTTAATGGCAATGTATTTGCTTTAGGGGTAACTATGCTTGATTGTGATAATGCTGACTGTCTTTCTCCAGCAGTACAGATAAATTTTTCTACTCTTCAGGATTCCTTTGAAAAATTGGCTGACCAAAATACGCTTAATGATTTAAATAATTCAAATAATGCTAAAGTAAACGATGGTAAGTTTAAAGATTATATGAAGCAGGAAATTATTGAAAATGGGGGGAAAATTAGTTTTTTTAAGGCCATGGAAGCTGCTTTGTACCATAAAGATTATGGGTTTTTTACAAAAAAAGTTGGGGTAGGCAGAGATAAAAGTTTTGATACGCACGCTTCAAAATTACCATTTGCTCATTCAATAGCGGTTCAAATCATTGAGATGTGGGAAAAAATGGGCAGAATAGATAATTTTAAAATAGTAGAAATGGGAGCAGGAAGCGGTATATTGGCGAAGAATATAGTTGCTTATATTAAAGAAAAAGAGCCTGAGCTTTTTAAAGGGTTTGAATATTTAATTGTTGATATTAGTGAGAAGCTTAAATCTGATCAAGAAGAGACAATTAATGAGGGATTTGATGATTTGCCTGTGCGTATAGTAGAGGGGACGGCGTTTAATCTTTCAGAATTAAAGGATATTGAAGGTGTATTCATTTCAAATGAAATGCCGGATAACTTTCCAATACACAGAGTAAGAAAAGTTAATGGCGAGTTTCAGGAGGTTTATGTTACATTTAAAGATGGCAAATTTCAAGATGAACTGGGCCCATTATCAAAGCAAGAATTACAAGATTATGTAGATAATTTAGAAATTCCGATTAAAGATGGTATTGAATTCCCGGTTAATCTTAATCTGAAAGTTTGGCAGGAAAATCTGGGGCAGGCGCTTAAAAGAGGTTTTGTGATTACTATTGATTATGGCGGAAAGATCAACCAAGTAATATCTAATACCGCTGCCGTTTGGAATATGGAAACTGAGAAGGATCAATTAGATCTTGATCAAACTATGGAATATATATATGAAAGATTGGGCGATTGCGATATTACTGCTTTGGTTAATTTTTATGATCAAGCTTATTGGGGCAGAGAGAACGGAATTGATGTCCTGGGCTATATTTTAGAAAGAGATTTTCTTTGGAATCTGGGCTTTGAAGAAATTTTAAAAGAGCTTTTGAGCAAAGAAGAGAATCAAGGTAAACGGTTAAAAAATTTTAGAAATGAAGTTGCAACAAATTTAAATATGAAGATTCTTGTACAAAGCAAGGGTATTGATGTGAATACAAAATTAAAGGGATTTATTAAGCTGGAAAAATCTTTTGATGACGATGAGGAATTTGAAATAGAAGGAGCTGATGCGCTTAAGATCCTTGAAGTCTCAGCAGGAATAGATATTAAATCACTGATTAGTCAGCAATATGTTTCTATAGTGCTTCCTTTTGGTGCTGAGGAAAGTAAGTTTATTGTGTATACAAGTGGGTATGGGGCGACTAATTTTGATAAATATTCTATAAAAAAAGGTTTGGAGGCAGTGAAAGAGAGTATAAGAACTACAAGCCATTATACAAAAATTATTACTCCAAATGGACGAAATATTGACGAAGGTAATATTGATAATGGGAAATATGTTATATATGTGAAAAGTTCAGACCTTAAAGATGGTATGGAGATCTATGATGATAAAGGGCAGGTAATTTTTTCTGGTTGGGATTTTTTTGATGGCAGAGAAGATGAGCTTTTGTTTGAAAATGCAAAGAAATATGTCACGAGATTTGATTTAAACAGAGCTGATAGCGAAGAAATACCAGATGTATTTTATTTACACCAAGACGAATCGCTGCAAACGTACTCACCAGATTTTCTGCCAAAAGGGGTAATGGACAAGCAGTCATTGCCGGAAGATAGTTTAAACCAAAAAATAGGTCAGGCAATATAAGTAAAAAAATAGTCATGAAATATTCTAAAATCAAAAAAATCACAGTATGTATATTAATCCAAGTATTTTTAATCCTTAACTTTTCTTGGGCAGCGCAGGAAGGTTTTTCTGACTCGTTTTCTACGCATACGCTCGCGCCGGCTTTACAGATAAATAATAGCACTTATTTTTTGCCATATTACAATGTTAATGTTGGGGTGGTTAGACCGTGGAATCAAGTGGCTGTTGTATTAAAAGAGCAAAAAAAAATAGATGGTTATTTTAATAATACGATTGACGTTAGTTTTAAGCATGATCAGGTGGGGATTTTTAGCAAGATTTTAAGCATGATTGGTCGAGAGGGTGAACTTATTTCGTTTGAAATGGTGCAGGGTAAAGAGAGAAATATGTTCCGATTTGAGGTTACCACTAAGACTAAAAATCAAAGAAAACTTATAATTGATCAAATTAAGGAAATTAAGGACTTGCCGCAAGAAAATCATAAAAGAGTGAAAAAACAAAAGTGGGTTTTAACCATATCTGCTTCAGCCAAAGGCGATGCCCTCAGAGAGATAACCGCTTATTTAGCTAGTTTTAATATCAATGTATCAAAATTTTTAACTCCGAAACAACTGGGTGAGGGAAAGGCTGAGTTTGCTTTTGAACTGGATATCCCGAGATATTCAAAAATTCAGTTGCTGGAAGCGGAACTTAATACATTAGGGAATAATGTGCAAATAAGCAAGGGACAATTAGTGGATCGAGTTTTAGATGATTTTTTAATCAGTGAAATAAATGTGAATATCAATAAGAAATCGAGACTCGCAATGCGCTCGGCGATAAAAATAGTTGCTGATCGGCATATGAGCCAGGCGCGTAAAGACGGAAGAATGCCTTTTTTAATGCATCCGGTTGAAATCGCAAAAATTATAAGCAATGAACTCAATATGTTTGATCCTGATTTATTAGCGTATTTTTCAGAATCTTTAAATAATATGGAAAAAGAAGAGGTGGTTTTGACAATATTAATGGCCACTCTATTGCATGATGCTGTAGAGGATGGGGATATTACTCAAGAAAAATTAGATGCTGACTTCAGCCGAGTAATATCTACAATTGTCAAATTGGTCACTAAGCTGCCTGACCAGAGAGATAAACAGGGAGAGGCAGTATATTTAAACAATTTATTAAAAAAAGGTAAGGTTAGTAAGATAATCAGACAGATTGCGCAAATCATAAAGATAGCGGATAGAATCCATAATTTAAGAACATTAAAATATAATAGTCCGGAATTTCAGAGAAAAGTTATTTTTTCGACAATTGATAATTTTCTGCCGCATTTTATTGACAAAATAAATACTAAAGAAATAAAAAATGAATACATGAAAGCTCTTTTCACCCGAACAATCGAATTGTTTGAACAACAGTTGCTGATGGTATTAAAAGACCTGGATATTGATCCGCAGCAGAGAATCCAATATGAATGGGAAGAGCAGTGCCGGCTGAATCCTAAAGTATTAAGATTGGCGGAGCAAAATAATTTAATTGCCCATGGGGTATCTTTGGAAAAAGGTGGGCGAGACAGATTGTTTAGTATTATGGAGCAAGGGTATATTAGCGCAAAACCAATAAAATTAAAAGAATCAGCTGAATCAGTAGATTTGGGAATGGTTGTCTTTGCTGGTGTTTTGCGTCCGCAACGTTCAGATGAAAATCACGATGATTATCAAGCTGAATCCCCGGGTGATTATAAACCGTTCTATGTTGTTCTTAACTCAGAGCCAGAGGCAGATGTTCAGGGTCTTAGGATAACGCGGGAAATTGCCAAGAGAAACGTTATTTTACCCGGTTTATATCGAGCTATTGAAATAGATCCAGACAAGGGTGTTTGGGGTATAGGCAGTGATTTGCATATGGCTTATCTTGTTCCTGCGCATACCGACAGGCAGGAGCTCACCCGGAAAATGCTGCAGGCTGTACAAGCTGGAAAAATTGATAAGCAGTTTGCGCTTGAGGCTATTGCTAAAATTATTACTTATAAAGAGTTTTTGGCGATAAAAGGCTCTCTGAAATCTCGGAGCATTTCTGCTATAAAAAAGAAGAATATTACTGCTTTTTATGCGGGTTTTATTGATCGGTCAATTTAATTTGGACTATTGCTTTCCTTTATTGTAACTGTTTCCCCTAAAAAAGTTTATAAAAATTAAACCCCTTGCTCTAAGTATAAAATCATTGATTTTTATTATAATTATAGTTATACTGAAAATACAATTTTATTCTTTTTTCTGAGTATCGGGCAGATCTTAATTATTTAATTACAAAGGGTAGAACTATGTTTATTATTGCGTACATTTTAGAAGGAATAGCCACTGTTTTAGGTCTGGCTTTGAGCTTATACTATTATCTGCTTTTAGCCAGAGTATTGAGCAGCTGGGTAAATCCTGATCCATACAATCAAATCGTGGTTTTTTTGCGCCGGATGACGGATCCGATTCTCGAGCCTTTGAGACAGATATTTATGCCTTTAACAATGCAGATCAGAGTTGATTTGTCACCAATTCTTGCTTTTTTTATCATTGTTTTTTTGCAAAAGTCTTTGGTGGGAATGCTATTTCATATTGCTTATATGCTTAAATAAGGGGAATAATGAAGATCCAGAATAATATAATAATCAAGAGACTGCTGGATTTAGTGCTGGGAGTTGTCGGAGCCGCTTCTTTTGTGCTTTTACTTATTGAGTGGGGAATGATGCCGATTATTAAAGGCATGGGGATTACCCTGCTGGATAGGATTGATAATATTGTTCTCATAATATTCCTGCTTTCAGTTATCAGCCGGTTCCTCAAATCCGGATCAAAAAAAGAGTATTTTAAAAATTATTGGGTGGATCTTTTAGTATTTATTCCCTGTTTTTGTTTTTTTAAAGGAATTCATAATGCAAAGTTATTTCTCGTAATCCGAGAAGCGATTGTATTGTTTGGGTTTTGGCATAAAAACAAGTTATCTCAAAAACTAATCAGCTTATTAGGCTTAAAACCAGCACACTTGCTGATAGCTAGTTTTATGATGACGATTCTTATTGGAACCTTTCTGCTTACATTGCCGATATCGACTAAGACAGGACAGGGATTGAATTTTGTCGATGCTTTATTTACCGCGACTTCCGCGACATGTGTTACTGGACTTATTGTGCGTGATACCGGAACATTTTTTTCTGGTTTTGGCCAATTTGTGATCTTGGCTTTGATTCAGATTGGAGCTTTAGGGATTATGACATTTTCCGTAACCTTATTTTTGTTTGCTGGTAATAAAATGTCGAATAAAGAAGCAATGACCATGCAGGATGTTTTAGATCAGGACAGCCTTGCCGGGATAAGGGAGTTGATTCATTTCATTGCCAAGATGACGATATTTGTCGAATTACTGGGAACAATTTTTCTTTATGTGGGGTTTGAATCGTATATTCCTGATCCCTGGCAAAGATTATACATGGCCTTATTTCACGCTATTTCTGCTTTTTGTAATGCGGGGTTCTCATTGTTTAGTGATAATCTGATGCATTATGTTAAAGATGATCTAATTAATCTGACAATTGCTTTTTTAATTATTTTTGGAGGATTAGGGTTTATCGTTGTTAAGGATGTGTGGGGTAAATTTATCAAAAAAGACAGATCGAAAAGCTTGGGGCTCAAAGTTCATACTAAAATAGTGCTGTCAATGACCGCATTTTTGATTATTGCTGGGACAATTTGTATCTTTTTTGCGGAAAATAATAGTGTTATTTTAAGTGGGATGACATTAAAGGATAAAATATTAATTAGTTTTTTTCAGTCTGTTTCCACTCGAACCGCGGGTTTTAATACCATTGACATCGGTCAAATGGCCAATGCGAGCATTTTTAGTATGATTATCCTGATGTTTATCGGGGCTTCAGCCGGTTCAACCGGAGGGGGAATTAAAACTACTACGTTCTGGATGCTGCTTAAATCATTTACCAGTAGTATGCATAGTAAGGAGGATATTGATTCATTTAAACGTGAAATACCGAGAAGTATTGTGCAAAAATCAATTGCTATTTTTATGCTTGCTCTTGGGTTTGTGGTTGCCTTTATGTATTTAGTTTCTTTATTTGAGAATTTACCTTTCCGTGATCTGATATTTGAAGTAGTTTCTGCTTTTGGCACAGTGGGTCTGTCTACTGGAATTACGGCATCGCTTCATGTTCCGGGAAAAATTTTAATAACAATGCTCATGTTCTTAGGCCGCTTGGGCCCATTAACAATTGTATTGGCGTTTTCCGGTTATAAGCAAAAAATAAATTATACATTTGCCCAAGAAAAAATAATGGTGGGTTAAATAACAGCGATTAGCGTTTAGCGTATAGCGATTAGGAAAAGCAGGAAGACAGAGAATAAATTACTAATTACTAATTTCTAAACTCTAAATAAACTCAAATGACTAAAGACAAAAACACAAAAAGAAAAATTGAGTTGAAAGTTTGTAAAGTTATAAAGTAAAAAGAGGAAAAGCAAAAAGCGCTTGACTGATGGCAAAAATTCTCTTTGAGCGGCGCTTTTGAACGTAATTTTGACAGGGATGTAAAAATAGTGAGAACGCGCGGCTGAGACTGCACGATGCAGGCTCAGGCTTAGTGAAAAGATGTGTTTTTGCCTGTAAAACAATTAGTAAAAATATAAATTACAAGTTACGAGTTGACTGGTTAACAGGTTAACACATGGATACAAGGATAAATTTTTAATTCATAACTAATAACTAGATAAATATAAATTGTTTTGGAAGGGAGTATAAAATATGTATTATCCAATTAAAAGATTAAGAAGATTGCGGAAAAATCATTTTTTACGCGAAATGTTTAAGGAAACAGAGTTAAATGTGCGGTCTTTTGTGTATCCGGTTTTTGTTGTTGAAGGACAATCGATTAAGGATCCGATTGAATCAATGCCGGGCATATTTAGAATGTCGATTGATAATTTGCTTAAAGAAATAAAAGAGGTCGAAGGTTTGCATATCCCCGCGATTATGCTTTTTGGGCTTCCGGAAAAAAAAGATGAAAGAGCGACCAGCGCCTATGCGAAAAATGGCGTAGTCCAGACCGCAATTAAAGCCATAAAGGAAAAATTTCCCAATCTTCTGATTATTACTGATGTTTGTTTATGCGCGTATACAACTTCCGGGCATTGCGGGATTGTGAAGAATGTTTCGGCATCGCCAAATAATGAAATAGAAAAAGAAGAAGCTAATCCGGAGATCGGCAAGCTAAAGGAAATTGTCGTGTATAATGACGCGACTTGCGAACTGCTGGCTAAAATGGCGCTTTCCCACGCAGAAGCCGGAGCTGATATGGTTGCTCCCAGCAGTATGATGGATGGGCAAGTCCAGACAATTAGAAAAGCTCTGGACGCGAATAATTTTAAACATATGCCGATTATGTCATATAGTGCTAAATTTGATTCAAGTTTTTATGGCCCATTTAGAGACGCGGCTAAATCATCGCCAGAATTTGGTGATAGAAAAACCTATCAATTAAATCCAGCAAATGCCAATGAGGCAATGAAAGAAATCGAGCTGGATATTCAGGAAGGTGCGGATATTGTAATGGTTAAACCTGCTATGGCCTATTTGGATATTGTAAGTAAAGCAAAACAAAACTTTGATTTGCCGATCGCGGTTTATAATGTTAGCGGAGAATATTCAATGGTAAAAGCTGCTGCGGCGGCAGGATTAGTTGATGAAAAAGCAATTATAATGGAAATGCTGATTTGTATGAAAAGAGCTGGTGCGGATTTAATTGTTACCTATCATGCTAAAGATGCCGCCAGATGGCTGAGCGGAAAATTTTTACTTTAAAATATGAAAAATAGAAAGATTTTTAAATGTTAATTTCTTGGAATATAACTAAAGCTTGTAATCTAGAGTGTGAACACTGTTATCGTGATGCCGGAGCTGCTCAAAAGGATGAACTTACTTTCGATGAAGGCAAAAAACTCTTATTTGATTTAAAAGAACTTGGATTTAAAATCGTTATTTTCTCTGGGGGAGAGCCGCTTTTAAGACCAGAATTGTTTGATTGGATTAAGTATGCAAAAAGTTTAGGCTTGATCAGTGTTCTTGGGACTAACGGAACTTTGATCGATGCTGCTTGCGCGCAAAAACTAAAGCAGGCTGGTCTTAAACGCGCGGGGATAAGTCTTGATTCGGTTGATCAGTCAAGGCATGATGCTTTTCGTTGTGTCAAAGGATGTTGGCAAAAATCAATAGAAGGTATGAAACACTGTAAAGATGCGGGGCTTGAGTTTCAGGTGCATACTACAGTAACCAAAAAAAATATCAATGAAGTTTTAACCATAACTGACTACGCTCAAGAATTGGGTGCTGATGCTCATCATATTTTTTTCTTAGTGCCGACAGGCAGGGGCAAGGATATTGATAATGTTATTCCATCTGCCGCGGAATATGAACGTCTGCTTGGTGAAATCCTAGAAAAACAAAAAACAGTAAAATTGGAATTAAAGCCAGTATGCGCACCGCAGTTTATGCGCATTGCTACTGAGAAAAAAATAAAGACCAGGTTCAATAAAGGCTGTTTATCGGGAGTGAGCTATGCTTGTGTCCTGCCTAATGGGGATGTGCACCCTTGTCCGTATATGCCGATTCATTTAGGTAATGTTCGGGATGATGGGTTTCAGAAAATATGGAAAGAAAATAAAGTGCTTAATGATTTAAGAAAAATGGAGTGGCAGGGCAAATGCGGTATTTGCGAATATAAAAAAACGTGTTCGGGATGTCGAGCAACTGCTTACTTTCAAACCGGGGGCAATTATTTAGGGGAAGATACAAACTGTAATTATGTGCCAAAAAGAAAAAGAGATTCTCAAAATATTGCAATCTGATTTTCCGATAATCGCAAATCCTTATCAGGTATTGGCTAAGCGTTTGGGGATTAGTCCCGAACAGTTATTATCAAAAATAGATAAATTAAAACAAAAAAAAACTATTCGTCGAATCGGAGCTGTCGCCTCAGCCGCGCATTTAGGTTATAAAAGTATGCTGATTGCCGCTCGGATTAAGCCTGAAGCAGTGGAAAAAATCGCGGAATTTATTAATTCCTTTGAAAATGTTACTCATAATTATTTGCGCAAAGCAGAATATAATCTGTGGTTTACTTTTAGCGCGAAGACAAATAAACAGATAAACAGTTTTATTGCCCAGTTAAAAGGAATGAACGGCGTAGAAGAAGTGATGGCTTTACCAGCTACGCAAACTTTTAAAATAAAAGCGGAGTTTAAGTTTTGAATAAACTTACAGAATTGCAAAAGAACGTATTGAATTTTTTACAGCAGGATATTCCGGTCAAAGAACACCCTTACGCGGAAATAGCTCGGCAGAACAAAGTTGATGAAAAAACAATAGTAAATCAGATTAAAGTATTAAAAAAAACAGGATATATTAGAAGGTTCGGAGCAATATTAGCGCATCATAAAATCGGCTTAAAAGCTAATTGCATGTGTGTTTGGATTGTTCCTGAAAGTAAGATAAAAAAAATAGCTGATCGCGCTAAAAAAATGGCGCAGATAAGCCATTGTTATTTGCGGAAAACCACAAAAAAATGGCCGTATAACTTTTATACAATGATTCATGGCCAGACAAAAAAACAATGCATTGAAGTAATTGAATTTCTCGCTAAAACAGCTGAAGTTACTGATTATCGCATGCTTTTTACGGAAAAACAGTTTAAGAAATCTAGTCCATTTTATAGCGTATAGCGCAGAGCGATTAGCGAATAGGAAAAAAATGAAAAGTAATGAAAAATCACAACAACTCTATAAGCAGGCAAAAGAGATCATGCCGGCAGGAGTTAATTCTCCGGTGCGAGCTTTTGGCGCAGTAGGCGGGGATCCGATTTTTATTAAAAAAGGCAAAGGATCAAGAATTTATGATGTGGATGGTAATTCATATATTGATTATGTTTTAAGCTGGGGGCCTTTGATTTTAGGGCATGCGGAAAAACAGGTTGTAGCTTATATAAAACAGGCTCTGGAAAATGGCACAAGTTTTGGCGCGCCCACAGAATCTGAGACCAAAATAGCGCAGCTGATCAAGCAGGCTTTTCCCAGTATGGAAAAAATGCGCTTGGTTAATTCCGGGACTGAAGCAACGATGAGCGCGATTCGTTTAGCGCGGGCATTTACTAAAAAAGACAAAATTATTAAATTTGAAGGCTGTTATCATGGGCATACAGACAGTCTGTTGATAAAAGCCGGAAGCGGAGCAGCTACCTTTGGGGTTCCGACTAGTACCGGCGTTCCGCATGACCTGACTAAAAATACAATTGTATTACCCTATAATGATATTGATCAGCTCAGGCAAGCTATTAAGGCAGGGCATAAAGAAATAGCAGCAGTGATCATAGAGCCTGTTTGCGGCAATATGGGGGTCGTGATACCCAAAGACAATTATCTTGCGGATTTAAGGCAAATAACCAAGGAATACGGCATATTGCTGATCTTTGATGAGGTTATGACTGGATTCCGTTTTTGTTTTGGAGGAGCGCAGTCAATATTTAAGCTAAATCCCGATATTACTTGTTTGGGGAAAATTATTGGCGGTGGTTTGCCGATCGGCGCTTATGGCGCTAGTCAGCAGATAATGGATTGCGTTAGCCCTTTAGGGGCTATGTATCAGGCGGGAACATTGTCGGGAAATCCGATTGCGGTTGCCTGCGGATTAAAAACTTTGCAGATTTTGCAATTAGTGGATTATAAAAAAATTATATCAATGACCGATACTTTATGCGCGGCAGTTGAATCGATTGCCCAGGAAAATAAGCTGGATGTAACAGTTAATCATCTGGGCTCGATGTTTACAGTATTTTTTACAAATAAAAAAGTTTTTGATTATCAGGATGCTTCTTCTTGCAATATAAAAAACTATGCTGCTTATTTTACGCATATGCTGGAAGCAGGGGTGTATTGCGCTCCATCACAATTTGAGGCAAACTTTTTATCTTTTGCTCATGGTAAAAGAGATATAGAATTTACTATCCAGGCATTGAAAAATGCCTTAGTTAATATTTAAGATGACTAATCGATAATTTCACAATGGGGTTAATTTATGTTTAGCATTGGAATGCCGGAATTAATTTTAGTTTTTGTGGTTGCTTTGCTTGTATTTGGCCCTAAAAAGCTGCCGGAAGTCGGCAGAATGTTGGGCAAGGCAATGCGTGAATTTAAAAAAGCTTCCGATGATTTTAAAGATGCTTTAAATCAAGAGCCTCCGGAAGAAATAGTTAAAGAAGTGGAAGCTAAGTTAAAAGAAAATAAAGAAAAAGAAGCAAAGGATAAAGAAGGGGAAATTTATACGTGAAGAAAATCACAGATATGGATACTCCGCTTTCGCTGATGGATCATTTGGAAGAATTGCGCAATCGGATTCTTGTTTCTTTAGTTTTAATAATCATCTGTACGGCATTGGTTTATAATTTTACTACTCAGATTATGGATATTTTAGTTAGTTCTGTGGGTAAATTGTACTTTATGGGGCCGGCTGAGGCTTTTTGGGTAAAAGTAAAACTAGCGTTCTTTATTGGATTATATTGCGCTTTACCTTTTCTGTTTTATCAAATATGGAAATTTGTCGAGCTTGGTTTAAGACGGGATGAAAAGAAGCAAGTATTGCCTTTGACTATTTTTAGTTTTTTATTGTTTACCATTGGCGCTAGTTTTTGTTATTTTTTTGTTATACCTGTGGCGATAAAGTTTTTACTTTCTTATGGCTCAGAGACATTGATCCCTTTGATATCAGTAAGTAAGTATCTTTCATTTATCGGTTGTTTGGTTTTTGCTTTTGGCAGTACTTTTCAGCTGCCTTTGGTTTTAATGTTTATGGCTCGAATTGGGATTGTTAATGTAAAATCACTGTGCCAGTTTAGACGTTTTGCGATATTGGGCAGTTTTATTGTTGGCGCGGCGCTTACCCCAACTCCTGATATGGTTAATCAGACATTGCTGGCTTTGCCGATAATTGTTTTATATGAATTGAGTATATTGTTGATCAGAATTTTTGAAAGGAAGGGATAAAATGGGAAGATTTGGCGTGCCGGAGTTAGTATTAATATTATTTATTCTATTACTTTTGTTTGGGGCAAGTAAATTGCCGGAAATAGCCCGTTCAATGGGGCAGAGTATTAATGAGTTTAAGAAAACCATGAATGCTAAAGAAGATAAAGGTAAATCAGATAAATCAGAGGAATCAAAGTAAAACTTTAAATTTTCTGTATATGGTTAGGTAAAATAAGAATATTGGTTTAGGATATGGTAATAAAAAAGAGACATTAGATTAATAATGTCTCTTTTTTATTCTTAAATTATAATATTACCAAGCAAAGTTATTGCTTTTGTCAGTTGTTTGTTTTTGCTTATCCTCAGGATTTTTCTTTGCTTCGGGTTTATCTTTTACACTATTTTGCTTAAGTTGTTCAAGTTCCTGCTTTAAGGCAAGTTCTTTTTCTTTTATTCGGATTAACTCTTCACCCAAGATAGTATTGGTATCCTTCAATTCTTCTAGCGTTTTACTGCTTTGATCTTGACCTTCTTTAGTGATTTGCAGTTTAGAGCGTAATTCTTCTTTTGCTTTTTCTTCTTCTTTTAAATTATTTTTTAATTCATATTCTTTTTGTTGTAAGCTGGCAATTTTATTCTGGATACTTTTAAGATTGTTGGTAATAACTGTATTGGCTAAAATAAGTTTTTCTAGCTTTTGATTAAGTTCTTTACTTTTTTCTAATTCAACCCGTTTCCTGGAATTAGCTCCCGCTGCCCATAATAAACATACAATAGTACTGAAAAGAAGCAGGAGGACAAGCTTCCGGAGCATTGATTCTTTCATCTTTTATTTCATATCTCCGGATTTATTCTTGATGATTTTCTCTGGCAAAATAGTGATTTCTACGCGTCTATTTTGTGCTCGGTCCGCTTTGTTGTCATTGGATGCTACTGGACGAAATTCCCCATAACCAACGGCGGATAAGCGTTTGGGATCAATGTCTCTATTGTCTTCAAGATAGTGGAGTACACTTGTTGCTCGGGCCGTGGAAAGTTCCCAGTTGGATTTCCAATTAGACTGTTTGATCGGCTGATTATCAGTATGTCCTTCAATGGCAATATCCCGATTCCTGACCTGATTATTTAATACTGTGGAAACTCTGTCTAATACAGAATAGGCAGATGTTCTTAATTCCGCCTTACCAGAATCAAATAATACTTCATCAATAAATGTTATGACAAGGCCTTTATTGAGCATTTCTACTCTGATTTGCTTTTCTTCAATTTCTTTTTTTAGCTGTTCGGCAAGTTCATTTCGGGCGCGTTCTAATTGTTCCCGGGCTAATCTTTCCTGAGAAAGCTCTGTACTTAGGTTATCAATTTTATCTAAGTCATTTGGATTTCTTTTTTGCAGAATAATTGAACAGCCGCATAAACAGACTAATAATGGTATTGCGATTAAATATTTCCATTTAACAGACATATATACCTCCTTAATTTGAAGATTAATTAGAATTATTATTTTTATCTTGATTAAGATATATTTTTAAAGCAGTCCAGGTTTTATTTCCAACAATTCCATCAACAGTTAGATTGTTTTCTTTTTGAAAATCCTGAATAGCTTTTTTTGTTTTTGGCCCGAGCTTTCCGTCAATAGAGCCAATGTCAAATCCGGCATTATGCAATGCGTTCTGGATATCAACAATTCTGTAGCCTTTTGCCACAATATTGGCATCTTTGCCCACAGCCTGCAAAACCTCAGTAGGCGAGACACCAATTCTTGATGCGGTTTCGGTTTGATTCCCCCGGAGCAGCTGTTTATTAGCTTCCGGTTGACTTATTATTTCAATTTCCGGTAAAACGTATCTTTCCGATTCTGTTTTTTTCGCAGCTTTTGGGCGTTTACTCATTGCTAGGGAATAAGGCGTAAAGCTGTTTAATATAATAACCGCGAAAAAATATATTAGAATATTAAAAAAAAATCTTTTTTTCAATTAAAGTCCCCTAGACGATATGAATCAGAAAGTAAATAAATTTTATCACTTTTAAATTTTAAAGTCAAGCATCGCGCTGTCCTTATTGCTAAGGATAGCGCTACTTAACTACGCACCACGAGTAGGCTTACTTCCGTGGTTAGCTTTTTTTGATTTCCACTTAAGCTTACCTTTTCTTGTTCTTTTTGCCATTGCTTTTCACCTGCCTTTAATATGTCCAAAGATATTTCTTTGGAGTGATAATTAATGTTCAATCAATCATGGGGCATAAGTAAGAGTTCTCTTTTATGCTTTTGGATAGATTCTTTACTATATTGGGACAAAAAAGCTGATTTGTCAATCTCGATTTTTAAAAACATTTAATGGTTTAGGACGAAGCAGAAACGCCAAGCGAGTATTTAGAGCGCTTTCCTTTTTTAAATAAATGATATCCCAGGACCCCGATCATCGCCGCATTATCCAGACAAAGCTGAATATCAGAAATTAATACCCGGACTTTTGCTTGTTTGCCGGCTTCTAGCAGTCGCTTTCTGAGAAAACTATTACAGGCAACTCCGCCGCCAACTGATAATATATCAATATGATGCTTTTTACAGGCAGCGATGCTCTTGGTTACCAGAATTTCAACTACTTGTTTTTGAAATTCATGCGCGATTTGTGTTTTAGCGGTTTTATTTTTAATTTTTAATTTATTCCAAGTGTATAGTACATCAGTTTTTATGCCGCTAAAACTAAAATCAAAACTATTTTCCAGCTTAGCGCATTTTAACTGAAAAGGGGAACTGCTGATACTCGATGCCAGCTTATCAATTTGGGGACCGCCGGGATAAGGTAATTCTAATAGTTTTCCTACTTTATCATAAGCTTCTCCAGCCGCATCATCACGCGTATTTCCAATTATTTTGATATTATCAAAATCCTTTACCAAGGCCAAGCTAGTATGTCCTCCGGAAACTGTTAATCCGATAAACGGGAATTGGAATTTTTTTTCTTGAATAAAAGGAGCAAACATATGCGCATTAATATGATTTACCCCGAGAAATGGTTTATTGATTGCTAAGCTAAGAGCTTTGGCAAAAGATATGCCGACTAAAAGTGACCCAACCAGCCCAGGGGCATAAGTTGCGGTAATCAGATCAATGTCCGATAGTTTTACATTAGCTTTTTTTAAGGCATCTTCCACAACCGGAGTGATGTATTCTAAATGAAACCGAGAGGCTATTTCCGGGACAATTCCTCCGAATTTACGATGTATGTGAATACTTGAACTGACACAGGACGATAATACTGTAGAGCTGTTTTTTATAATAGCGCAAGCAGTCTCATCACATGAAGTTTCAATTCCCAGAGTTAACATTTATTCACTTTCCTGCTCAGAGTTTAATTCAGAGAGGTATACGAATTTAAACCCTTGTTCTTCAAGGAAGGGAATCATTTCTTTTAGGGTTTCAATGGTCAAGGCTTTAGCGTGACCAATGGCAATGGCTGTTCCTGATCGCTTGGCTATATCTCTTGTTTTTATCATCTGCTGTTTAATGTTTTCTTTATCATTTGTATCGTCAATGAAAATGTCTCGTTTAAAAAAAACAATATTTTTTTGCTCCGCGACATTGGAAAGGGCGGATTGTCTGCTAGTATAGCTATCGAGAAAATAAAGCTTTTTTTCTTTGATGATATCAAAAATTATCCCCATAACATTGGCATCTTCGGTAGCTTTTGAGCCCATATGATTGTTTACGCCTTTTAGATTAGGTAGGCTGTTCATATCTTTTAAAGCAATATCAATGATCTCCCGTTTGTCCATCGAGGTAAGAATCGTATTTTTTTCCAAGGCATGCTTATCCGCATTATGCGGTTCCAATGGCAGATGGAGGATCAGCTCATCACCATTCGCGTTTAAAGCTTTAGCGATCTTCAATGAATGCGCAAGATTAGGCAATATAGCATAAGTAATCGGTGTTTTAAGCGCAAGCGCGGGATTAAGCAGGGATTCGCTATAGCCCCAGTCATCTAAGACCAGGGCGATTTTCCCCTGAATATGTTTTTGTTTAAGGATCAAACAATAAATTCTAAATTGCTGATACTCCAATTCAAGAGTAATAATATTTTCTTTGCTTGTTTTAGTTTTTTTAATTGATCTTATTTTTGCCGGTAAAAAATCAATATCATTGGTTAAACTTTTTTTAAGATCAGCCATTGAAAGGGAATAAGGGATATTGAATGTTTTTTCCCAAGCAAGTGTTTGTTTTCTAAAGGCGCGGAGCAATTGCTTCTTTTCCGTTAGGGGAATGTTTGGATCAATGCCTTTTGCTTGCAGAGCTTGTGCTATTTTTTGATCGCAATCAGCAGTTATTTCTGAATAATCAGCTTTTTTCAGCACAGACATACCCATGGCAAGGAGTGCGATTAGGCTGATAGTTATAATGAAATTAATTTTTCTTTTAGTCATAATGTTTTTTATGTTATCTGAGAGGCAGTTTTAATAATTAATCAGATTTTTTTAAATTAGTATATATCTTTATGCCACGCATAAGATTGATTGCTGCTCTTAATTGATTGTCGTCTTTTATGAAATCCGGTTGTTCTTTATTTTTATCTTTGCTTTTATTTTTATCTTTATCTGTATCTTTATCTTTGGTTTCATCTGTATCTTTGTTTGTAGGGGTTTGCTCAGTTACTGCATCTTCTTTTAGATCAATATTTTTTTCAGATTTAGCTTTTTCGTCATTTTCTATTTTGTCAAAAACTTCCTTATCTTTCTTAACTTGTTCGATTTTTTTTTCTTTAGGCTGTTCAAACTCTACAGTTACATCAGGAACAACTCCTACTTCATTGATTGTCCTGCCGGAAGGAGTGTAATATTTGGCAGTAGTTAATCTTAGCGCTGACCCATCACGCAAAGGAATAACAGTCTGAACTGAACCTTTACCAAAAGAAGTAGTGCCGAGAATTATCCCGCGTTTATGATCCTGGATTGCTCCGGCAACTATTTCTGAAGCAGAAGCCGAACCGCTGTTAACCATGACAATCAGGGGAATATCTTTATAATTTGATTTTCCGGTTGCTCGGAACTCAGTGTTTTGATTTTCTTCGCGGCCCTTGGTATAAACAATCATTTCACCGGTGGGCAAAAACTCGCTGGCTGTTTCTACGGAAGAGATCAATAGACCACCGGGATTATTGCGCAAATCAAATATAAGACTGTCCATACCTTCTTTTTCCAGTTGCTTTAAAGCGGCATCAAGATCGCTTTTTGTTTTTTCAGAAAAATCAGTTAATTTTATATACCCGATATTATCCTCTAGAATTTGTGAGTTACGCACAGCTTTGACTTCAATAATATCGCGGGTTATTGTGAAATCAAGCAGCTTGTCTTCATTGTCGCGCATGATTGTAAGCGTAACATCTGTGCTGGGTTTGCCGCGCATAAGTTTAACTGCTTCAGTTAAGGTGATGTCTTTTGTTATCGTGTCGTCGATTTTTACGATTCGATCCATGGCTTTTAAGCCAGCGAAATCAGCCGGTGTTCCGTCAAGCGGAGTAATGATTGTGAGTAAATTATCGCGCAAAGTAATTTCAATGCCCAGTCCTCCAAATTCACCTTCGGTTTCAACCTGGAGTTCTTTAAAAGAATCCGGATCCATAAATTGGCTGTAGGGATCAAGGGAAGCAAGCATGCCTTTTAAAGCCCCGTAGATGATTTCTTTGGGCGGGACAATATCGACATAGTCATGTTGAATCGCGCTGATCGCGTCAGAAAAAATTTCAATCTGATTGTACAATTCATCTTTATCTGATTTATTTTTCGCTATAGCAAAATTATTATTGAATAAGATTGTGCTAAAACATATAACAACTAACAGGGAAATTTTTTTAATAGACATTATACCCTCCAGAGTATTATAACTTTAATGGATCAACTGTTGTTAATCTGTTTGTTTATTATGGCGTTAACCATTTGCGGATTTGCTTTTCCGCGGGTTTTCTTCATTACTTGCCCAACTAAAAACATCAGCGCTTGATCTTTGCCGCTTTTAAGTTCTTCAACTACTTTATCATTTTCCGTAATTACTTGCTTAATAATTGATTCAAGCTCCGAAGTGTCTGATATCTGGCTTAAATTTTGCTCCTTAATAATAACTGAGGCTTCTTTGCCAGTAGTAATAATCTCAGGTAAAATCTTCTTAGCGATCTTTCCCGAGATAATGTTCTGATCAATCATTTCCAGCATAGCAGTTAATTTTTTAGGAGGCAATAAATCTTTTAATTTTATAGCCGGGATATTATTTGTATTTAAATAGTTCATAATATCACCCATCAGCCAATTACAGATATTTTTTGGATTATTATATTGCTTGGCTGCTTGTTCAAAGTATAAACCGAGATGTTTATCCGCGCTGATAACCCCTGCATCGTATTCGCTTAAATCATATTCAGAGATCAATCTTTGTTTTTTTGCTTTGGGGAATTCCGGCAGTGCTTTTCTAATGTTTTCAATGGTCAAGCTATCAACTGTAAAAGGGACAAGATCTGGATCCGGGAAATAGCGGTAATCATGGGCTTCTTCTTTGGTCCGCATCGAAAATGTTTTTTGCTTAGTTTCATCCCAAAGACGGGTTTCCTGGATTATCAGGTTGCCGGCATCTAATTGTTTTTCCTGTCGTTTTATTTCATAATTAAGCGCGTCACGAATTCCTTTAAATGAGTTCATGTTTTTTAATTCAGTTTTTGTGCCTAATTCTTTTTGGCCAATCGGGCGAATCGAGATATTAGCATCACAGCGCAAACTGCCTTTTTCCATATCGCAGTCAGATACCTCTAAATATTCGAGAATGCTTTTTAACTGAGTTAAATAAGCATAAGTTTCATCAGCTGAGTTTAAGTCTGGCTCTGTGACAATTTCCAGCAAGGGAGTTCCCGTGCGATTATAATCTACAAGACTTGCGGTTGGTGTGTGAATCAGTTTTCCCGCATCTTCTTCCATGTGAGCACGTAAAATCCGAATTCTTTTTATCCCAGCATCAGTATCAATATCCAGATGACCGTTTGATGCCAGAGGCTTATCATATTGAGAGATCTGATAGTCTTTAGGTAAATCAGGATAAAAATAATGTTTGCGATCAAACTTAATGAAATTGGCTACAGTGCAGTCAATTGCCAAAGCAACTTTGATTGAGTGCTTTAAGAATTTTTCATTTAAAACCGGCAAACTTCCCGGCATGCCCAGGCAGACAGGGCAAGTATGCGTATTAGCCGGAGCGCCAAACTCTGTTGAGCAGCTGCAAAAAATTTTTGTATTGGTATTTATTTGTACATGGACTTCCAGTCCAATCACTGTTTCGTATTTCATAATATATCCGTATTGTGTATTATATTGGTCAATAGCTAATCGTCAATGGCTTATGGATAACAAATATTAAAAATTCTAAATCAAAAACTTAAAACCATAAATTACAAATAAATATTATATTTTGTCAGTTTTACTATTAGCCATCGACCATCAGCTATTAGTTAACTTGCTTTTATTTTCTATTTGCATCCCTCAGGGATGTGTGTATGCCAATCAGTTAATTGTTGATAAGCATGTCCTATTTTAAATAACATTTGTTCATCAAAGGCTTTACCTAATATTTGTAATCCCACAGGAAGATTGTCTTTTGTAAATCCGCAGGGGATAGATATTGCCGGAATACCGCTAAGGTTTGCGGAAATTGTAAATATATCTGATAAATACATAGCCAGCGGGTCATTGGTTTTTTCTCCAAGTTTAAATGCTTGGGTTGGAGAAGTCGGAGTAATAATACAGTCATATTTTTTAAATGCTTGATTGAAATCATCAGTGATTTTTGTTCTGACTTTTAAAGCTTTTAAATAATAAGCATCATAATATCCGCTGGATAGAGCATAAGTGCCGAGCAAGATTCTGCGTTTCGCTTCCGGGCCAAAACCTTTGCCGCGGGTTTTCATATACATATCAATTAAAGCACTGTCATCAATTTTTTCTCCGTCTGTGACGCGTAATCCGTATTGCACGCCGTCAAATCGGGCAAGATTAGAGCTGGCTTCACTAGGCGCAACAATATAATATGTCGCAACAGCATATTCCGTGTGCGGCAGGCTGATTGGTTCGACAATTGCTCCGGCTTGTCTAAAGACTTGAATTGCCTGTTCTACGCGGTTTCTGACCTCAGGCTCAATTCCGTCAATAAAATATTCCTTGGGAATGCCAATTTTTAAGCCTTTAATATCACCAGTCAAGCCAGCCAGATAATCCGGAGTTTTTAGCTTAACACTGGTTGAATCTTTAGCGTCATAACCGCTAATAATATTCATTAGCAAGGCAGCATCTGTAATATCCTGGGTAAATGGTCCGATTTGATCAAGGCTTGAGGCAAAAGCAATTAATCCATAGCGGGAAACTAGGCCATATGTTGGTTTTAAGCCGACAATTCCGCATAAAGATGCTGGCTGTCTGATTGATCCTCCGGTATCTGAACCCAAAGCCCAGGGGGCAAGACGGGCAGCAACACTAGCAGCTGATCCACCGCTTGAACCGCCGGGAATGCAATCCAAATTCCAGGGATTATGCGTTGGTCCATAACAAGATGTTTCACAGGAAGAGCCAAAAGCAAATTCATCCATATTAACTTTGCCCATAATCAAGGCGCCATCATTTTCCAGTTTTTCAATAACCGTCGCGCTATATGGCGGTTTAAATCCCGCTAAAATATTAGAAGCGCAGGTAGTAAGCTGGCCTTTAACACAAAAATTGTCTTTTATGGCAATCGGCAAGCCTTTTAATTTTTGCTCACTGTCTTTAAGTTTTTTCGCTTTTTTAAGTACAGCTTCCGGATCAAGATGCACAAAAGCTTTGATATTTTTATCCAGCTTTTCAATTCTCTTTAAATAAGCAGTTGCTATGTCAACAGAGTTGATCTGCTTTTTATTTAAGCGGTCGAGTAATTGAGCTGCGCTAAGAGTAGTTAGTTCCATAATTAATTCTCGTATTGAGTATTTTGTATCGCGTTTTAAATTATTTTTGGTACTTTAAAATGATTGTTTTCTTTTTCCGGAGCATTACTCAGAGCCAGATCGTTTTCCAAAGAGGGCATATTCTCGTCTTTGCGGAATACGTTTTCCATTGCCAGGACATGACTGGTCGGTTCAATATTTTCAGTATCCAGCTGGTTTAATTTCTCAATATAAGTCAAGATCTTATCCAATTGTCCGGTAAAATCATCGACTTTGGACTCATCTAATTGTATTCTGGCCAGCTTTGCTACGTATTTAACTGTGTCTTTGTTTATTGACATAATTTTGTTCCGTTTATTGGTTTTGAAATTTTGAAATCATAGTATAGCACGAAATAAAGTAAAATGTCAAAACAAGACTCAAGCTCTTAGCAAAGGCAAAAGACACCAGGACACAAGGTCACAAGACACAAGGAAAAAGCGGGTACATGGTAACCGGTGACGAAGCCCGTATCGGTAACGTTTAATGGTCAAGGTTAAAAAAACAAATTCAAAGCCGCTAGACTTTGCCCTAAAACTAAATGGGCATCGTAAACTTAACCTTTTATAGAAAAAAACAAATTCATATGCTATTATATCTGGGTAAATAAGCAAATAGTATTAAATCAAGGTAAAGTTAACAATTAAAAATTAAGGAGATATATGATCGCGGCAAATGAATTAAAACGAAAAGATATGATTATTATTGATTCTGACCCATACAAGGTGCTTGAAATAACCGTATCGTCGCCTTCAGCAAGAGGGGCATCGACTATGGTAAAGGCCAAAGTAAGGCATCTGCTTAACTCATCAGTCCAGGATAAGAATTTTAAATCCACGGAAAAATTTCAAGAAGCTGACGTGCAGATCACAGAAGCGGACTACCTTTACAAAGACATTAACGGATATAGTTTTATGGATCAGGAAACTTTTGAAATGGTAGAGTTGTCTGCTGAGCTTGTGGGCGAATATGACGGATTTCTCCATGAAAACCTGAGAGTAAAAATATTGGTATACAATGGAGCCCCTGTTTCGATTGAATTGCCGCAATACGTAAACCTAAAAGTAGCGGAAGCCGAGCCCAGTGCTCAGCTTGCCGGTGCCGCCGGCGGCGGGATAAAAAATGCGGTTCTGGAAACCGGCAAAACTGTGAAAGTGCCGCAGTATATTTCCGCCGGGGAAACTGTAAGAGTTAATACTGAGACAGGTGAAGTGGCGGGAAGGGCGTAGTAGCTCATAGCTGATGGCTTATAGCTCATGTGTGATATCCTGAAATAGGTTGACAGAAAACTGAAGGATGACCCTCCTTCGCTAAAGCTATGGAGGACAGGTGGACGAGAAAGCAGGAATAAATATCTAATTTCTAATTGCACTAATTTCTAAACTCTAAATAAACTCAAATGACTAAAACCCAAAACACAAAAAAATAAAGCAAA
>JAHITY010000081.1 GCA_018817165.1 Candidatus Omnitrophota bacterium
GAGATATTGATTTTTTCCCAGTCTGAAAAATCAAATACTAAAAAATTTGCTCTTAAGCGATAGCAGGTGCTAAGAAAATCAGGTGGGCTAACTCTAGTAATTTGAACAGCATCAACACCTTTATTTCTTGCAGATTTTATTAGATGGTTCAAAACAGAATTGTAACTACAATCTGTTGAAAATCCAGAGTCACCAATATATAATTGACCAACTACCTTAGCAAAAGATGGGACTCGGTCGTTAATTCGATATACTAGTGTCTAATTGACAAAGTATTCTATATAAAGTATATTCATGGCATTATGCCGAGAAAAACACCAACAATCGAAATTGCTGCCGAGAACAAGCAGATTCTGCTTCGGTGGGCAAATAGCCGCACATTGTCAAAGCAGGTCGTTGACCGGGCCAAAATGATTCTTGATAGTGAGGCTGGAAAACTTGTTAAACAAATTGCTATGGAATTAAACACTTATCCCAATAAGGTTATCTATTGGCGTCAAAGATATATTGAGCTTGGCTTAGAAGGTTTGCAAGATAAACCCCGTTCGGGCAGGCCAGCCATATATGACGATACTTTTAGAAATAAGGTTTTAGAACGGTTAAGCGACCCGCCCCCGGATGGTTTAGCTACATGGGACGGCCCGGAATTGGCCAAAGAATTAAATGCACCTGTTGATGCGATATGGAAAGTTCTCCGAACAGAAGGAATCAATTTGCAGCGACAACGTTCATGGTGCATTAGTACTGATAAAAACTTTGCTGCTAAAGCAGCTGATATTGTAGGACTATATTTGGATCCACCATTAAATGCCGTCGTGCTCTGTGTTGATGAAAAACCAAGTATCCAGGCACTGGAGCGTAAAACCGGTTATATTAAAACGGACAGTGGAAAAATTATTAGGGCTTATAAGAGCACATACAAACGGCACGGTACTTTAAATCTTTTTGGAGCGCTCGAGGTCTCTACCGGTAAAATAAAGGGTAAAGTTACTGAGGCCAAAAAGCGAGAAGACTTCCAGAAGTTTATGGACGAAATAGTTGCTGAGTATTCTGCCGACCAGGAAATTCATGTTGTATTAGACAATTATTGTACCCACAAAAAGAATGAAGAGTGGTTAGCAAAAAACAGAAATGTCCATTTTCATTTCACCCCGACTTCTGCAAGCTGGTTAAACCAGGTGGAAATTTGGTTTGGTATATTCTCAAGAAAAGCGCTTCGTGGGGCTTCTTTTGTGAGTCCGCAGGATCTAAGACAGCGCATAGCGGCTTTTATCGAGCGATACAATCCTGACTCTAAGCCATTTAAATGGCGGAAAAGAGAAGTTAAAGGGGCGCAGTTAAAAGATAATATAGAAAACTTAATCATTTAAACACTAGCTAAAGAGACGAAATTCATTCAGAGGTATGGTGGCAAAATTACAGGTAGTATTTTCCTTGACTTAATCGTGTTCAACAGTGACAATCTAAAGAAGCAAAGTCTGAATGATATGTCAATCGAACTTCTAAATAATCACAAGATTCATATCACTAAACAGAGTATTCATGAACGGTTTAATACATATGCCCTGCTATTTTTAAAAGTTGTCTTAGAAAAAATATTAAGTCAGCAATTTATAGATCAGGATAAAACTATGGGATTTCCAAATGTGAATCGAATTCTAATAAAAGACTCAACTGAATTTCAGATAGACGAGTCATTATCAAATGCTTATCCTGGAAGTGGAGGAGGCGGTTCTAAAGCGGCTGTCAGAATCCAATATGAATATGATATCTTAAACGGAAAAATCAATGATTTATCTATAAATGCCTTTAACGATCAGGATTCCAGAAACTCAATTGATACAATAGATATTGTCAAACAGGGTGATCTGATTATTAGAGACTTAGCCTATATGAATTTGAGCGTATTGAGCAAAATAAGTGATCAAAAGGCTTTTTACCTAAGCAGAATAAATTCTTCAACAAAGATTTATGAATTAGTAAAGGGCGCCTATTGTGAGCTTGACTTTGTTAAACTTACAGAAGAGATGAAGATAAAAAAGGCAGCTATGCTTGAAAGGCAGGTGTATATAGGCAGCCGGGAAAAACTACCGACCCGTTTGATAATACATCTTATGCCGGAGGATGAGGTTGCAAAAAGATTACGTAGGGCAAAAGAGAACAACAAAAAGAAGGGTCGGGGAAATTTAGGCAAAGATTTTAAAGCAAGAGCGGGTTTGAATCTATTTATTAGCAACACGAAAGCGGAAGATATTCCTATTGAAAAAGTATGGCCTATGTATACATTGAGACGGCAGATAGAATTGATGTTTAAGATATGGAAATCACTTGTAAATATTGACAAAATCAAAAAAGTAAAACAAAAGCGATTGGAAATTTATTTATTTGCGAAGCTGATATTAATAGTGCTGAGTTGGAAGATCATTTGGCGTGTCTCAAGCTGGGTGTATATATTGGATAATAAAGCATTAAGTTTTTATAAGAGTTATAAAACGATGATGAAAAGAATAGATGAACTTCGTAATATTTTTATTAAGGACACAGAAAAGATCACAATTTTCATTATTAAGTTTTATGAAGTTAGTAAAGATTATCATTTATTGGAGAAGCGTAAACATAAGCTGAGATCAGTGGAAGTATTGTTATATTGCGGCGCTAAACCAGAGAGACGCCCAATGGATAAAATCATATATGTGGAATAAAATTCTGATTTTATTGAGATTACAGACTTAGCCTGACGGCTATGGGGCTAGGGGTGGGTTTTCTGGTTCCGGATATGTCTTCTGGAACCAGTTTTAATTTCGGGTTAACCTTGCAACCACCAGCTCACGGCAATTAGCAAAAAGAAATATAAAACTATTAATCCATATATCACCCGCCATTTATATCCTCGTTCTTGTGATAATATCCTGGACAAATTCGGGCTGATTTTTAATGC
>JAHITY010000082.1 GCA_018817165.1 Candidatus Omnitrophota bacterium
AGATGGAGTTGAGATGGTAATGCCTGGGGATAATATAGAAATGAAAGTGGAATTAATAACACCAATGGCCATGGAAAAGGAATTGCGATTCGCGATTCGTGAAGGTGGACGTACTGTTGGTGCTGGTGTCATATCGGAAATTATTGCATAGGAAGGTATTGTAAGATGGCGCATCAAAAAATTAGAATAAGATTAAAAGCATATGATCACAGAGTGTTGGATCAATCTGCTGAAGAGATTGTAAATACGGCCAAAAGAACAGGGGCCAAGGTTTGTGGTCCAGTACCTTTGCCAACAAATAGATCATTGTATACTGTTTTGCGGTCACCGGTAATTGATAAAAAGTCAAGAGAACAATTTCAGCTGAGAACGCACAAGCGTTTATTAGATATTATTGAGCCAACAGCTAAAACAATTGACGCTCTAAAAAAGCTTGATTTGCCGGCTGGGGTAGATGTTGAAATAAAATAGAAATTTGGAAAAAGATCAAGATTAACGCTATTAATATAAAGGTAGACAGATGTTAGGAATTTTAGGAAAAAAAATAGGCATGAGCCAGGTTTTTAAAGAAGATGGGACTTGTATCCCTGTAACTTCGATTACAGCTGGACCGTGTTATGTTGTCCAGGTAAAAGCTAAAGAGACTGATGGATATCGCGCTGTGCAGATAGGTTATGCGGATAAAAAGCCTAAGCGGACAACCAAGGCTTTAGCTGGGCATTTTAAAAAAAGTAATGTAAGTGCAAAAAAATTCATTAAAGAAATAAAATTGAATGAAAAAGAAACTTACGAAGTAGGACAAAAGCTGGAAGTTGATATGTTTAATGAAGGTGATTTTGTCGATGTTACCGGAATGTCGATTGGAAAAGGTTTTCAAGGCGGCATGAAGCGTTATGGTTGGAGCGGTGGTCCGGAAACTCATGGCGGCATGAATCATCGAGGACCTGGTTCTATTGGTGCGAATACAACTCCAGGGCGAGTTGTTCGCGGACATCATCTTCCTGGTCATATGGGAAATAGAAAAACTTGTGTGCAGAATTTAAAAGTTATTAAAGTGGATAAAGAAAACAACATTTTATTGGTTAATGGGGCTGTTCCTGGCCATAAAGGTTGTTATCTTGTTGTGAGAAAGGCTAAGAAGAAATAAAATGTTTACACTTTTAGTTAATAATATATTAGGTAAAGAAGTTGGTAAGGTTGATCTTGATGAAAAGGTTTTTGACGGAAATGTTAATGAATCTTTAATTCATCAAGTAACCGTGATGTACCAGGCAAATAAAAGACAGGGAACTTCTTCCACAAAAACTCGTGCTTGTGTAAGCGGGGGTAATTCCAAACCTTGGAAACAGAAGGGTACTGGGCGTGCGCGTGCTGGTTCTAGTAGAAGCCCGTTATGGAGAAAAGGGGGAGTTGTTTTTGGTCCTCATCCTAGAGATTATTCTTATCAAGTACCAAAAAAGATTAAAAAAAGCGCTTTAATTTCCACCTTAAATTCACGCTTAAATGATAATTTAGTTAAGATTTTGGATGAATTAAAAGTGAGTGAAGCTAAAACAAAAGAATTTGTTAAGATTGTAACAGCGCTTAATCTGGAAAGAAAAGTTTTATTTGTTTGTGATAATACACAAGAAAATGTGCTTCGTTCATCAAATAATATCAAGAGAGTTAATGTGATGCGTTGGGAATCTATCAATGCACTTGATGTGTTGCTGCATGATAATGTAGTTATTACTCAAAAGGCTTTAGAAAATCTTACGCAAAGATTAAAAAAGGGAGAATAAGAAAAGGTGGAGAATCCATTTAGAATTATAAAGTATGTTTTGCGTACAGAAAAAGGCGCGGTACTTGAACCGTTAAATAAATATTTATTCTGTGTGGATAAGGGCGCAAATAAAATAGAGATTAGAGCTGCTATAGAACATATCTATAGAGTAAAAGTTCTTACGGTAAATACCGCTTTAATGTCGGGAAAGCCAAAAAGAGTTCGTTATAAAGCCGGGAAAACCTCGGATTGGAAAAAAGCAATAGTGACATTAGAAAAAGGTCAGAAAATAAATTTAGGTTAAATTTTAAAATGGAGATTTAATAGTGGGTATTAAACGTTATAAACCAACAACACCATCGCTACGCTGGATAACCGGTTCTGACTTTGCTGAAATCACAAAGAGTAAGCCAGAGAAGTCTTTGACTGTAGCTTTGAAAAAATCAGGGGGAAGAAATTCCCGTGGGAGAATTACTTGTCGTCATCGCGGCGGCGGGCATAAAAGACGTTACAGAATTATTGATTTTAAACGCGATAAGCATGATATGCCGGCGATAATACTATCTATCGAGTATGATCCGAATCGTTCAAGTCGTATTGCTTTGGTCCAATACCAAGACGGTGAAAAAAGATATATTATTGCTCCGTTGGACATTAAAGTTGATGATCAGATTATGTCTGGAGAGAATGTTGAAATTAAACCCGGGAATGCATTGCCAATAAAGAATTTGCCTTTAGGAACGTTTATTCATAATATTGAACTTTTGCCTGGCAGAGGAGCAATTTTGGCTAGAAGCGCGGGAACTTCAGCGCAGTTAATGGCAAAGGAAGGTAAGTATGCACATATAAAATTACCTTCTGGTGAAATAAGATTAGTTCCAACTGATTGTTATGCTGTTTTAGGTCAGGTTGGTAATCCTGATCATGAAAAGATTGTAATTGGTAAGGCTGGTAGAAAACGCTGGATGGGTATTAGACCAACTGTTCGTGGTGCGGCAATGAATCCGGTTGACCATCCGCATGGTGGAGGTGAAAGAAAAGCTGGTCAAGGTAATCCTCATCCTGTATCTCCGTGGGGAATGCCAACTAAAGGTTATAGAACAAGAAAAGGTAAGAAACAGTCAAGTAAATTTATTGTTAAGCGTCGCGCAAAGTAAGTTAAATAATATAGGAGTTGTGGGTATATGTCTCGTTCAATAAAAAAAGGTCCATTTGTTGATCTAAAATTGTTAAAGAAAGTTGAAAAACTTCAAGCTGTTAATGATAAAAGACCGATAAAAACTTGGTCTCGTCGTTCAACAATTATCCCTGATTTTATCGGATGTACATTTTCTGTGCATAATGGAAAATCGTTTATTCCTGTATTTGTAACAGAAAATATGGTGGGACATAAGTTGGGTGAATTTTCTCCAACCCGAATTTTTAGAAAGCATGCTGGAATTAAAGCAAAATTAGTATCACAAAAAACGTAATAAATCATAATAAAATAGATTAAACCATTAATTTCCGGCAGATTGTTTCTGTGGGTTAGTAGAAATAAGAGGAAAAGAAGATGATAGCAAGTGCAAAGGCAAGACATATTAGAATGTCAGCACAAAAAGTAAGGCTGGTATTAGCATTAATCAGGGGCAAATCAACCCAGGAATCCTTGACTGTTTTGTCACATACACGGAAAAGAGCGGCTGAACCGGTGAGCAAGTTATTGCGCTCGGCGATTGCTAATGCTAGAAATAAAGGATTAGAAGCTGAGAGTTTGTATGTATCTAAAATATGTGCTGACGAAGGGTCTACTTGGAAACGCAATCGGGCAGCTTCATTTGGCCGCGGTTCAAAAATATTAAAAAGAACTTGTCATATTACTCTAGAAATTGATGCGAACACAGCGGGAAAAAAAATAGCGGCAGTTAAAGAAGCTAAAACAGCAAAGAATGAGGTTAAGAAAAAGCTTGTAAACACAGTAGAAAAAACAGTAAATAAAAAAACTACCACCAAGGTAGCTGAAAAAACTGAAAAAAAAGCAAAGAGTGTTAAGTAAGAGGAGGAAAAGTGGGACAAAAAGTAAACCCCTTAAGTTTTAGATTAGGATATATCAAGGATTGGGGATCTCGTTGGTTTGCTAAGAATAAAGATTTTTCTGGATATCTTATGGAGGATCTTAAAATAAGAAAATTTATTAAAAAGAATTTTTCCTCTGCAAATGTTTCTAAGATTGAGATAGAAAGAGCCTCAACAAAAATCAGAGTTATCGTGCACTCTGGAAGGCCAGGAGTTATTATTGGCCGACGCGGTGCGGATATTGATCGTTTAAAAGACGAATTAATTAAAATTGCTGGAAAAGAAATTTTTGTTGATATTAAAGAAGTGCAAAATCCATCGACTGATGCGCAATTAGTTGCGGAAAGCGTAGGGTTTCAACTAGAGAAACGAATTGCTTTTAGAAGGGCGATGAAAAAAGCTATTCAGCAGGCAATGAATAACGGTGCTGGCGGAATTAAAATCATGTGTTCGGGAAGATTAGGCGGCGCTGAAATTGCTAGAACTGAGAAATATAAAGAAGGTAAAGTTCCTTTGCATACATTGCGGGCTAATATTGATTACGGTTTTGCGGAAGCGCGGACAACTTATGGGGTAATCGGAATTAAGTGCTGGATTTATAAAGGCGATGTTTTGTTTGAGAAAAAAACTAAAGAAATAAATCAGGTTGTGGATGAAGGAGATAAGAAGTAATGGTTTTAATGCCCAAACGTGTAAAATTTCGTAAGACGCATCGTGGACGCAGAAAAGGCAAAGCGATTAGCGGTTCTAAAGTAAGCTTTGGAGAATTTGGTTTACAGGCGATTGAGGGTGCGTGGATAAAAAATACTCAATTAGAAGCTTCGCGTGTTGCTTTAACTAGGTCAGTTCGCAGAGGCGGAAAAGTGTGGATTAGGATTTTTCCAGACAAATCAGTAACTAAAAAACCAAATGAAACTAGAATGGGTAAAGGTAAAGGTATGCCGGAGTACTGGGTATCAGTGGTAAAACCTGGTAGAGTGATTTTTGAAATGGAAGGTATCCCATATGATTTGGCTAAATCAGCCATGAGATTGGCAGCGTCTAAATTGCCGATAAAAACAAAATTTGTAACTAGATCACAAATATAAAAATAAAGAGTGGAATTATGCCTATTAAATCAAAAGAATACAGTGATTATGTTAAACCAGAGTTGGATGATAAGCTTAGACAGCTTGAGGAAGAATTATTTAATCTAAAGTTTCAGTCTAAAACGACAAAATTGGACAAGTCTCACAAAATTAAATTTACTCGCAAAGATATTGCCCGTGTGAAAACTTTTCTAAGAAAATTGGAACTAAAAGAAAAAAGCAAGGCAAAGGTGATTAACTAATGAGCAAGGTAAAATGTGCCCGTAAGCAAAGAGTAGGAATAGTTACTAGCGATAAGATGGATAAAACAGCGGTTGCTCGTATCGAAAGACTGACAGTTCATCCAGTATACAAGAAGAGAATAAAGAAATTTGTGAATGTTAAATTTCATGATGAGAAAAATGAGTCAAAGGTGGGAGACAAGGTTAGACTTGAAGAAACGCGTCCTTTATCAAAAGATAAGCGTTGGAGACTTTTAAATATCGTCGAAGATCACAAGGAGTAGTAGAATAATGATACAGATGACTACAGTTTTAGATGTTGCTGATAATAGTGGAGCTAAAAAAGTAATGTGTATTGGGGTGCTTCATCGTTCAGGTAAACGAAGCGCAGAGATCGGTGATATAATTACTTGCAATGTGCGAGAGACTATTCCTTCGAGCGCCGTTAAAAAAGGCGAGGTGGTAAAGGCTGTTATTGTTAGAACTAAGGCAGCTATTCGTCGTAAAGATGGAAGTTATTTGAAATTTGATCGTAATGCGGTAGTTATTCTTGATGCTAAAAAAGATCCACGCGGTACAAGAATTTTTGGCCCGGTGGCTAGAGAATTAAGGGATAAGCAGTTCGCGAAAATAGTTTCTTTGGCTCCGGAAGTTATATAAATAGAAATATCAAAAGTTAAAAGTTAAAGGCGAAAAAAGCAATGAGAATAAAAAAAGGTGATACAGTTAAAGTTATAGCAGGTAAAGAAAAAGGTAAAACTGGTAAAGTTTTGCGTTTTGATAAAGCTAAACAGCGGATGTTGGTGCAAGGTGTTAATTTTGTTAAAAAACATTCTAAGCAGACAAAACAAGATCAGCCAGGTGGAATTTTGCAAAAAGAAAGTCCATTAGCTGTGTCTAATATAATGTTTTCCTGTCCGAGATGTAATAAAAGCTCTAAGCTGGGAGCAAAAATTTTAAATGATGGTTCTAAGGCTAGAATCTGTAAAAAATGTCAAGAGATGGTGTAAAATTATGTCAAAATTAAAAGAAAAATATAATAAAGAAATAGTAAAGCAGTTGATTGATACGCTTGAATTAAAAAATCGTATGCAAGTTCCGCGTCTGGAAAAGATTGTAATTAATATGGGAATTGGTAAAGCTAGTGAGGATATTAAAATCCTTGAATCGGCTATGGCTGATTTGGGAACAATAACCGGACAGAAGCCAGTTATAACAAGAGCTAAAAAAGCGATTGCGAATTTCAAATTAAGACAAGGAGTTCCGGTTGGCTGCAAAGTTACTTTGCGCGGCGAGAGGATGTATGAGTTTTTAGACAGATTAATTAATAGTGCTCTTCCGAGAATTCGAGATTTTCGGGGGGTTTCTGCTACTGCTTTTGATAAGCAAGGTAATTATACATTAGGATTAACAGAGCAGTCTATTTTCCCGGAAATTATTATTGATAAGGTTAAACATGTTCAAGGTATGGACATTGTTATTGTAATGAAATCGAAAAATAAGAAACAGGCCAAAGAATTGTTAAGTTGTTTTGGCATGCCGTTTCGGAGTTAGGACATTATGGCAAAAGAAAGTCAAATAGTAAGATCTAAAAGAGAACCCAAATTTAAAACTCGCGGATATGTTAGATGTAAAGTATGCGGTCGTGCTAGAGGGTTTATCAGACGTTTTGGAGTTTGTAGAATATGTTTTAGGGAATTAGCATCAAACGGCATGATTCCTGGGGTTACTAAAGCAAGCTGGTAGTTAATATAAAAAAGTTAAAAATTGTAGTTATTAGTAGGAGAGTTATATGAGTATTACTGATCCAATAGCGGATATGTTGACAGTTATCCGTAATGCGCAGAGCGCAAAAAAAGAAAAAGTGGATTTTCCAGCCTCTAAAATAAAAGAGGAAATTGTGAAAATGCTGAAAACACACGGTTTTATTGTGAATTATCGTAAAGTTGATGACGGTAAGCAGGGGATCTTAAGAGTTTATTTGCGCTATTCAAAAAGCAGAGATGGGGTTATCTCTGGTTTAAAGAGAATTTCTATGCCGGGGCGTCGGGTTTATGCGGCAAAAGAGGAAATTCCCTATGTTTTTGGTGGTACCGGTGTGGCAATGATTTCAACTTCCAAGGGTATTGTTGATGATAAGCAAGCTCGGATGGAAAAAATTGGTGGCGAAATTTTGTGTTACGTTTGGTAAAGACAGTTTAATAGTTTTCTGGAAATTAAATTAACAATTATATAATCAAGATTTCAGTGGGTAGGTGCGAAAGATGTCAAGAATAGGCGTAAGACCAATAGTAATACCTAAAGATGTAAAAGTAAATATTGCTAAGCAGTCTGTTGAGGTTCAGGGACCAAAAGGAAAACTTGAGTTTCCGATTAGTTTGAGAATTTTAGTTGCTGTGGAAAATGATAAAATTAAAGTTTCTCGTGTAGGGAATAATAAAAATGATCGAGCTTTGCATGGTTTAACCCGAGCAATGATCGCCAATATGCTTACAGGGGTTAGCTCTGGCTTTGAAAAGCAGTTGGAAATGATTGGAGTGGGGTATCGGGCTCAGTTAGCTGGTAAAAAGCTAACTATGCAGCTTGGTTTTTCTCATCCAATTGAATATGTTGTGCCTGAAGGAATAACTTTAGAAGTTCCTAAACCTACGCAGATCACTGTTAAGGGTATTGATAAGCAGGAAGTTGGTCAGGCTGCGGCAAATATAAGAGGATTTTTACCACCTGAACCATATAAAGGTAAAGGTATACGTTATGTTGGCGAACAGGTAAGAAGAAAAGCCGGTAAGGCAATGTCGAAATAAACCATAATTTCAAGGATTGTATTTAATATTAAAAAAGGTAATGATCATGATAGACGGACGTTTAAAAAGGCATAAAAGAATCAGGAAGAAGGTTGTTGGCTCTAAAAATAGGCCGAGGTTTAGCGTATATAGAAGTCTAACTAACTTATACGCACAAATTATTGATGATGAGAATTGTTGTACAGTTCTCAGTTGCTCAACATTGCAAAAAGAAATCAAAGAGCAGTGTAAAAATTGCAACATAAAATCAGCAAGCATTTTGGGTGAACTTATCGCAAAAAAAGCTCAGGAAAAAGGGATAAAGTCTGTGGTGTTTGATCGCGGTGGTTATCTTTATCATGGAAAAATAAAAGCAGTAGCAGAGGCTGCCAGAAAAGGCGGATTACAGTTTTAAATAAGGAATAGGGTGGTAAATTGGAAAATTCAGTAAATGAACAATTAGATATAGTAGATAAGGTTATTTCAATCAATCGTGTTTCTAAGGCCTGTAAGGGCGGAAGAAAAATGGCTTTCACTGCTTTAGTTATCGCCGGAGATGGGAAAAGTCGTGTTGGTTGCGGATTGGGAAGAGCTAATGAAGTTGCTGATGCTATTCGCAAGGGTGTTAGTACGGCGCGTAAAAATCTTATGGAAGTTCCATTAAAGGGAACAACCATTCCTCATGAAGTTATGGGTGAATTTAGCGCGGCAAGAGTTTTTCTTAAGCCTGCATCAGAAGGAACCGGAGTTATTGCCGGAAGTTCTGTGAGAGCAATTTGCGAGCTTGGTGGAATAAAAGACATTTTAACTAAATCGATGAAGTCTTCAAATCCGATTAATATTGCTAAAGCAACAATTCAGGGTTTACAAAGTTTAAAAAAACATATGGAATTGAAAAGTGAAATTGCGGCTTGTTTGCAAGCGGAAAATGAGCAAACAGATAAGTCTACTGAAGAAGTAAAGAAGGAGAATAACGAAGATGTTAAAGCTGAATAATCTAAAATCTCCTAAATCTGCACATAAAAAGAAAAAAATTGTAGGTCGTGGGTCAGGATCTGGGCATGGAAAAACCTCGGGCAAGGGACATAAGGGACAAATGTCTCGCAGTGGAAAAACGATCAGACCGGGATTTGAAGGCGGACAGATGCCTTTGATCAGAAGAATCCCAAAGCGTGGATTTACCAGTAAATTTAAAGCAGAGTATCAAATAGTGAATTTGCAGACTTTGAATAAGTGTGAAGAAAATTCTTCAATATCTTCCAAAGAGCTTCTAAGTTTAGGACTTATTCATAAGTTACATGTGCCGGTTAAGATATTGGGAAAAGGGAAACTAACTAAAAAAATAAATATAAAAGCGGAAAAATTTTCTAAAACCGCGCAAGACGCTATTGAAGCTTTGGGCGGAAAAGTTGAAGTGATTGTAAAAGTAAAGGCTTAAGGCTTTACTGGACGCAGAAGAATTTTATTTAAAAATATTTTTATATTATATAAGGGTAGATAAATGTTAAGGACAATTAAAGCTTTACTGAATTCGTTAAAGATACCTGATTTAAGACAAAGAATATTTTTCACTCTTGCTTTAATCGCAATCTACCGATTGGGTTGTTTTATCCCAATCCCCGGGATTAATGGAGAAGCCCTGGCTCAGTTTTTTGCTAATATAACAAGTAAGCAAGGCGGTACGCTCTTTGATGTGATGGATCTATTTACAGGTCAAGCTTTGTCGCAAATGACTATTTTCGCGCTGGGAATTATGCCGTATATATCCAGTTCGATTATTATGCAGCTGTTAACCGTAGTAATTCCTTCATTAGAGAAATTAGCTAAAGAAGGCGGCGATCAGGGCAGGAAAAAGATTACGCAGTATACTCGCTATGGCACAGTAGCATTAGCAATATTTCAGTCTTTTATTATTAGTGTTTATTTAGAAGATCCGGCTCATTTTATGGGATTGCAGATTGTTGCTGATGGCGGTTTGGGGTTTAGGCTATTAACCATAATTACTTTGACTTCTGGTACTGCATTTATTATGTGGCTGGGTGAGCAGATAACTGAGCGCGGCATTGGGAATGGTATGTCGATTTTGATTTCAGTTGGTATTATATCGAGAATTCCAACTGCGCTGCGTTTTGTGTGGCAACTATTGTCACCGATTTCAACAGAGAAAAGTCAGATCGAACCATATACTCCGATTATAATGATTTGTTTGTTTGTTTTGGTAATATTGTTTGTTGTTTTGATTACTGAAGGGCAGAGGCGGATACCTGTTGAATACGCAAAGCGAATTGTTGGGAGAAAAGTTTATGGAGGCCATAGTACTTATATTCCTTTGAGAGTTAATCAAGCCGGAGTAATTCCGATAATTTTCGCTCAGTCAATAATCTTGTTTCCGGCAACTATCGGACAGTTTGTTCCCCAGTTGCAAAGATTTGCGGAAAGTTTGATGAGAGGACATTTGTTGTACACCGTGGTTTATAGTTTATTAATAATATTTTTCGCTTATTTTTATACTGCAGTTACTTTTAATACGCAGGATGTAGCTCAGAACATGAAAAAATATGGTGGATTTATTCCAGGAATTCGTGCCGGAAAGCCAACTGCTGAATATTTAGATTCAGTATTAACTCATATTACTTTGCCAGGGGCTATTTTCTTGGCAATAATCGCTGTTTTTCCTGACTGGATAATGGCTTGGCTGAGAGTGCCGTATTTAGTAGCTAGTTTTTTTGGTGGTACGGGTTTATTGATTATTGTTGGTGTTATGCTTGATACAATGCGTCAGATAGAGTCACATCTGCTCATGCGTCATTATGATGGGTTTATGAAAAAAGGGCATCTGCGCGGTCGGCGTTAAACACAGGGAGAAGTATAATGAAGTTAGTATTATTAGGACCCCCGGGAGCTGGTAAAGGTACCCAAGCTGCTGAGCTTTGTAAGGAATATAATTTATTACATATGTCTACTGGTGATCTTTTGCGTGAGGCTGTAAAGAATAATACAGCGCAAGGGATTAAGGCAAAATCATATATGGACAAGGGAGATCTTGTTCCTGATGAAATAGTAGCAGCGATGATCACGGATAAGTTAAAGGCAGTAGACATAAGTGCGGGTTTTATGCTTGATGGTTTTCCCAGAACAAAAAGGCAAGCAGAAATTTTGGACGCTGCGCTTATCGCTTTAAATATGCCACTAGATATGGTAGTTTATTTTGCCACAACAGAAGAAACAATTTTATCTCGTTTAACTGGTAGAAGGATTTGTCGCAGTTGCGGAAGAATTTTTCATGTGACTAATATTCCTTCGAAAAAAGAGGGAATCTGCGACGGCTGCGGGGGAGAGCTTTATCAGCGTAATGATGATAAGGCAGAAACAATTAAAAATAGAATAAATGTTTACAATAGCCAGACAAAAGAGCTGATTGATTATTACAAACAGAAGAATCTTCTGCGAAAAGTTTCCGGCGATATGGATGTAAATGAATTATTTATTGTGTTAAAGGATACATTTAAAAAATCCGGATTACTATGATTTCGATTAAATCAAAAAGTGAATTGCAAAAGATTAGAAATTCGGGATTAATAGTAGCAAAGACCTTAAAGTATTTAAAAAGTAAAGTAAAGCCGGGGATCACAACCAGGCAATTAGATCTTGAAGCAGCAAATTTTATTAAAAAGCATAATGCGAGAGCCGCATTTTTAAATTATCACGGGTATCCTGGGAGTATCTGTGCTTCAATAAATGAAGAAGTAGTTCATGGGATTCCAGGTGATCGGGTTTTACTTGAAGGTGATATTATTAGTTTAGATGTTGGCGTGGAATTAGCTGGGTATTTTGGTGATTCAGCTATAACCGTAGCAGTCGGAAAAATTTCTGACCAGAATAAGAAACTAATTGAGGTTACCCGAGACGCTCTTTATAAAGCAATTGATGTAGCTAGGAAAGATAATTATCTTTCTGATATTGGGTATGCAGTTCAGAGCTATGTGGAAAAAGCCGGATTTGCTGTGGTAAGAGATTTTGTGGGGCATGGAATAGGGGCAAAGCTTCATGAGGAGCCTCAGATTCCTAATTTTGGTAAGCCTGGCAATGGAGTAAAATTAAGACCAGGAATGGTTTTAGCCATTGAGCCGATGGTAAATCTCGGGACTTGGAAGGTGGAAGTCCTGGGAGATGGATGGACTGCAGTTACACAAGATGATTCATGTTCTGCTCATTTTGAACATACAATTTGTATAACAAATAGTAAAGCAAAAATTTTAACAGCGCTTAATTAAAAGGATAAAATGGCTAAAGAAGCAGGGATTCAGGTTGAAGGCACAATAATGGAAACATTGCCTAATGCAATGTTTAAGGTTGAGCTGGAAAATGGCCATAAAGTTCTTGCGCATGTTTCGGGAAAAATGCGTATGCATTTTATTAGAATTTTGCCAGGGGATAAGGTTACGGTGGAGCTTTCACCGTATGATTTGACTAGAGGAAGAATTACATACAGAGGTAAGTAAAATGAAAGTTCGTTCAAGTGTTAAAAAAATTTGTGAAGAATGTAGAATTATTAGAAGAAAAAATGTGGTAAAAGTAATTTGTAAAAATCCCAAGCACAAGCAAAAGCAGGGATAGGAGGAAACTGTGCCGAGAATTCTTGGA
>JAHITY010000083.1 GCA_018817165.1 Candidatus Omnitrophota bacterium
AGATGGAGTTGAGATGGTAATGCCTGGGGATAATATAGAAATGAAAGTGGAATTAATAACACCAATGGCCATGGAAAAGGAATTGCGATTCGCGATTCGTGAAGGTGGACGTACTGTTGGTGCTGGTGTCATATCGGAAATCATTGCATAAACAGGCCTAAATTATGAGAGAAGCAATTACAATAGCTTGCAAAGAGTGTAAAAGTAGAAACTATCGCTCAACAAGAAATAAGAAAAAAAGCACTGAAAAACTTGAGCTGCAAAAATTTTGTCGTAGCTGTAGAAAACATACTTTGCACAGACAAACAAAATAAAGTAAATTGTTTATTAACTTGATTAAAGTTGATAAATTATAGGTTTTTTATGTTTTTCGTGATATTTTTTAAAAAACTAATAATCTATTATAGGTTATAGGAGCGTCGGTTAATGGCAAACCAACGGTCTCCAAAACCGTTACTGAGGGTTCGACTCCTTCCGCTCCTGCCAGTTTTTACTGGAGTAAGTATAGGCTGAGGTAAAAATGAATAAAGTTAAAAGTTTTTTAGTAAATGTGAAGTCAGAGATGACTAAGGTTTCTTGGCCGTCTCGCGATGAGCTTTTGAATTCAACAATGGTTGTTATTGTATCTGTAGGGTTATTGACAGCCTTTATTTACGCAATTGACTTAATTTATACGTTGATTGTGGGATCGGTAATTAAATAAGCTATGGCAAAACGTTGGTATGTAGTTCACACGCAAACAGGACATGAAGATAAGGTAAAAATTCTTCTTGAAAATAGCATCAAAGCTGCCGGAGTTGAGGAAAGTATTCCCCAAATTCTAATCCCTAAGGAAAAAGTTAGCGAAGTTAGGGATGGAAAGAAAAAAATCATGGAAAGAAAGTTTTTTCCAGGATATATTCTTGTGGAAATGGAGCTTAATGATAAAAACTGGTATTTAGTCAGAAATACTCAAGGGATTACTGGTTTTATCGGTGCAGGTTCTAAGCCGCATCCTTTAACTGAAGCAGAGGTTGCTGCTATTTTAAAACAAGCAGAAGATAGTAAAGAAAAGCCGATGCCAAAAGTTAATTTTGAAAAAGGTGAGTCGGTAAAAATTATTGAAGGTCCGTTTACTAATTTTAATGGAGATATAGAGGAAGTGTATCCAGCCAAAGGCAAGATTAAGGTTTTAGTTTCAATTTTTGGCCGTTCAACGCCTGTTGAGTTGGAATACTGGCAAGTAGAAAAAGTTTAATATTAATAATAAGGACTTAGATCATGGCAAAACCAATAAAAGCAAAAGTTAAGTTACAGATTCCCGCAGGAGCGGCAAATCCAGCTCCGCCAGTTGGTCCAGCATTGGGACAGCATGGTGTAAACATTATGGATTTTTGTAAAAAGTTTAATGATGCTACAAAAGATAAGCAAGGGCTTATTATTCCTGTAGTATTAACTATTTTTGAAGACAGAAGTTTCACTTTTATTTTAAAAAGCCCCCCTTGTTCTGTTTTGCTAAAAAGATCAGCAAATTTAGCAAAAGGTTCAGGAGTGCCAAATAAAGAGAAAGTGGGTAGTGTTACTAAAGCTCAAGTCGAAGAAATCGCAAAATTAAAAATGGAAGATTTAAATGCCTCTAAAATAGAAAGTGCTATGCGTATTGTCGAGGGTACTGCAAGAAGCATGGGTATTGAAGTAAAGGAATAGTTCTTATGAAAAAAGCAAGCAAGCGAGTGGAAGAGTTTAATAAATTGTTCGAAAAAGATAAGATGTATACTATGGAAGAAATAGTATTTATTCTTAAGAAATCGCACAAAGTAAAATTTGATGAGTCTGTTGATTTAGCTTTTCACCTTGGTGTTGATGCAAAACATTCTGATCAAATGGTTAGAGGAACAGTGGTTCTTCCTCATGGATTGGGTAAAGATGTTAGAGTTGCAGTATTTTGTAAAGGTGAAGAATCTAATGCCGCTAAAGAAGCGAAGGCTGACTTTGTTGGTGGGCAGGAACTGATTGATAAGGTAAATGCCGGGTGGCTTGAATTCGATGTAGCAATAGCGACTCCAGAAATAATGAGAGACTTGGCTAAGCTGGGTAAAGTTCTTGGGCCGCGCGGTCTTATGCCTAGTCCTCGGGCGGGAACTGTAACCAAAGATGTCGGTAAAGCAGTTAAAGAAGCAAAGGCTGGTAAAGTAGAATTTAAAATGGATAAATTAGCTGGCATCCATGTTTCGATTGGCAAGCTTTCTTTCGCGGATGATGCTATTATCGAGAATGCTAAAACAGTTATTGATGCTGTTAATAAGGCAAAGCCGCAGACGGCTAAAGGACAATACATTAAAGATGTTTATTTATCTAGCACAATGGGACCTGGATTAAGGCTAGAAACATCAGGATATAATATTAAATAGCATAAGGGGTTATTTGTCATGGCACATCTTGAAAAAGAATATATGGTTAAAGAAATAACAAATCGATTTAAGAATTCTTCTGGATTGATTGTTGCTAATTTCGAAAAGGTGGGCGTAGTAGAAATAGACGCATTAAGAAGAAAACTCGAAAAGCATTCCGCAGGTCTTATTGTTACAAAAAATACGTTTATTAAAAAAGCTTTATCAACTCTTGAATTGGATGATGTAAAGCAATATATTCAGGGTTCTACTGGTATCGCGGTTTATAATGATGATCCGGTTGCGGTAGCAAAGACATTGTTTGATTTTTCAAAAGATCATGAAAGTTTTAAAGTACGCGGTGGTTTAGTTGAAGGGCAAGTTGTAAACGAAGAAAAAACAAAAGAACTTTCTGAGTTACCGAGTAGGCATGTTCTTTTGGCTACAGTTGTTAATAGAATGAAATCGCCGATCGCAGGTTTTGTAAATGTGTTATCTGGGCCAATTCGTGGCTTTGTTAATGTTTTAAATCAAATAAGTAAGAAAAAAGATTAAACCGGACAAAGGAGGATTAATATGTCAGAACAGGTAAAAGAAGCGGTAAAATTATCTCCGAAATCAGAAGAGATTGTAAAAAGCATAGAAGAGATGAGTGTTTTAGAATTATCTAATCTTGTTAAAGTATTAGAAGATAAATTTGGTGTTTCTGCGGCAATGCCTATGGCAGTAGCAGCGGCTCCTGCAGCAGGGGGCGCAGTGGCTGAAGAAAAGACAAGTTTCAGCGTTATTCTAAAAGCTAGTGGCGATAAGAAAATTCAGGTTATTAAAGAAATTCGCACTATCACAAATTTAGGACTTAAAGAAGCAAAGGATCTTGTTGATGCTGCTCCAAAGCCTGTTAAAGAGAATATAAGCAAGGAAGAAGCAGAAGAAATTAAGAAAAAGCTTGAAGAGCAAGGTGCTACTGTAGAATTAAAGTAAAATAATTAAAAATAAACGGTAACGCCGAGCTAAGGTGACCTTATATGATAGAAAGAAAAAGTTACGCAAGATTAAAAGAAGTTTTTGAAGTGCCGCATTTATTGCATGTGCAGCGTAAATCGTATCATGATTTTCTGCAGGTAGGTGTAGCAAAGACAAAACGGGAAAATAAAGGCTTGCAATCTGTATTTCTAGAGGTTTTTCCTATCGAAAATTTTGATAAAACTTGTCGATTGGAATATCTATATTATAATCTAGAAAAACCGAAATACGATGTTGAGGAATGTCAACGTCGCGGTATGAGCTATGCTGCGCCTCTTAAAGTAAAGCTGAGACTGCGTGCAGGTAAAGAAGTAAAAGAGCAAGAAGTTTATATGGGTGAATTGCCGATTATGACTGATTACGGAACTTTTGTAATCAATGGTGATGAGCGCGTTGCTGTTAGTCAATTGCATCGTTCTCCGGGAATTTGTTTTGAAGAGACTCCGCATGTTTCTGGGAAAAAGCTTTTTTCTTCAAGAATTATTCCTTATCGTGGAGCTTGGGTTGAATTTGAATTTGATGCAAATGATATTCTTTATGTTTTTATTGATCGGAGACGTAAATTTTTTGCGACTACGTTTTTAAGAGCTATAGGATTTTCTTCGAACACTGAAATTCTCAAGCTTTTTTATCCGATTGAAGAAGTGCGTTTGCCGCTTAAAAGCACACAAGATATGAGCAAAATTGTTCTGGCTGAGAATATTGCGAATCCTAAAGATGTTACAACGACTTTGATTTCCTCAGGAACTCGCTTAACTGATCATGCTGTCGATCAGCTATTAGATCTTGGAGTAAAAAAAATTCAGTGTTTTGTTACCCCTGGAACGGAATTAATTAACACTCTTGAAAAAGATAGAACGACTAATACTGAAGAAGCTTTGTTTGAAATTTATCGTAGATTGAGACCGGGTGATCCAGTAACTATCGAGTCCGCGCAAAGCTTAATTGAAAGATTGATATTTGATCCAAAACGTTACGATTTAGGTAGGGTTGGACGTTTTGTGCTTAATAGAAAACTTAATATGAATGTGGATATTGAAAATCGGGTTTTAGATACTGATACGATTGTTAATGCAATAAAGTATTTATTTAAATTAAAAACCGGTGAAGGAGTTGTTGATGATATTGACCATCTGGGAAATAGAAGAGTCCGTACAGTAGGCGAACTGGTTCAGAATCAGTTTAGAATCGGGCTTGCCAGAATGGAACGTTCGGTGCGTGAACGCATGGGTATCTATGAAATGGATACAGTGGTTCCGCATAATTTGATTAATTCAAAATTAATTTCATCTGTTGTGAAAGATTTTTTTGGCAGAAGTCAGCTTTCCCAGTTTATGGATCAAACAAATCCGCTTTCAGAGCTAACGCATAAAAGACGTTTAAGTGCTTTGGGGCCAGGAGGATTAAGCCGGGAAAGAGCTGGATTTGAAGTCAGAGACGTGCATTATTCGCATTATGGACGTATTTGTCCAATTGAAACTCCTGAAGGACCGAATATCGGACTAATTGCTTCGCTTACAACATTTTCCCGGATTAATGAGTTTGGATTTATTGAAACTCCTTATCGTAAAGTAGTCAAAGGTGTGGTAACTGATAAACACGATTATTTAAGTGCTGATTTGGAAGATCAATACGTAATTGCGCAGGCAAATGCGCCTTTAGATGAAAAAGGAAGATTTGTAAATGATTTGATTTCTTGTCGTTATAAGGGTGATTTTCCTAAAGCAACAAGAGCAGAAGTAGATTATATGGATGTTTCTCCACGACAGATTGTTAGTGTGGCTGCTAGTTTGATTCCGTTTCTTGAACATGATGATGCTAACCGCGCGCTTATGGGATCAAATATGCAACGTCAAGCTGTTCCCTTGCTTCATACCGAAGCTCCGCTGGTCGGAACTGGGATGGAAGCAAAAGTTGCTATTGATACAGGCGCGGTTATTATTGCGGAAAATGCGGGAACAGTTAAATATGTTGATTCTAATAAAATTGTGGTTGATAATACCTCATATGCTTTAAAAAAATTCCAACGATCAAATGCTTCGACTTGTATAAACCAAAGGCCGATAGTAAATGCTGGGCAAAAGGTTAAAAAAGGAGAGGTGCTCGCGGATGGAGCAGCGACTGAAAATGGTGAATTGGCATTGGGGAGAAATGTGCTTTGCGCGTTTATGCCTTGGCGTGGATATAACTATGAAGATGCTATTCTGATCAGTGAGCGTGTAGTAAAAGAAGATATGTACACTTCTGTACATGTTGAGGAATTTGAATGTGAAGCTCGTGATACTCGTTTGGGTAATGAAGAAATAACTCGGGATATCCCTAATATCGGTGAAGAATCATTGAAAGATCTGGGTGATGACGGTATTGTGTGTATTGGTGCGGAAGTTCATCCGGGCGATATATTGGTGGGAAAAGTTACTCCAAAAAGCGAAACTGAACTTTCTCCGGAAGAAAAATTACTCCGAGCTATTTTTGGTGAAAAAGCTCAAGATGTGAAAGATACTTCATTAAATGTTCCTCCAGGAATTGAAGGGGTAGTTATTGATGTACGGGTTTTTTCGCGCAAAGGCTTAAAAAGTAAGTCTAAAGAGCAGATTAGTGAAGAGCTGCAGATGATTGAAAAAACGCGTAAATATTATGATGATCAGATTAAAAAATTAACAGCTGAGCGCAATCAGAAACTTTCCAATTTTCTTTTAGGAAAGAAAATTTCTGCTTCTTTGCTTGATGAAGAAACCGGGGCAGTATTGCTAGGGGCAAACAAAGTTGTTAAACAAAAAGATCTGAAAAAAATAGAGAGAATTGATATTGATAGCATTAAGGTTGAGGGCGATAATCACTCAGTTAATGATATTGCTAAAGCGATCAATGTTTTAGATGATCAGATCAAAGAATTTCTCGATGAGCTTGAAAGAGAAATTGAAAAGGTGAAACGGGGAGATGAATTACCTCCTGGAGTATTAAAGAAGGTAGTTGTTCTTGTTGCTAGTAAGAAACGTCTTTCAGTTGGGGATAAAATGGCAGGTCGGCATGGAAATAAAGGTGTTATTGCCCGTATTCTTCCTGAAGAAGATATGCCTTTTCTCCCAGATGGGACACCAGTTGAGATAGTGCTTAATCCTTTGGGCGTACCTTCGCGTATGAACGTTGGGCAGTTGTTGGAAACTCATCTTGGATGGGCAGCAAAAGTTCTTGGATTTACAGTGGCCAGTCCAGTATTTGACGGTTGTAAGGAAGAGGAAATTAGAGCTGAATTAAAGCTCGCTGGTTTGCCGGAAGATGGAAAAGTAATTGTTCGAGACGGATTTACTGGAACTGATTTTGATAAAAAAGTTTGCGTTGGATATATTTATATAATAAAGCTAGCGCATCTTGTTGATGATAAAATACACGCACGCTCAATTGGACCATATTCCTTGGTAACTCAACAGCCGTTGGGTGGTAAGGCGCAGTTTGGTGGTCAGCGTTTTGGAGAAATGGAAGTGTGGGCGCTTGAAGCTTATGGCGCAGCATATACTCTTCAGGAATTGTTGACTGTTAAAAGTGATGATGTGGTTGGAAGGACAAGGATATATGAGTCGATCGTTAAGGGAGAAAACGCGTTAAATCCAAGTACTCCTGAATCCTTTAACGTTTTGGTAAAGGAATTGCAGAGTCTTGCTTTGGATATTAGAACAGAATCAAAGCATGATGTTAAGGAAAAAACCAACAAGAAGAATAGAAAGGAATAATAATGGCACAAGATGCAAATGCATTTGATGCTATATCTATTAAAATTGCTGAGCCGGATATTATAAAGTCCTGGTCAAAGGGTGAAGTTAAAAAACCGGAAACAATCAATTACCGTACTTTGAAACCGGAAAAAGACGGATTGTTTTGTGAGAAGATTTTTGGCCCAAGTAAAGACTGGGAATGTAATTGTGGCAAATATAAAAGAATTAAGCATAAAGGTATAGTTTGCGATCGTTGTGGTGTAGAGATTACTCTTTCTAAGGTTCGCCGTGAACGCATGGGGCATATTGACCTTGCCGCTCCGGTTTCTCATGTTTGGTTCTTTAAGGCAATGCCTTCTAGAATGGGTGCTATTCTTGATATGACTCAACGTGAGTTGGAAAAAGTTATTTATTATGAAGAATATATTGTCCTTGAGCCAGGCGATACTCCTTTAAAAAAGAAAGAATTGCTTACTGAGGATCGCTATCAGGAATATGTAAGCCGTTATGGCAATAAATTTACCGCAATGATGGGCGCTGAGGCGATTAGTATTTTATTGGCGGAAGTTGACCTTGATAAATTAAGCAAAAAGTTGCGCAAACAGTTGGCGGCTACTAAGTCAGAAGCAAATATCAAAAAGCTGGTTAAGAATTTAAAGATTGTTGATTCAATTATGAAGTCAGGAAATAAGGCGGAATGGATGATCCTCCGGATTTTACCTGTTATCCCTCCTGATTTACGACCTTTGGTTCCTTTGGATGGGGGTAGATTTGCCACCAGTGATTTGAATGATTTATATCGTAGAGTTATTAATCGAAATAATCGATTAAAGAAATTATTAGAACTTAAAGCTCCTGACGTTATTATTCGTAATGAAAAACGTATGCTGCAGGAAGCAGTGGACGCTTTATTTGATAATGGGCGTCATGGCCGTCCGGTTCTCGGTCCTGGGAACAGACCTTTAAAATCATTGAGTGATATGTTAAAAGGTAAACAGGGTCGTTTTCGTCAAAACCTTTTAGGAAAACGTGTTGATTATTCTGGTCGTTCAGTTATTGTAGTTGGTCCTGAGTTAAGATTAAATCAATGTGGTTTGCCCAAGAGAATGGCTTTGGAATTATTCGAGCCATTTATTATTAAAAGATTAAGAGAGCGTGGTTTAGTTCATACTGTAAAAAGCGCAAAAAGAATGGTTGAGCGAGCACGTCTCGAAGTGTGGGATATATTAGAAGAAGTTATCCGAGATCATCCGGTAATGCTTAATCGTGCTCCAACATTGCATCGCCTTGGAATCCAAGCGTTTGAACCAGTTTTGGTTGAAGGAAAAGCAATCAGAATCCATCCGCTTGTATGTGCTGCTTTTAATGCAGACTTTGATGGAGATCAAATGGCAGTACATGTTCCTCTTTCTACAGAAGCGCAGATGGAATGTCGTTTGATGCTATTAGCCTCTAATAACATATTTTCGCCTTCTGATGGGCGTCCGATAATTGCCCCTTCTCAGGATATTGTTTTGGGTTGTTATTATTTGACTACTATTGGGCATCGTGATCCTAATCAGAATATTGAAGAGTTACCTTTATACGCTGATTTAGACGAAGCGATTACTGCTTTGCAGTGTGGTGAAACTCAAATCCATAAGCGTTGCCGTGTAAGAATGGGTGAGGAAATCATTGAAACAACTACTGGAAGAATAATATTTAATCAGATTCTTCCTCAGGGGTTTGGATATGTTAATGAACAGATGGATAAGTCTAAACTGAGTAAGATTATTACTGATTGTTTTAAGAAATTTGGACACCATCGTACAGTTATTTTGCTTGATGCTTTGAAAAAAGTAGGATTTGAAAATGCTACTTTGGGCGGGATATCGATTTCTATGGATGATCTTAAAATTCCAGAAATTAAGCATAAAATAATTGAGCAGTCTCATGCTGATGTTGCTAATGTTGAAAAGCAGCATAAAAGAGGTATTATTACTGAAGGTGAGCGTTATAATAAGATTATTGATATTTGGACGCATGCTACGGATACTATTTCTGATAAAGTTTTTCAGGATCTTGATCATTTTAACCCAATTTTCATGATGGCTGATAGTGGAGCGAGAGGTTCTAAATTGCAGATCAGACAGCTGGCTGGTATGCGCGGTCTTATGGCAAAACCATCAGGGGAAATCATTGAAAATCCGATCACTGCTAACTTTAGAGAAGGTCTTACGGTTCTTGAGTTTTTTATTTCTACTCATGGAGCGCGTAAAGGTTTAGCTGATACCGCATTGAAAACAGCGGATGCTGGATATTTGACTCGTAGATTAATCGACGTTTCTCAAGATGTTATTATTACTCAAGATGATTGTCATACTCTAAACGGGATCATGATTTCCGCGATTGCTGAGGGGGATGAAGTAGTAGTAAGCTTGAAAGAGCGGATTGTTGGACGAGTAGCATTAGATAATATAGTTGATATAGTTAGTGATAAAGCAATTGTATCAGTTGGCGAAGAAATAACTGAAGAAAAAGCTGAACGCATTGAGCAGTTAGGAATTGAGCGGATAAGAATAAGAAGTGTGCTTACCTGCGAAATCACTCATGGTGTTTGCGCGAAATGTTATGGCCGTAATCTGGCTACTCAGAGATTGGTTGAGCTGGGAGAAGCAGTGGGTATTGTTGCCGCGCAATCAATTGGTGAACCAGGAACTCAGTTAACAATGAGAACTTTTCATATTGGTGGAACGGCTTCTAGAACAATTGAGCAGTCTTTTATTAAAGCTAAAAATACTGGAGTTGTTAAATATCATGGCTTAAGAACTGTTACGACAAAAAATAATGAAATTATTGTTCTTAATCGAAATGGGGAATTAAGTATTCATGATGAGGGCGAAAGAGAGCTAGAATCTTATACAGTACCGATTGGTTCAATTATTGCTGTTGCCGATGGAGAAAAAATTGAGAAGAAAAAGATTGTTGTCCAATGGGATCCATATACTTCTCCGATTCTAACAGAAACTAATGGACATGTGCGCTTTGAAGATATCAAAGAAGGCGTGACAATGCGGGAAGAAGTGGATGCCTCAACTGGTTTAATCGATAGAGTTATTATTGACCATAAAGCTGATTATCATCCACAGATTATAGTTTACAATGATAATGATGAGGTTGTGGCTTTTTATACAATTCCATCAGGAGCGCATATAGTTGTGCAGGACGGTCAACAGATAGAAGGTGGAAGTCTTTTAGCTAAAACCCCGCGAAAAGTAAGTAAAACAAAAGATATTACTGGTGGTTTGCCTCGAGTTGCGGAAATTTTTGAGGCACGTAAACCGAAAGATCCGGCAATTATCAGTGATATTGATGGGGTTGTTGAATTTGGTGCTCCGAAAAAAGGACAGCGCAGGGTAATAATTCAAAGTGCTTCTGGAATGAGTAAAGAATATTTAATTCCTCCGGGAAAACATTTAAATGTTTACAAAGGAGATAATATAATATCAGGACAGGTCTTGACTGACGGTCCGATGGTGCCGCATGATATTTTGCGAGTATCAGGAGTTCAGAAACTGCAGGAACATCTTGTAAATGAAATCCAGGAAGTTTATCGTTTGCAGGGTGTTAGGATAAATGATAAACATATCGAAGTTATTGTTCGCCAGATGCTTAAAAAAGTCAGAATTGAAGATGCCGGTGATACTAGTTTTCTCCAGGGGCAGCAAATTGATAAATTTGTTGTTGATAAAGAAAATAAGCGAGTCATGGATAAAAAAGGTAAGCCTGCGAGCATAACTCCTTTATTATTGGGAATTACAAAAGCATCGCTTACAACTGAAAGCTTTATTTCGGCTGCAAGTTTCCAAGAGACAACAAGAGTTTTAACAGAGGCTGCTGCTAGTGGAAAACGCGATGAATTATTAGGATTGAAAGAAAATGTTATAATGGGACATCTGGTTCCTGCTGGTACAGGTTTCCATGCGCATAGTCATGTAAATATTGTGCATAGCAAAGAAGATGTCAGAGAAGAAAAAGAAGATGCTCACAAAAAACCAGAGAATATTCTTAAAATTAGTTAAGGAGAAATAGTAATATGCCAACGATCAGTCAGTTAATTAGAATGGGACGAAAAAAAGCAACTTGCCGTTCCAAGTCTCCTGCTTTGCAGGGATCTCCTCAGCGTCGCGGAGTTTGTCTTCAGGTTAGAACAATGACTCCTAAAAAACCTAATTCAGCTTTGCGTAAAATTGCGAGAGTTAGACTTACAAACGGAATCGAAGTTTCAGCTTATATTCCAGGGGAAGGGCATAATTTGCAAGAACATTCAATTGTGCTGGTAAGAGGCGGAAGAGTAAAAGATTTACCGGGAGTAAGATATCATATTGTTAGAGGAACTTTGGATACTGCCGGAGTTTCTGATCGAAAAAGAAGCAGATCTTGTTATGGAACTAAGAAGCCTAAAAAATAATTTACAGTAATTTGATGATCTCGAAAAGCTTGAGAGACAGTAGAGTTTGGGTAGAGATTAAGGAGGAAATAACATGCGTCGAAGGCGCGCGGCAAAAATACAGATTCAACCAGATCCAAAATACAGCAGCATTTTAGTTACTAAGCTTATTAACATGGTAATGAAGATGGGTAAAAAGTCTATAGCAGAAAGAATTGTTTATTCTGCTTTTGAGATAGTAGAAAAAAATACCGGAAAAAGCGCTTTGGAAGTATTTAAAAAAGCTTTGGATAATGCTAGGCCGCTTTTAGAGGTTAAGCCAAGGCGTGTGGGTGGCGCGACTTATCAGGTGCCAATAGAAATACGTCAGGATAGAGGGACGATTATTGCTCTTCGTTGGATACGTAATTTTGCTCGAACTAAAAAAGGTCGTCCGATGGAAGAGAAACTTGCTCAGGAACTTTTAGATGCTTTTAAAGGTGAAGGCGCGGCAATAAAGAAAAAAGACGATACTCATAAAATGGCAGAGTCAAATAAAGCTTTTGCGCATTATCGTTGGTAATTTGATAAATTTAAAAAACTAATGCCAGTTGGGTGAAAATAAAAGAATATGTCACGGCAGTTCCCGCTTGAAAAAAATAGAAACATCGGAATATTAGCGCATATTGATGCGGGAAAAACCACGACGACAGAAAGAATTCTGTACTATACTGGGCGTGTTCATAAAATGGGAGAAGTTGACCAGGGCACAGCCACTATGGATTGGATGGTTCAGGAGCAGGAACGCGGGATTACAATTACTAGTGCCAGCACAACCTGTTTTTGGAAAGAGCACAGAATAAATATTATTGATACACCTGGGCATGTTGATTTTACAGTTGAAGTAGAACGTTCTTTGAGAGTACTTGATGGAGCAGTGATTGTATTGTGTGCAGTTGGCGGTGTTGAACCGCAAACTGAAACTGTTTGGCGTCAAGCGCAACGGTACCATGTGCCGTGTATAGCATACATTAATAAGATGGATCGAATGGGTAGTGATTATTTTGCAGTCTTAAAGCAAATGCAGAATCGCTTAGGCGCAAAAATTATTCCGGTTCAGATTCCGATCGGCTCTGAAGATAATTTCAAGGGGATTATTGATTTAGTAACTATGAAAGCGCTTGTTTTTGATGATGATTCTGCTGGAGTAAAATTTCAGGAAACATCAATACCAGATGAATTATTGAAAATGGCTAATGAATTTCGACAACAGATGATTGAGATGGCAGCGGAAAATGATGCTGAAGTTCTTGAGAAATTTGTAAATAATCAAGTTCCTAGCGCTGAACAATTACGCAAGGCAATAAGAACTGCAACAATTAAACATAATTATATTCCTGTTTTTTGCGGTTCAAGTTTTAAACACAAAGGGGTACAGCCGGTTCTTGATGCAATATGTGATTATTTGCCAAGTCCGATTGATATTCCTCCAGTTGAAGGACTTGATCCGGAAACAGAAAAAATTAAAAAACGCAAGGCAAGTGATTTTGAGCCTTTAAGCGCTTTGGCTTTTAAGATAATGACTGATTCTTATGTCGGCAAATTGACTTTTTTAAGAATTTATTCTGGAGTTTTAAAATCAGGTTCGCACATTTATAATGCTAATCGAAAAAGAAAAGAGCGTGTGGGTAAGCTGGTTAGAATGCATGCGAATAAGCAGGAAATTGTTGATGAAGTTTATGCTGGAGATATTATTGCTGCTATAGGATTAAAAGATACAAAGACTGGTGAAACGATTTGCGAAATGCATGATCAAATAATTCTGGAAACTATTAAATTTCCTGAGCCAGTAGTTTCTTTGGCGATTGAACCGGCAACTCAAGCAGCACAAGATAAAATGTCAATGGCTTTAAATAAAGTTCAAGAAGAAGATCCCAGCTTTATTGTAACCTTCCATAAAGATACTGGACAGACGCTTATATCAGGCATGGGTGAATTGCATCTGGAAGTAATTGTTGATCGCTTGATTCGTGAATTTAAAGTTGAAGCTAATGTCGGTAAACCGCAGGTAGCTTATAAAGAAACAATCTCCCAAAAAGTGCGAGTCGAACATAAACTTGTGCAGCAAACTGGTGGTCGAGGGCAATATGCTCATGTGGTATTAGATCTGATTCCAGCTGAGCGGACTAAGGGAATAACTTTTGAAAATTGTATAATTAAGGGCGCGATACCCAAAGAATATATTCCCAATATTGAAGAGGGAGTAATTGGATCAGCTCAATCTGGATTGCTAGGCGGATATCCAGTTATTGGTATAGAAATAAAGCTTGTTGATGGATCTTTTCACGAAGTTGATTCATCAGATATTGCCTTTAGAATGGCTGGGGCAATGGCTTTAAATGAAGGCTTAAAAAAGGGGAATTCGGTTTTACTCGAACCGATTATGCTTTTAGAAATTGTAATTCCCTTAGATTATCTTGGGGATGTTATTGGTGATTTAGGCTCGCGAAGATGTAAAATTGAGTCGATGAGTGACCGTGGAAATTGTAAGGTTATACACGGAGTAGCACCTCTATCCGAAATGTTTGGATATGCAACTATAATAAGAAGCTTGACACAGGGGCGCGGAACGTATACAATAGAACCTTCCTATTATTTTGAGGTTCCGAAACAAATACAAGAATCAATAATTGGCAGAATATATTAATAATGAGGAGGTAGTGAGATGGCAAAAGAGAAATTTGAACGTAATAAGACACACGTAAATATTGGAACAATCGGACATGTTGATCATGGTAAGACAACCTTGACATCAGCGATCACGAATGTATTAGCATCAAAAGGATTAGCCAAAGCTAAGCGTTAT
>JAHITY010000012.1 GCA_018817165.1 Candidatus Omnitrophota bacterium
CTGAATGGTTTTTTTAGGCAGGTTGTCAGCAAGGATATCTGAGTATAGTCTTTGCCGAGCATCATCAAATCCGGCATTAAGCCGCTGGCCATTATCTACCTGAGTAGATATGTTTCTGCTCTTTTCGGCCATATCCTGTAATTTTTTATTATATGCTTCAGTCAGAGAAGCAGCATTGATCCGGTATTGATACCTTCTATTGTTAACAATGTAGTTAACTTCGTATTTAATGCCTTTAATTATCTCTCTGACGCCCGGGATCTTTCTTCTCATTTAGTCTTAGCCCAGCTTTCAATTTCATTTTTAAACCCACATAATTTCTTACCTACTTTATGCAGCGGAATTCCAGCTTGCTCCCGCCATTTCTTACGCTGAATCGTATTCTGTGATAGACTGAATAATCTGGCAATATCACTCACAAACAAAATATCATCTTCCTTCATCAAACCCTCCTTATCTGAATATGATCCTTATTTCAATATCCGCTGATTGCTTAAACAGCCTTGAGTACTTATTAAATATGCCAAGTTTAGGAATGATCTTTTTGAAGATCCGGGCATAATTTAACTTGTCCTGGGCTGTTAATCCCTGGCGGTTAAATCTGATTTCTATCATTTCCCCTCCCCCTCTTTTTAACTTAACCTATTTGTCAAGTTTAAGTGCAAAAAAAAATAACTTAACTTATTTGTAAAGTTTTACTCCAAAAAAAACTAAAGAAGATCTTTGGCTTTGCATCCTAATGCTCCTGCTAATTGCTCAAGCTTTTTGATCGACACCATCTTCCCTTTTTCAATCTGACAGATATAACTTTCGCTTACACCAATTTTTTTTGCTAGTTCAAGCTGAGTTAAATGCATCTGCAGTCTCTTTGTCTTTAATTTTCCCGCGATATCAATTGTCATTTGAAAGAACCGTTCTTTTTATCCTTTATTTAAATATATCATAACTTAACCTATTTGTCAAGTTTTTTTTCACCCAACAACTTATTTTTTCAAGCCTCTTGATTAATGGCGCGCTCTAAAATAATCTTTGCAATACTTTTATCTTCCATTTTCATTAACATAAAAGCGCAAAGCTTGATTTCTTCATCATCTTGTGCATTTTTAATCCTATTTAGAATAATAAGCCGCGCGGGGATCCCCGTCTAAATAAAAGCAACTGAAATAGGAACCTTCTTTAATTCTCTCAACTCATTTGAGTTCTCATATTTCGATAAAAAATTTTCTACCAAAATAGTTGATTCATTATCAAGAGGTACTTCACCAAGAACTCTAGCGGCAGCAATTCTTTTTGATTCTTGCTCTTCTTCTAAATTAATCATTTCCAGAAGAAGAATTTTCATTCCGGCATCTTCATACGAACAGGCTATAGGAGTAAACTTATCATTACAACTTTTTATTTTTCTGTCCTCAATAGAGGTAGCAGCTCCTACATTCTTTACTTCACACCTTCCGTTTTGAGATAATGTAATTAAAAAATAAACTATGCCAAAAAAAATTGTTTTATATCTTATCATTATATATCTATTCTATATATTAACATACGAGTCCATCTTAACTTATATCTTTAGCAGAACACCAAAAAGTAATTTAGCACAATAAATAAACTGTCACTTCTTTATTTTATCGTTTCTCAAATAATTACTTTAAAAAACTTAAAGCCATCTCTAGATTAGTTTTTTGCCTATCGTTTTTTTCTTTATCAATTTCACGTTTAAGAATAAATCCTGCCACATCTTTATCTTCAATTTCCATCAGAACAAATGCACAAAGCCGAATTACTTCATCATCACGGGAATACTTAATTTTATTTAATAGCTGCGTACGAATAGTCTTAGAAGGCCCCATTCTTATTAAGGCAAAACCGACCGGAAAATTAAAAACCTGCAATCTCTCAAATTCCATATCATCTTTATATCCAAGCAATAAATTTTCAAATAAAACATACGCATAGCTATCTTCTCTCGCGAAACCTAATATTTGCATTGCCGAAATACGCTGTTCTTCTGAATATTTTTCTTCGCTAGCTATATTTTTTAGAAGTTTTAGAACTTTAGATTTTAAAGGAAACATATCTATAAAAACTTCACTTATAGGCTTCTCTTTTGCTTTATCTAACACCTGCAATACCTTTTGAATGTCTTCCTCAAATAAAGGATCAGGAGAATAGCTTTCAAGCGTGCTCCCCCCCATAACTACTGAATTATCATCATATTCAGCATACAAATTTTGAGCAAGAAGTAAATATGCAAATATAAAAATCACACAATGTGCACGTAAAAAAAATTTCATGATATTCTCCTCTTTTAATCAATTTGATCATCTTCTATTGTAACTAGCGCAGAGTCGTTCAATTGCTCTCTATCTGTGATAAACAAATTAAGCACATAATTATCTGGCCCTAAAATAGATATAAATGAAGTGGTATAAGTAGACCCTTCTAAATAAATATCTAGCATATAAAAGCTATTACGTAATGTCAATTTAGCATCGAAACCCATTACGCAATAGTTTGCACGGAGCCATAGTTGAATTATATCAACAAAAGTCGACGTAGCAAGAGTCGTCCCAGGGTATTCAGTAAAGTCCATCAGATATGTAGCTACAAAGAGTCCGCCAAGACCATTTTGATTCTCGTCAAAATGTAAGCGTTCATAGATGTTATAACCTTCAAGACTAGGGATTTCATGCCCTTGAATATCTACAACCTTAAATTCATATATTTGACCTGTCCCAACCGCATTTGGCTGGGGTGAAACCGTAATATCAGTTGTCTCTTTAAGCACTACTGAATGAGGCTTATGAACTTGTATTGACAATGATATTACTTCTATATCGCCATCTTTTACGTAAAGCTCAGAGTCTTCAAGCCCATCACCTTTACCTGTAATCTTAACTGTCGTGGTTCCGCTCCCACTTGAAGTATTGATCTCTGCCTCCGTATTACTTAAACTAAAATCTAATTCCAAATCGCTAGGGGTAATTTTTATATCTATGTCCTTTTCCTCTCCACCCTGTGTGGTATTAACATCCCCATCTGTCCCAACATGAGCCTCTGTAATAGGATCCTGAGTCCCCGTCTTAAAAAACTCAACATTAACTACCTTAATTTCCAATTCTAAAGTATAACTATCATCAGCTCCATCAACAAGGCATTCACACTGTATCTGATAAGTACCTAACGTATCCGCTAAAAAATCAGTACTAGAACTAGATGGCGAAGAAAATGTCACATCCCCGGGACCACTTACCATGCTCCACGTATAACTTGCCTGATAAGGATAAGGATTCATTCTAGTTTCCAAGCTAAGATTTTTTTCGATAATAGCATATAAGGAAGAACTCGTAGACGTGGTTAGCTCAATATTATAAAACGTTATAATCTCAAGATCTTGACCGCCAATCTCTGTTCCCCAATTAACAAGAGAATAAACCCACGCCCAATTAGGGGTATCGCTAACCATGCATAAGGGGTCAAACCTTGACAGGCTGACCGAGAATTAAAAAATCATATTATTTTTAAATAGTTTTGGTTAAATATATTCGAAGTCAGTAATTTATTTTGAGATAAAGTTTTTGCCTTCTTCGGATATCAGCTA
>JAHITY010000084.1 GCA_018817165.1 Candidatus Omnitrophota bacterium
ATAAGATATCCCGGGTAGCAATACCCCTGAAGACACCTTGAAGACTACAAGGTTGATAGGCTCCAAGTGTAAGCACAGTAATGTGTTCAGCTGAGGAGTACTAATTAGTCGTGAGGCTTGATCACTTTGCTATAATTATAAAATTATATGCTGTTTATTTGACAATACAATTATCTCTAAATTTAAGCTCAATAAGAGCTTTACATTTTTCCAGTAGTCATGCTAAAGGGGAAACACCCGTTCCCATTCCGAATACGGAAGTTAAGACCTTTGAGGCCGATGGTACTGTACAAGTAATTGTGTGGGAGAGTAGGAAACTGCTGGGATTTAATTTGACCCCGCTTGAGAGTAATCTTAAGCGGGGTTTTTATTTGAAAAATTATTTATTAAGCTATGTATTTTAATTAACCTTTATCTTGACGAATAATCTTTATTAATGTTATATTAAATAATAATATTTTTAATAACTTGCGAAATATTTATAAAAAGAAAGGCTATAATATGTCTATTGTTGTATTAGGTACAGTTGCTCTTGATTCACTTAAAACTCCAAATGGAATAAAAAAAGATTTACTAGGCGGATCAGCTGCACATTTTTCGATGAGTGCTAGGCATTTTTCATCTATAAATCTTTCGGCAGTAGTAGGTTATGATTTTCCACTGAAACATATTTCTATGTTTAAACGCAAGTATATCAACATAGATTCATTGCTGATTAAAAAAGGAAAAACATTCAGATGGACTGGTGAATATAAGGTAGAAGACCTTAATACCGCAGTTACTTTAGATACAACTCTTGGTGTTATTTTAGATACCGTTCCGATTGTTAATGAAAAGCAGAAAAATATAAATAATGTTTTTCTTGCTAATTATGATCCTGATATACAGCTTGCTTTCTTAAACACCTTGAATAATCCTAATTTTGTAGGAATGGATACTATGAATCTTTGGATTCATACGAAAAAAAAATCCGTTGCAAAAGTTATGAAAAAAGTTAATCTTTTAATACTGAATGATGCTGAAGCTAGAGATTTTACAGGGGAAAAAAATATATTAAAAGCGGCTAAATCATTAATTTCTTTTGGACCAAAAATTGTAATTATTAAAAAAGGCGAGCATGGTGGGCTTTTATATTCTAAAAATTATTTATTTGCTTTACCCGCGTATCCTTTGGATGAAGTTATTGATCCAACAGGCGCTGGAGATACCTTTGCTGGTGGAGTAATGGGGTATCTGGCAAAATCAAAAAAAATTAACGCTAAAACTTTGATTAAAGCAGTTTCATATGGAACTATATTTTCAAGTTTTAATGTGCAGGGATTTGGAATGGAGAAAACTATGAATCTTAGTTTAGCTAGGATTCATCAAAGAATGAACATATTTAAACAATTTTTTAAGTTTTAGAGTATTTAATCCTACTGGGTAATTTTAGAAGTCTTATTTTAACTTGATTTGGTAGAGGGATAGGGATGCTTGTTGCTAAGATTGCTTTTGTTATCCTCATTAGTTATTTATCGGAAATTTTTAAATCAGACAATTGTATAATCGAAAAAGGAGTATGATGTTTTCTATAAAATTCGATACAAAAAACAATTTATTAACCATTGAAATGCGCAGCAATTTTGATGAGCAACAAGGAGATGTTCTGTGCTCTCAAATTGAAAAAGAATTAACAAAATCTAAAAAAGGTTTTATTGTTCTTTCTGATTTGTCAAAAGTGGATTTTTTGAATGATGCTGTTAGTAAGTATATCCAAAAGATGATGAAAATCTGTAATGATCATGGTGTCTCAAAAATATACCGAGTAGTTCCTAGCAAAACCAAAGATGTCGGATTAAACATAATGTCAATTTTCCATTACTCTAAAAATGTTAAAATTTACACTTTTGAATCTTTAGAAGAGGCTAGATTTTATGTGAATATAAACACAAGTATTACCTTGAAAGATAAAATAATTACAATTATAAAAATTTTAAGAATTAAATCAGCGGCGCTAACAAGGCATAGTAATTTTAGATATTTTGTTTTAGTAATCGGTTTTTTGCTACTTTTAATTATGAGACAAATATTTCATGCTTTTGGAGTATCATTGGGATATCTATATATAACTCTTATTGCATTAGCAGGATTCTGGTTTGAAATCCCGGGTGGTGTTATCGCTGCAGCAATATCGTCTATCATTTTTGTCGTTGAAGTAAATTTTTTCAGCTCCTGGATAGCTAGAGATGTTGTTTTTAAAAGCATGTTTCTGCGATTTGCAATATATTTTATTAGTGGTATTGTTTTGGGACAACAATCACGAGTTGAGAAGAGGCTTAAAAAGAAGCTTGAATTTCTTGCTGCATACGATGAACTTACTGGTTTTTTAAATTATAGATTTACGGTTGAGCTCATGAAAAAGGAATTAGAGCGCAGCAAAAGGTATAAAAAAAATCTTACTATTGCTATAATCGATATTGATCATTTTAAAACCATAAATGATACCTATGGGCATCTTGTTGGTAATGATGCCCTGATAACTTTTTCTAAAGTGATAAAATCAAATCTAAGAGAAATGGACATAGCGGGAAGATATGGTGGTGATGAATTTATTTTAATATTTCCTGAGTCTACCAGCGAGCAGGGGCTTGCGAGTTTGAATAGAATAAAAAAAGAAATAGCGAATACCAAGATAATGTCTAAATTTTTAATTAATGAGAAATCATTGACCTTAACTTTTAGTGCAGGATTATCTGTTGAGGCAGGGGATAAAAATACAGTGAATGATTTGATTAATAGTGCGGATAAGGCGCTTTATAAAGCTAAGCAAGAAGGTCGAGATAAGATAATTTTAGACTTGTTATCAATCGCATCAAAGGTGAAATTAATAGACAAGGGTTTATGATAACTATGAAGAAAATAAGAAGAGAACTCGCGATATTTTTAGTATTAGTTTTGCTATCTGTTATATTGTATTTTTTGCATTATGCTGTTTTTCATGATAAACATCATATCTTAATTTTTGGATTGAGTGAGCTTGCTTTTTTGCCATTAGAAGTTTTGGTCGTTACTGCTATTTTGCATAGATTGTTAGAATTACGTGATAAACAGGCGTTATTTGCTAAAAAAAACATGTTGATTGGTACTTTCTTTAGTGAAATTGGCATCAACCTGTTAAGGTCAATAGTTTTTATGGATCGAAGTAACGCTAATTTTCTAGTGAATTTAAAAGTTAACAATGAATCTACAAAAAGAGATTTTAAGCAAGGCCTCCGATTTGTTGAACATTATACGCCAGAGCTTAAAGTGGGTAATAAAGAAATTATCGGGCTTAAGGACTTAATTTTATCTAAAAAGCCTTTTTTGTCTGATTTGATACAGCACCCCATACTGCTAGAACATAAGTCGTTTACTGATTTATTGTTATCAACATATCACTTGGCAGAGGAATTAAATTATCGGAGTAATTTGGATAATTTATCAGCAAATGATATGAAGCACCTTGTTGGTGATATTGAAAGAATCTATAAACAGTTATTGCCCGAATGGATAGAATACATGAGAAGTTTAAAGAATAACTATCCATATCTTTTCTCATTATATATTCGATTAAATCCATTCATTAAAAGTATTGATGTAACCATTAATTAATTTAAAAATCTCACCAGTAATATTAAATTAAGAAAACTTATCGAAATAGCTTTGCTGTTTGATGAATTTGACTGACTAAAACTGAGTGTTGATTAAGCTTCAATAATCGAAAAATTTATTCTGTGATTAGTCTTTGATGAGGCCTAATTGATCCTAAATATTTGACATTAAGTGTTAATAATGGGTATAATTAAATATATTCAATCAATTTTAATCCGCGTTTTTAATTGCAACTAGCGGGTGCTATCTTGCATTAAACGTATATATTTGGGAGGATGTATGTCAAAAGCAAGAGCGGGAAAAGAAGTCCATGCAATTAATTGGGACATTGGCTGATATAAGCCAATGGTTAGCGGATAAGGGGATTAATATTAAAGCAGTTTGTGCATATGCTGATGCTAATAAAGCTCATTTTTTGTTTGTTACCTCTGATAATAAAAAGGCGATGGAAATATTGCGTAGTAAGGAACTTGAGGCGACAGAGGATGAAGTAGTGGTTGTTGAGATACAAGATAAGGTAGGGATGCTTAAGGATCTTGCTAAGAAACTTAAAACTGCTGAAATAGATATTAAATATATATATGGTTCAGCGCTGGCTTCTCCTAATGCTGCAAGTGTGATTGTTTTTGATAGCGACGATAATCAGAATGCAATCCATGTTATAAATGGTTAGTTTTAGATAGTTTATAGAGTTTTAAAGCTTGACAGAAAAATTAATTTATGGTAATTTAGTTTCATCTTCGGGATAGGGTGCAAATCCCTGCTGGCAGTTAAAGTCTGCGAGCCTTGCTGAAAAAGCCTGGCAGAGAAGGTGTAATCCCTTCGCCAATAGTGTTGTTCAAAGTTTCATGAACTCAGTCTAGATGAGAGAAGATCTGTTTTTTTATATTTATATATTACTCTATTCCCGGAGCATTTATTTCCGGGTTTTTTTTTGCTAAAACAAATGAATGGAGCATTTCGAAAATGAAATTTAATACAATTCCTGAAATTTTAAATGATCTTAAACGCGGGAAAATGGTTGTAATCCTTGATGATGCTAATAGGGAAAATGAAGGCGATCTGGTTATGGCGGCAGAGCATGTAACAGCTCAGCACATTAATTTTATGGCTAAATTTGGCAGAGGCCTTATTTGTGTTGCTATGGAAAAAACAAGACTTGATAAAATGGATTTAGATCCTATGGTTGGTAAAAATCAAGCTTCTTTGGGAACTGCTTTTACGGTTTCAGTTGATGCTCATTCTGGTATCACTACTGGGATATCCGCATCTGATCGGGCAAAAACAATAAAGATCCTAGCTAATCCAAAAGCCAAAGCAACAGACTTAGTTAGACCAGGACATATATTCCCCTTACAGGCAGTTGATGGTGGTGTTTTAGTGCGGGCCGGACATACCGAGGCTTGTATTGATTTTATGCGTTTGGCTAAACTTGAGCCAGCTGGAATAATTTGTGAGATACTAAATGATGATGGAACTATGGCGCGAACTCCTCAGTTAATGAAATTTGCCAATAAACATAAACTAAAAATTGGGACTATTGCCGATTTAATAAAATTTAGACATCGTTATGATAAACTCGTTCGAAAAATTGCGACAACAACCTTACCTACTGAATTTGGGACATTTAAATTAATGGTTTACCATTCTGAAGTTGATATTAATCCTCACCTTGCTCTTGTTTATGGGAAAATTCAAAATCCCTGTCTCTTGCGTGTGCATTCAGAATGTTTAACCGGAGATGTTTTTATGTCAAGCCGGTGTGATTGTGGCAATCAGCTAAATAAATCAATGCAAATGATTCAGAAAAATGGTTCGGGAGTGCTTCTGTACATGCGTCAAGAAGGAAGAGGTATTGGGCTTGCAAATAAAATTAAAGCTTATGCCTTGCAAGACGCAGGTTTGGATACCGTAGAGGCAAATGAAAGATTGGGATTTAAAGCTGATTTGCGTGATTATGGGATTGGCGCTCAAATTATTTCTGATTTAGGAATAAAAAAAATAAAACTTTTAACTAATAATCCTAGTAAAATAATTGGACTTGAAGGGTATGGTTTGCAAATAGTCGAAAGGGTTCCTTTGGAAATTGGTCCATCAAAAACAAATAGACGTTATCTTAAAACAAAAAAAGATAAATTAGGTCATATGCTTTCTATGGTCGAATGAATTGATGAGGTATCCCGCCAAAAAGTGGCGGGATAAAATTCGCACAGTAATTTATGTTCGCTGTACTCCATAAATCACGTGCTCATTTTAGGAGGAAGAGATGAAAATAGTAGAAGCAAAATTAAATGCACAAGGTAAAAAGTTCGGAATACTAGTTTCACGTTTTAACAATTTTATTACAAAAAGATTATTAGATGGCGCAATAAGTGAATTCAAACGACTCGGAGGCGATGAGGAAAATTTAGAAGTGATTTGGGTTCCCGGTGCTTTTGAAATGCCTTGTCTTGCTCAAAAACTAGCAAAATCAAAAAAATATGATGCAGTAGTTTGTTTGGCTGCAATCATTAAGGGCGAAACCCCACATTTTGATTATGTAGCAAGTGAAGCTGCAAAAGGTATTGCGAATGTTTCGATGAATACCGGTATTCCCGTGATATTTGGAGTAATTACAGCTGAAAACCTTGAGCAGGCGATTGATAGAGCTGGATCGAAAAGTGGAAACAAAGGCGAGGATGCCGCACGCGTTGCGATAGAGATGGCTAATCTAATAGAAATGATAGGATAAATTCAATGAGAAAAAGAACAAAAGCTAGAGAATGTGCTTTGCAGGTTCTTTATGCGATGGACATTAGAAAAGGCTCAAAACATGAGGTTTCGGAAAGTTACTGGGAGGAAAACAAGGAAGATCAGGAAATTAAAATGTTTTCCCAAGGGTTAATTGAAGGGACTTTGGTTAAAATGAGTGAAATCGATAAGCTTATTACCAAATATGCTGATAATTGGCGGATTGAACGAATGGCCGTAATAGATAGAAATATTATTAGAATGGCAATATATGAATTATTGTATGCCAGCGATATTCCGCCAAAAGTGGCAATTAACGAGGCCGTTGAACTTGCAAAAAAATTTGGTGATGATGAATCAGGTAGTTTCGTTAATGGGGTTTTGGATAAAATCAATAAAATTGAACGAGATAAACTTGATATTAAATAAAATTAATTTTTAAAGTGTATTTTTTAACTATAAGAGGTGAATTTGAATTTATTTTGTAAAAAAAATATAGATTTGCATATACACACAAATTTTTCAGATGGGACATTTACTCCCGAAGAAGTAGTTGCGTATGCGATTAAATCAAAGCTTTCGGCAATAGCGATTACAGATCATGATTGTATTGATGGAATTGCTCCGTGTGAATTAGCGGCGCAAAATACTGATCTTGAGATTATTCCAGGAGTGGAACTCTCCGCGGAAATCAATAATTTTGAGATACATATTGTTGGTCTGCTTATTGACTACAAACAAGATTGGTTTATTAATAAATTGAAGGAAATTCGTTTAGCTCGACTTGAGAGAATGAAAATGATGATTGAAAAAATTAATCAACTGGGGATTGATATTAAGCTTGAAGAGGTAAAAGTGCTGTGCAAAGATGACGGGGCTATTGGCCGATTACATTTAGCAAGAGCTTTGTTTAATAAGGGGATTATCAGTTCGGTCCGAGAGGCATTTGATCGTTTTATTGGAGCAGATGGTCCGTGTTATGTAAAGCGATTTATACTGTCTCCAAAGGAAGTTATTGAAATGATTCGCAATCTTAACGGCATTCCAGTTTTTGCCCATCCGGGAAATATGCGGCATGATGAAGCTATCCCTGAGCTTATAAGTTATGGATTAATGGCATTAGAAGCATTTCATACTGACCATAATCAAAGAAAAGCGCAGCATTATACAAGCTTAGCTAAAAAATATGATTTACTATTAAGCGGGGGTTCTGATTGTCATGGTGATGGCAAGGGATTTCCTTTGATGGGCAGAGTGAAAGTGCCATATAAAATACTTGAAAAAATGAGAAAACAAAAAATGTTGAATTTGAGTAATCATAGGAATTGATTATGAATGCACGCGATATAAAATACCTTAACCTGACAATAGATTTGGCTTTAAAAGCTGAAGGCAGTACTAGTCCTAATCCTCTAGTTGGCGCTGTGCTTGTAAAATCAAATAAAATTATCGCACAGGGCTTTCATCGTCAATGCGGGCAAGCGCATGCTGAAATTGAAGCAATAAAGAAAGCTGGCAAAAAAGCTAAAGGTGCTGATCTTTATGTTAATCTTGAGCCCTGCTCCCATTTTGGTCGGACAGGCCCCTGCACAGATGCAATTATAAATGCAGGTATTAAGCGTGTTATCATCGGTATGATAGATCCTAATCCCATAACCAGCGGAAAAGGGATAACTATTCTTAAAAAAAATGGAATTAAAGTCGAATTATGCCGAGATAGCCGACCATTCGAACAATTAAATGAAATTTTCATTAAATACATAACTAAAAAAATCCCGTTTATCGCGCTAAAAGTAGCGCAGAGTATTGATGGTAAAATAGCTACAAAGACTTACCAGTCAAAATGGATCACCGGTAAGCATTCCCGAGATTATTCCCAGTGTCTGCGTAAAAAATATGATGCGATTATGGTAGGAGTTAACACAATCTTAAAAGATAATCCTTATTTAAGTTGCAGATTTGGTGACGAATTACTTGAAGATAGTCCGGTTAAGATAATTGTCGATGCAACACTAAAAACTCCAGCAAATTCTAATATCTTCAGCGGATTATCTCCGGCACCAGTAATAATGGCAACAACCACAAGAGCTTCGAAAAAGAAAATTCAGCAATTTAATTATTTGGATGTTGATGTTATAGTTTGTCCTGTTGATAAAAATAATGCAGTTGATCTTAAATATTTGATCAATGAATTGGCGAAAAATGAAATCACTAGTATTCTGGTTGAAGGCGGTGGAAAATTAAATGGATCTTTTTTTGATGCCAAACTGGTGGATAAAGCATATTTCTTTATTGCGCCTAAAATAATCGGAGGAGAACACGCGGTTTTGTCCGTTGCCGGATCAGGATGTTCTAAACTGGAAAAAGCGCTAACTTTGGAAAATGTAAAATATATCCAATTTGGGGAAGATTTTTTAATTGAAGGAAATGTGAAATACAAATAAAAAATAGTTTTTCTGCGGAGAATGTTTATGTTTACCGGAATTATTGAAGAAATAGGTACAGTAGAGAAAATTAAACAAGGTAATCTCTTACAGCTTACTGTGCGGGCTCAAAAAATTTTGGAACAGGCAAAAATCGGCGACAGTATTAGTGTTAACGGTATTTGTTTAACCATTATTTCCCTGGGTAAACAATGTGTTAGCTTTGAAATCATGAAAGAAACACAGGAAAAGTCTAATTTTAAAACATCAAAAACTGGTGATAAAATTAATCTGGAAAGAGCTATGCAGGTAAACTCCAGATTAGATGGTCATATAGTTTCCGGACATATTGACGGAACTGGAAAAATTGTAAACAAAACTAAAAAATCTGGAGAATTTATTCTAGAGATAGAAACAGATAAGGATTTAATTGCGTATTTAGTTCCCAAAGGCTCTATTTGCATAGATGGGATTAGCCTAACAATTATTGAAGTTAAAGCTGCATCATTCAGTATTGGATTAATTCCTCAAACAATAAAGACTACTACTCTGGGTATTAAACAGAATAATGATAAAGTAAATCTGGAAGTTGATTTATTCTCGAAATATGTGTTTCGCTATATGGATAATAATCTTAAAGCTGGTACTAAAATCTCTGAAAACTATTTGCACGATCTGGGTTTTGGAGAAGATTAAATTGGAATCTGATTATATAATAAAGTCGGCATTTTTGTTTGATTTGGACTGTTTTTTAATTATTGTATGCTGCTTAAGAAATAAATTAGATCATTGCTAAATCATTACGTTTTATTGGCCAAACTAAGGCTACAGAAGATAGTTTATAAGAGTTTTTCTTATTAAAGATTATTGACGTGTAATATTTGTTTGTGGTAGACTGGTCAAGTTAAAATAAAATATTATTACGGATTCATGTTTCGGGGCGTGGCTCAGCTTGGCTAGAGCGCTTCGTTCGGGACGAAGAGGTCGGTGGTTCAAATCCACTCGCCCCGACCAATTAAAAAAGACTACTGATTACAGTAGTCTTTTTTATTTTAGCTCGATTGTTATGAATTGAATAATTCTACCTTATTCTCTGAACATTCAGGTTGCCAGGAATATTGTTAATGTGTATAATTATAGAATAAATAACTGCGATGATAATATTGAATTTTATAAATAAGCTTAGCTGATCAAATTTAGAGTTGGAATAAAATTGTTATCAAAAAACAAATCAAGAAAAATTGCTGGTTTTAATAATTTAAAATTAATTGAAATATAACATTATGTGCTGTAATTGTTTTGAAGATTGAAAGTGAGGGTTTTATGAAAAATAGAGTAGAGGTGATTAATATTGCATTAATAATAATTTTACTTTTTTTTACTTCGGGGTGTTCAGCTGCAAGAAAAGAACTAAGAAAAGCCGATGATAAAATTTTTACTCACTACGGCGAGTTTGATCTTGTCAGAAAAAATAATGATCTTTATTTTCAAAAGCCTGACGGCTCGCATAATATTCGCTTAACATTCACCCCCCAAATAAAAGAAAATAGTGCTTTTATTGCCTCAAGTTCAGGATATCTTGTTTACTCTGCATTTGAGAATCCCGGTAAGCCAGAAAAATACTATATGCAGAACATGGATATCGGTTTTAAAAGTAGAAAAACTATCTCCAAGCAAGAATTCAACCGCTTGCTATTAATTCGCTAGTCTCATCCTGTTGCGTCATTAATAAATGTTACCCAAAGGTATAGTCGTTGCTTCAAAATAGATGTTACCGAAGGTGTAGTTGTTTTTGATTAAGTTTCTGTTTATTTTTAAAGTTAAATTTACGCTGAAGAACATGGATTTTCTCTA
>JAHITY010000085.1 GCA_018817165.1 Candidatus Omnitrophota bacterium
AGCAAAACGCGAATATTTCAGACGATAGTCACACAATATATACGCAAGTTAGGAACGACTTCATTTATTGCGTTATTCCTATCTGAGTAAACGATGTCCTGAGACTTTCGGGTAAACGATGTATAGATATTTATCAGCTAATCGCTAACCGCTGTTCTCTAACCGCTAATCGCTATACGCTAAACGCTGCTTTATAGATTATGTTCTGATTGGGCTAAAGTCGGCAGAATCAGGTCTTTATCCGATAGTATCGGGTTTTTTATCGGCCATTGAATGTCCAGCATCTTGTCTGACCAGATAATCCCGCGATCATGCTCTTGAGAATATTCCGCGGTGCAATGATAAATAACCTCAGCAATATCAGATATTACGCAGAACCCATGGGCAAACCCTTCCGGAATATACAGCATTTTCCGGTTCTGGCTGGAAAGGATCTCTCCTACCCAATGACCGTATGTCGCGGAATGCCTGCGCAAATCAACTCCCACATCAAAGATCTCACCACTGACCACATGCACCAGCTTAGCCTGTGCCTGAGGCGCTAATTGATAATGCAGACCGCGTAAAACATTTTTTATCGAACGTGAATGATTAACCTGGCAAAAAGGTTTTTCCAAGCCATAGCGCTTAAATTCAGAGTGTTTACATATTTCCAAAAATACTCCCCGCTTATCGCTGAATATCTGCGGCTCTATTAAAATTATCTCCGGAATCTCAGTTTTTTTAAAATTAAACGGCATATTCCTCCTCATTTACTATTTGTCTTAAATAATCCCCATAACTAGTGTTTATTTTATCCGCCTGCTTGAGCAATGCGGCTTTATCAATAAATCCCATGCGATAAGCGGCTTCTTCAATACAGCCGATCTTTAAACCTTGCCTGTCTTCAATTGTCTTGATAAACATTGAAGCATCAATCAAGGAATCATATGTTCCGGTATCCAGCCAAGCATAGCCTTGGCGCATCAGCATGACTTTTAACTGCTTTTGGCTTAAATAAACTTTGTTTAAATCCGTGATCTCCAGCTCCCCGCGCGCTGAGGGCTGCATTTTTTTGGCAATATCCACCACTTGCTTATCATAAAAATAAAGCCCGGTAATAGCCCAATTAGATTTGGCTTTTTTCGGTTTTTCTTCTATGTCCAAAACATCATGATTTTTATCAAAACTGATAACCCCATAACGCTCAGGGTCTTTGACATAATAACCAAATACACATGCTCCCTGCTGCACAGCAGCAGCCTGCTGGAGCATCTCTGCCAACCCAGAACCAAAGAATATATTATCTCCCAAAACCAGGCAGACACTGTCATTATCAATAAATTCCTCGCCAATGATAAAAGCTTCAGCAATTCCATTGGGCTGATCCTGGTGTTTATACTGAATATTCAGACCAAAATCACTGCCATTGCCAAACAAGTTTTCAAATTGGGGTAAAGCCTCGGGTGTCGAGATAATCAAAACATCTTTGATCCCGGCTAAAATCAAAACACTCAAAGGATAATAAATCATTGGCTTATCATAAACCGGCAGCAATTGCTTGCAAACTCCTTTGGTAATCGGATATAATCTGGTTGCTTTTCCTCCCGCTAAGATAATCCCTTTCATTCCTACTCCTTTTATTTGTGCTTGAGTTATTTTTACTTATTTCTGACAATACTATTATCAATTAAACCTTGTTCAAATAATTGAATCATTGCCTGTTCCATGCTCTGCATCCCAGAATCAATATCATTTTGAATCAAAATCGGTATTTTATCAAAAAATCCTTCTTTGATCACAGTAGCTGTCTCTTGATTATTAATAAAAATCTCTAATCCCGCTATTTTATTTTCTGTTTTAGCTTTTCGGCTCAATAATTTTTGAAAAATAATTGCTTTCAAAGATTCAGCGATAACTTTCCGAGCGTAATATTGTTTATCCGTGGGAAAAGCGTAAATCAGCTGATTTAAAACCGCGATAATGCCGGAGCTGGACAAAGTGATTAAGACCAGTGCTCCGTTTTGCGCCGCGGCTAAAGCAAGCTCCAAAGTTTGAATATTCGGAATCTGATCTAAAACAATAATATCTGAATTTTGTTTGGTGGCTTCCTCCAAACCTTTACTATATGAACAAATATCTTGGCCGATCTGTCTTTGGCGAATAATACTTTGCTTAGCCTCAAAAACATATTCAATCGGCTGCTGCAGCATGGTAATTACTTTTTGCTGATGCGTATTGATCTGCTGGATCATTGCCGCGCAGGTAGTGGTTTTGCCGCAGCCGCTATTTCCGGCAATAATAATTAATCCTGTTTTTTCCTGAGTCAAGGCTTCAATGATTTTCGGAAACTGCAAATCTTTGATTGTCGGCACCGGCATAAGAATTGCGTGAAACACGGCTTCAACAATTCCCTGCTGTAAAAAAATATTTAAGCGAAAGCGAAAAGTTCCGCTGATCGTCACCAAAGTAATTGCCGTGCTTAATTCAGAATTCCGATTAAAACATTCAATTTCCTGCTCATTGATCAAACTAAATACCATTCGCTTTATCGCGTTTTTACCCAAGGGATCATTTCCCATTGCCTCAAGTTTATTTGTTTTGCGCATCATTGGCGGATGGCCTAAGGATAAATGCAGATCAGTTGCGCCTTGTTCAACAGCCTGTTGAAGCAATGAAGTAATATCGATTTGTTCAAGTTCAATCTGAAGCTTGTTCCGGTCTTCCGGCTTAATATCCGTGATAGCCACGGCAACGCCATATACCTCCCCCGGCTTTATTTCCGCGGCCCGGACAACCCGCCCCTTGAGCATAATCGGGTCTTGAAAAAAAGGCACTCTTAAGCTAATTTCTACTGTTGAATTTAATCCCAGAGGATGAAAAGATTCTAAACATAAACCAACCGCGCTGATATTCTTAGTTATTGTTGAGTTCCAGGCCCGACTAGTTTTGTCTTCGCTAATAATCCGGTACTCTAAAGCCAACTGTGCCCTGACCCGCTCATACTGCCTACGGTTAATCTTTATGTTTTCCTGATCTTTCATCTTCGCCCCTTATGAATTGCTGTTCAAATTCAATTAATTGTGTTTTAAGCTCAGCGCCTAAAGCATACCCCCCAATTTTTCCGCTGGTACAAATCACCCGATGACAAGGAATGATCAAAGGTAATGGATTTTTTTTCAAGGCCTGCCCCACTGCCCTTTGCGAATTCGGCCTGCCAATCTGTTCGCTGATCTGTTTATAAGTCCGAGTTTGCCCTGGTTTTATCAAACAAGCTGCTCTGAGCACTGACTGCTCAAAAACAGTTAACCTGTTTAATATCATATCAATACTTCTTCCAATGTTCAATGATATTTTTTGCTGTCTGCTCATCAATTCCTCTAATTTTTTTTAATTGGGCTATATTCATCACTTTTAAAGCATTTATTTTATCAATTGATTGCAGGAGAATTTGTTTTCTTTTTGGTCCGATTCCGGCAATTGTATCTAACTCTGAAAACAGCATCCGCTTTTTGCGCAAACCCTGATGATAATTAAGCGCAAAGCGATGTGATTCATTGCGAATTGCTACCAGCAATCTTAATGCCTTGGAATTTAAAGCTAAAGCAATCGGCTGCTCCTGCCACTGCACATAAATATGTTCAAACTTTTTAGCCAGACTGATAATCGGCAAATTGATTTTTAATTCTAAGAGCTGCTCAGTAGCTGTTTTTAAATGCCCCTTGCCGCCGTCGATCAACAGCAGATCCGGCATTTCCAAAGTTTCCAATAAATCACCGCTGAACCTGCGGCTAAGCACTTCTTTGATCATCGCGTAATCATCAATCGCTTTTACTGTCTTGATTTTAAATCGGCGATAGCGGGATTTAAAAGCATAGCCATTTTTAAAACTAACCATTGAGCCAACAGCATCCGTGCCGGAGATATTAGAAATATCATAACCTTCGATCAGAATTGGCCGATGCTTTAGTTTAAGCACACTCTGCAGTTCAGCGATCTGATCCGCGATTTTAAACCGCTTGTGGATTATCGGCACAATGCTCAGACTCTCGATCTGATTTCTTAAATCAAGCGCTGCTTCATAATCATGGTTTATCGCTGCTTGTTTCATTTCAAGAGAAAGATTACTAATCAAATCGGATTTTTTACCTTGCAAAAATAATAATAAATTATCCACGGTTTTTTTATAAACCGTTGAATCAACATAACCCTGGCAGGGGCCTAAACATTGCTGAATATGATAATTCAGACAAACCGCTTTGGGCATGGCATTGCAAGTGCGCAAAGGAAATAAACGGCGGATCAAAGTTAAGGCTTGCCGGAGCAATGTGCCGGAAGTATAAGGACCAAAATACATCGCCTTATCATTTTTCTTGCGGCGCACGATCTGCAAACGCGGGAAACGTTCATTCACGCTTAAGCGCAGCAAAGGATAAGCCTTGTCATCTTTGATCGCCACATTGTATTTAGGCATATGCTCTTTGATCAAAGCTGCTTCTAAAATCAAAGCTTCTTCTTCAGTCAAAGTCATGACATGACCAATGTCCTGAATTTTACTGACCAGGATTTTTGTTTTAGTTGACTGCTGCGAACCGCTAAAATAAGAGCTGACTCTTTTTTTTAAACTGATCGCTTTACCCACATAGATAATCGTCCCCTGAGCATCTTTCATCAGATACACCCCAGGACTATCGGGCAAGGTTTTTATTGTTTGTTTTAGATGATTTAAATATGCCATTGTATATTTTGATTTAAATTATCGAATATTTTTATAAATCGCAGGGGCGCTGCTTGCCTGCGCCCGTTTATCAATTATTCCACCGATTTTTGATAATTATATATTATTACGGGCCGGGACAAGCGCGGCCCCTACGTTGTGACTTTGTGGCCTTATGACCTTTTTCATTCTAGATTCACATGAAACCCTTTAAAAATTTTCAGCATCCAGCCGACAATTAAATAAATCAACATAGCACTGATCACTGCTATGGCCAAGGCCTGCCAGCCCGCCATCAGCTTACGACAATAATAATAAGCATAAATACAACCCGCCCCCATGATGCTTGAGGCAATGATTATCGCGTAAAACATTTTGATTACTTTACCAAATCCGATTATCCCGATTTTTTGCCTTAACAAATAGAGCAATAAGAAAAAATTAACTGCTGAGGAAATTGAAGTTGCCAAAGCAATTCCTCCGACTTGCAGCGGCTTCATTAATAAAAAGTTTAGAACTCCGTTTAAAAGTAAGCAGTAAAAAGTTACTTTTACCGGAGTGCGAGTGTCTTTTAAAGCATAAAAACAGGAAGTTATTACCCGAGCCGCGCTATAAAAAAATATGCCAAAGCAATAATACATCAAAGCCAAAGATGTAATCTGGGTGGATAATTGATCAAATTCTCCGCGTTCGAACAATATCGAGACAATGGGCCGGGATAAAACCAATAAACCAACAGTCGATGGAATCAGAAAAACCAGCAGAGTTTTTAAAGCTACAGCCAGGGTATTTTTTAAACCCGGGATGTCATTTTTAATTGCCTGGCGCGACATTGTCGGCAAACAAGCAGTGGCCAAAGCCGAGCCGAATAATGCCGTGGGAAACTGAATCAAACGATTGGAAAAATACAAAGCGCCAATCGCGCCCTGACCAACTATGCTGCTAAAACTGGCAAAAAAAGTATCGAGAAACGCGTTTAATTGATAAATGCTTGACCCCACCATCCGCGGCAAAAGTAATCTGCCCATTTTCTTAATTGCCGGATGAGAAAAATCAAAAGCAAATTCAAAATAAAACCCTTTTTTAAGCAATACGGGGATTTGCACAAGAATCTGAAATAAGCCGCCGAGCAGTACAGCTATTGCTAAACCAATAACCGGCTGTTCAAATCTTTGGCAAACCCATATTCCGAAAATTATCATAGTTATGTTTAGAAAACAAGAACCAACCGCCGCGATAGCAAAGTTCCTTAAGGTATTTAATACACCCATTCCATAAGCCGCGATGCCAATAAAGAAAATAAACGAAAACATTATCCGGGTAAGATATATCGTCAATTCCAGTTTAGCGGGATCATTGACAAAACCAAAAGCAATAATCCGCACAATCACTGGAGCCATAATTGTACCGATTATCGTAATAATCGCCAGCACAATAATGATCAGGTTGAGCATGATATTAGTTATATGCCAAAACTCTTTCTTCTTATCCTCGCCTAAATATTCGCTTAAAATCGGGATTACCGCGGCATTAGCCGCGCCCTCTCCGACTAAATGTCTGAGAGTATTAGGGATGCGGAAAGCAACAATAAAAGCTTGGGCAGCAATAGTCGCTGTGCCAAAATAGCGAGCAATCACTATGTCCCGGACATATCCGAGAATCCGGCTGAACAAAGTAAAGCCGCCGACAATCCCAGCGGATTTGAATAATTTTTTATTTTTACTCATTGATTTAAAGTCCTGTATTTACTCTGTTTAGTCTAAAAAAACTTGACAGATCTAATTTCCTATGTTATATTCTTAAAAATTCATAAGAAAGGAGAATTTGTATGCCTTCAAAGAAAGCAGCGATTAAAGATCTTAAACAATCAAAAAAAAGACAAAAGCATAATCTTGTTCTGAAAAAATCCTTGAAAAAGGAACAAAAAAAGATTGCGACTTTAATTGAAACTAAAGATGTCGCAAAACTGAAGACTGAAATTAGTGGTTGTGTCTCCAGAATAGATAAAGCTGTTAAGCAGAAACTGATGCACAAGAAAAAAGCATCTCGTCAAAAAGCAAGTATTGCCAAAAAACTACATCAAATGAGCATTGCCGCAAAAGCAGCTTAATATATAAATTTTCAATTATTTGCGCACAAACAGACAATTAGTGTTTCTAAAGTTAAACCGGGGCTTTTTAGCCCCTGTTTTATTGCTATATCTGAATCCAGCAACAAATCAAACCCTTTTGCCAATTCTTGGGCAGTGTATGTAGCTGCCTGTTTTTTGACTATATTATAAATGTACGGCGTGATTTTCAGCTGAGCGATTATCGTTGCCGGGGAATAACCTTTTTGCTGCAATTGCTTGACTTTATCCAAACGCTTAAACTGCCAATTAATCAAACCAATCAAATCACTAACATGCTTGCCATTGCGCGATAATTCATGAGCCATTTCTAAAGCGCGGCTGGTTTGTTTAGACATCAAAGCATTTAAAAAAGTAAAGCGCGTATCTTCCCGGGTTTTTTTTATCAGAACTTCTATATCCTGCTCTTTGAGCACAGACTGAGCTCCGCTATACAAACAAAGTTTATTTAAAGACGTAATAATGCTCTCCAAATCATTGCCGATTTTTTCAATTAATAAAGCAATCGCGTTATAATCGATCTTTTTACCTTTGCTCTGGGCATAATCATTAACCCATTTATTTAAGTCCTGGCCTTGTAAATGACTGAATAAAACCGGAGTGCTAAAGGGTACAAGCTTTTTTATGAATTTATCGCTTAAAGTTTTTTCTGTTTCGAGAATTAAAATGTTTTTACATCTTTTTTCTTTGAGGAAATCGAGCAGGGGTTTTTCATATTGGCTGAATTTATCGGCATTTTTTAAAATTACTAATCGCTTTTCGGATAAAAACGGCTGAGTACGTAAAGTATCCAGGACTTTGTCCGCGCTGGTTTGATCTGCATAAAAAATATCCTGATTAAACTCCGCGGATGAAGCAGCAAACAGGCGGGCTTTAACTAATTCTTCGATCTGCCGCTTTAAAAACAGCTCTTCGCCGGCAAAGATATATACAGAGTTAATTTCCTTTGCTTTAAGCTCTGTTTTAATCTGCCAATAAGTTAAAGGTTTTACCATAATGTAACTATCTTGTTTAAAATCCTGTGGGCAAGTTCCTCGATCGCTTCAGTTCTCGCGCTTTTTTCTGACTTAGCCAAACTACCGCTAAGATAATAGGAAGTGTCCGCGTAAAAACTATTCGCCTTAACAATAATCTCGCCGGATACTCGCTGTTTAAATTCAAAATCAACGGTTAAAGATATCCGATATTCTTCAATAGTCTCATCATTGGCATAGCGCATTGCCTGGCGATCATAGCTATTTATTTTACCAGTTAATATTGTGTCTGCTTCCGCTTTTTCCACTAGCTTAATATGCCCTTCATCCTGGAAAGCTTGGGCTAATTTTATTCTTAATTCATTTTCCAGGTTCGGCTGATCGCTTTTATTTTCAAATGAATCAATATAAATAGTTTTAATATTGCTGGGCAGATTATAAGCCTTAGTAGTATATCCGCAGCCGCTGATAAAAACTAAACAGCTGATCAGCAATAATCGGGTAAATTTCATGATTTTATTTTTCACTGGACCTCATTTCGCGGATTAGAAATTACAGCTTCTTTTCGCTTAAGACTTTTAGTCTTTTATTTGCTTTTTTCGCCCAATCAGATTTCGCATAAGTAAATACCAAATCTTCATAATATTGTTTTGCGGCAAAAGTTTTTTTCTGTTTTTCATAAAAATGAGCGATCGCGTAAAGTTTTCCCGCTTTTTTATCATACAGATCATTAATCAGTTTTTCTGCCTCAGGGACAAATTCACTGGTCGGATACTTTCTAGTAAAATGTTCAAGATCAGTAATTCCCTGATCAATCAATTCTTCGTCATAATCTTTGACTAAAGCCGAAAGTTTATAAGAACAAAATCCAATATTATAAGTCGCGTCATCAACATAAGGACTGGAAGCGTAATTATCAATAAACTCTTCAAACTCGTCTCTAGCTTTTAAATAATCATTTACTTTAACTTCACATAAACCGCTTTTGTATTTTGCCACATCAGAAATGCTGCTATAAGGCGCGTTTGACAGAACTTTTTGAAAAATCTCTTTAGCTCGATAATATTTCTTCTTATTAAAGAATTTTTCGCCAATAAGATATTGCTGTTCTACAATTTCCCCCAAGCGTTTATTTAAAGGATAGATCTCGATCACTTTTTGAAATGCCTCAAGCGCCCGATCCCATTTATTCATATTCGCCAGACTCTGAGCAATATAAAACTTTGCTTCCGGAGCTAATTCATCTTTCGGAAAATGTTTGAGGATTTTTTTAAATTCAAAAATCGCTTTGGAATAATCCGCTTCTTCAAAATAAGCCATTGCCCAATCATACTGTTCTTTGGGAGTATCAAAGACTTTGTAAATCGGATTCACCCATTTATTAGTCTGAGGAGACCATACCCAGTAAGCATAACAAGATTGAGTTAAAAGACATACACACAGCAAAACAAGACAAAAAATAGTTTTATAGTTTTTCATAATTTCACCTTATCTGTTAGAATTTTAATGGATATAACTATATCATAAGCAAGAATTAATGTCAATTAGGCGTAAAAGCTCGACCGATAGCTGATAGCTCATGGCTTATAGTATGAAGCAAAAAAGCGGAAGGCTGTCTTGTCCTAATATAGTTGACATTTCCTACTCTATCAACCATACTCAAGATGATCAGCAAATTTTACGCGGGTCATAAATTTTCTTGATGTAAACATCAAGATCGGCAAATCCGCGCCGTATTTCC
>JAHITY010000086.1 GCA_018817165.1 Candidatus Omnitrophota bacterium
AGCAAAACGCGAATATTTCAGACGATAGTCACACAATATATACGCAAGTTAGGAACGACTTCATTTATTGCGTTATTCCTATCTGAGTAAACGATGTCCTGAGACTTTCGGGTAAACGATGTATAGATATTTATCAACTATAGATTATAAAAACATATAAAAACTCATATTTTATATCCCTTTATATTATCATATTTTACCATCACTCTGATATTTTATCAAGAAAAAGTAAAATTAAATAAATTATCGCTTAATTTGGCTAACACCAGTTAATAAATAATCTAACGATATTCTTTTATTATGAACCAAATATTTTACTGCGGAAAATAAAAAAAACTGCTCCTAAAATACATATTCCTGCCCAGAAATAATCACTGGAAAGTTTTTCCTTCATGTAAAATATGGAAAACGGCAAAAAAATCAATAAAGTGATCACTTCCTGCAGTATTTTTAGCTGCCCTAAAGACATTACCTGATGCCCGATCCGATTCGCCGGAACCTGAAACAAATATTCAACCAAAGCAATCCCCCAACTGATCAATGCGGCAATTATCCAAGGTTTAGCGGACAGATTCTTCAAATGACCATACCAGGCAAAAGTCATAAATACATTGCTGCAGCAAAGTAAAATAATTGTAACGATTATTCTGTTCATATTTTTAAAATCAGATTATTAATGCCCGCATCCGCCAGCATGACCGCCGCAGCCATGTTCTACTCTTAATTCTTTTTGTTTATCATTGACAAACAAATCTATATTCGACTGCACAGTCCCTTGCTGCGCTCGATAAACTTTAATTCCCCGGATATTTAATTTGCTGATTGCGCCTGCACCGATTCCGCCGACAACAATCGCATCCACTGTCTTTCCATCTATGGCTTTCAGCGGATTGCACATCCCATGATCATGGCCTAAATCTTGATTATCCACTGTCTCCAATACCTTTGTTTGTGTATCAAAAATCACAAAAGCCGGAGCTGAACCAAAATGACCAAACACCTGACTATCTAATCCTTTATCCTGTTCTACTGGAAAGCATATTTTCATCGCATTACTCCATCTGTTTCCGTTGACTGATTTTAAAATTAATTATAATATCCATAAATAGTATAACATGAAATATCCTGAGAATTAAAGACATATCTGCTACTATATTTAATAATAACCCGTAAATAATTATATAGCAATAATGCTTCTATCGTCCAGAACGATGTTTATTATTAATTATTTCTTTTACCTGCTCAGCAATTACTCCATGCCCTGATTCATTCAAATGACAATAGTCAAGAAAGAAACTTTGTGTATCTAGAGCATTGCCCTTAACTTGACTGAGCAAATATGCATCCAAATCAAAAATTGTAAGATTTTCAATGTTTTTTAATTTTTCTTTGATCAATGTTTGTAGTTTTGGAGTAATCAAAAATCTTCTTTTTATCCAGTATTTTTCCAGTAAATTCCGAATACTATTCACATCCTCCGGCATTTCTTCTATAAGCTTGTCATATTTTTTCATAATATCCCAATTATGCGCATAGTTGATCGGCGGGATAATATAGATAAAATTTACTTTGGGATTTGCCAGTATTATATTTCTCAGTTCAAGCAAGCGCATTTGATAAAATAAATTATGAATTGTAATATAGAATTTATTCAAATAAGGCCAAGAATCCTTGCCTCCACCTTTTAAAATCGCAAAAGGTACTCGCTGCGGATGTTTTGATTCGATAAATATATCATATGCTTTATTTATTATATTATGTGTTAGATATGAAAAATTGCTGATTATTGAAAATAGCTTCGGTAGCGAGTAGCGTAACAAAAAAACTGAATAGTTATGATGTTCTCTTCTGTTCAATAATTCTAAATATTCATTATTACCGGAAAATATAATACAATATTCGATCTTATTCACTTTTAAGCTGCTGTATAAATAAAAATTTATTTCCGAAAGCGGGACTCCGGTATTCGAATCATTGATCACCTTGAAATCAGGAAACAATTTTGCCAGCAATTCCGAATACCGATCCTCAAGACTTTTTAAGCCCATTCCATTAGAAGCTGATCCGCCCAGACAAAGGATATTAACTTTTTGGTTAAACGTCTTTACCTCGGGTAATTTAAAACTTACATCCCTCAAAACATAAAATCGCTTACCTCGACCTATCGTAAATCTGATTGTTATTTCGCTGCAGACTAAAATGAAAATCAGACCAGTAATAAGCAAAATTGCATTTTGTTGTTTTTTGTTTAAAATATTTTTTTTCAAATTTTACAATTCTCAGTTAATCTTTATATTGCCATCTTCAAAAAGTAAAAAATATTAAAAGTTATGATTTTTTGCAAGGGTTTGTAATTAATTTTGTTAAGCTTATTGCTCGATTTTATTAAAACAAAAAGGCAATATCTTAAGAGATTGCGATTTAACTTAATTTAAATCGCTGCAAAACGCTCTAATAATTTACTGACCAAACAGTCTGTACCCTTTAGAATAATATCTTTTATCTGCTCTAACTCTAAACCAGCGCCTAATGCGATATTAGTTGCCTTTTCCCGGGTAATTAAGTTTTCCGGGCCATGGCTGTCTGTATTTACCACCAGGCCAGCTCCATACTTTACAGCAAGCTTAGCCACGTGCCCATTACCCAGACAATGACCAGCTCTGGCGCTGATTTCCAGGTAAATACCTTTGCTGGCAGCAAGTTTAACATCCTCAGCAGTAATCAGTCCAGGGTGAGCCACTATATCCACTCCAGCCTCAATGGCCGCGCGATTCGTGCCCGGTATAACTGGCTCAGACAGCGTCTCGCCATGACCAATAACCAGACAAGCCCCTAAACTGCGGGCATAAGCAGTTAAAGCTTTAAAATCCTCTAAAGGGATATGGGTAAGTTCCACTCCGGGAATTAATTTAATATCCACTTTTTTCGATAAGTCTTTGCATACTTTTACCAATGAAGCTAAAACATGCTCAATATTTGAGCGGTCCACGTGATCAGTTATACCCAAAACTTTATAACCCATGACATGAGCCCTTCTGACCAGTTCAGAAGGCACTAAGCAACCGTCACTCAGAATCGTATGCGTATGCAAATCAATCATTTTCGCCTCATGAATTATTGGTGCCCCTGAGACGAATCGAACGTCTGGCACTTGGTTTAGGAAACCAATGCTCTATCCTTCTGAGCTACAGGGGCACATGAAAATTACACTTCCTATAGCGTCTTGTCCCGCCGCATTTTGGCGGGGGCTACAGGGGCACATAAATTTAACTTCAATCAAACTACCGCATTTCAAACTTTTGAGCTATGCCGAATGGCCAGCTCCAAGATGAATTTCTTCGGCATCCCGAAGAATTACCCCATCAGTCCTCATCATTCGGGACAGGGGCAGATAAATTTATTATTTGATTATTTTTTTATTGATGATAATGCCTGTTCTTCATACTTTGCTTTAATTTTCTCTAATTTTGCCAAATTTATATTTATTGTCTGCTGTCTAAACTCATCACTTTTATTTAAAACTTTATAAAAATAAATTTTCGCATCATAGTAATTATTTTCAATTGATTTAAAATCATCCTGCCCAAACAAATTTACTACATCGAAATTGTACAATCCCAGCTGATAAAAAATCTCATCATCTGACGGATATTCCTTGCCTAATTTCCCTAACTCCTCTATTGCTTTTTCATAAGACAGATATCCATCACCAGCCATTGCCGTAAAAATTCCATATCTTGCTGTTTTCTCGTCAACTCCCTGATTTAGCAAATCCCGATAAACATCATCACGCTGCGAAGCGCGCAAATATTGTTTGTAATAATCCAGCATTTTATCCATCTCGCCTTGAGCATAATAAACCGCTGCTATATCTGCCAGCGCCCTTTTGACACTGCGCGAATCCGCGCCTTTTAATTTATTAAATACTCTTTTTCTCTTAGAATAATTCTTCAGAACTATTTGATAATTTGCCAAAGCATTAACATAATCTTTTTTAATATAATATAAAAACGCGATATCTCTTATGATCTCAACTTTATCCGGCGCCATTAGAACAATATCCTTGCCTAAACTTATTGTTTTATTAATTTCGTCAGGAGTTTTAATATTAAGAAACTTTTTGATAAAGAAATTTTTTGTTTCATTAAAACCTGATGCCAAGTAATCATTTTCTTCTTTCGAAGCACTTTTTTTAAATGAAGAACTTGTATCAAAAATTAAGCCAACAAAGCTTCGAATTTTTTCATTAAAAGCATTATCAATCTCCTGCCACTTAGGAATAATAACAGTAAATAGTAAGATTAGCGCAATTATCCCCGCAATAATTTTAACAAAAAATATACCTATCTCTTTATCAATCATGATTAGCCTGCCTCAAAAATAGCGATTAGCGTAAAGCCAAGGGTCAATAACTAATTAATTTTAGAAATCGTAGGGGCGCTGCTTGCCTGCGCCCGTTTATTAATAATTTCATAGATTTTTGTTAATTGTATATTATTACGGGCCGAGACAAGCGCGGCCCCTACTTGGTGTCTTTGTTTCATTTTATCATTTTCTACAAAGAAAAGCAAAAAAAGGGCACGGATAATCTGTCCGCACCCTTCTAGTTTAATATTTCACCAAACATTAATACTTGATCAAAGAACTAATTGAATATCCTTTAAGTTTTTTTCTGCCTTTAAGGAACTCTAGCTCTATCAAAAAACCAATACCAACTATTTTAGCTTTACTTTTTTTTAACAACTTACAAACAGCATTAATCGTCCCGCCGGTTGCCAAAACATCATCAACAATCAAAACTCTGCCTTGTGGTTTAATCGCATCCTGGTGAATTGCCAAGGTATCCTCACCATATTCTAAAGCATAAGTAATCTCATAAGTCTTATATGGCAATTTCCCTTTTTTACGCACCAAAACTAAACCAGCGTTTAGCTTATAAGCTAAAACAGCCCCAAAGATAAAACCGCGAGCTTCCACGCATACAACCTCATCAATTTTTTTCCCTTTATACTGCTTATACATCGCGTCAACCGCTTGTTTAAATCGTTTCGGGTCTTTTAACAAAGTAGTGATGTCTTTAAAGATTATCCCTTTTTTAGGAAAATCCTGAACATCCCTAATTGACTGACAAAGCAATTCTAAAGTTTTCATTTATCTGCTTCCTCCATAAAAACTTTGAGTTTTTTTAAAGCATTGTTTTCTATCTGTCTTACACGTTCCCGGCTGATTTTAAAACTCTTAGCGGTTTCTTCTAATGTCCTAAATGTACCATCTTTTAATCCGTATCTCAGCACTAATATCTGTCTTTCCCGTTCAGACATTCGCTCTAAAAGTTCAGCAATTTTTTCCTGTCTGAGCATTCGGCTTAATTCTTCAAAAGGGGAAACTACGGATTCATCTTCAATTAAATCCATAAATTCCCCTGAAGAATCTTCACCTATTGGTTTATGCAATGAGGTTGTCCGCGTTACAATCTCGCTTAAACCTTGCGCTTTTTTAATTGATATACGCATTTTCTTAGCGATCTCTTTGATTGCCGGAGTTCGCCCCAATTTCTGAGTTAACTGCTCAGTAATTCGTTTCCATTTAGTGATTGTTTCTGTCAAATAAACAGGAACGCGTATAGTTTTACTTTGATTTGCAATTGCTCTGGTTATGAATTGACGGATCCACCAAGCCGCGTAAGTACTGAATCTATAGCCTCTGCTGGGTTCGAATTTCTCAACCGCGCGCATCAGCCCTAAATTTCCTTCTTCAATCAAATCTGTAATTGGCACCCCCAAAAAACTGTACTTTTTGGCTATATTTACTACCAATCGTAAATTTGAATTAATCATTAACTTACGAGCATTAGCATCACCCCGTTTTGCTTTTTTAGCAACTTTCAGCTCATCTTCCGGAGATAAAAGCGGGATATTTTTTATATCTTTCAGATATAATCTGATCGGATCCATCACCATAATATATTATTTCTTTCCTTTTGCTTCTTCCAAAGCAGCCTGAGCCGCGGCTAAGCGAGCTATCGGCACTCTAAAAGGAGAACAACTAACATAGTTAAGTCCCACACGATGACAGAATTTTACTGATTCAGATTCTCCCCCATGTTCTCCGCAAATTCCGCATTTTAAATTTGGTTTGACTTTTCTGCCCAAATTAACTGCGGTCTGAACAAGTTTACCAACCCCGTTCTGGTCAATAGTCATAAATGGGTCATCTGATAATATTTTCTTTTCAATATAATCCGGCAAGAAAACACCCGCATCATCACGGCTGTAGCCAAATGTCATCTGAGTTAAATCATTGGTTCCAAAAGAGAAAAACTCCGCTTTTTCCGCGACTTCATCTGCAGTAAGCGCGGCGCGGGGAATTTCAATCATTGTTCCCACCATGTATTTTACTGTTGATTTTGCTTTACTGATAATCGCGTCAGCAGTCTGTCTGACAATTGGTTCTAAGAAATCAAATTCCGCTTTTGTTCCAATCAAAGGAATCATTATTTCCGGAAGAACTTTAATTCCCTTTTTTGCCATATTAACCGCTGCTTCAATAATCGCGGTTGTCTGCATTACACACAATTCAGGATAAGTAATTGACAAACGGCATCCGCGATGTCCCAGCATTGGGTTTAATTCATGCAGCTTAGTTACATATTCAAGAACCTTAGCTGTAGTGAGGTTTAAACGCTTTGCCATTTCTTTTTGTCCCGCAGCATCATTCGGGAGGAATTCATGCAATGGCGGATCAAGTAAACGAATAGTTACTGGGAATCCGTTCATTTCTTTAAAAATTCCTTCAAAATCTTTCCGCTGGTAAGGTAATAATTTTTTCAATGCTTTTTGACGGCCTTCAGTATCCTGAGCAAGAATAAACTCGCGAATTGCCCAGATTCTCTCACCTTCAAAAAACATATGCTCAGTTCGGGTTAAGCCAATGCCTTCTGCGCCTAATCTCAAAGCAGCCAATGCATCTTTTGGCGTATCCGCATTTGTTCTAACGCTGAGCTTGCGATATTTATCAGCCCAGGTCATTACCTGCATAAACATAGTGTAAATCGGATCTTTTTTAGCTTTAGCATTATTTTCCACAACACCCGCAATTACCGGACTTGATGAAGTTTTAATATGCCCTAACATAACTTCTCCAGTAGTTCCATCCAGAGAAATCCAATCACCTTCTTTAATTACTAATTTACCAACAGTTATCTGTTTTTTAGCATAGTTGATATTTAAAGCGCCGCAACCAGCAATACAGCATTTACCCCAACCGCGAGCCACAACAGCCGCGTGAGAAGTCACACCGCCAGTTGAAGTAAGAATTCCCTCTGCAGCATCCATACCCGCAATATCTTCCGGAGAAGTCTCATGCCGGACTAAAATTACCTGCTTACCTTTTGCCTTCCAAGCCACAGCTACATCAGCAGTAAAAACTACTTGACCGGATGCTGCCCCTGGACCTGCCGGCAAACCTTTAGCGATTTTTTTAGCATCCGCGCTAGCTTTAAGATCAAAAATCGGGAACAAAAGCTGATTCAACTGATTGCTTTCGATACGCATTAATGCTTCTTGAGGAGTTATCATTTTTTCATTAACCATATCCACAGCTATTTTAACCGCCGCGAGCCCAGTACGTTTTCCCGTACGGGTCTGAAGCATGAACAACTTGCCTTCCTGAATCGTAAACTCAACATCCTGCATATCCTTATAATGTGTTTCTAATTTATTACGGATATCATTAAGTTCTTTATAAATTGCTGGCCATTCATTTTTAAGATCACTCAGCGGCTCAGGAGTTCTAATTCCAGCAACAACGTCCTCACCTTGGGCATTAATTAAGAATTCACCATAAAATTCAGTACCGCCATTAGAAGGATTACGCGTAAAAGCAACACCTGTTCCTGATGTATTGCCCATATTGCCGAATACCATTGCCTGTACGTTTACCGCTGTACCGAGCAATCCGGTAATTTTATTAAGTCTTCTATACATTACAGCTCTCGGAATATTCCATGAACCAAACACGGCATTAACCGAAGCCATTAATTGTTCTTTAGCGCTGGCGGGAAAAGGTTTTTTAACATGTTTTTCATAAACCTTTTTATATTCCCCGCAAAGCTCTTTAAGCTGATCCGCGTTTAGATCAGTATCTAATTTTGCTTTGTATTTTTTCTTTATCGCGGTTAGTTTTTCTTCGTAATGTTCATGATGCACGCCCATAACTACATCGCCGAACATATCAATAAACCGACGATACGCGTCCCAAGCAAGTCTTGGATTATTTGTTTTTTTAGCCATACCTTCAACCGCCGCGTCATTAAGTCCAAGATTAAGAACAGTGTCCATCATCCCTGGCATAGATGCCGCTGCGCCGCTTCTTACCGATACTAGCAGCGGATTATCAGCATCACCTAATTTGGCACCCATTGTTTTTTCCAGCTTAGCGATATTCTCATCAATCTGCTTTTGAAGTTCAGCCGGATATTTATTACCATTTTTATAATAATAATCACAAACTTCTGTTGAAATAGTAAATCCCGGAGGAACTGGAACTCCAATACTTGCCATTTCCGCAAGATTAGAACCTTTTCCGCCAAGAATAGCCTTCATACTTTTATCGCCTTCGGATTGTCCTTTACCAAAAAAATACACGTACTTTTTAGCCATCTTTACAACTACCCCTTTCATTCCATTAATAATTAATAATTAACCTATTTACCCTAATTTTTCCTGCAAATATTTATCCAACTGCTCCAAGCTTATTCTTTCCTGCAACATTGTATCCCGATCGCGGATTGTAACCATATTATCCTCTGTTGACTGAACATCAACTGTTAAACAATATAAAGTTCCAATCTCATCCTGACGGCGATAAAGCTTACCGATAGAAGCAGTATCGTCGTATTTTACCACATATTTTTTCTTTAAGCCACTAATAATTTTTTTTGCCATTTCGACAATCTGTGGGTTCTTTTTTAGCAGCGGTAATACAGCGATTTGAAACGGACAAAGCGCTTTATGTAAACCTAAAACAACTCTTTTTGCTCCTTTTACCTCCTCTTCACGATAAGCGTCAACCAAAAATGCAAGTGTTGCTCGGTCAACCCCTCCGGACGGCTCAATAACATGCGGCAAATATTTCAAATTAGCCGCCTGATCAAAATACTGCAGATCTTTACCGCTATGTTTTGCATGCTGGCTTAAATCAAAATTTCCCCTATTCGCGATCCCTTCCAGTTCTGACCAGCCAAAAGGAAACTCATATTCTATGTCAGTACAGCCGCTGGCATAATGCGCCAGTTCATCATCAGCGTGAACCCGCAAATGCAATTTTTCTTTTTTAATCCCATATTCCTGATACCAAGCATATCTTTGTTCTACCCATTGTTTATAAGCCTCTGAAGCATTCTCCGGATTTACAAAATATTCAATTTCCATCTGCTCAAATTCCCTGGTACGAAAAGTAAAGTTGCCTGGAGTAATTTCATTGCGGAAACTTTTTCCGATCTGAGCAATCCCAAATGGTAATTTACGAGAACGGGAATTAACCACATTTTGAAAATTAACAAAAATCCCCTGTGCGGTTTCCGGTCTCAAATAAGTAACCGCGTTTTCATCTTCAATCGGGCCAAGAAATGTCTTTAACATTAGATTAAACAAACGCGGCGGGTTTTTAATCAGATCAATTTCCGCCTGACAATCAGGGCATTTCCTTAAATCACCCAAACCAGGCAAATGATCAACTCGGAAGCGTTTTTTACATGCTTTACAGTCAACCAAAGCATCTGTGAATCCATCCGTATGACCCGACGCTTTCCAGGTTGCGGGATGCATCAAAATCGCAGAGTCCAAACCTTCCATATCATCTCGATGATGAACCACTGAATTCCACCAAGCCTGTTTTACATTGCGTTTAAGTTCCACACCTAAGGGCCCATAATCCCACGTACTCCCCAAACCACCATATATCTCAGAACTAGGAAAAATAAAACCGCGGCGTTTACACAAAGAAACAATTGTATCCATTGTTACATTAGACATTAGCTAACCTCAACTTCTTTAAAAATTCTAGACTCTTAAACTGTATTCCCAAATGAAAATCAATAAATCTTCGCAATATCTGTTCTAATTCCTGGCTAATGCTGCTGATTATTTTAAATGACTGCAAATCTTCTAATTTTGTTTTCTCAATATGCTCGATTGTTGCCACTGTCCCCTGCATCAAATTCTGAGCATTAATATCAGCGGCATAGCATTTTTCGCACAATAAACCTCCCAATACATAACTAAATTTACTGAAAGTCAATATATGACTGCTGCAATGAACACAGCAATCAAGGCGTGGTTTAAACCCGGAAAGATCTAAAAATTTTATTTCAAAGATTTGCGCGATGTTTTCTATTTTATCGTTTTTATCGAGAAATTTCAAGAACTTCATTACTAAAATAAAAATTTCTTTATTTTTTTCGCCAAAAGGAATAGACGCACTGATCAGTTCAATAATATAACTCGCCAAGCCGAATTTTTCAACATTTTTATCAATATTAGAAAAATGTTCAACTAGATCAGCCTGACTGATAATATGCAAATCACTATTAAGATTTTCATAAAAAACTATCTTATTATAGGTAATCGGACTAAGACTCGAACCAAATTTATCAATTTTTCTTCTTGCCCCCTTTGCCTGGGCATGAATCTTTCCAAAATCAGGAGTAAACAAACTTACCAAATAACTTGTTTCTCGATAATCTCTGCGATTAAGCACTATGGCATCAGTTTTATGTATAGGCATCTAATTATAATCTTAAGAAAAAAAATATCAAACTGGTTAATCCCAGGCCGACTAAAGAACCGGCAATTACTTCTTTTAAACTATGAAACCCCGGACGAATCCTGCTTTGCGCGATAAGCAAAGCAAGAATAAATACCAAAACAATCAGCAATTTACTGGGAGCTAAAAATAATGTTATTGCCCAAACAGAAAAAGCCAAAGCTGAATGTCCCGAAGGCATTCCTCCACGCAAAGGCTTACCTCTGCCGATTTTCGCCTTAGAAAATATAACCGTTAAGAGTACGATTAAAAACGAAATAAAGGTTATGTGCAAAGGATTATTGCGAATATAATCAATGCTTGTTTGAATTGTGTTTTTAGGAACATTAGTTAAAAATAAAAGATATCCGACAAAGACTGAATTAATCGCCGCAACCAGCACTGATCCGGCAGCAATATCTTTTATAATTCTCGCCAAGGGATGGAACTCATCTGTAATCAGATCAATCACCAGCTCTGTCGCTGTATTCAGCATTTCAGCTAAAAGGACAAATGAAATCGTAATCAACAATAATATAAGTTCCGGTTTAGATAAGTTGCAATACAAGCCCAAAAGCAGCATAATAATCCCGGCCAGAAAATGAAAGCGCATATTTCTTTGAGTTTTTAAAACATAAAGAATTCCTTCAATCGCGTAATTAAAGCTGTCAAAAAGTCGGCGTTTATGCATAGCTATTCATTAACTCCTCTTGCATTTTTTTCATTTGTGCATACCCCGATTTTGTTTTATCGCTGAATCCTAATAAATGAAGTATTCCATGAATAAGATAAAGATTGATTTCAGATTCGATGCTCAAGTTTAATTTCATGGCTTGTGTTTGAGCTGTTTCAACTGATAATATTACATCTCCGAGAATTTGCGGATTAATTTTTCCAAATTCACCATCTGCCATTCTGAAAGCCAAAACATCAGTCGCGGTATTTTTATTCAAATAACGTTTATGCAAATCTCTAATCTGCGGATCATCAGCTAAAGCCACGCTTAATTCCCCTGAAACAATCCCCTGGGATTTAAGCACATTATTTGCCAAAGTTTTAAGCTTGCGACTATTTATTTTTATTTTTTTCTGAAGATTCTTTATGTTTATTTTGTTCATTAGTAAATTGTTTGATATCAGGATATTCAATCCTTGTGTGAAAGATACCGTTTAATATATGGGTGAAAACATTTGATATTATATGCAAATCTTTTAAGGTTAAATCGCATTCGTCTAATTGCCCGTCAATAAATTTATTATTAATCAGCCGATTAACAATCGCCTTAATTTTTACTGGTGTCGGCGCCGGCATTGCCCGGGACGCGGCTTCAACCGTGTCAGCCAACATAACAATCGCTGCTTCCTTTGACTGCGGTTTTGGTCCAGGGTAACGAAAATCCTCTGCCTGTAAATTATTATTTTCTTGAGCATTCTGTTCTAAAGCGCGATGATAAAAATACTGCACAATATCATCACCATGATGCTGAATAATAATATCATTAATCGCTGAGCCCAGCTTATATTTTTTAGCCAAATCAGAACCTTCTTTAACATGGTTAATAATTATCAAGCTACTGATTGTCGGACTTAAATTTTCATGTTTGTTTTCTGAATGCGCCTGATTTTCCGTGAAATACGGAGCCATACGCAATTTGCCAATATCATGAAAATAACCGCCTACCCGCGCCAATAAAGTATTTGCTCCCACGGCTTCAGCAGCCGATTCCGCCAAATTACCGACAACTAAACTATGATGATAAGTCCCCGGAGCTTTTAACACTAATTCCTTTAATACCGGCTGATTCAAATCTGATAATTCCAGCAAACTAACATTTGTCGTTATCCCAAAAAGCATTTCAAATACCGGCAAAAAAGCGGTAACAATTACTCCCGAAATAATTCCATTGGCCAATCCCCAAGCACCTTGCTTAATAATATAATTAATCGAAATGAAATTAATCATTCCCATAGCAATAATCGAAACCATATTAGTTAAACCAATTAAAATACCAGCCTTGGTCAGATCGCTTCTTCTGCGGACATTGATCACTGAATATATACTGACAATCCCGCCGGCAAGCATTGCCACCATTACATCCAATCTAACCCCGGTTAAAACTCCAATAAAAATACTCAAAATAACCGTAGTCATCAAAGAAACACCTGGATCAACCAAAATGGCCACCAGCATTGAGACACTGGCAATCGGGATCAAATACACACTCCATCCTGATAATATTATCGCCTTAGCGCCTAAAATCAGGAGTAAAGAAACTAAACACAATAATACAACATTTTTTAACTCATTGAGCACCTTAAGCTTGCGAATAGTTTGATAAGTAACTGTAATAACCGCAAATATAATCATCAACAATAAAACCCCTAAAATATAATAGAGATTTTTGGGCTGCTTTTGATCTTTTTTCAGCTCAGCATTTGCCAGTTGCTGCGTCTTAGTGATCCTCTGTCCGCGTTCAACAATAATTTCATTTTTTTCAAAATTTATTTCTTTTCCGTTAATATCAATAAAAGAAAATTCAAACGGCGCATATATATCATGCTGTGATATCTGCCCGACTTCTACAGAAGGTTGTGAGGCTAAAAATCCTTTTCCCATAAAAATAGTTGCCGCAACACTCAAAAAAACAAAAATCGCAATAATTAAATTTATTGCATTTTGCGTATTTTTATTATCATTTTTTGCCGCACTGTTTTTTTTCATATATCCCTTTTATCCTAAACAAAAATTCTGCGATATTTAATTAACCCAAACATATATTCAGTTACGACACTGGCCAAAACCGCACTGCATTTTTTTTGTTTTGAAAAATTTTTCTTGAGGGCAATTAAACTTATGGAGAGTTTCTTATTTAACAATTCTAGCTTCGCATCAACCCTGTTAAAAAGCAGATTATTTTCTTGATAATCATGAACTTTATTGATTATTATCATACTTTTTAACTCTAAATTATCCAGTATTATTACTCCGGGATTTTAATCATTTGGCCAGGATATATTTTATTAGGATTTTTTAATGAATCTTGATTGAAATCATAAATCTTTTTCCATTGCGTACTTGTTCCGTAAACATTTTTGGAAACTTTTTGCAAGGTATCACCGGGTTTTATTTTGTACATAGAAAAAGAAGTTTGAGTTTGAGTTTGAGTTTGAGTTTGAGTTTGAGTTTGAGTTTGAGTTTGAGTTTGAGTTTTAGCTGGCTTAGACATTACAACTTCCGGCTTAAACGCTTCTTCAGTTGTCGTATAGCTTTTTTCATCTGGCAAAAATATTTGTTTTACAACAGTTTCTTCTGTTGATTTGGACGGCATCTGGTTCATACTCGCTGGTCCGCCAAAAATATATCCTCGATTACCCCAGATCTCTTTGTCCGAAGTGGCTTCAGACTGTCTAAAGTTTTTCCATTCCGGATAAGGCGGCACTTCCATCGTAACTTGATAAACTTTTCTGGTATTAACCCGTTGTTTTGGCTGATCTTCAGGAGGAATTGAACCGGAAATAAACCCTTTATTTCCGCTGATATCCTGATCTACTCTAGGCTCGTCTACTGTAACCATAGAAAATCGCTTAACACAACCGCTTATATTTAAACTCAATACACATATGATTAGAATCAACGGTAACATTTTCTTCATTTTTTTAGACCTCCTGCGATCAGTAGCAACCAAACTTTAAATTTTATTTATAAATATTTTTTATTATAATCTATTCCTCTTTTATTGTCAAATGCAGCTCATCCAACTGCGCCTGAGAGACTTTCGACGGAGCCGAAGTCAAAGGACAAAATGCTTTTTGGGTTTTAGGAAAAGCAATAACATCTCGGATACTGCTGCTGCCAGTCATTAAGGTTAATAAGCGATCCATTCCCGGAGCGAAACCACCATGCGGCGGAGCTCCATACTTAAAAGCCTTAAGCAAAAATCCGAACTTAGCTTCAATTTCTTCTGAGCCTAAGCCTAAAATAGAAAATATTTTTTCCTGCAATTCAGGATTATGGATACGAATACTGCCACTACCCAGCTCCGTTCCATTAACAACCAGGTCATAAGCACATGATCTGACCCTAGCTCTATCTGTGTCTAAAAACTCCAAGTCTTCGGGCTTGGGAGAAGTAAACGGATGATGTTCTGAATCCCATCTTTTTTCCTCTTCATTGTATTTAAATAAAGGAAAATCAGTTACCCATAAAAAGTTAAATTCATCGCTTTGATCAAGCTTTAACATTCCAGCAACATTAACCCGCAACTGTCCCAGAACATTCAATGCGATTTTATGTTTATCCGCAACCAAAAGCAAAAGATCTCCTGGCTTTGCTTCAAATTTAATTGTTAAATTTTTCAATAAGGAATCGCCTAAATGTTTTTTTACCGGAGACTGAAAATCATTTTCTTGAATTTTAATCCAAACCAAACCTTTAGCGCCCAAATCTATTGCCTGTTTTGTCAACTCATCGAGTTGTTTGAGCGTAAACTGCGCACCATCCGGAGCTTTTAAGCCGATGATTTTACCTTTAGACTCTATAACTTTTTTAAACACCATAAACTCACTTGCTCCAACTAAAGAATTAAGGTCTTTTAGTTCTAGATCATAACGTGTATCTGGTTTATCTGAACCAAAACGAAGCATTGCCTGCTCATGAGTTAAACGCAAAAATGGCGTTACTAATTTTTTATTCATGGTTTTTTGAAAAATTTCAAACAAAAGTCGCTCTAAAAGATCATATATTTCCTCTTCTTCAACAAAAGACATTTCCAAATCAAGTTGAGTGAATTCCGGCTGCCGGTCTTTACGCAAATCTTCATCGCGAAAACATTTGGCAATCTGATAGTATTTATCAAAACCAGAAACCATTAAAATCTGTTTAAATAATTGAGGTGATTGCGGCAAAGCAAAAAACTCTCCATTGTTTAAACGGCTGGGAACAAGATAATCGCGTGCTCCTTCAGGCGTGCTTTTAGTTAGAATCGGAGTTTCAATTTCCAAAAAGCCCTGATCACTAAGAAAACTACGGATCACATTAAAAACCTTGGAACGCAGAATTAAATTGTCTTTCATTTTCTTTCTTCTTAAATCCAAATAGCGATAAGCCAATCTCAATTCTTCGCCGACTTCTTTATCATCATTTATTTCAAAAGGCAAAGCCTGCGCTTTATTTAAAACCTCTAATTGCTCAGCGATCACTTCAATCTGACCGGTTGCGATTTTTGAATTAATTGTACCTTCTGGTCTCGCGCTGACCTTCCCCTTAACAGAAATAACAAATTCATTGCGCAGAGACTGCGCTAATTCATGCACAGACGAATTAACCTGGGGGTCAAAAACAATCTGAGTAAACCCTTCCCGATCGCGCAAATCAATAAAAATCAACCCTCCATGATCGCGACGCGAATTAAGCCAACCGCTTAAAACAACTTGTTTATTTTCATCTTTCAGATTCAACTGACCACAATTATGAGTTCTTTGCATTTTATCCCTTTTAGCTTACTTTTATTAAAAATTATTTACCCATTCCTACTCTTTGCGCCTGTTGAAATATTTTTCCTTCTGTCTGAATTGAAGGCGCAATAATAATTTCAGTTAGATTCATTTCTTTGATTGTTTTTGCTCCAAGCGATCCCATAGAAAGCTGCAAAGCCCCCATAAGATTCTGAGAACCATCATCCAAACGTGCCGGACCAAACAAAATTTCTTCCAATGTTCCGGTTGTCCCTACGCGAATTCTCGTTCCCCGGGGCAAATTCGCATGCGGTGTAGCCATACCCCAGTGAAAGCCACGCCCCGGAGCTTCTTTTGTCCGAGCAAAAGCCGAACCCACCATAACCGCATCAGCCCCACAAGCAAAAGCTTTGCAAATATCGCCGCCGGAACGCATTCCGCCATCAGTTATAATCGGCACATATCTACCAGTTTTTTTCATATAATAATCTCGCGCTTCAGCGCAATCACAAGTTGCTGTTACTTGAGGAACTCCAATGCCTAAAACACCGCGCGTAGTACAGGCAGCCCCAGGTCCGATACCGACAAGCAAAGCACTTATTCCTGCTTCAAAAAGCTCAAGTGCTACATCATGCGTAACACAATTACCTACAATCACCGGAATTTTCATCGAAGAACAAAATTTTCCAATATCCAGAACATCATATTCTGTGGAAATATGTTGAACTGATGTAACCGTAGACTGAACTACAAAAATATCGGCGCCAGCTTCCTGAGCTAAAGCACCAAATCTTTCCGCGCGTTGCGGAATAGCACTTACAATACAAGGAACTTTTGCTTTTTTAATCTGTTCAACTCTTACTGATACTAACTTTTCTTTAATCGGCTCATTATAAATTCCCTGAACCAACTTTGTTGCTTCTTCGGGAGTTGCATTAGCAATTTTATCTAGAACTTCATTAGGATTTTCATAACGCGTCTGCACGCCTTCAAGATTCAGAACCGCTAGTCCGCCGAGTTTTCCCATTGCTATGGCAAAATTTACATCTACGACTCCATCCATTGCCGCGGCAATAATCGGAACCTTATATTTAACACCGCCTAAAATAAAAATGGACTCGACTTCATTAGGATTAATTGTAACCATTCCCGGGACAAGTGCGATCTCATCAAATCCATAACAGCGACGTGCTTTTCTGCCTTTTCCGATAAATTCTGCCATTATTTTTACCTCCCCTTATGTTCTTAACCAATTATTTAGTAACAGTTTGTAATTTTAATAATAACCTATTACTTAGAGAAATTTTGAGAATTTAATATAGCATAAAATGCTGATTATGTCAATTAATTAAAAACCCGCAAGAACATAAGTTCCTGCGGGTTTTATTAATCCAAATTTGGGAGAAATTAATATCCGCCCATTCCACCCATTCCACCCATACCGCCCATGCCACCCATCGGAGGCATTCCAGCACCAGCTTTATCATCTTCTTTTATATCCGTAATCAAAGTCTCTGTGGTTAAAAGCAGACTAGCAATACTTGCCGCATTTTCTAAAGCACTCCGACTGACCTTAGCCGGATCAAGAATACCTGCTTCGATCATATCCACATATTCATTAGTGCTGAAGTTATAGCCGATATTACCTTTTTTATTTTTAACTTGTTCTAAAACAACAGAACCTTCAAGTCCCGCGTTTTCTGCAAGCTGACGAATTGGCGCTTCAATTGCTCTGCGGATAATCTCTGCACCGACTTTCTCATCACCTTCCAGCTTTAAACTATCTAAGCCTTTTGCCGCACGTACAAGAATCACTCCTCCACCAGGAACAATTCCTTCTTCAACCGCAGCTCGAGTCGCATGCAAAGCATCTTCAACTCTTGCTTTTTTCTCTTTCATTTCAGTCTCAGTTGCCGCACCAACATTAATTACCGCGACTCCGCCGGCAAGCTTTGCCAAACGTTCCTGCAGTTTTTCCCGATCATAATCAGAATCAGATGATTCGATCTGCTTCTTGATCTGGCTGATTCGAGCTTTAATATCCGCTGTCTTGCCTGCGCCTTCAACAATAGTTGTATTATCTTTTTCGATTCTTACTTTCTTCGCTCTGCCTAAATCAGCAATATCAATATTTTCTAATTTTTCACC
>JAHITY010000087.1 GCA_018817165.1 Candidatus Omnitrophota bacterium
CTGAAATATTCGCGTTTTGCTTTTAAAAAACATGTTAATAAAAATAGTTAGGGTAAACGATGTCATGATATTCTTACTCGCTAACTTGGGTAAACGATGTCCTGATATTCAACACCTAATCGCTATACGCTGCTTTTGAGAGATTGCTGCTTGGTTATTTGGTGGTTGTTTGATGCTCATTTTGACTGCCTCGTTTTGAGTTAAAGTCTTTATTCGCATTTTGATATATAAATAATACCGCTTTAGTCGAAGTCAGTCAATAATTAACAATTAAATATTACATTACTTTTTTTACTTCTCGTGATTAATCGGTTTTAATGTGTCTTTTTGAGCGGCTCTTTTATCAATTGGCAAGCCGAGTATATCATAAGCTAAATCAATAGGAACACTCGGTGCCATTAAGGCTGAACCAATTAGGATTCCACTTATATATCCTACTGGATACACAATTTTATTGACTTGATAATCTTCAGGAGGATCATATTGGGTAAAACTCTCTTTTAAAATATAAACATCTGACCTTATCCCCGGAAATATCCCAGGTTCAACTTGATATGTTCCATTATCATTTCTATTGTAATTACCGTACATAAACCGTCCACATCCGGAAAATAATATACTTACAGTAATCAACAAAATAATTTTTTTCATCTTATCAATTTCATTTTAAATAATTAGTACATATACATAAAAGGGGTCAAGTCTGTAATCACGTCATTAAAACAAAAAAACAATCCCCTGTTTCTTTTATTTTTAATAAAAAAGGGGAAAGGTTTATTTTTCCCTATCCCCTAAACCCTAATCGCTATATGCTGCTTTTGAGAGATTGCTGCTTGGTTATTTGGTATTTGTTTGATGCTCATCTTGACTTTCCGGTTTTGAGTTAAAGTCTTTATTCGCATTTTGATATATAAATAATACTCCTTTGCTCGAAGTTTGTCAATCTTGGGACAGTTCATTGAGGTATTAACTACTCTCAGATTAATCTGAGGATTATATTGATGTGGGAATTGATAGAGAATTGGCTTTGTTAAAATAGATTTGATTTAAAAGACTGCCTTTTTCCCTGAGAATCGGTATGTTTTTTCTGCCCAGGGGAATGTCCATGACGGTTTTATCGCCTTCCAGCACATTATTGGTGATTGCGGCTAAAGTCATATCCTTCACTGTAAATTCCATCAGAGGAGTATGTTTGTATTTTGAAAAGACAGTATAAACTTTATCACTTATTTCTTTTGGCAGTTCTTTTTGTATCTGAATAAACCCGGCATATAAAAGGTTTTTTTGCGGCGGCAGGTCCCAGGCATCTGAGATCTGTCTTATCGCATCCATTGCTTCAAAACCGCGTAAAGCAATTCTTTGCTCGTGGCCCTCACCCCACCAAAGTCCCTCAACACTTATCTTAAACGGATCAATAGTTTCCAGTCGCTGATAAAAATCTTGCACATAATACCAAAACAGATCATTATCTGTGAGTTTTTGGCTGAGTTCATTGTATTCTTGAGGAAATGTTTTCTGCAGCCAGGGCACTACTGAAAAATGGATATTGTCTAATTCCATAAAATGTAAATAAGGAGCCTTCCCAGGCTCATTGATTGCTTCAAATTCCTGTTTCATCAGCCAAAATTCTGGAGTCAACTGTAGAGTATTTCTTTTAGCATTAGGTCTGATAATCCCGGTAAACCTGTGCGGATAAATTTTCTTATCTACAAAATATTCAATCCAGCCGGGATTCAATCTCACCAGACCAGGCAAATTGTCATCACTAAAAGAAATTCTATCAAAATCAATGTGTTTAAATATGGTTTGCACGGATTGCTGTGATACACTTAGCTTTGGAGACAAAGTGCCAAAATCAGTATTTAAATACCCGAAACTCAAGACATTAGGGTATAAAAAAGTCTGTAAGACTAATAATACTATTACTCTATGGCTATTTTTTAACATTAAAGAAGTATACCTTATACCATTGTTTTTTGCAAACATAGCAATAAGGAAATTTAGGGCAAGTCTCTACTTGACTACACCTCGTTTTTGTAAAACAAAAAAAGCAAATCCCATATTTCTTTTAGTTTTAATAAAAAAGGGGAAAGGTTTATTTTTCCCTATCCCCTAAACGCTATACGCTGCTTTTGAGAGATTGCTGCTTGGTTATTTGGTATTTGTTTGATGCTCATATTGACTGCCTGGTTTTGAGTTAAAGCCTTTATTCGCATTTTGATGTATGGGGTCAGACCTTGACAGGCTGACCGAGAATTAAAAAAATCATATTATTTTTAAATAGTTTTGGTTAAATATATTCGAAGTCAGTAATTTATTTTGAGATAAA
>JAHITY010000088.1 GCA_018817165.1 Candidatus Omnitrophota bacterium
ATCGCGAATGCCTGAGATAAAGCAGTCACCTCATTAACGTAGCGTTTCTTGCCATCCTCAATCCCTAAAATATGTTCTTCCGCTTCCAATATAATTGAAAGCTTTCTTGAAGTATCTGCCTGGAAATAATCTTCATAGGCAAAACCATGAAACATTTGCGATACTACTTCTATTTTTTCCAGCATAAAAGCAACTGCTTGCTCCTGAGCAACCGCCGGATCACCTTTGCCTCCGCTATCAGTATAAAAAGATAGAGCTTTTTTCAAATCTGAAGCAATCCCTAAATAATCAACCACTAAACCAGCCGGCTTATCTTTATAAACCCGATTAACCCGGGCAATTGCCTGCATCAAATTGTGGCCCTTCATTGGCTTATCAATATAAAGAGTATGCAAAGACGGCACATCAAACCCAGTCAGCCACATATCACGCACAATCACTATCTTTAATTCATCTTGATCATTTTTCATTCTATCAGCTAAAACCCGGCGCTGATCTTTCGATGTATGATGCCGCGAAATTTCTGGGCCATCAGACGAGGCTGAAGTCATAACAACTTTAATTGTTCCCTTGTTTAAATCTTCACTATGCCATTGTGGTCTAATCTGAACCATTGCTTTATATAATTCCGCGGCAATTCTCCGGGACATGGCAACAATCATTACTTTTCCTTCAAATACTTCCTGCCGCTTTTCATAGTGCTCAATAATATCCTGCGCTACATGCTTAATTCTGTCTTCACTGCCAATCAATGCTTCCAATTGAGTCCATTTAGCTTTAGCTTTCTGGGATACAGTTAAATCTTCCGGATTTAAATCGCCATCGAATTCTTCAACCAGCTTTTTACCCTCAGAGCTTAAATTAATTTTTGCTAAACGGCTTTCATAAAAGATCCGCACAGTTGCTTTATCTTCAATTGCCATTAAGATATCGTAAACATCTACATAATTACCAAAAACAGCCGGAGTATTTACATCTGTGCCTTCAATCGGCGTGCCAGTAAAACCCAGATAGGTCGCCTTGGGCAAAGCATCCCGCAAATACTTAGCAAAACCATAAACAGTTTTTTGTCCAATTACATTCCCTTTTTCATCTTTATCATCAATTGTTTTGGCTTTAAATCCATATTGAGTGCGATGCGCTTCATCAGCAATCACAACAATATTCTGCCGATCAGAAAGCTGTTCATAAATATTACCTTCTTGGGGCTGGAATTTCTGGATCGTAGTAAATACAACTCCTCCAGAAGCTACTTTTAATAAATCTTTTAAATGCTCTCGATCTCTGGCCTGAACCGGTTCTTGCCTTAGCAACTGTTTTGACGCGGCAAAAGTATCAAATAATTGGTCATCCAGATCATTGCGATCAGTAATCACCACAATGGTTGGGTTATCCATGGCTAAAACAATTTTTCCGGTATAAAAAACCATGGAAAGCGATTTGCCGCTGCCCTGTGTATGCCAGACAACTCCGCCTTTTCTATCTCCTGCAGGCTGCGACTTGACTCCTTTTAAACCATAACCTTCAGGCAATATATCCAACCCGCCAACCTCTGAATATCCAGAAGCGCGCAATGTTGATTCAATAGCCCGATTTACCGCGAAATACTGATGATAAGCAGCAAGCTTTTTCTCTGTAGTGATTGTAATAATCCCAGTTTCTCGATCTTCTTTTTTCGATTTTTCAAACACAATAAAATGCCGAATCAAATCTAATAAAGTTTTCTTATTCAGCATCCCTTTAATCAATGTTTCCATTTGACCAATAAGCGGCGATGCTTCTAACTTACCATCCGCTGTCTTCCAGGCCATAAACCGAGAAAAACCAGCTGACAAAGAACCAGCCTTTGCCTCCAGTCCATCAGAAATAATCATAAATCCATTATAATTAAACAAGTTGGAAATAGCTTGTTTATAGGTTTGACATTGTCTAAACGCGGATTTAACCGTAGCATTTTCATCAGCCGGATTTTTAAGCTCAATCACAACCAAAGGAATTCCATTCACGAACAGAATAATATCCGGCCGCTTGTTTACATCATTTTGTACAACAGTGAATTGATTAGCCACAACAAAGTCATTATTATCAGGATTAGCAAAGTCAATCAACCAAACCAAATCACCGCGATCATAGCCCCTTTCCTGAACAGATACCTTAATACCTTCAGTGAGCATGCGATGAAATGTTTCATTATTGGTAATCAGTTCCGGGGAGTTTAAGCGGAGAATTTGTTTGATCGCGTCTTCCCTCTGGTCTGAACCAATATTTGGATTAATTCTGGCAACAGCATCACGCATTCGCTCGATCAGCAAAACATCCTCAAAAGATTCCCTCTGAGGGTTTTCACTACCTGCCTGCCGAAGCCCTTTTTGCGCAGGCAGGTCCGGAGCAATATCCGGCGCATATACATACTCATACCCCTGCTTTTCCAGAAGCTCTATGGAGAATTTTTCGATTTGGGATTCGGTTATTTTAGACAAGCTCATTTCCATCATCTTTATTTTTATTTAAAATTCTTGAACTACTGAGGTTTTCTCGGTAGTTGACAACCCAACAAGTTCTTTTTTAATAGACATTCTTGTAATTATTTCTGGAGATTTAACATTCCTCTCGAGATTCTGTAATAACTCGATTAGTTCCTTTATATCATTTCTTTCAAATTCCGGCTGACCTTCTCCTTCTTCGTGTATACCTTTATTCAACATAGACCACATTTTCCCAGATCCCAATTTATCAAACTGTTCTTTTATATTGATATTTTTACTAATATCCATTTTGCCTAATTTTTTACATATTCCATCTAATACAGACCTGGCTTCGGGTCGACTTGAAGGACTCCGCATGCCTACGTTTAATTGAAAATCACCCTTTTTGCTTAACTTCTTCCAGAAGTGTTCAAGAATATTTTCCATTGCCTGGCGACAATTTTTTAAAGCGTCTCTTCTGTTATCCTTTTGATAATCGCGATCGGCCAATTCCAAATAATGCTTAGGATCAGAATAGTAAATTTTTACTCCGCGTTGTTTTATGATATCAGGAGGAATAAATTGAATATTAGAAACTAAGTCGTTTCGCTTATTCTTATCAGAGGCAAGTTCAAGATTTTTGACAAATTCCTCTCCATGGCAAGTAATAATTTGTTGTTTATCCTTTAAATCTTCATGAGAAAGCAATAATTCGATAATACCGCTTCTATGGTCATCATCAATAGCATTGACGATATCATCGAACACTAAAATTTCAAGACCTTCATTAACGGCTTTTGAAAGTAGTAATACTAATCCAAGACATCTGATATGCCCTTCACTAAGAATTTGCAAAGCATCCAGCCGATTTTCGCTACCTAAAAAAAGTATTTCAATTTTTTGTCCGCTTTCAGAGGGTAAAAATAATTCATTTATTTTTTCAAACTCTGGGTCTTGATAGTTAATAATATTGTAGAATTCAGCAGCCTTTGAAGCGATATTTTTTGAAATCATATATGGTAAGGAATCACGATATTTTTTCAAATCTACAATTATTTTAGCATATGATGTGCGAAATTGATTGTTACGTTCAATTTCTTTATCAAGAACTTCAATTCTTTTAATTTCTACTTCATTTTGCTTTTTAAATTTATCGATCAATGCTTGAGAAGCATTAAGTGCCCCAACAATATCTTTCTCTCGCGCTTCTATTGTGATAATTTCATCACGCAAACCCTTGAGCTTCTCAATTTCTTCATGCAGCTTACTATACTGTTCGCGTTTCGAAACGAGACTTAAGTTGTAATCTTTTATTACTTTTTTTGTCTCTTTTATAAACGTTGAATGCTTCCGGATCTTTTCTATCTCAGCATTTGTGGAAGCAAGGAACATGTCGACTCTTTTAATTTCAAAGTTAGAAAGAGTTATCGTCGGCAGCAGATCTGCTTTCGGCTTTATTATATTATAAACAGTATTATAGCTTTGGATATAATCGTTCATTGTTCTAGAGTTATCTAAAATGCTTTGAGCTAAAGAATGTATTTTCTCTTCAAGCTCCGCTAAAGATTTTAGTAGATTGTGTTGCTCATTAGCATTTTCATATGGATTTTTGGTCACATTATTCAATGGTGTCAAACATGCCGGACAAATGGACTTGTCATAATCATCGCGGCCAGCAAGATCTTTTATCGAATTAAATAACGCTTTAAATACAACATCCTTTCCTGCACTAACATATTTTTCTTGTATTTTCTTAAGGTCTTTAATACTTTTTTTAATGTGGGAAATTGAATCTCTGACATTCTGCGGTATTTTTTCATCAATATTATTTGGTATCTCTCTTCCCTTTTCATCTTGAAGTAAAGATATTTTTCCTTTTGTATCACTTTCATCATCAAGTAACTTCTTGAACTCTCTGATGTTTTTTATATTTGGGGTTCCTAGTTTTTTGATTAATTCAATCTCTTCGCTTTTGAGATTTTGAAGTTTGGTTTTTTCTTCCGCCAAAGTAGCAATATTTTGTTTATATTTCACTTGTTGTTCTTCAAAAGAAACTTTTAACGAATTGGTGGCTAATAAATGCTTGTCATCAAGAGTATCCGTAAAGTCTTCAACAAATGAATGGAATGCATCAAGACCGAAAAGAATGGAAATCCGAGCCTGCTGGTCTTTTGGGGTTGTGGCTGCCAGGCGAGCAAATGAGTCAATTCTGTTTTTTTCTATGAAACAAAATCGGTAATTTTGAGATGAGGGTTGAACCAGATCCTCTTCTCCGTTATCAATGCTCCCATAAGCATTAGGTTTTTCCCAATTACCGGTATCAACATTCTGTAAATATTCTTGTATAGGAATTCTCTTAGCATCACACTCTTCAATTTCACCAAGTAACGCGTATTCAAGGCCTTCACAGAAACTGGATTTTCCAGATCCATTTGGCCCGCACATGTATGTATACTGCGTTTCAAACCGGAATGTTTCCTTTTGCCTAAACCCCCTGAAAGGACCAATCTCTAATCTTGTTATTTTAGAAACTCTTTTGTGATTACCAGACTCTTTCGAATGTACGGGAGAAACAAAAGGTTTGATGTCCTCACTAAACTTCTTGATTAGCTCTCCAATTCTTTTTGCCCTTTTACTTTGGGAACGTCCTAAAGGATAAAGTTCGTCTAAATTAGTTGCAATAAGATTTAGAAGCTTTTTATCCGTATCGTTAAGTGTTTTATCTTGCTTTATACGTTCTAGCCAGAGATAAAACTCATTCTTTACAATAGCTGGTATGTTCATTATTTAATTTCCTTTTACTTTCAACTCTCCGCTCATCAGCTTTGGCAAAAGCGTATCTCGAAGTTTTTCAAGCGTAGAAATTTGATTTGCATTGTTCTTTAACTTAGGAAATATCTCTACCAATTGATAGTTTAATTTCTCAATTATTTTCATTGGTGGCATTTTCATTTCATATTCTTTAATTACATTAGCTTGTGCTCTTTGCCTCCCACTCGAGCCAGACATACTACTAATAGCAAAATCTCTAAAATCTTTATCCTTGGCTAAAATATATGAAATATATGGGTGAAATTGCTCTTTCATCCTTATCACAATATATTCTGTCGATCCCCAACCAATTTCCTTATTATCTAAAAACGTCACAAAACAAGTTTTTCCATTTTCTAAGCATGGAGTAATCCTTGCTAAAAGAGTATCTCCATTTTGAAATTTCATCCCTGATGTAAATTCTCGTTTATACCAACCCTCTGGATTAAAGGTTGAACTACTTACATTGCCCATTTCAAGGTATGTTGAGATATTTCCCTTCTTAAGCTGATATGTAGGATTTATATCCGCAATATCTTCAAGGCAACCATCCTCCCACTCCTCCTTAGCCTCTTCCACAAACCACTGCCTAAAAAGCGTTTCAGCTATTGATTCAAGGGTTTTATTTTGGCGGTGAAGTAAATCAATCTTATCATCCAAACTCGACAATACCCCGGCAATTGCTTTTTGTTCAGGAAGTGAGGGCAATATAATATCCAAATTTTCAATATCTGAAGGCTTTAATGATGGATATGTTGAAGTTGAAGCCTCAGCGATTATATCCAACTCCTCAACAATATCATCCGCCGACAAATAAAAATAAATAAACTTCGGGTCGGCTAAGTTTTTATTTGTTTCCAATACAACAAAACCTGTTGAAACAACTAAATTTTCTTCTGGCTGAGCTACAAAACCATAATGACGTTGTATCGGTCTTACTGTTGAATAAACAATATCATCATGTTTTACTAGTCGTTTAGCCCTACTCGGAGCATCAATCAATTCAAGTTCCTGATACCCATCAATCTTTCCACAAGTAATGGAACCTGTATCTAAATATTTAATTACATTAAACTTATAGTCGCGACCAACACTCCGATTATTCGATGATATAACATCCCCCAACTTACATTCTTTCCAATCAGTCATTATTTACCATCCCACTCTAGTCTTAACTGATTAATTTCTTTCTCAGAAATGTCCAATTCTATTAAAATCTTTTGCATAATTTCTCTACTTGTTCGGTTACTTATTCGGTTGCTTGTTCGGCACATTGGGTTTTAAATCCAATTTTAGTCTCAAGTTTTACCTTTTTCTCAAAATCTACATCTCTTTAGAGGAGATTTCCACTTTATAGGAAAGCTGCTTCCTGGTAATTTCAGGATGATTCCTTACCAATCGCAAGATCATTTCTTGGGTAGTTTCTTGGATAGCTTCTTGGGTAGTCTTTTGAGGGACATTCTTAAACCTTATCACAAAACTACCGTCTATTACCTGATATTCAGGTAAAGGCAAGCCATCTGCTTTTAACAATTGATTCATTATTTTACAATCTCTCTAATATTTTTAATGCCTGTTTACCAAACTTAGAAAATGCGAACATTTTCTTCCCCAAATCTTTTAATGATGCCCCAAAATGATAAACATCTTTATTATCAATAATTAAAAATCTGTCATGAGCATCTTTAAATTCTTGAATAATAATTTCCGGATATTGCTCATTATGCTTTTTTAAATCCAAAGCAAGCTGTTTTGTTATAACCTTTGTAAAAATCCGCGCAGAAACACCTTTTTTGCGCTTAGTAAATAATGTCAGAACCGAATCATCAACATAATTATCAATCAGAATAATTGACTTTTTTGCCTTTCGTATAAGATCAGATACAAATTTGTAAGCATCAAAAACTTGACCCTCAAAAAATATACCCTGTTTAGGCAATGCGTCTCCGCTCTCTAATGCCTTAAAAACCTGTTCAAATTTTTGATCTGTTATAATCTGATGTTCAAGCTGTTTTTTCTCCACTTCGTGTAACCTTTGGAATAATTGCCCATTAGACAAAATAAATTTACGCATCGCCACAAACGCGTTAATAATTTTAATACTAATTTTTACTGCTATATCACTCTTAAGAACTCCCGCGAGCATTGCAATGCCTTGTTCGTTAAAAACATACGGTAAATAACGTCGGCCACCCTTATTTCCCTTTGAGGTCACAAAATGTGACCTCAAACAATCATTCTCTTCTGTTGTCAGCTGAAACATAAATTCATCGGGAAAGCGTTCTTTATTGCGTTTTACCGCTTGATTCAAAATCTTTGTTTCAACACCATAAAGTTCTGCCAAATCACTATCCAGCATAACCTGAACATCCCGCACCGTAAAAATCTTTCTTTCAACAGCTTCTAATTTAACTATCTCATTTTTCTCCATCACTCTTCACCTATTTTAATTTATTCCTCACTTCATACACTGCTTCCGTTATAAGGTCACATTTTGTGACCTTATAATGTTTCCAAACCTGCATTGGATTATGTATTTCTTTTTTAGATATCACAATTTGTGACTTCCAATCGTCCATTTCATCCTGAGTTAACTGAAGCCGCATTGACTTTAACTTTTTTCAAATTTTCTTTGATCAATGCGTTTAATTTTTCTTCTTCTTTCAGCTGTTCTTCAAATTCTTTTTTCAAAGCTGTAAACCGCTCATTAAAATCAAAATCATCTTCTTCATCCGGCAAACCAACATATCTACCTGGAGTCAGAACATAATCAAGTTCTCTAACTTTTTCTATGGATGTGGAATTACAAAACCCCTTTACATCCTCATAGTTACTTTCAGATTTACGCCAATTATGATAAGTTTGAGCTATATGTTTGATATCATCTGGTGAAAACTCCTTGGTTCTGCGATTGATCAAATGTCCCATATTGCGGGCATCAATAAACAGAATCTCATCAGTACGATTTCTATATCCGCCATTGGCTTTATTTCTGCTTAAAAACCAAAGGCTTGCGGGAATCTGAGTATTTAAAAATAACTTTGCCGGAAGATTAACAATGCAGTCAACCAATCTGGCTTCAATCAAGGATTTGCGGATATCACCTTCTCCTGAGGTTTTGGAGGTCAAAGAGCCTTTGGCCAAAACAAAACCCGCCATGCCTTTTGGACTCAGATGATATAAAAAGTGTTGTATCCAAGCATAATTAGCATTGCCGGGAGGCGGTGTGCCGAATTTCCAGCGGCCGTCATTACGTAGCAATTCACCACTCCAATCACTGTCATTAAACGGAGGATTGGCAATCAAATAATCTGCTTTTAGATCTTTATGGCCATCATTTAAAAATGACCCTTCATTATTCCATTTAACTTGAGAGCTATCAATATTGCGAATTGCCAGATTCATTTTGGCCAAACGCCAGGTAGTTTGATTGCTTTCCTGTCCATAAATAGATAGATCATTTACTCTGCCTTGATGGCTGGATACAAACTTTTCTGATTGAACAAACATACCTCCGGAACCGCAGCAAGGATCAAATACCCGGCCTTTGTGCGGCTCAAGCATTTCAACAAGTAATTCGACAACACTTCTCGGAGTATAAAACTGTCCGCCCTTTTTCCCTTCAGCCAGAGCAAATTCTCCCAAAAAATATTCAAATACATGCCCAAGAATATCAGCACTGCGGGCTTTGGCATCACCCAACGCAATTTTGCTAATCTCATCAATCAATCCACCAAGATTTGTCGGATCAAGATTGCCACGAGCGTATACCTTAGGCAATACGCCATTAAGCGATGGATTTTCCTTTTCAATGATATCCATTGCCGAGTCAACTATCTTACCAATAGTCGGCATTTTGGCATTAGAGCGCAAATGATTCCAACGAGCAATTCCCGGAACAAAGAAAACATTTTCCGCTTTGTATTCATCTTTATCCTCTGGATCCGCGCCAGAATAACTCCCTTTACCAGCTACAAGTTTATCGTGCAATTCTTCAAAAGTATCAGAGATATATTTTAAAAACATTAAGCCTAAAACTATATGTTTGTATTCAGCCGCGTCAATATTCTTTCTAAGCTTATCCGCGACTTTCCAAAGCTGTTTTTCAATCGGCTCATCTTGAGTCTTGTTGTTTTTAACTTTTGCCATGTTTTCTCCAAATTCTTATAATAATTATAAAATTCCTTGATCGCTAAAACTATAGAAACCCTCACTACCAATAATGATATGATCTATTAATTTAATTTGCATCAGTTTTGCAGCTTCACTTAATTCTTTGGTAAATTTTTCATCTTGAGGACTTGGCTTTATCCTAGCACTGGGATGATTATGCGCGCAAATTATTGATACCGCGAATTTCTGCAAAGCTCCATGGATAATTTCCCGCACAATCGGCATGGCGTGATTTACTGTACCTATTGCCGCGTCTTCAATATCAATAATTCGATTATCACTATCAAGATAAACAACCTTGAAAATCTCAGTCTTTAAATCCCTCATTTGCGGCATAAGAACATCCACAAGCTCTTTTGCTGATTTTATTTTCTGTTTTCCGGCAACAAGTTCATCTTCACGGAACCGCCTACCAATCTCAAGAGCCGCCTGAATATGGGCAAGCTTTGCGCTGCCCAAGCCTTTAAACTCTTTCCAATCCCGCGCGTCTGTTTGAGTCATATTGCGAAATGTGCTAAATTTTTTAAGAATATTACGAGCAAGGTCAATCGCACTGGTGCCTTTAGTTCCGGTGCGCAGAAGAATAGCCAAGAGCTCAGACTTACTCAAAGTTTTCGCCCCATTCTTAAGCAGCTTCTCTCTGGGCCGATCATCTACTGGCCAACTGATAATACCTTGCGATTTCTTTTTCATAACACACCCTTAAAAACAAAAAACCGAAGGATGTTTATCCTTCAGCCCCTATTCCAGTTATAACAAATACAATTTGATTTTCATCACATTATTTGATCCCATATTTAGATAAATTCAAAAGCCAAAAATATTCTTCGCTCAATCCAATAGCCCATCTAGACAATTTCTAAATTATCTAATATTTTACTAGGAATTAAAAAAGATAATAATATGTAATAATTATACTACCCCCGTACTAGTTAAACAACCCCTAAAATTAATGGAGATATAAACTTGCTATATCTCTAAACCTATGGCTATATTGTAATGACAGCAAAGGAGATGATTATGGAACAGGCAAAACTCAGGGAAATTATGGGGCATAAAGATTATACATTATCAGAGCTAAAGGCCAAATATAAGGCCTTATATGGCCCAGAAAGCGCCACACCAAGCAATAAAGTCTACTTATGGCGCAAGATTGCCTATAAACTGCAGGAACTGGAACACGGCGGGCTTTCCAGCCAAGCCCAGGGCAAAATTGAGGAGTTTATCGAGAAATATGACCCAGTTAACAATAAATTTAAAGATTATAAGATATCCAAATATTCAGATATTTTATCTAAAATTTCCTTAAAAGGAATCTGCCCCTTATAATATAAAGCCGACGTATTATTATATTCTCTTTCAAAAAGCTTTCTTGTTTTAACATTTTCTAACAATAAAGCTTCCTGTTTTAGAACAGGAAGTTCCTTATCTTTATCAGGAAATCGACACTCTTTATGATCTAGATATTCTTGTGTTCCAATAAAGTCCTGAACTGTCTCAACATTTAAAAGGCAAGCAAGATCATAATAATGTCGAATGAAATTTGGAGACAGTTGCCCACTTTCTTGAAATTGACGAAATTTTGTTAAAACTGTTTGCATTTTTTCAACGAATGTATACCCAGGATGATAGCATTTTACATCGCAAGCTTTATTATCTAAAACTTCCATATTATTTTTTTGAGCAAAATCAAGAGCCCAAGAACTAATTATCAAAGGAGTATTGGGAGCAACATTATCAAAACCAACTTCAAGCAAAATCCCCTCTTTTACCCCATCGGCAAATGTAAACGTATTTTTATAGTAAAGCCGAATTCCTCCACTTCTGTATTTTTTATCATCAAAATCAGTATCACGCTCTACTCTATCTATTCCCTCAATTTGGATATTATTCGCAAGCCAATCATAGTAATTTTTACGGCTTTCACAATGCTTTGGTTTATCATGATTTCTTCCAGTCTTAACATTCATCTGCGCAGGTGGTTCGATACGAATATCTATATCTTCGGAAAAACGATGAATTATTCCATAGCCCTTAGAAAGTGATGTGCCGCCTTTTAATTCAAATAAGAATTCATTTTTCTGCAATCCATATAACACATGCATTATCCAATAATCCTTTTCCACAAGACTACTCTCTATATTATGCTGATGTTCTACGGCTCGCAAAAGTTCTTTAAATTCATGATGGTTATGCAAATAATCAGGCATACATTAAAGACTCCTCTGTTATCCATTTATTAAATAGAGTTTTTGTTCTTTCTCCCGCATAAGAATTGAAAACTTTTTTCATCTTTGATTTCGATCCTCTCAAAACATTTTCTTTAACACTTTTAAGAACATCCTCTCTATTTTCTGCTAGCTCATTTAAATTATTCAACAAATCAACCAATAAAAACTCTTTAGAGAGATGTTTAGGAAATTTATACTTTAAATGAAAATAAAACAACTTTCCTCCAAGCATGAATTGTCCATGGCGTTTATAATTATAAACAACCCTCTTATTATACAGTTGTGTTGTTCCCACGCCCAATGAATTATATAAATTAGGAGTAGTTAAAAGGAAATCTTTACTTTTTAAAAAAACCTGCACAAGTTTTTCATCCTCTGGAGGAACATTCCCAAAGGATGCTTTCATGGGATAATAATACAATCCCTGCGATACTTTCTGCAAAACCTTTTCTTTTACTAATTGCTTTAAGTGTCTATCAACAGCATTAGACCATTGCGCTAGATCACTCCTACGATAAACCCGTCCTGGTTTCAGATTCTTTTTTAACTCTTTAATTGCCTTCATTTTCTCTCACCTCACACTACAAGTATACAGTCTTATTTATTATATTGCAAGTTTTTTAATTTAAATTTCATGCACTTTATTGACTTAAAAACAGTTTAATTATAGAACACATCAACTATATTTAACTCTCAATTAATCATCATTAACGCAACATTAAGATATAATTATAGTTACAGCAAACACAAAAATTAACCAGTTGCATATCCTTTTACTTGAGAGATAAAAAACAGAGAATTTCTAGTTAATGCTTCAAATCTCACCCATTAATCTTAACAATATCCGCCATAAATTCATTTACTAAAACTGATTCGCGAATCGCGATATTAGAGATAAAGAGATACTAAAAAAAGCAGAAATTAGAACATAGGGTTTAGGGATTAGGCCTCCCCAGATAAAAGCAGATTATTTAGATAGCAGACAATAAATATAAGTCATAACTCTTTGATGTGTTTGCAGATACAAAAGGCCTGATAAGTAATTCTTATCAGGCCTTCTATTATCTCTCAAACTGGTGTTCGAGAGATTTATTTGGCTGCCCCGCAGAACATTGAACCGTCGTGTCGCTCCCCTTGAAAAGCAGGTCCACTCACTCCCTAAGGGAGCACTCTTTCAGTTCCCCCTTAGTATTCCTCCTCCCTACGCAAAGAAGTTCCAGTACGCCGATCCCGAATGAAGTTGCCTAAGAAAAATATCCATCGGGATCCCGAAGAATCACCACAGAAGTCGAGGCATTCGGGATAAGGGAAAAACAGTCTTTTTCCCTAAAACCCTTTTTTATGGTTCGAGTCCAGGGCATAAATAAAAAACCCACACTAAAAGTGTGGGTCTTATTATTTTGGCTGCCCCGCATGGACTTGAACCATGAACAAATGATCCAGAATCATCCGTGTTGCCAATTACACCACGGGGCAGTAAATTTATCTATCAAATAATAGCAGAGTTAATTGTATTTGTCAAATATCGAATTCTTTTGCTTTTAACTTGTTGATCACAGATGTAAGCCTGGCAACCGATTTTTCTTTGCCTAAGAATTCAATAATTTCAAATATTCCCGGACTAACCGTCCCTCCGGTTAAAGCCACCCGCACTGGATGAATCAGCTCTCCGGCATTAATTCCCAAAGCATCAACCAAAACTCGAACATTTGCTTCTATTTGTTGTTTATCAAACGGATTGCTTTTTTCTAAAGCCTGGACAAATTTCTCCAAATAATCACAGACATTATCAATCTTTAAAAATTTATCCACAGCATCTTGGTCATATTCTATTTCATCTTTAAAGAAAAAACCGGCTAATTTGGAAAAATGTTCTAAAGTCGGCAAGCGAGTTTTATACAAAGCAATCAAACCAGTCAGCCATTTCTGATCATAAGTATCCGAAATATAACCCTTTTCCTGTAAACTGGGAATAATCATCTGTGTCAGTTTATCAATATCCATTTCTTTAATATATTGACCATTAACCCAGCTTAAACGGGTCATATCAAATATTGCCGCGGTTTTATTTACCCGTTTTAAAGAAAATTCTTTGACAAGAGTTTTTAAAGTGAACATTTCTTTATCCGTTCCTGGATTCCAGCCCAGCAGTGCCAAGTAATTAACCACTGCTTCCGGCAAGTAACCTTGATTGCGATATTCAGTAATTGCCGTTGCCCCATGACGCTTAGACATCCTCGAGCCGTCTTCGCCATGAATCATCGGAATATGCACAAATTTCGGCGGTTTAAGCCCTAGGGCTTCATAAAGCATGATCTGCTTCGGAGTATTGGCAATATGGTCATCTCCCCGGATAATATGGGTCATTTCCATCAAAGCATCATCAACCACACAACAAAAATTATACGCCGGACTGCCGTCGGATTTCAGCAATACTTGGTCTTTTAATTGCTCAGTTCCGATCGTAATTTCACCGCGTAAAACATCAAAGAACTTTATCGCCGCGTTTTCCGGAATCCGATAAATAATCGCCTCACCGTCTTTATAGGCTTTTCCAGAATCAAGCAGCTTTTTCGCGTATTCACGATAAATATCAAACCGCTCACTTTGATAATATAATTCATCCCAATCCATTCCCAGCCATTTTAAACTATCTAAAATTTCATCCAGATATTTTTTTTCTGAGCGGACCTGATCAGTATCTTCAATTCTCAGGATAAATTTTCCCTTAGTAGAACGGGCATACAACCAGTTAAACAAACAAGTCCGCGCACCGCCAATATGTAAAAATCCAGTCGGTGAAGGAGCAAAACGAACTATCGGCATAATAATATTTCCTTTGTTTTAGTCTAAAAGTCTAAGAGTTCTTAGACTAAGAGTTTTTAAATAAATATTTAACAAACCATTAGCTATTAGCCATTGACCATCAGCTATTTTATGATCAACGCTGTATAAAACTGTTTAACCGAATCAGCAATCCCCTGAGCACTCAAACCGCATTGGCTGAGCAGCTGTCCTCTTTTTCCATGCTTTAAAAATTTATCCGGTAATCCCAGCATTTTTATCGCGCAGTGATCCGTTAAATTGTTTTGAATAAATTCCGAAACCGCACTGCCAAACCCGCCGCTGATAACTCCATCTTCTACAGTAATTATCGCTTTAAATTCACTGGCTTTTTGTCTGATCAAATCCTCGTCCAAAGGTTTTACAAACCGCGCGTCCACAACCTCGGCATAAATATCCTGTGTCTCGAGAATCTTTGCCGCCTCAAAAGCTAAAGCTACCATGCTGCCCAAAGCAAAAATTGAAACATCCTTGCCTTCGCGAATAATCCGCGATTTTCCCAAAGGAATAAAAGAACTGCTTTTCTTAAGGCCCATATCCGGTACACAATCCTTGGGATAACGAATCGCGCAAGGCGGCTTAAGCGACATCGCCAAAGTCAATAAACGTTCAAATTCATCTTTATCTGAAGGAGCCATAACCACCATATTCGGGATCAACCGCAAATAAGCAATATCAAAAACCCCATTATGCGTCGGACCGTCATCCGGCACAATTCCCGCTCGATCAATCGCAAAGACAACCGGCAATTTTTGCAGACAAACATCGTGAATTATCTGATCAAAACTTCGCTGTAAAAAAGTCGAATAAATTGCTACTACCGGTTTAAAACCACCCCGGGCAAGCCCGGCAGCAAATCCTACAGCATGCTCTTCGGCAATTCCGGTATCAAAAAATCGTTCCGGGTATTTCTCACCAAAAGCCTCAAATCCCGTACCCCCAGGCATAGCCGCTGTGATCGCCACTATTTTTTCGTTTTTCTCACCTAATTCCAACATTTTATCCTGAAAAACTTCTGTATATGACTGCCCTGTGGACTTTTTCATTATCCCGGAACAAATTTCAAATTTTCCCGCGCTATGAAATTTAGATGGAGCATTTTCCGCGTGCTCATAACCTTTGCCTTTTTTAGTCAATAAATGAATAAGTACTGGTTCATCAAGATCCGAAACATTTTTAAACATTTCAATCATTGCCGGAATATCCTGGCCATTCATCGGACCAAAATATCTAAATCCTAGTTCTTCAAACCATAAACCCGGCACCAGCATTTTAATTAATCCCATTTCTAATTGTTTGGCAGCACGCAAAGTCCTAAAGCCAAACCAAGGAACTCTTTTTAATAACTTTTCCACATCCTGACGAATCCGATTATACAAAGGACTGCTGACGATCCGGTTCAAATAACTGCTCAAGGCTCCGATACTCGGAGAAATACTATGTTCATTATCATTTAAAATAACCATTAGTTTTTTATTCAAATGGCCGGTATGGTTTAAAGCTTCAAAAGCCATACCATTAGCCAAAGAAGCATCGCCGATAACTACAGCTATTTTTCTTTCTTCTAATTTTTTAATTTCCCGATTCTTGATATCCCGGGCGCAAGCCAGCCCTAATGCCCAGGAAATAGACGTTGAGCTATGGCCTACCGTAAAATAATCATACGTCGGATTTTCATCAATATCCGGAAAACCGCTCAAGCCGCCTGGCTGGCGTAAAGTTGTAAAATCATTTTTCCGTCCGGTAATAATCTTGTGCGTATAGGCTTGATGCCCCACATCAAAAAGAATAACATCCTGCGGCATATCCAAGCAATAATGTAATGCCAGAGTCAACTCAATTGTTCCCAGATTGCTGGCTAAATGACCTCCGGTTTTGGCAACAGTATCAATTATTAAATGCCTGATTTCAACAGCCAGAGCCTGCAGCTCTTTGATAGAAAGCTTTTTAAGATCATGCGGGCGATGCACCTTGTCTAATATTTTTGTCATAAATCTATCCCTTGGTTTTATTCAGCTTCTAATTTCTGCTCATCAAAACTTTCTAACTCAAGTTTTTTCCCGTCTTTTTTAACTAAAACATCAACTTTTTTCTTTGCTTCTTGGAGTTTCTTATTACAAACAGCAATTAATTTCATGCCCTCTTCATAGTTTTTAAGCGAAACATCCAAAGATATATCCTCAGATTCTAAATCCTCAGCAATTTTCTCTAGATTTTTTAAAGCTTGTTCAAACGACAGTTCTTTCATTTTCGACATTCCTCCACTTGACTTATAATAACACCTTTATCTAATTTTGTCTCTAATATATCTCCTTTTTTCAAACCCTGAATATCTTTGAGCAGTTTTTTTTCAGAGGATAAATAAGTAACACTATAGCCGCGGGATAATATCGCTAAAGGATTCAGATTCAGCAGTCTGGCGCTGATCTGGGCTAAGTGCGATTGTTTGGTCTTTAATAACCGAGATATTCCTGCTTCGAGATTGATTAAAGGCTTAAACCGGGCATTTTTAGTGTCTAGAACATTTAAAATTCCGGTTTTTAATCTTTTGTCTAAATTATCCAGACTCTGCTGGTATTGCTCCACAATCACCTGGGGCCGACGCAAAGCATAACTTTTGATTAAATGCGAAAAGCGCATTTGAGCTAACTTAAGTCTCTGGACAACTGATTCTGTTAACCTTTTGGCCATTGACTCAACCGCTAAAACTAATTGCTCTTTTTCCTGCACCACTAATTCCGCGGCAGCCGAAGGCGTGGGGGCACGCAAATCAGCGACAAAATCACAAATTGTAAAATCAATTTCATGGCCCACCGCTGATATGATCGGAATTCGGGAATTATAAACGGCTCTGGCTACAGGCTCCTCATTAAACGCCCATAAATCTTCCAAGCTGCCGCCGCCCCGGCCAACAATAATCACATCAATATCTTTAAATGAATTTAATTCTTCAATTGCACAAGCAATATCCAATGCCGCGGTTTTACCCTGAACCAGACAAGGACGAATAATAATATGCACATTCGCATAACGCCGATTAATTACCTGCAGAATATCTCTGATTGCCGCGCCCGTAGAAGATGTAACAATTCCGATTTTCTGGGGTAAAAACGGCATTACCCGCTTATGAGCAGGATCAAATAACCCCTCGGCTGCTAGTTTTTTCTTTAGCTGTTCATAGGCAAGCTGTAATGAGCCTTTGCCCAATGGTTCCACACTATTGACATACAGCTGATATTGACCGCTTTGATCATATAAACTGATCCGGCCGGCACACACACATTCCATACCATCTTCGGGTTTGAAATTAAGCCGCATGCTCGCATTTTTAAAAAAAACACATTTAAGCTGAGCTTTTTCATCTTTTAGGGTAAAGTACATATGCCCTGATTGAGGAGTCCTCAAAGTAGAGACTTCTCCTTTGATCCAAACTTGGGGAAAGCTGTCTTCTAAAATCTCACGGATATTCCGCGTAAGTTCCGCGACAGTATAAATTGTTTTTTCTTTAAATAAATCAGCCATAATCTTTCAAGTCACCAGTCAATAGCTAATGGTCTATGGTCTATTGTCAATAATATTTAAGTTTTTAATTTTTTTCTGATTTTACTATTAGCTATGAGCTGGTAACACTCCACTTTAAAAAACCTTCGAGAAAATCATCGATCTTTCCATCCATGACAACCGGAACATTGCCGGTTTCCACTCCCGTGCGATGATCTTTGATCATTGAATAAGGATGCATAACATACGAACGGATCTGAGAGCCCCATTCTATTTTTTTCTTCAGAGCATTATGTTTGTCCGCTTCGGCTTGTCTTTCTTTTAATTCCAGCTCATAAAGCTTTGATGTTAACATTTTCATCGCCATCGCTTTATTCTTTATCTGTGAGCGCTCATTCTGACACTGCACAACTATATTTGTCGGTAAATGAGTAATCCGGACAGCGGAATCAGTAGTATTAACATGCTGTCCGCCGGCACCGCCGGCTCGGCAGACATCTATGCGTAAATCATCTTCATTGATTTCAATATTTATATCCTGATCTACCTCAGGAATGACTTCCACGGAAACAAAAGAAGTATGCCGGCGTTTATTCGAATCAAAAGGCGATATTCTCACCAAACGGTGCACACCGTTTTCGCCTTTTAATTTTCCATAAACAAATATTCCTTTGATCAATATAGTCACACTTTTCACCCCGGCTTCTTCGCCTTGTAAAAAGTCAATCGTATCCACACTAAACCGATTATTTTCCGCCCAGCGGGTATACATCCGCAAAAGCATACTCGCCCAATCACAAGACTCTGTGCCTCCGGCTCCGGCATGAATACTTAAAAAAGCATTTGCTTGATCATCGGGTCCTGAGAGCAGTAAGTTTATTTCCAGATTATCAACTAATTTTTCCAGTTCAGAAAGTTCTTTTTTGATTTGCTTTAGCGTATCAGTATCATCAGCTTCTACAAGTTCTAATAATTCTCCGATGTTTTTTACATCTGCTTCAGCTTTTTGGATAGGTTCGGCTTGACGTTTGAGCAGTTTTAAATCTTTTATAATTATATTCGCTTTTTCCTGATCACTCCAAAAATCAGAAACAGCCATTTTTTCTTCTAGTACTTTAATTTTAGATGACTTTGTAGCCAGGTCAAAGATACCCCCTGAGCTGTTCAAATTGATCAGAAATAAGTTTAAATTTTTCTTTTAATTCTTCATGCATATTAATAAATCCTTTTTGAGTTATGGCCAGCTAAACAATTTTACTCTTCAAACTTTATTGATGACCTGCCAACCGAAGCTTACTTCTTTGAAGCTCCATTCGCTAGCGTAGGTTGGTGCCGAAGGTGGGATTTGAACCCACACGCCCTTGCGGACACATGGCCCTGAACCATGCGCGTCTGCCATTCCACCACTTCGGCTGATAGGTTTTATATTGTACTATTCAATCAAAAAATTTGCAAATTAAAATTTAGCAGGATTAATTAGGAACAAAAGATATCTCAGTACTGAGAAAAATCTCTTTTTGTACTACCCCTTTTATAACAACAAGATCCTGAGCAGTGATTTCACTTATCTTGCAAACAATGTTCTTTTCTTTAAGCCGATTGGATATTATTGTATGGGGTGCGACTTTGACCAGAACTTGTTTATTAATATAAGGTAAATGCACTTCAATACTGTCTTCACTAACAGTCATAACGATTCCGCTTAATTCAAACGGAGGATTATAATCCGCAGCCAAAACATTACTTGCGTAAAACCAACTAAGCACCACAAACAAACCGATAATTATTTTTTTAAACATATTAACCGAATTTATAGACCTTTCTGATGGGCTCTATCACTGTCCAGGTACAGGATAAGCCCTTAGGAAACACCACCAAATCTCCGGCGCCAAAACTAACTTCCTGTTCAGCAGTTTTAACCTTTACTTTTCCTTCAAACACATAAGCTGTCTCGCGATCAGAATAAGTCCAATCAAATGTGCTTTTTTCACATTCCCAAGCACTCCAGTTTTTAATCCCTAATGCATCAAGTTCTTTCTGACTAGGCTTTTTTACTTCAATCTTCATATCTCCTCCTCTCAATATCTGTGTTTATTATACAGCTTAATCAGACAAAAAATCCAGCTGATTATTCTTTATACCCAAAAAAAGCTAGCAACTCTTAGACTTTTAGACTCTTAGACTCTTAGTCTTTTAGTCTCTTAGTCTATCTAGACAATTGAACAAATACTTGCCGGATAAACTGTCCAATCGCCGAATCTTTTATTGATCGCATCCTGCGCATTGCAAATCTGATAACGTTTTTGGGCATCAGCCAATAAAAAATTGTTTGTTGCCGGCATAAAGTTCTTCACACTTATTCCCAAAGCTCTGACCTCAACATTTTTCGTATTTAATTTATCCAGTAAAAATAATGCCCGTTTAAAAATCTGTTTTGAATCATTATTATATTCTTTGAAATTCTTTTCTCCGGAAATAGATTTCATGTCAGGTTTGCGCAAATAAATATGCACGGTGTTTGCTTCTAAATTGTGTCTGCGCAGCCTGAAACCAACCATCTCTGCTAATAATTGCATCCAGGCTTCTATTTCCCCTCGAGTATAAATATTCTGATTTAAAGTATATGAATGACCGATTGATTTCGGATCTTTGGGTTTTTGATCTACCCAGTCAATTTCTTCATCAGCAACAACAATCTCAGGATGCGCCAGCGCATACATCCACAATCCGATTTTACCAAATCTTTGCTGATAAAAATCCGCGGAAAATTTCCGCATATCTGAAAAAGAAAATATGGATAAATCCTGCAATTTAGCGCTTAAGCTTGCGCCAATCCCGGGAATTTTTTGAATCGGCAAATCCTTTAAAACAGAAATAATATCGGCTCTGGGCATGATCATCATCCCATCCGGCTTTTTAAGCTTTGAAGCGATCTTCGACATCAAGCGGTTTACCGATATGCCTACCGACCCGGTAATCGAAAATTTCTTCTTGATTTCCTGTTTGATCCGCATCCCCAAGTCAAAATAGGAGCCAAACATTTTATCCAAACCAGTAATATCCAGATAAAATTCATCTATTGAGGCCTGTTCGATTTGCGGTGAATAATTTTTAAGCATCTCGGCGATTTGATCAGACACATACAGATATTTAGCGGAATCAGCACTGACAAATTCAGCATTTGGACATATCCGCAATGCCTGCTGAGTGCTCATCCCGGAATCGATACCCAAAGCTTTTGCTTCATAAGAAGCCGCGCAAACAACTGTGCGCTGTTTATCTGCCCGGCCGCCGACAATTAACGGTTTACCTTTAAGCCGCGGATTATACGCCTGCTCTACTGAAGCGAAAAACGCGTCCATGTCTATGTGTAAAATTTTAGGTTCATTTTTCATGTTAAAAACACACGCCCTGTAACATACCGATAAAGAAGTTGGTTTACAGGCAAAAACACATCTTTTCGCTAAGCCTGAGCCTGCATCGTGCAGACCCAGCCGCGCGTTCTCACTATTTTGACATCCCTGTCAAAATGACGTTCGAAAGCGCCGCTCAAAGAGAATTTTTGCCCAGCGAATTAGCCATTTCAACCAATCATATTTTTCTTTTCACTTTTAACTTTATAAACTTTACAAACTGTTTTAGTTTTTTACTATCGACCATTAGCTATCAGCCATCGACTCTTAGACTTTTAGACTCTTAGACTTTTTAGTCTAATTATTCTTCCTCAATGATCTTCCACTTCATTCTCTGCTGGCTAAAACACAGGGTATAGCGGCTATTATTTGTATCACTGACACTGAACAATTGAAAAACTTCTTTACCCTTTTTATCCTGCCATTTCAAATTCACATCTTTTATAATATGCTTTTGGGAATTAATAAAAAACCAAAGCGGCAAAAACCCTCCCTGTTTAAATGAGACAACTATGTCCACATTCTCACCGGGCAGACTATCATCTTGCGGAAGCGGCCTATCCCAGCGGGCATTCGGATTAAACATATTGCCTGACCGCGGTAATAACTTTGCCAATGATTTGTGAGCGTTCATTCAAAGCAATTATCGGATAATTTTTATTTGCCGGCTCAAGAAAGAACTTATTCTCGCGGCTTCTTAATGTCTTGACTGTTACTTCGCCATCAATCCGGCAAACCACAACATCTTTATTCTGCGCGCAGGGCTGCTTTTTTACCAACACCAGATCATCCGGCATGATCCCCGCGTCAATCATGCTATCGCCATGCACGCGTAAAAAAAACAATTCATCTTTTTGCGAAAACAATTTATCCACATTAAAATAATCTTCTACGTTTTCTATGGCTAATACCGGAACTCCCGCTGGCACAATCCCTAATATCGGAACAGTCAGCATTGCTTTTTCCGTTAATTCAATAGCCCGGGATTTTTTTTCTTCTAAAATAAGATATCCTTTTGTGCATAATGCTTTTAAATAATCCCTGACTGTTCCGGTTGATGAAAACCCGAATTCCGAAGCAATTTCCCGAATAGTCGGCGGTAATCCATTGCGGATTGTTTTACGAATAAACATCAGCACTTCCTGTTGCTTGGTAGTCAAATCCATCGTTTAAGCCTCCCCGATTAATGTTATGTTTTCTATTAAAAATAATAATACCACACATTTGTGTGGACGTCAAGAAAAAGACATAAAAAAAACCGTCTTATCGACGGAGAAATTAATTAAAGCAAGCAGTTAAAGATTATATTGCTTGGGCAATTATAAGTTGAAATTCAAGCCCCCCCGCTTGTTGCGGATAAGCAGATATCGGCACTTGACTTAAAGCGATATTTTGCCGCGGCGTTTTCTTTTCATCCAATCCTTGAATCGCAATATCGTCAAAAGAGTTCTTGGGACTGCGCTCAATGCGCGTATGCAATCCCCCCTTATCTATCTTTGCTAAATTCTCAGGATTTGTAATAATGACCTCTTTTGCTGCGCCTGATTTAATAATACTTATTGCTGCTTGTAATTTAGGCAGCATCGATCCTTCGGTGCCGGCAAATTCGCCGCTATCAATGTATTGTTGAAGCCGGTCTGCGGTAATATTGGAAATAGGCCGCTGTGTTGAACGCCCATAATCAAGGTAAACACGCTTAACATCCGTTGAGATAATAACACGACTCAGCGGTTTTTGTTCGGCAGAATATCTGCTTTTAAACAGGCTCTCAGCCAGACAAGCTGTTGCTAAGTCTTTATCAATCACTGCCGGCAAACTGCGCGCTTGATTATTCATATCCACCGCAATTCCGCCGCCGCCGACACAAATAACAATCTTTTTAGCTCTTATTGCTTTTTCTATTTTATCTATTTGAACAATCGATTTCGGCTTTGGGCTGGCAACCAGGACTCGCGGAATTGGCTCTTCTTTCCCGTTAACTGTTTTAAACCGCGCCAAGCCAATAGGCTTTTTCGGGTTAGTAAAACCTTCATCCGCAGCATCTACTCTGACATCAGTCATAACAACTTCTATTTGGTTTTCAGAAATACCCAAGCTCATAAGCGCTTCCTTGATATCCGCTCCGATCCACTCCTGGGTTTCCTTAACCCCTTGCGCTAGTTTTTGGTTAATGAATTCTTGATCTTTATTTCCATCAAGGAAGCGGCCAAGCCATCTGTCAAGTACTGCCCCGGCCTCAGGCCCATTGCCATGAGTAATAATTCCCCCCTTTTTTAACTCTGGGAGAATATGCCTTAGTGTTTCTTTTATTCGGTCTTTCTGGATATCCGATATTTTCTGCCAATCATCTTTTTTCCAGGGCATTAAGCCCTTTACATCCTCACCTCTCAACAGAGAATTACCACCAATGGAATAAATTTCAGTTGATTTGCTTTTCCTAAGGCGCTCTTTAAATGCAGGATATAAAATAGATTGTTTATAAATAGTCTGAAAAGCATTTAGCTGTATTTGGACTTGCGGGGAAAGCATTGCAGGAACTCCTTGTTGCTCGTTAAGTAAAAATGTTCCTTGTCCCGCTAACGCGCAATCTGCCATCAGTATTGCCTGGATCAATATTAACGCTATGTTTTTTAGTATTTTATTCATAATTTTTCGAGTTTCAAGCCCTTCACACTAAGCATTTCATCTTATTTAAATCGCCTGTTCAATTAATGAAAAAAGTTCATTAATATCAACACATTGTCCAAAATCACTATATTTCGGCATTGTATTTACCTGTTTATCCTCTTCTTCATAGACTTGAATCAACTGTCTAAAATAATTATCGGTAAAGTCACGTTCTATTGGAAAATTTTCACCTTGGCCTTCTTGTTCAAGAGATCTTATTGCTTTTTCAGCTATATCCCCTGGGATATCTTGAAAATTTTCCCAGATAAAAGTAAATACACCTGTCGCCCCTTTTTTACTGCCGACAGGATAGGGTTCTTCAACTAATTTATCAAAAAACATCTTAGTCGTAGGAAACTCTGCATCGGCTAATTGTCTTGACTGTTCAAAATAGAGATTATTTCTTCTCTGTTCTACATTATAAGCAACTTTTTGCTTTATATGGGCAAGAACCTGCTCTGCTGATCTTTGCTTTGCCAGCCCCCTACTAATATGTGCGGAAAGATATCTGTAAATCCCCTTTATGCCAAAAGCATCAATATTGTCCACATCATAAAGTATTTTTGTTTCAAGGTTTAAATCATGCAAAACATTAGCAGTATCTTCAGGTATCTTTTTATCATGAAATGCTACAGCTTGTTTTATTTTCTCTATTTGCTCATCGGTAAAAATATCATTTTCTCTAAAATTCTGTTCTATAAAATCGGCTGCCTGCTGTCCATGCGATTCAGAATCTTCAGCAAATATATCATGCAAATAAATTGCTGCCGTTAAAACTTTCCAGTCTACGGCCTCATCTTTATTTAACTTAATTACAAGCATTTCAGCTTTTTCAAGCAAATCAACTGAGTGCTGCATACCATGGTGTATATTTTCACTAAAACAGCGTCTAAAAAAATGTTCCACTCTTACACTCTCCTTGAAAAATATGCTATGTATTTTTTATTACTATATCGATCGCTCGGCAAAATGTACTTTTGAAGCCCTATTTTTATTTAAAGGTTTAAACAATAACAGCGGATTATCCTCAGGAGTTTGCTTATACTCTAAATTATCAACTGCATGTAAAAAGTCCTTATTTTCTTTAGCAATTTTTAGAATATATTCCAAATCAATTTTATCTTTTGATAGCAAGCCTTGCATATTCAGCGAATCAACTTGCTCAGTTTCAAGCAACCGAACATTAATTGCAAGTCTGGCAATAGGATCCCTGAGCATCCTAACCAATGCCTCTTCCAAATAATTACATTTGCTAATACTTTTCGATAAATTAGGGACAAATTCTTTTGCTTTTTCATACAATAGTATTTGCCCATTTTCTTTGAAAAATGTTTTAATCACCATGTTTTTACGAATATACCGCATTGAATCTTTTATTGATTTACTATTAACATTCCCCATGCTAAAAACACTGTCAGGAATATAAATAGACCCTAAAAAATATTCTCCACGCGCACTTATAGTTAAAGAGTTGTCCAATCTCACTGAAGAAACACTAGGGGTAAATTTTAGCTTTCTGTAATGTTCATCCTCCCGATAATCTCCAGAGTTTTTCAATACAAATTTATCATATAAATCTTGCGGCAGATTTTCCGCATCTCCCATCTGCAATAAGTTTGCATATAAAACTTTCAAAGCTCCTTTTTTTAATTTTATTGTTCTTAATTTGATTCCACCAGGCAACAAATTTTCTTCATCCTGAACAATATTACCCCCTAAAAACTTTACAAAATCATCAAGTTCGTCATCTTGGCTCGTGACATATGTATGTAGATATAAGGTCCCACCAGGAAATAGAGTAAAATACTTATCTATAAATCTTCCGATTTTTTCTAAGGGTATATGCTGTTGATGAACAGTGTCAACAGAAAGCATAAAAGTCGGAGATTTCTTTTGTTCAGCCGCTGCAAATTCAATCATAAAATCCTCGGCCCAACGTTCATCTATCCACCAACCGTTGGTAAACATCAAGCCCGTTCTCATTCCCAAACTTTTTGCCATTCTTATAGTTTCCAAAAGCTCATTACGTACCAAAGAAAGTTCACCGCCCATGAAACGAATCTCTTCGACTCCCGATGCCTTAGCATCTAAAAGAATTTTTTTTATTTGCGAAATAGAGAGTTTTTCTTTATGCTCCGGATTCACTTTAGCAAGACAAAACCTGCACTTTGCATTACATCTTTCAGTAAGACAAAGTGTCAGGTATCGCGGCATTGATATCTTATCATTATTTACTATATTATCTGCAATATAGTCCTCCATTAATTTTGCCCAGACCATAAGATACATTTTTCTTCTAAACAAATCCTCCGTATTTGCTGATAAATACCGCAGATAGTTTAAAACAGTATTATCTGCTATCCCGAAATCATATATTACTGCCCTCATCTGCATATAAGTTTTATAATAATATTCTTGTTTTCGTCCAAAATCCTTGAACCCAGAGTCCAGAATATCATCTATCTTATTTTTAAAAGGTGGCGAAAAATATCCCATATAATCAAAAACTGATGGGTCACTAACCTTTTCAGCATTGAATATATACTGTATTTGATTCACATCTAATGAAGCTCTAGGTGAAAGCATTGTATCTTGCTGTGCCCAGGCAATATTGCTAAGCAGTAGCATTTGAATGATTAATAATATAATTTTTTTATTCATTTAATTCCTTATCAAAAAGACATAATACAGAAAAGAGAAAATACTCGCAGATAATTTTTACACTTAATCATTTTGTCTCTTACCTCTTGTTAATCAAAATGTTAGGACTAATATATTCCTAATAAAAAAGATTTTAAAGTATACCATATACCCCAGAGATTCGCAAACAAAACCCTATTTTTATTATTAATATAAGTCATTTAATTACAATATATTATGCGCTTAATTTTTGAGAATTGATAACTGTTTTTAATCTGAGGTTTGGATTTAGACAAGCTTCAGGGGGAGATATTACTTTAGGATTCTTAATTCTACAGAAATAAGCTGCTCAAACGCTTCTTTATCTGATGAAAAAGTATTTTTATTATTAGATAAATTAATATCAGCAGAATCTTTCTGTAATGTTCCACTGCCGGCTAAAAACAATTGTAGCTTTAGGAAATTCTCATAAGTAATATTAAAGGAAAATATTTCCTGGCTTTCTTCAACGCTGTTAAAAACTTGGGTGGCATTATATGTGCTGAGAATTTTGCTTATTTGCTGTTTACTAAACAGCTCATCGAAATCTATGATCAGAACTTGTTTTTGTTCATTTCCTTCAGAAGAAGGTTTTGCTGCTTCAGCTAAGCTTAAAAAGGCTTTATCCTGAACTTTTAATTCCAGCCCAGCCGGAGAATAGGCATCTAAAGCTGCCTCAGAATCACCTATTTGCAGAGCTGCCGGCTTACTGCTATCAGCTATTTCCTGTTTAGCCAAGCGGCCAGAAGTTTGGCTAATAATTGATTTTTTTTTGGCAGATTGAATCTCCTCGTGGCTTGTTAATTGAGATTCCTGAACATCTCTCTCAGTTAAAATAAAAGCATCTTGTTCATTGATCAGTCCTCTATGCTTGGCTGGCAGCATATTAAGTTGATTGTTAACCGCGATTACTAAGACTATTGTTGCCACTAAAGCAAAAGCTCTTGCCGAAGAAGTCCTTGGGAAAAAATTCCTTAATCCCAGAAAAACCTTTTCCCAGAAAGGCAATTCATCAAGCCGCTTATTAACATTATCAATAAAATCCGCTGGAGGATTAATTGCCTTAATCTTATGCATAATGCTTACCATCTCAGTTATCGACTCAAGTGATTGTGCGCAAGCCGGACAATCTTCAATATGCTTGGTCATAACCATCTGCTGTTTTTTATCTAATTCATTATCCAGGAATTTTGAAAGTAGTTTTTTGCAATCCTGACAATTCATATCACATCACTTCCTCTAGAATATCAGCTAACAGGCTTCTCGCTCTATGCAAACGAGACTTTACTGTTCCAAGGTTAATCAACAAAACCTGAGCTATTTGTTCATAACTTAATTGCTGGATATCGCGTAAAATAATCACTTCGCGAAAATCATATTCTAATGAATTTAAAGCGCACTGGATCAGCTCATTCAGCTCTTTATCTAAAATGCCTCGATCCGGTGCCGGGCTTAAATCAGGAATCTCTCTTGAGAATGAAACATCATCAGAATTTAAATAAGGCTGATCCAATGATAAATTACGCTGATTAGCTTTGGTATTTTTTTTAAGCTTATTGCGACTCAGATTAATCGTTATCCGGTAAAGCCAGGTAAAAAATCTTGAGTTAAATTTAAATTGCTTGATCGCCTTAAAGCCCCGGACAAATACATCCTGAGCTATTTCTTCAGCCTGATGATAATCACCGAATATCCGAAAAGCAATATTAAACACCTGACGATGGTATTTTAAGATCAATTGATTAAATGCCTGCCGATCCCCTTGTTGAACTTTAAGAATTATCTCTTTTTCTTGAGCTATTTCTGCAGAGGCATTAAGATCATTGGTATTATTATTTTCTTCAATCACTTTATTAGACAATCTTCCCGATCAAAAGTTCATTATTTTACAAAAAATCATTTACTTCCAGGCTTTCCCAATAGCTTAAACATTTTTTTCTTATAAGCTTCAACTCCCGGCTGATCAAAAGGATTAACTCCGGAAAGCAGCCCTGAGATAGCCGTTGCTTTCTCAAAGAAATAAAACAGCTGTCCTAAATTAAAGGCGCTGCGTTTAGGAATACTGATCATCATATTCGGGACTTTACCCTCATAATGCGCACTAGCCGTAGCCTCATAGGCCTTAAAATTAACATAGTCCAGATCTTTGCCTGCTAAATAATTCAAACCATCAATATCCGCTTTAAGCTTAGGCACATTGATTTTAGCCATTGATTTTTCCACAACAAGAAATGTCTCAAATATATTCCTCTCACCATCTTGAATTATTTGCCCTAAAGAATGCAAATCAGTTGTAAACTCACAAGCCGCCGGAAAAATTCCTTTGCCGTCTTTGCCTTCGCTTTCACCAAAAAGCTGTTTCCACCATTCTCCAATAAAACGCAGATTAGGATGAAACCCGGAAAGCATTTCTATTTTTTTCCCTTTTTTATAAAGAATATGTCTTATTCCCGCGTATTTGTAAGCCGGGTTTTTCTTTATATCTAAAATATTACATTTAGTCTCAAAATCCTTAGCGCCGTTTATCAGTTCACGAATATTAATCCCGGCAACCGCGATCGGCAATAAACCCACAGGAGTTAATACAGAAAATCTTCCGCCCACATCATCGGGAATCACAAAAGTCTTATAACCTTCACTTTCCGCCAATTCGCGTAATGATCCTTTGGCCGCGTCAGTAGTCGCGATAATTTTGTCTTTTATATTATTTTTTCCGTAAAGGTTTTCCAAATATTGCTTTAAGATCCGAAAAACAACTGCTGTTTCTGTTGTCGTGCCGGATTTTGAAATAACATTAATAATAACTCTCTTATCTTTGACTACCCGCAACATATCCTGCAAATAATCAGCACTCAAATTTTGCCCGGCAAAATATATTTTAGGTTTTTCCGAGTTTAACTCATTAGAAAAATTAGGCTTAAGAAATTCAATCGCTGCCTTAGCCCCTAAATAAGATCCGCCAATCCCCAAAACAATAAATACATCGCAATTATCTCTGATTTTTTTTGCTGTTGCCTGAATATCACTGATCAGCGTATTGGGTATTTGTGAAGGCAAATCCAGCCAACCGATAAAATCACTTCCCGGGCATTTTTTCCTGATTAATTCCTGATGCACCAGTTTGATTGGTTTAGCAACAGCCTTGAGTTCCTGCTCCGAAACATATCCTTTACAATTAGTAGTTATTAATTTTATATCAGTCATGAGCTCCTCCATTTTTAAATTAATTAGCTAAAGTCGTGATTTATTATTTATTTGAATTATATTTTATCATTGTCTTAAGTCATTAACAAGATTATTGTTGATTAGGATACTAAGGCAGGAAAGCAGCAAACGTATTAAAAATCTCTATATTCGCGGCGGATAAACAGACCACTTGCTACAGGGTCCAAAAACAACTTCAAGAAATAGTTTACATCTTTTACGAATCTTCGCGGAACATAAACAATGTCTTCTGACTCAAGAACCAGATTATCGCTTAAATCAGCTAATTTTAAAGCCTTATTCAGATCCAATCTTTTAGGATCTGGATTCTGCAGCCCGCCTTTTACTAATATGATACTCGGAGTAACCGCGTCTTCCGTAAAGCCGCCGGCTAAACCAACTGCTTCTAAAATTGTCTTGCCTTTAGCTAAAGTATATACCCCCGGACTTCTGACCTGGCCAAGCACAATAACTCTATTGCCGCCAAAAGTATTTACAGAAACAGACACCTGCGGGTATTTTATGAACTCACGTAAACCCTGAGTTAAAGTATTGCTAAATTCAGTGATTGTTTTACCAGAAGCCTCAACTTCACCAACTAAGGCAAATGAAATCAAGCCATCAGGCCGAACTATCACTTGATCATCAAGATCGGGATTTTGCCAAACCTTGACAGATAAAACATCACCATTTCCGATTCTATACTTAACTGCACTTTTTTGCTTTATTTCAGGAAGACTTACCGGAATATCAGGCTGATCATTTACCGCAGGCAAAACACTATTTTCTTTATCCTTCTTAATATCAGAAATAGCCATTTCGAATTCTTTTTGAGCTTCATTAAACCTGCCCTGATTATACAAAATTAAGCCTCGTTTATAATGCTGATCATTTTCTTTTTCTGTAGCATTTAAGGCTTTTTTAAATTCCTGCTCTGCAAGCTTAAATTTTCCTTGATTGTAATAGATCAACCCTTTTTTATAATAATCCTGTTTTTCTGTTTTAGTTTTTTCAATTGATTTTTGAAACTCTTGCTCTGCTTCTTTATATTTTCCCGCTTTATAAAAATCTAAACCTTTCGCGTAATGATCATCATTGCTCGAAATATTTGAATCGGCATAGCTCAAATCGGATACTTTTAAAAAAAATAAACCGCAAATAGCTAAAAATATCGCTGAAATAAAAATATTTTTAAATATACTCTTTGCTGTTTTCTGAAATTTATTTTCTTTAATTCGCATATTTTACTGCTCTTATCCCCTTAAAATCCCTGAATTTTCCCTCTTAAACTAATTATTTCTTCAGCCATAACAACTTTTTCATCTTCACTTTTTGCTAGGCTATTCTGCACATCTTTAAGTTTTTGTTCAAACTCCTTTATTGCAACATTCTGCTCTTTCATCTGATCAAAGAGTTTTTGATATTTTTCCATGACTTGCTGTTTTTGAGTAGCTAACTCTTCCATTTGGGCAAGAACTTCCTGGGTGGAAGTCGATTTACCTTTAGTTTGATTCTCTAATTCAGTGATTTTTGCTTGAGCCGCAGATAACTGCGCCATTATCTCTTGTCTCTGTAAATTTGAAGCTGAAATTTCCGACTGCAATTCAGTCTGAACTCCCTCTTTTTCTTTTAACAAAACTTCCAGGGACTTTAATTTCTCATTCAAAGACTGTAAATCAGGGCTATTTTGCTTTAATCTATTCATCTCAGATAACAGAACATTGTTCTTATTCTCAAATTCTTTTTCTGCCTTAGACAGCTCAACAGTTTTAGCATCAGCAGCAACAAGCTTATTTTTAATATTGTTTAAGTTATCTCGCAAACCCGCTAAATCCTGGTTTTTCTGGTTTAATTCATCCTCTGTTATTTTTAGCTTAGTTTTCAGGCTATCAAACTCTAAACGTAATGCATTATTTTCATTCAACTGATTCGGCTGTAAATTTTGATTTTTCTTAATATTGAAAATTTCTTGATTTAAAGCCGCAAGCTCTTTTTCTTGTTTTGCCAACAGTTTTTCTTGCTCCTTACTTTTGGCTTCTAGACTACTTTTCTCTTTACCCAAAAGTTGTTTGTCTGTCTCCAAAACATCCACTTTAGCAGTTATTGACTTTTCCTTTTGTCCTAGTTCGCTCAGTTGTTTCTGCAGCGCGGTTACTTGATTATTAAGCTCCGCGTTAGACTGGGTCAGTTCCTTAGTTTTTTCCTGCTTAGTACTAGATTCATTTTGCAGAGTAAGAATTGCACTGTTTTTATTTTTCAATTCAGATTCTATAGCTTGAATGTCCTGGATTAGCTTCTCATTACTTTTCCGCAAAGAATCATTTTCCGCCACAGATTCTTTATTAGAATTTTTTCTTTTTTCCAAGTCACCATTTTTTTTAAGCAGTAGCGTCAATTCCCTATCTTTCGCTAAAAGCTGTTCCTGCTGATCTTTATTTGCTGATTCTAATTCATTTCTTTCTTTAGCTATCCGTTTTATATCTGTTTCCAAAACATCAAAATTCTTTAAACTTGCCTTCTTATCCAGCTCTAGGACAGTTAGCTGATTATTTAACTCATCTAACTTGTTCTTAAGTTCGTCATTTAACTTTGCCAGCTGATTACTTTGATCAATCGAGCCCTTAGCTTCTTTTTCCTTTAAAACAATGTCTTTCTCCAATAAACCTACTTTGTTTTCAATTTTAGCTAATTTTTCATTTTGACCTTTTAATTCTTTATTTTCTGTCTCTAGCTTTTTATTATTATCATTCAAAGCCGTATTAGCTTTTGTTATATCCTTATAATCAGCACTCAAACTTAAAACTTTCGCTTCAAGATCCGCGCGCTGTTCCTTTATTTTTGCTAACTCATTATTAAGCTTATCATAAGCCGTCTGGCTATTATTTAAATCTGTTTTCTCCCTTAAGCTAATCGTCTCATTTTCTTTTAAAAGATTTTTGTTTTCATTTTCGAGTAATGAAAAATTCTCATTCAAAGCAATTATTTGAGCTTCAAGCTCTTTTTTATCTTTTTGAACTTGTTCGAATTGACTGGTAATATCCTGATTCTTTTTATTCAAATTTTCAAGCAAACCATTTAATTCATTGATCTTTTTTTCTGCTTGCACAGCTGAAAGTGTCTTTTTAGCTAAAACCCCATTTTCTTCTTCCAGCTTTTTTTTATCTATTTCAAGCTGCTTATTCTTTTCTTTTGCGGCATCTTCTTCTTTTAAAAGCAAAGCAATATCTTTTTCAATGACCTCAAGTTGCTGCTCTTTTTTTCGAATATCTTCATCTTTCAGCTTCAAAGTCTCCTGCGCCTGTTTCGATTCAGCTTGCACTTTGCTATTTTTTTCAATTTCCAGGTTATAATCAGCTAAGATCTTGTCTTTTTCTTTGGCAGCGAAATTTTTTTCTTCCTCGAGCTTTTTCGCGTCATTTTTTAAAACCTGATTTTCTTCAATTAAATCCTTATTTTTTTTATTCAAGCCAGACAACTCAGATTCAATTAATTGAGTTTTCTGAACTTTTTCATCTAAAGCGGCTTGGATGCCTTTATTTTGTTCCTCAAGCTTAACCATCAGCTTCCCGTTTTTTTCCAACAATTCTTTTTCCGCTAAAATCGCTTCTTTTTCTTTTAATATTTTAGCGTTTTGGCTGTTTAATTCATTAATTTCTTTATCTTTTTTATCGATCATTTGCTGCTGTTTTACCTGCTCAGAATTTTCCGCGATATTAATCGGCTTAGCAACTGATTCCTCTTGCTGTTTTTCTAGAGCCATAATGATTTGCTCAAGCAGTTTGTTTTCAAAAACGATTTTTTCTTGCTCATTTGCCTTAGCAGCAACAGCTTCTTCCGCTTTTTTAGCCTCAGCAATTAGTAACTCATATTGCTTATTTTGCGCTAATGTTTTTTCATTAACTAATTTAAGCTCTTCCTGTAATTTGTTTTTTTCCTGTTTAAGGAGTTCATACTGAGCAAGCTGCTCACGAATCGACAATGCCGGTTTAGCTGCCCCTGCTTCCTCATCCTTTTTGGCTCCAAATAGTCCCCCTAAAAAAGTAGTCTCAGTAGCGGCAGGCTTTATAATCACATCTTTCTTTTGATAAAGGTCAATCAACTCTTCTTTTACAGCAGCCAATTCTTCGGACAATGATTTTTTTTCAACCTTAATATCTTCGATCAATACCTGATTTTGCTTTAAGTCTTCATCTTTATTCATTAATAAAAGTTCTAATTGCTTTATCTTTTTGTTAAGCCCATCTGTCGGCTGAGGTTTCTTTTTTAATCTCGCATTAACCTTTTCAAACTTATCTTCAACTTCTTTTTTTTCTTTTTTAATTCTTTTAATTTCTTGTTTCAATAATTCATTTTCTTCCGAAAGTTCAGTTGGATTACTTAATGATTTATCTATTCCCGGACTTTTCTCAACAATATTATCTGCCGAACGCAAAGCCTGTCTTGCTTTTTCAAACTCAGCCTGAGCCTCCTTATATTTACCCTGTTTAAACAATTCCTGAGCACGGATATAATGCTTATCATATTCCTGCGAATACGCTTCACTCAAGCTACAAAACAAAAGCCCAAAAATTAAAATTGAAACATTAAATATAACGTTTATTTTTTTAAAGGCATACATGTTAACCCCCTACAAAATCAATTCCCCATTAATAGTTCTATTTCTTTCTTCAACCTATCAGCCTTGAGCTTATCTTCCGAATTGTTTGGCTGATTTTTGAATTGGTCAACCATGTTTTCTTGCAAAGTAATATTTAGCTGAGTTGAGCGGGTAAGGTCATCCATTGTTATTCTTTGGCGCTCCTGCATATCAACCAGCTCCTGCTGTTTCCTCTTAAATTCTGCCTGCAAAATCGCCAGCTCATTTTTCAAACTTAGGATATCTTGATTCTTATTAAAAATTTCTTCTTCCCTTCGAGCTAAAAGTTCGCTAGTTTGCAGCATTTGATTCTTTAAATTGGCATAAAGCATATTGGCGTCTTTAAATTCCTTATCTTGATAAAGACCACGTTCTTCCAGCGTTTTTTTCGCCATTGCTAATGCTGCCAATTCTTCATCTTTACGCCTTAAAGCTTCTTCCTTATACGAAAGCGAATCATTTAGCATTTTAATTCTATCTTTAAGCAAAACATATTGCCTGGCTTCAGTAGCCCCTTCCGGCAAAGACAAACTGGTGCCTTTTTGAATCGTTTTTTCTAATTCATTGATTCTTTGCTTTGAAGTTTCCAATTCAACTTCTTTACTCATCAATAACTCAGAGAACTTAACAACTTGCGCTTTAGCTGTATCATAAAGCACGTAAGCTCTATTTAAATCAGCATCCGTTTTCCCGGATTTTAATGGAATTTCACTTAGAACTGTTAATTCAGGAGATGGGCTCTGATCTTTTTTTAAGGCACTGATCATTTTTTCTTGTTCCGTTAGCTTTTGCTCAGCTTTTGCTAATTCCGCTTCCACTTGATCTCTTTCAGCTTCAATTTTCTTAATATTTCGCGCTTTTCTCTGTATATCTAATAATTCCTGCTCAAGACTCGCGATACGTTCACTTTGCTGATTAAGCTTTTCATTTATTTTAGTCCGCGCATTGGCATAACGCACAACTTCTTTGTTTAGCAAGCTTCGCTGCTCTTCTTTATCTTTCAGCTGATTGTGTAATTCAGCAATTTGTGATTTCAGCTTATCACTAGGAGATTGATCTGAGAGTTTTACAGCCTGCTCTAATTTATTTTCCAGCTTTTTCTGATCGCTTTCCATCTTTCCAATCTTTTTTTCTAAAACTTTTTTTTCTTTATTGGAATCTGAATTTTTCTGAACAAGCTTTTTAATCTCCCCATCTTTTTCTTTAAGCAATTCGCTGTTTTTTTCTATTTTCGCTAAATAAGCTAAAATAGTCTTATCACTTTTAGCCGCGCTTAACTCTTGTTTGACCATTTTAAGATTTTCCAGGGTTTGAGTAAACTCTCGAGTAAGAGATGTTACCCTGCTATTTAAAGAGAGATTGGATTGTTGCAGAGTATTTCTTTCTTGCTCGATTTTTAAATAAGATTCATCCAGTGTTTTTAATCTTTTTTCAGTTACATCATACTTTTCTTTTATATTTTTTATCTCTGCCAATCCCGCCAACTCTTTTTTAAGTAAAACAATAAGTTTCTCTTCTTCAAGTTTCTGCTGTAAAAGATCTTCCTTTTCCCGAGCTAATACATCGGATCTTGCCGCGAGTATTTCCGCTCTATTCTTTGTTTCTACAAATCTTAACGCGAAAAAAATAGTTCCACATGCGATAATGATTAATAAAAAAATCGAAAATATTTTCAGAAACTTATCCATTGACTTTCTCTTATTTTAGGTTGCCGTCATTATAAACATCAAGAATATATACAGAAAAATTTTTACTCAAATCAATTTGCTTTGCCTGAAGCAATTTTTGCCCATGCGCGTCATACGTAACTTTAATAATCGGCCTGAGCGGCATTTTTTGATTTTGACCAATAATTTCAGCAATTTCTTTAGTATTTAATTTAACCACACTCATTAAAGGATATATCCCGATCTCATCAATCAAAGTCTTGAGGAACTTGCTTTCAAATTTAGCTTTATCGCGCAAAAGCTCTTTTATTACCTTAAGATATCCTAGCTTTTTTCTATAAGGCCTTGAATGCATCATTGCTTCATAAACATCAGCCATTCCTATTAGTCTGGCATACTCACATATTTCTTTATCTTTAAGACCATAGGGATAGCCTGATCCGTCAATCCGTTCATGTCCCTGGTGAATAACATCGAAAATTTCAAAATTCAAATCCTGCGCTATTTTTTTTAAAATATCCTTACCGATAATCGGATGCTTTTTCACTTCCAAATAATCATTATCGCTAAACCGCGCGGGACGACTAATCAGATTATCAAAATTCATAATACCAATATCATGAACCAAGGCTGCTAATCCAATTTGCTTAAGCCGCGTATTGTCATAATTTAAGGCCATTGCTAACCGTAAGCAAAGTATGCAGACATTTACTGAATTCTGATAAATATATCCTTTTTCGAAAGAATATTCCGCGAAAAACAATCTCATCAGCTGATTAGCATCTGCTGAAAGCAAAGCGATAAATTGATCCACAACATAATCGGCAACAATAAATGACCCGTTTTGAGCGTTATCCAGCGGATTCATTATTCCTTGAACAAAAGCAATTGCCTTGGCATAAGCAGCAATTGCCTGTTCGCTTTCAACACTGACTACATTAACATCACTCTTATAAATTGTATGATATTTTTCTTTCTCCGCGGCAAGCTGCGGCTGCTGTTCTATTTCCGTTTCTAAAAGATCATTCGCCGTTTCTTCAGGTAATATTTCAGGCTTTTTTTCTGGCATTTGCGAAGGGGATAAAGGCTGCTTAAAAGCAGACGGCTCATTTACTTGAGCCTTGGATTCTTTAATCTGCTTATTTTTTTTTGCCTTTTTTAAAATATCGGATATTTTTAGCATTATTTATTTTCAGTCTGTTTTTTTAAAAACATCTTAATTATTTAGTTACAGGCATCTTTTCTTTACTGATAAATGTAAATGACTCTGACTCACCAGGAGATTTCTGCTTACTTAAAACTCCCCGCATTTCAGTCATATCCTCATTCATTTCACCTCGCCAAAAGATCACTTGACCATCATCAGCACTTTGCATGGTTTCCCAAATAATCATCCCATCGTCTTTGAGCGTTAAGGTATAATTAGTCGACATAAAACCATTTTGCTTAAATTGTTCAGCATAAAATTTATTATCGCTAAATACAAGTGCTTCTTTCTGAATTTTTCCACCACCAGCAATAGGAAAAATTTCCGTATCCCAACTTGTATTATCTAATTTTAAGCGAACTTTTTCACGCGACAGCTTAACATCTGATTTAATAGTAGCATCTTTCTCTTTATTTGCTTTAATAACTTGTTTTTCTTGAATCGGCAGTTTTACTTCTTTTTGCTCAATAACTTTTTTTTCAGTAATTACTTCTACTTTTTCCTGTTTGACTTCTTTTTGCGTTTCTTTAACTTCAGGTGCTGCGGTCTTTTTCTTTCCCCATGCTTGCGCATTTTGCACGCTAAACATTACAAATACTGCAATCAATACCAAAAGCCCTACATTTTTTCTCATACTTCCTCCTTTTTAAATAAAGTTTATTTAGAACTAGATTTTCCTTCCCAAGTCTGCCATGTAAGAATATACTTTTTAACCCAATCCACGTCCTGATCTTCCTTCTTGGTTAACATTAAAAACTTCTGAAATCTATCTATCGCTTTTGCTCTATCCTCAAACTGCTCAGCATAAATAAGCCCTAAATTAAAATAAGCCTGCGGATCTTCCGGATTCAGTTCAATCGCCTTTTCAAACTCAGGAATTGCTCGGGTATATTCCTTTTTTTCGGAATAAAAAACCCCCAAGTTATAATGCATCAATGCTGTACGTTTTAACAAAATTTTATTTTCGCGAGCGATCTCCGCGTATTCTTTAGGCAAACGATTAATTTTATTTTCTAGCTTCTTATTTGTCGTAACCGATTTCTTATATTTACTCTTAACTTCTTTTACTTGATTCCTTAAAACATCTGCCGTGGCTTCGGCTTTAGCGATTTGATCAGATGCCGAGTCGACTTCTTTTTGCATTTTCTTAAGATTATTTTCTGAGCGGGATATCTCTTTTTCCTGCTCTTTTATTTTTTTATTCAAATCATCAACAATGATATACCCGGCTTTTGATTTAGAAAGAGTCTTTCTCATTTCATCTCTTTCTGACTGAACTTGAAACAAATCCGCCTGTAAATTGTCTAATTTACTAACCAAATGATCATTAACTGATTGGAGTCTTTTGTTTGCGCTTATATTTGTTTCTTTTTCCAGTTCCCACTGCGCCCGTTCTTGTTCGACTAAACTTAATTGCTGTTTTGCCTGAGTTATTTCATTTTTATACTGCAATAAAATTTTCATCTGCGCAAGCAGATTTTCCCGGTCCTTAATAACAGCATCATACTCTTTTTTTAATTTACTAAAATCTTTATTGTCCAAAGATTCAACCTGAGCCTGCCCCAAAGCCATTGAAGGTAAAAACAACATCACGCAAAAAAACACAAGCTTAATTGATTTCATTTTATTCATCCTTTAAAGGTTTTATGGTTGGATAATATTCCTCAATATTCTTATATTCAGGATATTCCTGATAAAGCTTTGGTTTTATTTCATAATTTTTTTCAAACTCAGTTAAATCAGATTCCGTAGTCATTGAATTATAGTCCTTATATCCTTTGCCTTGCTCAACTCCAAAATCTCTATTATTACCTGTATCGATTTTATCGCCGTCAATAATATGGGCAGTAACCATGATCAGCAGTTCACTGCGGGTAGTCCCTTTGCTCCCGGATTTAAACAACATACCCAGAATTGGAATTTTGCCTAAAAACGGAACTTCTTGTGATGTATCTGTTTTTTCTTCCTTACGCAAACCACCAACAGCGACAGTTGCTCCATCTTTTATCATTACAGTTGTTTCAGCGGTTGAAGTATCGACAATCGGAATCCGATTGTTCTGCGCTGTCAATAATGTACCGATTACACTGCTTAAATCCGGCTTTATTTTTAAGGTAACATAACCTTCATCATTTATTGTCGGGGTAATATGCAACTGCAACCCCACATCTAAAAAAGTCACTTCTTCAGAAACAGTTGTGGTTGTCTGACCAGCAGTTGTGGTTGTCGTAATATAAGCCTGTCTTTCGCCGACATGAATACGCGCTTCCTGATTATTTGTCACTGCCAGCTTAGGATTTGACAAAATCTTAACTTCTCCCAATGTCTGTAAATATTTCAGCATTACATCATAATCATGATTGCCAACTACTCCAATATGCATTTCGCTTGTCCCCACACTGGGAACACTTGACGCGTAATCAGAAGTCGTTCCGCTAAAAGGATATGATCCTATATTACCAGTATCAGTTAAAACCTCCTGCCGAGAACGCCAGGCCGCTGTGGTACTGTTTACAGAGGCCAAAGGGGTTGAGCCCAGATAAGTAGTATTACCATCTTTTTGCGATAATTCAAACAGACCTTCCCACGCGACTCCTTGACTTAAAGCATCAGTCAGCTTTATTTGAATTATTGTAGACTCAATCAAAACTTCTCTTGTTTTCTGATCAAGCTTAGCAATAATCGCCTGAATATCTTTCATTCTTTCCGGAAGGGTTTGTACAACCAGCTGATTTGTCCGTTCATCGGCTTTTATCGAGCCGACTTTTTTCATATCCAGCTGTGTTTTTAACTGCTTGGCAATATCCCCGGCATTCGCGTATTGCAAATTAAAAACCTGTACCGTACTCTTATGCTCAAGCAATCCTATTGTTTCTTCCACTTCCGCTATTTTCTCTGGGGTATCCAGGATTAAAATAGTCCCGGAATCAGCCTCCACCAATACTTTGCCAATTGAACTCTTTATTGAATCAATTATTGTATATGCTTGCTCAGGAATAACATATTTTAAATGAAAAACTTTTACCTGGCGAATATCATCAAAACCTTTTCCATAACGCTGCGTATATTCTTTTTCAGTCATTACATTGTATATTGAACCTATTTTTTCATAAGCTAAACTATTTGATCTTATAACAATCTCAAAAATATCTTCTACTGCCGCATTGTTTATCATCAAAGTAATCCGACCTGAGACATCTTTTGTCGGCACAATATTTAAATTCGCTTTTTGAGCAATATATTTAAGCGCGTCTTTAACTTCAATATCACGCAAATCCAAAGAAATCAACTCTTTAGCTACCATGAGATTAGAAACAGAAGAACCATTCACTGTTGATAATGAAACATATTCACCATCAGCGAAGACTGTTTCTACAGCACATAATATTGTAACTGCGAAACACCAAATAGTCAAAAATATAATAAAAATAAATTGCTTCATTTGTATAATAATTATCGCACATTTTCCTGCGTGCCCCAAATCAGCAAATATTCTTTTGCTTTCTGAGCATCCTTATCATTAGGTGCCAGAGCAAGATAGTGCTTAAAATGGGAAATCGCTTTTAATTCATCGACTAAATAACGAGAATATATAATCCCCAGATTATAATGTGTGCTCGCATCCCGATCATTGAATTTTAAAGCTTTTCTAAACTCAGATACAGCTTGGGTGTATTCCTGACGTTGAGAATGAAAAACTCCTAAATTATAATGCAATGAAGAATTCTCTAAACGTAAATCACTTGTTTCTTTTTCTAACTTTGATAATCTTTCCGGCATGGCTTTAAGCTGTAGCTCAAAATTTTTATTCTGATTATTCAAATCACTTATATTCTTTTTTAGCTCATCAACCGTGTCAGAATATTTAGCCAATAATCCGATCTGCTGCTCATCCTTCTTCTGCCATTCCCGTTCCTTTTTATAAAAATTCTGAACTTTTTTAGCTAAACTGTCTTTATCTTTTTCCAGCTTTACGTGTACTTCCTGGAGCGCCGCAAACTTGATTTTATTATCTTCCAGCTGATTTAAATAATTCTCCCTATCTTTATTCGAAAGATCGTTTTTCTTTTCCAGTTCACCGGCAAGACCGCGAAATTCTTTTAATTCCTCGCTAAGTTTATTTTTATTTTCCTCTAATTTCAGAAGGTAGCTTTGCTCTTTTTCTTGGATCATCTGCTCAGTAAGAGTTAGCTTTTTATCTTTATCTTCAACTTGTTTTTTATAATCCGCTACCAATGAAAGCAATTCAAGATTTTCATTAGCCATCTTATTATTCTTTGATTTTAAGCTGGTCAGTTCTTCGTAGGACTTATTTAAAATCTTATTAAGATTTGTAAACTCTGTTTTTAAAAAGTCAATCTCATCATTAGCCACCTGAATGCTTCCAGAATCACTTGGAGTAAGTCCTTGCCCGGTACCGGTTTGTTTACCATCTAAACTAATAAGTTTAAGCAAAAGCTGTTTTTTCTCATTTACTAATTTATCATTTTGATTAATAAGATCTTCATTCCTTTTTTTAATATCCAAAACATTTTCTTCCAAACTCTTTTTATTTTCAGATATCAACATTTTATATTCTGCTCTTTGATGCAAAAGCTCCTCATCCTTTTGTTTGATCAAAGCTTTTTGACTGATTAGCTGCGCGTCTTTTTCCTTGGTCTGCTGAATAAAAGATTCCATATCAGTTTCATACTGTTCTTTCTGCTGATTAAAATCTTTGCTGCCATCCTGAAGCTTGGCCAGCTCTTCTTTTAAAGCTTTTTCCCTTTGTATATATTTTTCAGTATAATAGCGTTCCATACCCTTTAATTCTTCTTGGGTAACTCCCAGCTGCTTTTCTTTTTCTGCCAGCTGTTTTCTGGTTTCATCAAGCTTTTGCTGATAATCCTTACTATCTGCCTCTATTTGCTGATTGCGATTAACAATTGTCTCGCTTTCCTTTTTTGCCAACACTAATTCATCTTTTAAAGTTTTTTCTTTTTGCTGCATTGCCTCAACCTGTTTAATAGTTTCTTTGGTTAAGTTAGTCACTTGTTCATTAAAAGCTTTTTCTTTTTTATCCAGCTTGTCTTTAAGCGCTAAAATTTGCTCTTGCTGAGCTTGATGTTCTTTAGCATATTTTTGCTCTGATTCTTGGATTTTCCGATTCTCTTCTTTAAGTGATTCAACCAGCTTACTTAATTGCGTAACTTGCTCTGTTTCCTTTTGAGATTTTTGCGAATAATATAACTCTTTCTTTTCAGAATCTTCCTTTAACCTATTATAATTATCTTTAAGTTCCGCCTTATTTTCTTCCAAAGTGCTGATTGCCGCTTGGGCCTTAGTAAACAGCTGATCGACATTATTAAGCTGCTGCCTTAAAGAAGTGATTTCGCCTTCTTTAGCGGCTACAGCTTGTTCTTTTAGCGCCAGCTGTTCACTAAGAAAATCATGTTTTGACTTAACTTGCTCATACTGATTGCTCAGATCTTCATAAGCCTGTTGTTTAGCTTTTAGATCTTTTGCTAAAACCCCCATGTCTTTAGCAATTTTCTCAACCACATTCGATACTTCCATTGAAGCATCCTGCGCTTGAGACACTGAGCCGATATTAAGACTCAAAGCAAAAATCAGTGCAAAGATAAGCCCCCTACTTCCCACGATTCCTCGCCAATGAAAATTTTTCATTTTTAATCCTCTTTTTGGTCTTTAATCAAAGTTCTTTGGTATGGTTTAAAACTTTTAATTTCCATTCCGCCAAAATCACTTGCCGGTGGCGGCGGTAAATAGCTTTCCTGCTCTTCCTTAATTCTATCCACCTGTTCATAATCCTGAAACGATTTTATCCCGGGAGCCCCGATAACATCACCTTGCGCGGCAACCAATGCCTCACCGCTGATAATCGTGGGCGTAATCATAATTAATAATTCTGTAACATTTTTAACATCGCTTGATTTCTGAAATAAAAGGCCGATAATCGGGATGCTGCTGATAAACGGAACTCTTTGCTTTATCTGTACTTTCTCTTCCCGGCGCAAACCGCCGATAACAAGCGTTGCCCCATCTTTAACCAATGCCGTTGTTTCCGCTAATGAAGTGTCTACTATTGGGATTTGATTGCCTGTAGGGGTAACTAATGTTTCTAATACGCTGCTGACTTCCGTCTTTAATTTTAAGTCAATAAAGCCATCTTCATTAATCCGCGGAACAACATCCATTTGAATACCAATATCAATAAATTGCACATCTTCCGATATTGTACTAGTTGATTGTCCGGAAGTAGTAGTTGTGGTTACATATGCCTCACGCGCTCCAACGTGAATTCTTGCTTCTTGATTATTGGTTACCGCGATCTTAGGATTAGAAAGCAGCTTAGACGACGTAACTGTCTGGATATAAGTTAATACCATGTCCAGATCATTGCCGCCGATAATTCCGAGATGCAGACCGTCCAATCCAACCATTGCGCTGCTGCTGTTATACACTGATGTTGTCCCGCTAAACGGATATGAACCTACATTTCCCACATCTTCATAAACTTGTCTGCGCGAACGCCAATCAGCAGTTGCTGAGCCAACCGAAGTAAACGGAGCTGATCCAAGATAAGTCAAGCTATTCGAATCAGAAGCCGCGTCAAATAAGCCTTCCCATTCAACCCCTTTATCTGTCCCATCTGAAATTTTAGATTTTACAATCTTAATATCAATTAAAACTTCTTTTGTTTTTTGATCCAAAGCCTTGATTAATTCTTCTATTTCTTCCATTCTTTTGGGAAAAGTCTGGACAATAACCTGATTAAGCCGTTCATCAGCTTTAATTGATCCGACTTTTTTACCGGAAAGCCTGTGACTTAAAGTTTCTTCTACACTCTTCGCTTTAGCATAATTCAAGGTAAATATCTTTACAATATTCTTTTTTTCAAATTGGCTGAGCAGTTCCTCCATCCGCGCAAGATTCGATGGAGAATCCATGCATAGAATATTCCCTGATTCCTGATCAACCAATATTCTGCCTACATCACTTTTAACTGCTTCCAATAAATTAAAAGCCTGTTCCGGAATCGCGTAATCAAGATGAAAAACTTTTACCTTGCGGATATCGAAAAAATTCTTACCATAAAGCACTGCGTATTCCTGCTGCGTCATAACATTATAAATATCGCCGACCTTATCATAGGCCAAACCATTTGAACGAAGCATAATATCAAAGACATCCTGCACGGGAACTGACTCAACGACCAGCGTTATCCGCCCGGCAACAGATTTTGTGGTTACGATATTAAGCCCGCTTTTCAATGAAAAATATTTCAAAGCATCATTGATATCGATTTTTCTCAAATCCAAGGAAATAACACCATCAACACCTTTACTCAAAACCGCGATCTTAGGCTGCGGCGGGGCAATCAAAGGCGTTGAAGCCCCGGCATCTTGCGCCCAGCCGGATTTAAAATTAATCAGGATAAAAACTGCAATTAAACTAACCGCAATCTGTTTTTTACTCATCTAATTTCAACCTCTTCACCTTTATACCGCAAAACAACTCGATCTTTTTGAATATCATAAACTTTAATCTCATCGATCATATACCCCTTCCGGACAAAGTAGGTTTTATCAATTTCCGGATTTTCAATAATCGCGTCCGGATCATCGCCCCAAGAAATACCGACTAATTTCAGATTCTTTGTCAATTCAGAAAGTTTCGAAACTTTATTAATGTCTTCTTCTTTGAAATCAACTTCTTTTCTTTTTGCGTATCCCATTTGAAAAAAATCTCTGACTTCCGCTTTATCCAAATAAAACTGCTTTTCTTTTAACAGCGAGCTGATTTCAATTGATTCGCTGACTACATTTGCTTGGGCATCCCGTCCAATAAGCAATGCCGCCTTATCTGTGCCTTTAATCTCAATCCGGATAAATATTCCTAAAGCAATTATCGCCACCCCAATTACGCATTGCAAAAAAACATTAATCAGTTTTAAATCCTGAAAAACACTTTTACCGGCAACCGGCTTAAAACTAAAACTTTCTTTAAAAAAAGCAAATCTCGCCCGCAATGATCCCAGAGAAAGATACTTATTCCCCATTCTAATCGGAGAAGGTCTAGAGACATTATCACTTTTCCCCTCAATGATTTCTAATAAACGTTTTTCCGGAGTTTTTTCTGCCATATTTTAATCCAAACTCAGGCAATTACACTAGGTTGTCTGACCCAATGCAATCCTTGCTGAATTTCTTCTTCTACGATTTCCTTGATTAAATCCTCATCGATCACAAATTTATTTCTCATTACCAAGCGCTTTAATGCTTTATGACAAAGCATATTCATTCTCCGCGGATACCCCTTAGTGTTTTGATAAATCGCTCTGATCGCTGTATCTAAAAACAAATGCATATTCGATTTATACCCAGCCTGGCGAATCCGATATTCGATCATTTTCCGCGCTTCATATTCATCCAAAGGATTTAAAGTGTACTTTAAACTTATCCGGTCAATAAAATTAGGGATATTTATCAGTTTAGAGTGTAGCTCCATTTGGCCAAGTAAGACTAACTGCAATAATTTATATTCATTTGTTTCATAATTAAGCAAAACCCGTAAACACTCAAGGGTTAATTCATTCAACTTTTGCGCCTCATCAATGATCAGCACAATAGTCTTACCTTCTTCAACTCCTTTTTGAAATAAAAACTTCTCGAGAGCTTCTTTTAAATTTAGAATCCTTGGACCGTCTTTAGCCACTTCAATATCAAAATTTCGAGCAAGTGATGTAAGGAATATCTCTTCATCATTATAAACCGGATCAAGCATCATATGACAGATAAATCCTTCTTGTGATTTTATCAACTGATACAGTTTACGACTAAGCGTTGTCTTGCCAGTACCCACATCCCCTAAAATAACTCCCAATCCCCGTTTCAACCGCAGCTCAATCATTAAATTAGTTAAAGCCATATCATGCTCGCGGGATTCATAAAAAAACATCGGATCAGGGCTTGTAGAAAAAGGCTCTTTTTCAAATCCTAAAATCTTATAATAGCTCATAGAATCTCCTTAAAAAATAAAAAGCCATGCCTTATGCGCAAACACATAAAACACAGCTTTAAATTTTTTATTAAAAGATTAAACAATCTCTTAAAATCCATTTTAAAAATCCTCTTCCATGATAATTCAGTACTAAAAAATTACAAACCTAAGCATTATCCAACATTTTAGCGATAATCTTCAAAGGATATCCTTTACCCTTTAATTCATCGATTTTATTCAAGTTATTTTCTACTTCAACAGCTCGATAAAAACGCTTATTGCCAAAACCTCTGATTCTAATAGCATTAAGCAATCCAAAATTTGTATAGTGATTCAATGTCTGGTAAGATATATTATACTTTCTTACCACATCCATAGCAGTTATATTTTCTTCCATTTTGACCTCGTAATTTGTAAAAACAGCAAATCCATTTTCATACAAACACACCCATCCTGGGAAAGGCTGGAATATTTTTTGCAAAAATATGAATAAAAAACACGCATTTAAACATTTTGATAATAGCATATATGGTAACTATTGTCAAGTGATATAGCCCACAATAAACCTACTGATTTTAAATACAAAAATATCGATTTTTAAAAGCTCCAAAACTTTAAATCCAGCCAATTATCGACAAAGCGCAAATTGTCTTTGCATCCACTATCTTGCCTTGTTTAAATAATTTTTTGATTTGTTCTTTTGTGTATATACTGCTCTTAATTATTTCATCTTTTTCCAGCTGTTTCTCAGAAAAGCTCAAATCCTCAGCAGTAAAAAATATGATCTTTTCCGTGGAATAGCCCGGACAAGGATAAATTTGGCCTATTTTCTTGATTTTTTTGGCAGTATACCCTGTCTCTTCGATAAGTTCGCGCTTAGCACAACAAACAGCTGCTTCATTTACTTCCAAAGTTCCTGCTGGTAATTCGTATAAATATTGTTCGATCACCGGGCGATACTGCCGCAGCATAATTATTTTATTTTTATTTACTAACGGAACTATCAGCACTGCCCCGGGATGCTTGACTATTTCAAGATTTATAATTTCTAAATTAGGTAATCGCGTTTTTTTCGTAAAAACCTTGATCAACCTTCCCTCAAATTTGTTTTTCATATTTTCTCCATAAAAAAAGGGGTAGAAAATATTTTCTACCCCTGATGTTATTCTTAAACACTAAAAACTACTATTGAGTTTAAAGTCCTTTTGACGCGATAAGCTTAACCAAATCAACTACTCTGTTTGAATAACCCCACTCATTATCATACCAAGAAAGCACTTTAACCATGCCCACACCGATTTTCATTGTGCTCAAAGCATCAAAAACTGAAGAATGCGAATCTTTGATAACATCAGCAGAAACAATCGGATCTTCACAATAAGACAAAATGCCTTTCATTGTTGTCTCAGCAGCGGCTTTAATCGCATTATTAATTTCCTCTACTGAAGCATCTTTCTTTAATTTCACAACCAAATCAACCAAAGAACCGGTTGGAGTTGGCACGCGGATCGCCAAACCATTTAATTTCCCATTAAGCTCTGGAATAACTAATCCTACTGCCGCAGCAGCACCAGTTGTTGTTGGAATCATCGAAAGAGCCGCGGCACGCGCTCTTCTTAAATCACTGTGCGGAAAATCAAGAATTACCTGATCATTAGTATAAGAATGAATTGTAGTCATTAATCCTTCTTCAATACCAAAATGATCATTTAAAACTTTTGCTATCGGCGCCAGACAATTAGTTGTGCATGAAGCGTTAGAAACAACAATATCACTTGCTTTAAGGCTGGAATCATTTACCCCTAAAACAATTGTATTATCAATTTTATCTTTTGACGGTACAGTCAAAATTACTTTTTTTGCTCCGGCTTCAACATGCCACATTGTCTGTTCTTTTGATCTAAACACACCAGTTGACTCAATAACAATATCAACTTTCAACGCTTTCCACGGCAGCTGTTTAGGATCCTTGATTGCTGAGATTTCAATCTTCTTCCCATCAACAACTATCGCATTTCCGTCTACAGACACCTTCTTATCATATCTTCCGTACACAGAATCATACTTCAGCAAATGCGCCAGCGTTTTTGCGTTAGTAAGATCATTGATCGCGACAACCTCGATATCCTTACTTGCCATGGCAATCTTAAAAACATGTCTGCCAATTCTTCCAAACCCATTAATTGCTATACGTACTCCCATTATACTGCCTCCTTTCAAATTAACCGATTATTGGCCTGCAGATTTTTTTAAACAACCTCTCGCAACAGCTTTGCAGTTTGTTCTGGTGGGCTGGGATTGATATAAAAACCTGTCCCCCATTCAAAACCAGCAACCCTGGTAAGCTTTGGCAAAATCTGCATATGCCAGTGATAAAAACCAAGCTCCTGTTCATGCTGAATAGGAGCAGTGTTAATAATAAAATTAAATGGCGGATCTGTCAAGATTTTTTTCAAACGCCATAAAACATCTTTCAGCATAGCTGAAAAATCGCATATAAAATCTTCTGAAATACGATAAAAATGGGAAACATGTTTTTTCGGTAAAATCCAGATTTCAAACGGCGTACAGGAAGCAAAAGGACAAAACGCGACAAAATTTTTATTTTCACAAATCAGCCGATCCCCAGACTCAAGCTCCTGATCAATAATATCACAATAAACACAACGTTCTTTAAATCCATAATATTTCTCCGCGCCTCTTAAAGCTTCTTTCATTTTTTTTGGCACGATCGGCAGCGCGATCAATTGAGAATGCGAATGTTCCAGAGAAGCGCCGGCGCTTTGACCATGGTTTTTAAATATAAGAATATATTGAAAACGGCTATCTTGTTTCAAATCAAGAAAACGTTGTTTATACGCAAAAATTATTTTAGAAACTTCTTCATTACTAAGATCAGCAATGTCTTTTTGATGATCCGAAGTTTCGATTATTACTTCGTGCGCTCCAATCCCATTCATCTGGTCATATATCCCAATACCCTGACGATCTAAATCCCCTTCTACCCGCAAAGCCGGAAATTTATTAGCAATAACCCGTAAATTCCACAGAGAATTATTATCTTGATCCGGGGTTTTATCCACAAATATATCCGGTGGACTTTTATCTTCATTACCCACACAAAAAGGACAAAATTTTCCAAGCTGTTTTGCGCCTACAGACTGTTCAATATAATCATCAGGAGAAATTTGTTTTTCCTCTTGGACAATTATCCACCGGCCTAATATCGGATCGCGCCTTAACTGCTGCATTATTGTTTTTCTCCCTGCGGATGATTTAAAAACTCAGCCGCTATTTCCGGAGGAGTGGGATTAATATAAAAGCCACTGCCCAATTCAAAACCCGCGACTTTTGTCAGCCGCGGCATAATCTCGATATGCCAATGATAATCATAATCAATGGTTTTCCAATAACCCGGAGAGGTCATCCGGCGAAAAGGCGCGGTATGAATAATATAATTATACGGCGGATCCTGCAATGATACAGACAGCTTGCGCATAACTGATTTCATTATTTTAGCTAACCCTTCAGTATTCTTAAGATTAAAAAAATCCGCGGAATGCTCTTCCGGTAAAACCCATACTTCAAACGGAAAACGCGAAGCATAAGGCGCGAAAGCGATAAATCCATCTATCCGGTCAACAATCCGCGCTTGTTTTTCAATCTCATGCCCAATCATATCGCAGAAAATGCAGCGCTCACGAAATTCATAATAGCGTCTGGCTCCAGCCAGCTCTTCTTTGACTCTTTTCGGATTTACCGGTAAAGCGATTAACTGCGTACGCGAATGTTTTATGGGACTAGCCCCGGCAACAATCCCGTAGTTTTTAGAAATCAAAACATATTTAATCCGCTCATCTTTTTCCAATTCCTGCATTCTTTGCACATAAACTTTAAACACTTGATTTATTTGAGCAATATCCAGATCAGCAATATTAGCAATATGCTTGGGCGTTTCCACAATCAATTCATGCGCGCCAATGGCATTCATTAAATCATAAATCCCCATTCCTCTGCGTCCCAGATCTCCGCTGTTTTGCATCAAAGGATTTATATTAGGAAGCACCCGCACATCCCAATCCGAAGTATTTGCGGATGTCTTTGATTTGCGCACAGCATAAATTTCATCCGGAGTCTCAGCCTCATGTCCTTGGCAAAACAAACATTCTTTTTCAGCACACTGCTCAGAAATTTTTTTAATCACAAGATCATGCGGCCGCTTAGCCCTTTCTGTGGAAATAATAACCCATCTGCCGATAATCGGATCTTTTCTTAATTGAGGCATATAAAACTCCGTCGTGCGTATCGCGTATAGAGTATTGAGTTTTAAAAAATTGTATTATTTTGCTTTAACGCAATACGCATTACTCAATACGCAATACTATTTTAATTTCCAAAAATATCTCCGCCCTTAAGATTATGCCCATTTACAAAATCATAGGCATTCATTGCTTTTTTACCTTCTAACTGTAAACTCTCGATCAACAAAGCTTGACTGCCGGTCATAACCACAATCCCCGCATGCTTTTCAATTTGCACAATTTCTCCAGGAATTTGAGCAGTATTTTCCAAGCGATCAAAAGCCAGCACCTTAGTTTTAAGGATTTTTAATAATTTACCTTTATAATGAGTAAAGGCACAGGGCCAAGGCAATAAGCCTCTTACTTTATTATGAATACAATCAGCCGAATCACGCCAATCGATCAACCCATTTTCTTTTTTTAATTTTTTCGCCACACTAACTTTACTCTGGTCTTGGGGGACGAATTTTTCCTGATTTTTTTCAATCAAGTCAATTGACTCAAGCAATGCCTCAGCTCCGAGTACAGCCAGCTTATCCAATAAAACCACCGCGTCATCATCATTGATTTCTAGGCTTTTTGATAAAACAATATCTCCTCCGTCCATTGTTTCATTCATCTTCATAATCGTAACACCACTGAGCTTATCGCCATTAATAATCGCGTAATTTATCGGTGCAGCTCCTCGCCATTTTGGCAAAAGCGAAGAATGCACATTCAGACAAAATTCCCGGGGAATCTCAAGCAATTGATTGCTTAGTTTCTGTCCAAAACTAACCACCACAAACAAATCCGCGTTAAAACTTTTCAATTGTTCGACGATCTCCGGAGCGCTGACTATTTCCGGCTGGAAAATCGGCAAATTATATTCTTCAGCATAAATTTTAACAGGCGTCTTACTGAGTAATAGATTTCTCCCCTTTTTTCGATCCGGCTGTGTATAAACCGCAAGCAGCTGATGCTTTTGCCGCAAAGCTTTTAAACTTGCCAGAGAAAAATCCGATGAACCAAAAAAAACTATTTTCATAAAATATCTCTATTGCCTTCTGTTCCTAGCGTATAGCGATTTTTAAAAGTCACAAGGACACAAAGTCGCCAGGTTTATATTTCATTTAATTGCTCTAATTAACCTAATTATTCTAATTTCTAAACAATTACCAATGATATTAATTCTCAAAAATTATTTTAGTTTGTTAACTTTTTTAAGTTAGGTCAATTAGAAATTAGTAATTATTTTTCTGTCTTCTGTTCTCTTTGTTTGACAATCCCGCTTATTTTACTTACAATACACATTATGGAAAATGATAAAAATACTCTAGATAACGAATTCTATGAAAAAGCCGTCTCTTTATACAGAAAAAAAAACTACGCCTATGCCATTGAGTTATTAACTCAAGTCCTTCAAGAAAATCCTGAACATCAAGATTGCCAGCGTTATCTATGGGACTGTATCCGTCAAAAAAATGCTCTGATCAAACAATCACTTTCATCAATAATAATTAAAAAACTAAAAATATTCATCTTAACTATAAAATTTTTAATTATCAGTATAAACCAAACAAATGATCAAACCCTAGAGCTTATCAAAAAAATAATTCTCCTTGATCCTAATAATATCTCTGCATTATTTAAACTATCCGCTGAGTACTCCAAGTTAAATAAAAATATTCTAAAAATAACCGCATTAGAAGAAATTATACACATTGATAAAAATAACCTTTTGGCTTTAAAAATATTAGCTGATATCTATTATACGCAAAAAACTTATGAAAAAGCAAAAGTTATAGCAATGAAAGTTTTAAAACTCTCTCCCCGCTATCTGCCGGCAGAAACTATTTTAAATGACATTTCCGCCTTAGGAACAATTGAAAAAGGGTTTGATGAAATTAAACCCGCCACATAAACCAGCGTATAGAAATTAGCGTTTAGCGAATAGAAAAACAAAAAGATTTGTTTACTCTAAACTCTATACGCCATTTTTAGCTTTTGCTCTTCCTAAACGCTAAACGCTAATCCCTGCTTTTAAATCACCATTCTCGGATCAACATCAATTGCCAACTTTATTTTTGACGGCAACTTATTATCTTTTAATAATTCTTTAATTAATTTATTCGTGTTTAAAATATCCGCCGTATTCAGAATCAGCCCACAGCGAAAATAACCTTTTAATTTATAAATCGGCATGGGCATCGGTCCAATCATGCTTATTTCTAAACCCTTAATTTTCAGCATTAATTTTTGGCCAAGATTTTCCGCAGCGGAAATAACAGCCTTTTCCTCTTTTGAACGAAGAACAATACTGATTAGATGCGAAAATGGTGGAAGGTTCAGCTGTTTTCTGAACAATAGTTCCTTTTCATAAAAAACCTTATAATCATGATTAATCGCGCATTCTATTGCATAATGATCCGGAGTATAAGTTTGGATAATCACCTTACCGGCTATTTTACCTCTTCCGGCCCGTCCAGCAACTTGGGTTAAAAGCGAAAAAGTTCTTTCCGAGGCCCGAAAATCCGGAAGATTCAAACTTATATCAGCGGAAATAACCCCCACCAAAGTAACATTTGGGAAATCTAAACCTTTAGCCAACATTTGAGTCCCAACTAGAATATCGATTTTTTTATTTTTAAAATCATCTAATGCTTCAAAATGTGCTGTTTTTTTACGCATAGAATCAGAATCCATCCGCGCTATCCTTGCTAATGGAAAAATTCTGCTCAGTTCACTTTCCACTTTTTGCGTTCCAGTACCTAAATAATTAATACTACTACCACTGCATTTAGGGCATATCTGCACCGCTTGCTGCATATAGCTGCAATGATGGCAAACAAGACACTTTTTATCTGAATGATACACCAAGGATAGATTACATTTAGGGCATTGGAGAACATATCCGCATTTATTGCAATTAACAAATGTAGAAAAACCCCGGCGATTAAGGAAAATAATTATTTGCTCTTTATTTTTCAAACAACGACTTATGTTATCTTCCAGGACTTTGGAAAGAATCGGCAAACGCTTGAAGCGAGTTGACTGATTACTCATATCCACAATTTGGACCTGAGGTAATTCGCTGCCCTTTATTCTTTCCGGTAGTTCAATCAACTCAAAATCACCCTTTTTTGCCGCATAGTTTGATTCTAGACTAGGAGTTGCACTGCCTAAGATCACTGTTGCTTGAGCGATTTGCGCCCGCTTTATCGCCGTATTGATCAAATGATACCGCGGGGTATCTTCTTGTTTATATGTATTTTCATGTTCTTCATCAACCACAATCAATCCCAGGTTTTTCAAAGGACTGAATATCGCCGAACGCGGGCCGATCACAATTTTTGCCTGTCCACTTTTAATTCTCTGCCACTGAATGAATTTCTCGCCAGCACTTAAACGGCTATGTACCAGCGCGATTTTTTCTTTACCAAACTTTTCCGTAAACCACTGTACAGTCTGAGGCGTAAGCGCAATTTCCGGAATAAAAACCAACACATCGCGCCCTTGCTTTAAAGTTTGCTCAATTGCTCCAAAATAAACCTCAGTTTTACCACTAGCAGTAATTCCATGCAATAAAAAAACATTAAATTCCCGCTTAACAATACTTTGGTTTAATTGCAGCAAAGCTTTGGTTTGATAACTAGTAAGAATATTTTTCACTACTTTTTTTTCATAATCAATCCCAGGCATCAACTGGCTGGCCAGCCGGGGTTTAATTGAAGTCTTTCCTTTTTTAAACGGCATGGCAATAGCAGCATCAATTGCCTCGCCCCAGGAGCATAAATAATAATCGGCAATCCAACGAGTCAGCTCAAGTATTTCCGAAGATAGTATGGGCTCTTTATCAATAACTGATTTGATCTCTTTAATCCGGGTAATCGCGGTAGAAGCACTGATCCCCACAATAAAACCAACAATTGTTCTATTACCAAAGGAAATCCAGACTCTTTTGCCGATCTTAACTAAAGGCTGTAAAGCTTGCGGAACTGAATAATCAAAAACATCATTCAAAGGTAAATTAATCGCGACTTGCACAAATTTATTTTCAGACATATTTTCACATTTCTATTCTAAAAACGATTAAAACAATTACTTATCCGGCAAATAATCCCTGAACCCCAACTGTAAGTAAAGTTACAATACAAGCGGCAATAAAAACTCCCAAACTAATCGCGAAAAATGAATCTCTTTTATTTAAGCCAAATAAAAAAGCGGCAATTGCTCCTGTCCAAGCTCCGGTCATCGGCAAAGGAATTGCCACTAAAATCACTAATCCTAAAAGTTCGTATTGTTCAACAACTTTTGATCTTTTTCTCGTGCGGTCAAATAGCCAATCAAAAAATCTGTCCAGGACTTTGACTTTTCTTAATAATTTCGCGATGGGCTCAAGCAAATATAAAAGCGGCAATACCGGAAGCATATTCCCCAGCAATGAATAGAAAAAAACCGTTTTAATCCCCATGCCCATTTTAACAATGCCATAAGGAATTGCCAAGCGCAATTCAACAACCGGCATAGCGGCGATAATCGTAATTATCCATTCCGGAGAAAGTCCGTTTAAAAAAATCACCAATTTATCAGTAATCATCACTCTGCCATCCTTTTTCCCCGATCAGCGGCACAAAAACACAACCGCATTTTCCTGTTTTAAAAATCTGATTATTTTTTTTCTCAAACAATGTGAGTGTTTGCAAAGACTTGTCGCCGATTGGTATGATTAATTTACCATTATCCTTTAATTGTTCAAGTAAAGGCATTGGCACTTGCGGCGCGGCGGCTGTGGCAATAATCGCGTCATACGGTTGAAATTGAGCTAAACCTAATGTGCCGTCACCGATATACGCCCGGATATTATTAATTCCCATAAGTTTAAATCTTGCTTGAGCCTGCACAGACAAATGCTCAATTCGCTCAATAGTATACACTTGTTTAACCAAAGCAGCTAAAATTGCCGTCTGATATCCTGAACCAGTACCTAATTCTAACACTGTTTCATTACCCTTAAATTCCAACAGCTCGGTCATCAAAGCAACCATATACGGCTGGGATATGGTCTGTCCAGCGCCGATGGGCAAAGGACAATCATCATAAGCGGAATTAATCAATTCCACAGCAACAAATTCATGCCGCGGCAACTCAGAAAATACAGCAAGAACACGTTCATTTTTTATCCCGCGCCCGATCAGCTGAATTTGAACCATCTGTTTTCTTTTATCAATAAAATTCATTTTTATTTACTGAACATACTTTTTATAATTAAATTGCAAAATCTAATTGTATCAGAAATCGGATCTATCAAGCTACGATTGTTAGTATATATACTTTTAATCGGAATTGATTCGATTTTATATTCATGCTTTGCCGCTTGGATCAGAATCTCGGATTCTGTATCGTATTTAGCAGTCAAGAGATTAAGTTTTTCCAGCACTGAACCGCGAATCAATCTAAACCCACATTGACTATCTGGAATTTTTGTTCGGGTAATCATTGAAATCAACAAAGAAGTAAAGTTATTTGTTAACCTGCGCAGTAAAGGCATGCCTTGCGGATCCCCCATCCGATTACCAATTATTATATCCGCGTCAGAACTCAAAGCATAATTAATAAACTTATTTATCTCCTGCGGCAAATGCTGTCCATCAGTATCCATAATTATCACAGCATCATAATCTTTGCTCTGGATAAACTTAAAGCCAGTGCGCAGGGCCTGGCCTTTACCTTTATTCTCCTCATGGCTAATCACAATAGCTTGTGCTTGTCTGGCAATATCCGCGCTATTATCATTCGATCCATCATCAACAACAATAACATCCAAGCCATAGGCCCGAATCTGATTTATTATCTTGCCTATTTCTTTTTCTTCATTATAAGCCGGAAGTAAAACACAAACTTTCATGATCATTCACTTAACGGTTCAGGTTGCAACTAAGTCAATTTTACAGTTATAGCTTTAAAAGGTTACGGTCAGGGTTACGATGCCCGTTTCGGCTTACGGTAACGGCTGTCGTCTTAAAATTTATTGTTTTTAGCCTAAACCGTTTAACGTTACCGATACGGGTTTCGTTACCATTAAACCTTGCCGAGTGTCGACACATATCTGTTATTGCACAGCTCTGCGATTTCTAAACTACTTCTGATTTGCCTGCTTTCCAAAATTCATGAAACATAAACCATTGTTTTGGATATTTTTTAATTGTTCGTTCAATCACCTTCACATACTGCTCAGTAATTTTTCTAATATCAGCCTGTTCATCGCCGGTATATTCCGGATAAATCGGCTGTTCAAAAATATACTTAAAATATTGATCATCTTTTTCATCCCGGATCACAAAAGCCGGAATAATTGCCGCTTTTGTCCGCAGACTTAAAACCGCCGGACCTTTGGGAGCGAGCATTGTTTTTGAGAAAAAATCAACCGGGATTCCGTTTTCTCCGGAAAAATCCCGATCACCTAATATTCCCACAATTTCATTGCGTTTTAATGCCGCAAAACATTTGCGCACGCTGACTCCCACGGGAATAACATTAACTCCCTTGCTTTGCCTTTGCTCCGAGAAAAAATCATCTATCTTGCTGTTCGTATGAGTTAAAGCCACGGCATTCATCTTATAACCCATAATTCCCATAACCTGCGCGCAAAGTTCCCAATTACCCAGATGTGCTGTCAAACCAATAACGCCATTACCTTTTTTCAGCGCTTCGTCCATATAATGCAGGTTCTCAATTTTTATAAATTCTTCAACAAACTGCTTATCGACTTTTGCCGCCCGGAAAAAATCTACCAGGTATCTGCCAAAATTAGCATAGATAAACCGCGGATATTTAACCAGATTAGGAGCATCTTCACCAACAATGCACTTAAGATTTCCCATCATTGCTCTGCGCTCAGCCCGGCTAAAAAAGAATTTAAAGCCCGTAATAAAAACACTGATGCGATAACCTAATTTGCGGGGGATAAATAGAGCAATAGATTGACCGATTCTATATAAAAAGTACAATATCATTGATCTGTATTATTTCTTTGTTTTTTTTTCTATTAGGTCTAGAATAAGATCAGCAGCCTTAATCGCCGATTGCGGCTGTGCGTGTTTTTGTGTATTCAGCTTCATTTGCTCTAACTTTTCTGGATTGTTTAACAGATCTTCAATTAATACCGCGGCATCCAGAGGATTTTTTGCTTTAACTGCCACGCCTTCGCTGAGTAAAAATTCTGTGTTTTTCGCTTCTTGTCCCGGAATCGGATTAACAATTACCAATGGAAGATTTTTAGTAAGCGCTTCCGCGGTTGTTAATCCCCCAGGCTTGGTAACCACTAAGTCGGAGATATCCATCAGCATTTCAACTTCTTTGGTATAACCCAGTACTGCCATTTTCTTTCTGAATAAAAGTTTTCTTTTTTCCAGCCAGCCGCGCAGCTTTTTATTTGTTCCACAAATCACAATAATCTGAAAAGGTTTTTCAATTGTATTTACCGCGTAGATCAAGTCTTCGATCGGACCTAAACCCTGGCCGCCGCCCATAATCAGAATAGTGGTTAAATCATCATTTAATCTCAGACTTCTTCGCGTAGCCTCTTTATTCGTTGATTTAAAAAATTTAGGACTTATGGGTATTCCATAAGAAAAAACCCGGTCTTTTTCAATCCCGCTGCTGACAAAACGTTTTTTACATTGTTTACTGGGCACAATATAGGCAGTTACATTATCATACATCCAATAAGAATGCGGCGCGTAATCAGTTAATACTCCGATCAAAGCAAAATCCCGTTTACTTTTCTTTTTATAATCAGCAACCATGCCGCAGGGAAATGCCTGAGAACAAGCAACAACGTCTGGATTGAATTTAGATATCAATTTTTCCAATTTCTTTGAATTTAATTTATGAATAAGTTTACGAAATCTGCGAGTCCGGCGGACAACTTTGGGATTATCATAAAGATATTCCCAAACCTCAGGCTTTATTTTAATAACTTTATTGTAAATGCTATTAATTACCTTTTCCAGTACGGGATTTGTGTAGTTAAAACAGTTCATATTCATAACTTTCACATCCGTACGCGCCAGATATAAAGCTTCTTCTATCGCCTTGGTAGCACGATGATGCCCTGAATTATTGGATATATATAGTAATAATACTCTTTTCATAGCTCTCTTGGTTGATAATAGATAATACATATTATCATAAAAAAACTCAGATATCAAGAAATCACATGCTTTACGAAAAAATCCTCAGCCAAATCCGGTTTGCTGAGGATTTTTTTAAAAATAAAGCTCTATATTTTCTACTTGATATACTTTGATATCAATAACTTAACTTTTTCCAACGCTTGCACAGGCATAGCATCGGGAGAAGTAATAATCGCGCAGGCCAAAGCATCCTGACAGGAACAAGTTATCGCTCGATCCATCATGGGAATTATTTTTCGAATAAATTCCTTAGCATTTTCTGAATTAGCGGTTAAATTAGCAATAACTTTTTCCACACTAACTTCTTCATCTGCTTTCCAAACATCATAATCAGTGACCAAAGCCACAGTGGTATAACACATCTCAGCTTCCCGAGCCAGCTTAGCTTCTGGCAAAGCTGTCATCCCAATTATCGAAAAGCCCAACTGGCGATAAACATTTGACTCCGCGCGAGTAGAAAACTGCGGGCCTTCCATGCAAACATAGGTTCCGCCTTTGTGCACGGTTATTCCCACAGCTTTAGCCGCATCCAGCGCTAATTTACTCAAATCCGGACAATACGGATCAGCAAAACCAACATGCGCCACAATGCCCTCATTAAAAAAAGTCGATACCCTTTGCTTTGTTCGGTCAAACAACTGATCCGGAATAACAAAATCCCGGGGTTTGAGTTCTTCTTTCAAACTACCCACAGCGGAAATTGATAAAACCTGTTCAACTCCGATTTTTTTCAAAGCATATATATTCGCGCGAAAATTCAACTCAGATGGCGCGATTTTATGTCCCCGGCCATGACGCGGTAAAAAAGCAAACCGCACACCTTCTAAAGTACCGATAATAAGCTTATCTGATGTTTTACCATAAGGCGTCTCTACCTCAATAGTTTCCACATCCTTAATTGCTTCAATATCATAAATACCGCTTCCCCCAATAATCGCGATTTTCACCTTTTCCATCTCATTTTCCTTTTTTATTTTTTAAGCTTTTTCATCAGCCATGAGCTATGAGCCATGAGCAACTAATGCAGCGCGCTGCATTAGTTCGGCATTTTCCCTTTTTTAAAAGCATTAAGAAAAGCATCTACCACTTCTCCATCAAACTGCGTGCCTTTATTTTTTGTCAGCTCTTCCATAGCAATATCAATTGATAAAGCTTGGCGATAAGGCCGATCAGAAGTCATCGCGTCATAAGAATCAGCTACTGCGATAATTCGAGATCTAGCCGGAATCTGCTCTTTAGTTAAACCACTGGGATAACCTTTGCCATCAACTCTTTCATGATGATAGCGAATAACATCACTGCTTTCCTGCATCCCTTCCAAAGGCGCTAAAATTTTAGAACTTTGCACCGGATGCGCTTTAATCTGCTCATACTCTTCTGCTGTCAACCGTCCGGGCTTATTTAATACTCCATCGCGAATCGCGATTTTTCCCACATCATGCAAACGAGACTCAATATGCAGTGATTCCATAAACTGATCATCGATCGACCAGTTATGATTATCTTTTAATTCTTCAGCAATAATCTTACTATACAAATCTACCCTCTCGGAATGACCATGCGTATAGCGATCCCGCGCTTCCAAAGCCATGGCCAAGGATAAAATAGTTTGATAAAAATTACGTTTTAATTTTTTATTCAGCTCTCCGACATTATCCACTTCTCGGGCGAGCTGATCAATTAATTTACTTTTTTCATCAAGTTCTTCGCGTAAATCATCAAACAGCTGGGCATTAACTTTTACCAAAACTTCCCGCTCCAGATAATCCAGTTTAAATGGCTTACTCACATAATCAACCGCGCCCAAAGCCTTTGCTGCCTGCATGGTTTTATCATCTTCTAAAGCTGTCACCATAATAACTTTTATACTTTTATCTACCAGCCGGATATTACGCAGCACGGTTAATCCATCCATAATCGGCATGCGCACATCCAAAAATACCAAATGCGGTCTTTCATTTTTAATAACTTCTAATGCCTGCGCACCGTTATTAGCGACAAAAACAGTATAATTTTTGCGCAAGAAAAAATTCTCCAAAATCTGGGTTATTTCCTGTTCATCATCAACAACCAAAATTTTAAGCATCAACTTCCCCCATTTAATCCAAAACTAAAAATTTTAAATTAAATTTTCAATAACACTTCTTCGCGACAATTTTCCTGCTTAGTGATTTTTTTCTTGTTTTTTTTATACGCAGAACTAAAAGCATCAACTACCATAGCATCAAACTGAATATCCTTAAATCTTTCCAATTCTTCAAAAGCTACATCATCCGATAAAGCAGCCCGATATGGACGATCTGAGGTCATTGCGTCAAAAGCATCAGCCACAGCAATAATCCTGGCTCTTAAAGGAATCTTATTTCCCGCTTTGCGCTTAGGATAACCCGTCCCATCATAGCGCTCATGATGACTATAAATAACCTCAATATTATCTTTAATATTTTCTAAAGGCGCTAAGATCCTAACACTTTCTCCTGGATGACGCTTGATCTCATCATGCTCAGCATCAGTTAATTTTCCTCTTTTATTTAATACATTATCGGGAATGGCAATCTTGCCAATATCATGAAGTCGGGATTCAATATGCAGATCTTCTAAAAACTTATCATTAATATCAAACATTTTTGATGACTGTAATTTTTTAGCAATAAGCTTGCTGTAAACTTCCACTCTTTCTGAATGACCATGTGTATATTTATCGCGGGATTCAAGGGCTGTGGCTAAAGATAAAATTGTTTGGTAAAAATTGCGGGATGCGCGTTCATTCAAATTGCCCAATTGATCAATCAAATCTTGCTTCTGATTAATCTCACTTCTCAGGTCCTCAAAAAGCTGCACACTTACTTTGGCAATAACATCATGTTCCAGATAAGCTTTGGTAAACGGTTTGCGCACAAAATCAACCGCGCCCAGACGCATGGCTTCACTGACAATTTCTTTAGTGCCAAAAGCCGTAACCATAATAACTTTTATTGTTTGATCAAAATCACGGATTTCTCGCAGCACAGTTAAGCCATCTTTTTTCGGCATACGAATATCAAGGAATACAAGATGGGGGCGATGTTCTTTGACAAGTTCAATGGCGGCTTCTCCGTCATTAGCAATGCGCACTTCATAGCCTTTTTTTGAAAAAAAACTGGCAAGGGCTTTGGCGATCTCTTGTTCATCATCAACAACTAAGATATCAAGCATGGCAAACCTCCGTGTAATTACTTATTGCTAAAAAAACTAAATCCTTTAATTTTTTTCTAATCCAAATTGTAGCACAAAAGTCGTACCTTGACCAACTTTACTTTTAACATTTATTGTCCCTTTATGCAAGCCCATTACCTGAGAAGCGACAAAAAGACCTAAACCTGTACCGTTCTCCTTACCCTTAGTATAGAACGGATCAAAGATATTTTGAATATCTTTTTCGTCAATCCCTTTGCCTGTATCCGTGATCAAAACCTCTACTTTATGCTTTACTTCAGCAGTGGTGATTTTCAGCGTACCGCCTTCACCCATTGACTGAATACCATTAACAAACAGATTAAGCAGTACTTCCTGGATCTGAGTCGGATTTCCATTGATCTCCGGAACTTCATTATATTCTTTTATCAGTTCAATATTCCCATGTTTGATTTTATGGCCGATCAACTCTAAAGTCTCATCGATCATCTCATGGACTTTTATTACTTTTATTTCCTCCTTAGGCAAGCGCGAGAAATTAAGCAAACGATGAATTATTTTATAACCCCGCTCAGTCTGATCACTGATCTTTTGGAGAAATTTCTTTTTACTCTCATCCGTTTCATCCATCAGCAAAAGCTGTACATTTCCAGAAATAATCGCCAGAGGATTATTTATCTCATGCGCCATAGATGAGGCCAATTGACCTAAAAGATTTAATTTCTCAGATTGGATCAAGCTGGCCTGAGCGACTTTCAAATCCTCAAACAACTGCGCGGCTTTAAACGCCATGGCACTATCATTTGCCAAAATCGAAAATGTGGAAATATCACTGATCGAATATGGGTCCGGAATTTTTTCTCCTAGAACTAAAAACCCTAATAGTTCTTTTTGATAAACCGAAGGAAGAATAAGACTGGCTTTATACAACTCCATTATTCTTTTTAATTCCCTTAACACTTTATCTAACCCTTTGAACGGTTTTCTAAGCACATTGGGATTATTCAGCCAATAATCAATATCTTCGTAAACCAAGACTTCCACATCATTAGCCCGCATTACCCCTTCGTCAACCAGCCTGTCCCGAATAACCGTAAACCATTTCACCAACATACTGCCTTCTCGAATCAAAGTATCCACTGGAATCTTATGCTCACCTACTGAAGACTGCATATGATAAACCTTATTATCCTTATCATGCAAAAACATACTGATATGCATGATTTTATTATCCAACTTCTTATACAATTTAAGCAAATATCTAGGGATTATTTTTGATAATTTATCAATACTCTGGACTTCAATCGTTGTCTTTGACGCGGCTTTTAAAGACTGGTGTAGCCGAACTTGTTGCCGCATTCTTTTTTCTTCCGCTTTATTTTGAAATCTAAGATAAATATACGGACCGAGCAAAGCCAAAATTGTATACAATCCTAATGGCGGCACAAACCATTGAGTTTGAAAATACTTTACTAAATATGGTTTGCCCAAAATTAACAATGCCAGAGGAATACCCACAATAAAAGCATAAACTAAAAGTAATATAGCTCCACGGGTAAAAGCTACTTTTATATCCATTAATCTATATCTTAAAATAGCATATGCAAAAATAAGAGGATAAATACCAAGTAAAATATTTGATAAAGGATAAATTGGCAAACCCATTACAAGCAAAAACATAATCTCGGGCCCCGCCCAAGCAACTACACATCCTATAATAAAATATTTTATTTGATTGCGATGTATGCCTGTTATCTTACTAAAATATTTCAAAAGTAAAAAAAAGGCATATAAAAGGATAAGCCAATAAAATATTAAATAAAATATTAAATATAACGGGTTCTCTTCCCAAGAGCAATGCATAAAATAAAATTGATCGAAAACAAAACGGATTTTAACGAAACTATCAGATGTAAAGTTACAAATCAAAAAAAACCCATCCAACAAATAAACCCAGGAAATTAATTTTTTGTTCCCCAAGCTCGTACTTTCACAAACAAAATGAAAGAAAAAAGCGGGGGCCAAAATAGTACCACTATTTGCTATCTGCACCCAAAATAAAGCATCTGCATACGATATAGCAGTTGATGCTTTGAACATGCCAAATGCCCATAAGGATGAAGCCAGACACGTCAAAGCTAAACTTACAGAACCTATTTGCCTTTTACCTTTCCACAAAAATATAATACCTATACAGAAAGAGGAAACAAAAGCAAATAGGCCAGTGATACTAAACATATTCATGTCAATACCTTTACAATTCTTTTCGCTACTTTTCGACCAGAAAGCGCCACTGTTGAAATACCACCTTGCCCAGCGCCAGTGATTACCCAATGGCCTATTAAAAATAAATTTTTTATTGATGTTTGATTATCTAATTTTCGGTTAGCAATTTGGTCAACGCTTGATTCCCAACCAAAAGCCGAACCATTCTTATTTATAGTATATTTATTAAATGTAACAGGTGTCGCTATCTCCATAATATCTATATTTTTTTTTAGATTAGGAAAAAGTTTATACGCTCTTTTTAAAATTTTATTTGCATAAATCATTTTGTTCTTTTTCCAAAATTCTTCACTTTCATAAGATGCCATAGAAAAAATTTGTGCCGTATTATTTATTTTATTTGAAAAAGAATTCATTTTGCCAGGAGAAAACGAAAAAACAAGGCAAGGAATTGTCATTTTTCTTGTGTTGACTATTAAATCATTATAAATTTTATCCAAATCATTGTGAGGAAAATCCCATATATTGCATGATTCACCAAAAATATTCTCTATTTTTTCTCTAATGCCTAAATAAATCGCAAAATAAGATACTGATTCCTTTAATTTTTTTACAATATCAGCTTCTTTTGTTTTAACATCTAAAATTTTCCGAAAAAGATGCGTTGCATCAATACCTGAAACAATTATCTTAGCTGAAAAACTTTCTCCTGAATCTAATACAATTCCCTGAGCCATAGTTGATTTTGTTATAATTCTTTTTACTTGCGAGGATAATATCATTTTTCCGTTCAAAGATTTAAATTTTTCTACTAACAAGTTAGTAAACTTTTGAATTCCTCCTTGGGGATAATAACCAGGATCAAGAAGAAATTCTCTTAAAAATATTATCGCGGCAAAAGCAGAAATCTTACTTGGCGGCAATCCCATATTGCCTAGCATAAAAACACCTAGTGAAACTTTCAATTGACTGTCTTTAAAAAAAGAATTTAAGACTGATTGAAAATTAGCTTTATGTGTTTTTCGATAAATTGCCACTGTATTAGGCTGCAAAACAAATTCGAAAAACTTTTCAATATTCCTTGATTGTTCAGGAAATACTCTTTTAAGTTCATCCTGTGTTTTTATTGAATCTGATCTAATGTAAACAATATTTTTCTTAAGCAACAATTTATCTGAAGGATCAAATTGCACAAATAAATCTTTAATATTAATACCAAGTTCTTTTAATATTACTGCTAATATACCTTTTTTAACTCCACCCAAAAAATGTGCTGCAGAATCAAATACATATCCTGATCGGACAAAAGAACTACAATACCCTCCAGGGGAATGATGTTGTTCCGCTATTAAAACGTTTTTTCCCTCTTTCGCCAAATAACACCCACAAACAAGGCCGCTTATTCCAGCGCCGATAATTATCACATCAAAATCATTTTTCTTATCATTTACCATTAGTTTATCACAAACTTTCCATTTGTTAATTTTTTATCAAGAATTTTGTCAGATAAAGACACCGCAGAACAAAACGCACCAGCAATTCCCATTCCTGGAAAAGTTTTTGCTCCCACAAGAAATAAATTCTTTACCGGAGTTTTTATTTTCATTCTATCTAGAAGCATTTGCTTCGAATAAGCCGCAAGATCATAAATACACCCATCTGTAGAATTTAACCAGCTTTTAAAAGAAATTGGAGTTAAAATATCCTCAAACAGGACTTCTTCTATTTTAAAACAACTTTTCATTTCTTTAGTTACTAATTTAATCCAATCTTGCTTTACTTTACAATACTGTTCAACTTTATGCTGTTTATCAAAGCTATTCCAAAAATTAACATCTGTAGGTAATAATACGACATTAAGCATAAAAATATCTTCATTTTTAAAATCTGTAAAATCTTTTAAAGAGTGAATACTTAAAGTATATATAAGTTCCCCGCTACTAAGATCAATCCCCTTTATATCTTGCGATGGGAAATTTTTAGATTTTAATTTCTGTTCAATAATAATGCTTCCAACTGATAGAAACGTTGGATCAATCTGTGCTTTTACTGCTAAAAATACTTGCAATGCGGAAGTCGATTGACGTAAATTTTTAATTTTTCGCCTAAATCCATTCGATAAATTAAAATTTTTACTAAGGTCATTAAAAGTTTTGACAGTGTCCACATTTGATATTATTATTTTCCCATAAAAAGATCTTCCGTCCTTACATTTTACCCCTACAGCCACTTTACCCTTTTTTATAATTTCCTCAACTTCCGAATCAATAATGATCTTACCATCATTTTTTTTAATAAAAGTAACCAATGATTCAATCAACTTACCAAATCCACCTTTTATAAAATAAGTTCCTTCTTTATAATATCCCATTATTAAGCAAATCATATACAAGGCCGAAACAGAGAACCGATCCAGCCCAAGATATGGCCAACCGATAGAAAGCATTTCTTTAAGTTCAGTTGATTTTGTAAATCTATTTAAAAATTTCTCAAATGTCAAATAACGATATTTAACCAACTTAGAAAATTTGAATGGATAAGTTAGTAATTCACACATGTTAGGCTCATAATAACTTTTTAAAATCTGTTTCGTCCAAATATGAATCATCTCATCAAAAAGCTTATTTATATTTATCTTTTCCTTAGGAAACTTTGATTGAAGAGCATATTTATATTGCTCCAAGTCAGCTGGGCATATAAATTCCTGCATATCATTTTTAAAAATAAAACTCTTTTCAAGCTTTACAAAATCAATATCTTTAGTAAGTTCTAAATAATCAAATACCTTTCTTATAAATGCCCCTTTATTTAACCCACACATTGCGTGGCTTATATCTAAAGGATATCCTTTCCTATAAAAAGTTGAAACTGCACCTCCTACTTTTGAATTTTTTTCTAAAATCAATACTTTTTTATTATTCTTAGCTAGGATTGCTCCACAGGTAAGTCCACCTATCCCAGCCCCAATAATTATTGCATCATAGTCATTCTTTTGTTTCATATATTCTTATACCTTTTGAAATGTAACAGCTGCATTAAATCCCGCAAAAGCACAGCATGATTTCATCACGGTTTTAAGTTTTTTCTTAGTTTGTTTTTGTACCAAAGTTATATCAAAGCGAGAATTAACTTCTTCACAATTCAGCGTTTCCGGGATTATATTATTCTGCAAAGCTAATAATAATATTGCTGATTCAAGTAAAGCAGTACTGCCTAAGTTATGGCCCACATATGGTTTAAATGTTGTTATTAAGGGTCTGGGATCAGTCTCTGAGAAAACCTCGGCGATTGCCTTAGATTCATAATAATCAATCGGTCCGGAACCAACACCATGCGGACAAACCAGGTCAATATCTTCTGGTTTCAGATTGCTGCGTTTTAGCGCATTGGTCATCGCTTTTTGATATGAATTACTGCCAATCTGCGGAACAGTTATTTTCCAGCCTTCAAGGTCATAGCCTCCGCCCAGATATTCAGCATAAATAGTTGCTCCTCTTTTTTGCGCGTCTTCCAATGTTTCCAGCACCATGCCCGCGCCTCCAGCCCCAAACACAAGACCATTACTATTTTTGGCAAAAGGCTTCACAATCCCATCTTTTGCGTAAATCCCCAAATCCCGGAACCAGAGATATTTATATATATCAGGATGATCCGACGCGGCAACCACAGCTCTTTTAGCTTGCTTACTGCGGATTATTTGACTGGCTGTCTCAAGCGCGTAAAGCCCTGATGCGCAAGCATTATTAATAAATAAAGAATATTCGTGTATATTAAAAACTCGGGCAACATGAAATAAATCCGCGAATGTCTGAACATCATAACCGCTTTTTAAAAATTTTTTATAAAATCCATCATAGAAATCTTTTTTGGAAACTTCCGTTTTTTTCTTGTCAATCAGCATCTCATAAGCCAGATCACTAACCTTAAAACCAAACGGCATCAGCCCCAGGTTTTCATGCGCTAAAACCAAGCCAATGCCATTATCATCATTATTATAATCTAATCCACTGTCATCCAGAGCAAGTTTTACCGCGGCGATTAGATAATTTAAATCTATTATTTCTTCGCCTTGTTTCCAATCGCGGATAGCAGCTAATTTTGCTTTTTTAATTCCAAAGTTGTTAATATCAAAATCTTTTACTTTATGATAATAAAATTTATCCCAAAGTTCTCCGTCAAGATAACATTCTTCAAGCTCGACATTTATCTTTTTTTTGAGAATCCCCTGCCAGAAATTTTCTCGGCCAATACCCACGGAACTTATTGGACCGATTCCGGTAATAACAATCCTTTGTCTATTATCCATTATTCCTTTTTCGCTAAAGCATCTTTGACAACTTCTATTGCTTTAGCAACATTGGTTATCTCCGCTACCTGTTCATCCTTGACTCTTATTTTATATTTCTTTTCAATAGCCACTGTGATCTCAATTGCTTTAATCGAGTCAATGCCCAAATCTTCAAAAAAACTGGCTTGGGTTGTTATCTCATCTACTTCTCTGCCGCTGACATCAGCAATTAATTCTTTTAACTCTACTTCTAGATCTTTTATTACTTCGTCTAGCATTGTGTACCTCCAAGTTTAATCTTTAAATTTTTTAATAACCACACTGGCATTATTACCACCAAAGGCAAACCCATTATTTAAAGCAATATCTACTGTATGTTTTCTGGCTACATTCGGAACACAATCAATATCACATTCAGCATCAGATGTTTCATGATTTATTGTAGGCGGAATTAAACTATTTTCTATAGTCAGACAGCAAGTTAAAGCTTCAATTGCCGAAGCCGCACCCATTGTATGGCCAAGCATTGATTTTATTGAACTAACCGGAACTTTCCTGCTGCCAAATATCTTTTTAATTGATGTGCTTTCCGTTCGATCATTAAATTTTGTGCCTGTTCCATGAGCGCTGATATAATCAACATCCTCAGGAATAATCCCGCTATGCTTTAAAGCACTTTCCATGCAGGCAGAAACCCCTTCTACCTGGGGATTAGTCATATGAAAAGCATCACAACTTAAACCATAGCCCGCTATTTCCGCGTAGATATGGGCATTACGTTTTTGCGCTGATTCCAAAGTTTCCAGAATAATAATCCCAGCGCCTTCACCCGGAATCATCCCTTTTCTATTTTTATCAAAAGGCTGACAGATTTCCGGAGCAATCGCTCTGACTTGATTAAAACCCGTATAACTCAGATATGAAAAAGCATCTGAACCTCCGGCAATAACCATGTCCGCCTTGCCCAGCCTTAAGAAATCAAAACCATAACCAATAGCATAATTACCCGCGGCACAAGCAGTGGTAAATATCTGAGTTTTACCTTTGACTCTAAATTCCAAAGCAACATTTGAAGATATATTGCTTACTGGATATTGAATTATCGACATCCGGTCAATAGCATCAACTCCTTTTTCCAACCAAACTGCATCCATTTCTTCAATTTTTTGTGATTCGCCCCCAGTTGTTCCCAAAAAAACAGCTGTATTCTCAAATAACAGTTTTTTACAATCCAGTTTTGCGTCTTTAAAAGCTAACTTTGTCGCGGCAATTGCCAGATGCGATGCTCTGCCCATTACTTGCGCTTTTTTCCGGCTCATAAAATCATCCGGATTAAAATCTCTTACTTCTCCGCCAAAATGAGTTGAATGGTCGATAGTGTCAAAAGAATCCACTTTAGAAATCCCTGATTTACCTTTGATCAGATTTTCCCAAAATCTATCCTTGCCAAAACCAAGCGATGAGATTACCCCTAAACCGGTAACCACTACCCGGACTTTTTTAGTTTTATTTATTTTCATCAATTATACCTGCTTATAATTATGCTCGTATTTTTGCCGTTTGGACCAAAAGTATTAATCAAGGCATGCGTTACTTTTTGTTTTTTTGCTTTATCCAAAACAAAATTTAATTCACAGTTTTCATCTTTATTTTTATAATTTATGATCGGAGATATTTTATTTTCTGCGATTGCTCCCAGAGCTGCCGCTACTGCCAATGATCCTGAATTACTATAAGTTTCACCTGTTATTGACTTGACAGCGGTAACCAAAACTTTCTGAGAATATTTACCAAAAACTTCTTTAATTGCCAATGTTTCAATCGGGTCAGCACCCCGAGTCGCATTAGCATTAGCAAAAACACAATCAATATCTTCTGGTTTTAACCCAGCATCATCCAAAGCCATTTTCATCGCTCTTTTCATGCCCGTGCCTTTAGGATTATAGCGATAAAACCGTGCTGGATCAAAAACCGACCCCACGCCGCTGATCTGTCCGTATATTTTTGTTTTATCCTGCACTAAATCTGCCTCCTGAACGAGAAACATGGTTGCCCCTTCCGCAAATACTACTCCGTCCCTATTTTTATCAAAAGGACAAGAACAAGCGGGAGTTGAATGTAAACCGCTTAAATAATCTAGCTTATAAAGACCCATAAATGTCTGCAAACTTAAATCCTCTACCGATCCCACCAGAATTTGCTTGGCTCGATTAAGTTCAATAAGATCTGCGGAATATTCCAAAGCATCTAAACCCGCACTTATCCCGGTTGAAATTGTGGTATTAAAGCCCTTGATCTTATGCTTAATTGAAATCCTGCTGGCCGGTGAATTCCCCACGGTACTAGGAAAAACACTGGGGTTCGCATATCTCGGCCCTTCAGTTAATGCTTCCTGATCATATTTTGACACACTATTTAAACTGCCAAAAGTTGTCCCAACCGCAACCCCGGTTTGATATGTATTTTTTTCATCTATCTGAAATTGCCCATCTTCCAAACAAAGCTTTGCTGCTGATAAAAGCAATAAAGTTGCTCTGTCCAAATCCATTATTTTTTTTACTTCCAGAATTACCAGCGGATCAAAATCAGTTATTTCTCCGGCAACTTTTACTTTCAAATTGCTGGTATCAAATAAAGTGATTGGTTTTATACCTGATTTTCCGGCAAAAAGATTTTCCCAAAACTCGTCCTTACCGATCCCAATAGGCGAAACTATTCCGATTCCGGTAATAACTATGCGTTTTTTATTCATTTAGATTTCTCTATCTTAATAGTTCTGCTAGTCGTTCGCGAGTTTTAGTGTTTGCGCGTTAACGCGTTCTGCTTTTTACTTTATGAACTGTTTTAGATTTTGCTTGTCTTGTCCTAATATAGTTGACAGTTTTTAACATAAATAATTTACTTAACCGCCCGCTTATCCTGAGCAAAGTCGAAGGGCTTCGCTCGATAAACACTGTTTAAAACAACTATTTACTCCTGTACGTATATGCTCAACGTGTTTTCTTTGAAAACATTGGTTTTATTCAAAGTGAACTCAACAAGAAAAATTAATTTTTCTTTTGATTCACCTTTGAATAAACTTTAGCCGCGCATAGCGGCTTGAGC
>JAHITY010000013.1 GCA_018817165.1 Candidatus Omnitrophota bacterium
AAAAGCAAAACGCGAATATTTCAGACGATAGTCACACAATATATACGCAAGTTAGGAACGACTTCATTTATTGCGTTATTCCTATCTGAGTAAACGATGTCCTGAGACTTTCGGGTAAACGATGTATAGATATTTATCAGGTAGGGATTAGGGGTTGGAAAAACAAAAGCAAAAGAGTTTGAAAAGTTTGTATAGTAAAGCATGAAAATAAAAAGCAGCGTTTGGGAGATAAGTTTCCCTTTTGGAATTTTATTGCTGAGGTTGTTTGATGGAGGGGATTTGTACGGAGCCAGGACGGCGAAGCGCCCCTTAGACAGGATGTTTTGTTGGCGTGAAGGCATGCGGTTTTTGCGTGCCTGAGTGAATCATCGGAATCATCTGACCTGCTGAACCCAAAAAAGAAGAACATCGAATAAAATTACAGTGGGGCGGCTCTTTCTTTGCTTCGTTTCTTTTAGCTGATGAAAAGAAATGAAGGTATGTATAATTTTGAATTATAGTCAAAAGTGTGATGTTTTGAGAATATTAAGCAAAAAACTAAATTAAAGTTGAGTTTTGTATATTAATTGTTATGCTATAAAAATAATGGCATAAAATTGATAGGCGATATTTTAAAAAATATGAAAATAAATAGGATTATTAAATGTAACTTTATTATTTTATCAATATTGTTCACTGCGCTTACGTGTTGTGCCGATATAGTTTATCTTGAGAACGGATCAGTCATGAAAGGTATTGTAACTCAAGAAGAAAATGGGAATATTACTCTTGCCGTGGGTATTGGTAAAATTTATTTTAAAAAAGAAGAAGTATTAAAAGTAGAATTTTCATCTGAATCAGAAAAACAGGAATTGCAGAAACAATGGAAGAAAACTAAAACAAAAGTAAAACAGATAGACATTGTTGATGGTAATATTTTTACACATGAAACAGATGCATTCTATAAGAAGCTCTTAAAGCAATTTCAAAGTAATCCCACGGAAGAGTTGATGAAAAATCTTGTCGATGTTCTCGATACTCAGAAAGTAAGCGTTGAAGTTGGAAATAATATTCTTAAAGCCTTAATGAACCCAGTAATTGTTAAAAGAGATGCTTATATTACAGGAAGGGATGCTTATATACGGATAAAATATCCATTTAAACTTATTTTTTCTAAGATGGCTTGCGAAGAAAGTACTAAGATGGCAATCGGTGACAATTATGTATCGGAAGCGTCCTATAGTAACGGATCTATACTGGGGGGGGATTCCTGGCCTGACAGCCCAGGAGGTGGTTATTCACCGGATTCTCCAGGCATATTAAAAATTAAAGTAGAGCTTGATTTTGGAATAATCCATAGCAGGGAAGGAAAAAATTGGATCAATACCGCTAGAATAGATAAACCTGTTTATAAGTGTTCTTTTAGAATACCTGTTACGTTAAATTTTGTTGAAGAGAAAAATATAAAACCAATTTCGTTGTTTTCAAATCCTTCTATAGATAAAAAAGTTAAATCTTCCTTCAGTATCACCGCAAGTGACTTCCCTCTGAGTCTCAAATGTGTTAGGGCCAAAAAAGAAGTTATTTATAACTCATCAATTATATATTCTAATTTACCTACTGATGTGGGGTTGAATATATTGTTGGTAGACAATAACGGAAGAGAATATTCATTAACATCTAGGCCCTTAGATGACGGTTTTACGGCAGTAAAAGGTGCCTCAGGTAAAGTAACACTAAAAATGGGCTGGCATACTAATTTTGATTCCTTGCCATTTGGCGTGCAGAAGGCAAAAATAATACTAAAGTCAAATAAAAAACTTGTATATTCAGAACCTGAAATCCAGCAAATATGGAATGGAGAATTAGAATTCCCGATTATTATAGATGTCAAAAAAATATAATTGAATTTATTTAACAATAAGGGTTGCTGGATGGTGGCGGGACAAGGAGTCAATCTGAAAAACAGCGATTAGCGTATAGAGTTTAGAGATTAGGAAAATAAGGCTGGGTTTATTTTCGTTTTTTCTGCTTAGTGAAATGTATTCATGGCATTGTTTTGTTATGCCATGCAAAGAAATGAAGGATGATTGAGTTTAAATATTATATTAGAATTATTAAGGAAAATTCATGAAAGACAAAAAGAAAGCGTGTGTAACTGAGCTGGTTGTTTTAATAATGGGGTGGGCTAATTTATTATTTTTCTTCTTAGCCCTTATCCTTAAATTTGGATTGTTACTTTATTTTATGTCGGCAGGGTGGATTATTGCCTTGAAGTCTTTTATTGGGCTATTTCTGGGGAATGGATTATCTTCTTTGTCTACATTGGATTCTAAACAAATAATTATTACCAGCTTAGGAACAATATATGGATTGTATCATATAATTTTGATTTTGTTTTTCTTATTTGCCGCAAGAAAAATATCAAAGCGGATTACTTATTTTTTTGGTGTTTTTTCCATAATAATTTTGTTTTGCTATACAGTAATGGGATTCAATTTCACATGGACATAATACCTTATTTTAAAGAAATTTATAATAAAAAATTTCCAGTATCTAAGCTTAAATACTAAATCTAGTCAGTGAATAAAATGTACGAGAAAATTAAAACCAAAAAACAAATAGATGCACTTGTTGCAATTGCTTATTCTATATGGAATGAGCATTTTTCTTCAATGTTCGACAAGCAGACTTTAGCTAAAATAATTAAAGTGGCTCAATCAAAAAAAACGATTGTCAAGCAGATCTCAGATAATTATCAATACTTTTTTATTAATCAAAATAATAAAAGAATAGGGTATTTTGCTTATAAAATAGATGAAGAGCAGAGGGAATTATTTTTATCTAAGATATATATTCAGGTAGATCAAAGAGGCAAAGGCATAGGCAGAAAAGTATTGCAGTATCTCGAAGGCTTGTGTTTTGAATATAATTTAAGTAAAATGACTTTAACTGTTTATCACAAAAATACTAATTCGATTAAGGCTTATGAGAACTGGGGTTTTCTAAGTTTAGGGATGATAGATAGAAAATTTGATAATGGATTGATCTTTGAAGATGTTAAGATGGAGAAATCCTTTAAATAAATAATAATATAATATTATAAACATTTTATAATTATAAGCTCAAGGAGTATTAAATGGAAAAGGAAAAGATTTTAGAAGATTTTAAGAATTATTATGATCAACGCTATAGTACTGGCTATAATCCGCAATGGCCGATTGAACAAAAACAGCGGATATTTGAGTTGATTAAAACTTTAGATTTGCCGAAAAAAGGGAGTGTTCTTGATTTCGGTTGCGGCAGAGGTGAGTTTACCAGGGTTATAAAACAAGCTTTGCCTGAATGGGATGTGTGGGGTATTGATATTAGTGCTATTGCCATAGAATCTGCCCAAAAATCATGTCCGGAATGTTTGTTTTCCGTGCTTTCAGATATAAGCGCGGTTAACCAAAAATTTGATTTAGTGTTTTCCAATCATGTTTTAGAACATATTGATAATCTTGATCAGACATGGTCTGAAATGAATCAGCTGTTTAAACAAAAAGCTTGGTTTTTACTGGTGCTGCCTTGTGGGAATAAAGGTAGTTTTGAATATAAGCTGTCGATGTTACATAAAAATGGAATTAAAAAAGATAAAGGGAATGTTTTTTTTCATGAAGATGAAACTCATCTTAGGCGGCTTACTTCAGAACAAATCAATGTGATTGTTTTAAGAAATGGGTTTAAGCCAGTTTTGAATTATTTTGCGAATCATTTCTATGGTGCGATTTATTGGTTAACCATAGGTAAGCCGGCAGTTATATTTTCCTATTTTGACCCAAGGGATGCAAAGGATCAGATATCAGCAATAAAATTGATATCTTTATATTTTATGTTCATGTTGATAAAAATTTTGAAATTCCCGGCAAATACGATTGATCATAAGAAAGCGACAAAGAAAGGTTCTAAATATTGGATTTGCTTTGGATTATTTTTTCTGCTTTATCCTATTTCTAAACTGATCACTATTTATCTTGATCATAAAGTCAAGCAGGAATGGGCAAAGAAGAAAACTGAACCAACTGGCAGTGAAATGTACTTATTTTACAGCAGGGGATAAATCCTCTTTTGGGTTCGAATAAAATTTGGTGGAGCTAAAGGGGATCGAACCCTTGACCTTCAGACTGCCAGTCTGACGCGCTCCCAGCTGCGCTATAGCCCCACAAAATCTTTATAACTATATAATGCGGATAATTATTTCTTTAAAACTGTTCAAAGTTTAACAAAAATAAGCTTTGCTGTCAATTGTCTTATAGGAATAATTTAATTTGCTAGGTATTTAGTTATTGTCTAAAAATCACCTTGCTCAAAAACCCCAGCGTATGATAAAATAAATAACAGTATTATTTTGATTAATAAACTAATATTCGATTAGAAGGGATGTTTTGCTAATGAGTAATTATGATTTTGCGAAAATAGAAGATAAATGGCAGAGCTATTGGCAGGAAAACAATATTTTTTCCTCGGTAGTTGATGAAAATAAACCAAAATATTATGTTCTGGAAATGTTTCCTTATCCCTCCGGACGGATTCATATGGGGCATGTGCGTAATTATACGATCGGCGATGTGATCGCCCGCTATCGCATGCAGGCCGGGTATAATGTATTGCATCCGATTGGCTTTGATGCTTTTGGACAGCCGGCGGAAAACGCGGCGATCAAACATAATACTGATCCGAAAGAGTGGACAGAGAAATGCATCAGCTGGATGGTCAAAGAATTAAAGCATATGGGGTTTTCATATGATTGGGGTAGAGAATTATCGACTCATCGTGAAGAGTACTATCGCTGGAATCAATGGATTTTTCTTAAAATGATGGAACAAGGTCTTGCTTACAAAAAAGCGTCAAGTGTTAACTGGTGTTCTTCTTGTGAAACTACTTTGGCTAATGAGGAAGTGGTAAACGGCGGATGCTGGCGCTGTAAAACTGAGATCATTCAAAAAGATCTTAATCAATGGTATTTAAAAATCACGGATTATCAGGATGATTTGCTGGAAGATCTGCAAAAGTTGGAAAACTGGCCGGAGCGGGTTATTACCATGCAGAAAAACTGGATCGGTAAAAGTTTTGGCGTGGAGATTCTATTTAAAGAAGCACAAACAAAACAAGAAATTCCGGTATTCACCACTCGGCAGGATACGATCTTTGGCGCGACTTATATGGTGGTTGCTCCGGAACATCCGCTATTAAAGCAAATTATTAAAGGTAAGCAGCAGGAACAGCAAGTCTTGGATTTTATTGAAACTACAAGCAAGAAAAGTAAAATAGTCCGTGTTTCCGCTGATTTAAAAAAAGAAGGTGTGTTTACCGGAGCTTACGCGATCAATCCGGTTAATAATGAAAAAATTCCGATCTGGACAGCGGATTATGTATTAATGGATTACGGCACCGGGGCGATCATGGCTGTGCCTACGCATGATCAGCGGGATTTTCTGTTTGCTAAAGATCATAAATTGGCTATGCGGATAGTGATCAGTGCACCTAAACATCCGGATATTTCGGTTGATGATTTAAACCAGGCTTATGAAGATTCGGGGATATTGGTTAATTCCGCGCAGTTTAATGGATTAGATAATGAAGCAGCCAAAGCGAAAATCGCTGATTGGATGGAGCAAGAGAAAATCGGCAAAAGAACCATATTTTTCCGTTTGCGCGATTGGTTGATATCCAGACAGCGTTATTGGGGAACTCCGATCCCGGTAATATATTGTGATAAATGCGGAGTTGTTCCTGTCCCGGAAAAAGATCTGCCGGTTGCTTTGCCGGAGAAAGTCGCGATTACCGGAGAAGGCGGCAGTCCTTTATTAAAAGTCGAAGATTTTGTAAATGTAAATTGTCCGAAATGTAATTCCCCGGCTCAGCGGGAAACAGATACCATGGCTACGTTTATTGATTCCTCTTGGTATTTTCTCCGTTTTTGTTCACCGCGAAATGATCAAGCGGCTTTTGATAAAACCGCGGCTAATTACTGGATGCGGGTTGATCAATATATCGGCGGTATTGAGCATGCGGTATTGCATTTGCTCTATTCCCGATTTTTCACTAAATTTTTAAATAGCATTGGCATGGTTGATTTTAAAGAACCGTTTGATAAATTGCTTACTCAAGGTATGGTTTTAAAAGACGGGGAAGTAATGTCAAAATCAAAAGGTAATATTGTTGATCCGGATGAAATGATCAAACAATTTGGCGCAGACTCTTTGCGGGTGTGCATTTTATTCGCGGCTCCGCCTGAGGCAGAATTTGATTGGAATGAACGGGGTATGGATGGGGCTTGGAGATTTTTGAACCGAGTTTGGACTCTATCTCAAGATCTGATCGCTTTAAAACAATCAGCGACAAAACAGCAAACCATGGAATTTGAAAAAGAAGTAGAATTTAAAACTCATGCCGCGATTAAAAAAATCAGTAATGAAATGCAGGGTGGATTTAAATTTAATACCGCGATCAGCGCAATGATGGAATTGACCAATACTCTGGTTCCGGCGATGAAACAGTCTCAGGAAGAAAATATTTTAAATCCTGTACTGGAGAGTGCGATCACTAAACTGATTATTATGATTTCTCCGATTACACCGCATATGTGTGAAGAACTTTGGGAGTCTTTGGGAAATACTAGTTCAATTGTTAATACTCCTTGGCCTGAATTTGACTCTAAGAAATTAGAGCTAGATGAAATTGAAATTGTTATTCAGATTAACAGCAAAGTCCGCTCAAGGATGACTGTAGCTGCCGCAATCAGTGAACAGGCTCTCAAAGTTAAAGCGCAGGAGGATCCGGTGATTCAAAAATGGATTGAAGAAAAACCGGTTAAGAAAATTATTGTGATTAAAGGAAAACTAGTAAACATTATTATATAAGGGGACACAATACTTAATTTGTTTTTATGCAAGAAAATTATGACTAGCAAATAAGAAAGTATGTTAGAAAAGCCGTGGCTGTCAGGTAAGGAACGGTTTGTGAAATAACTGAAAATTCTTATTATTTACATGGTTAAATAAAAGACGGGAAGAAAAATATATTTAGTAAATAATTAATTAAGTATTGTGTCCCCTTTATTCAAGCTGGGAAAAATGCAAGATTCTTCAATTCAAGAGAAAAAAGTAATTCTAGTTATTCTTGGCTTGCTGGTTTTAGGAGTATTGCTTGCCGGTATAAAACGTTATTATCCCCAGACTGCTGAGGCGATTATTTATGTCCAGCCCCATGAGATATCTGCAACTGATCAAGCGTTAAAAAAGAGTACAACTAATCGACTGGCTGTAATTAATCTAAACACTGCCACAAGTTCTGATTTGATTGAATTATCGGGTATTGGGCAAGTGATTGCCGAGCGGATTGTTGATTACCGGAATGCTTATGGCGGATTTAAAACAAAAGATGACTTGTTGAAGGTTAAAGGTATTGGTTTGAAAAAACTGGAAAAGATTAAAGACCAAATCAGTTTAGAATAAAAATTTTTATTTTTTAGAAAAATTGCGGGTAAATTCTATGTTTAAAATATAGCTATATGCTTAAACGGCCGCTTGTTTTAATTTGTCTGTGTTTTATCCTGGGTATATTCGCGGGATCGATTATTTGTCTGAATTTTCTATTCAGCTGCGCTTGTTTGTTAATTTTCTATTTAGCTGCTATTTTTACAGTGCAGAGGAAAGGATTGTTTATTGTTTTTCTTAGTTTAAGCTGTTTCTTTCTGGGGTATTGTCATTATCCTACTGAACAAGCTCTTGCCAAAAATCATATCCGTAATTTTACTCCAACTAAAGGTATATCAGTCCAAATAAAAGGTTTTGTTACTTCCGAAGTTATTCAAAAAAAAAGATACGGATGTTTTAATCTACAAGTCAGAGAATTATCTGTAGGGGAGGGGCTTGCCCCCGCCCGTGTCCAAGGAAAAATTCAGGTTAATCTTTTTTCTGCCGTAAAAATTGAATACGGACAAGAGCTTATTTTAACAGGAAAATTATACCAGCCTTATAATTTCTCGAGTGGAAGTTTTGATTATCAACAATATCTTAAAAATAAAAAAATATATTCTATTCTCAGTATTGCTAAGAATAATAAGGTTGAATATACTGGCCGCAATTTAGGTAATCCGATTAAGCGGTTTTTATTTAAACTGCGTAAAAAACAAGCAGCAATGATTGATCTTTATCTTTCGCCTAATGCCGCAGGAATTATCAAGGCAATGCTTTTAGGTGAGCGCTATAATGTGCCCCAGTTTTTTAATCAAGCATTGCAAAGAACAGGAACAGTGCATATCTTGGCAGTTTCCGGATTGCATACAGGGATTATAATATTTATTGTCTTAATTTTTTTGAAAATTATGCAAGTTCCTTTTCGTCTGCGATATTGCCTGACAATAATATTTGTAATTCTTTACTGTATTCTAACTGGAGGGAGGATCTCTGTAATCAGATCATCGATTATGGCAGTGGTTTTTCTGGCGGGGTTTATTATTGACCGGGATTATGATACTTATAGTAGCTTGGCTTTATCGGCTTTGTTGATTTTATGGTTTATGCCTGGTCAGATTTTTGCAGTCGGATTCCAATTGTCATTTGCCAGTGTTTTATCAATTATCCTGTTTTACGGTAAATTCTCAGACCGGCTGTATTGTTTGAAATTGAAAAAACCGCTGCAAGATTTAATTGCCGGAATCGGAGTCTCTTTTTCCGCTTGGCTAGGAACTTTGGGCCTAGTGGCTTATTATTTTTCAATAATCAGTCCGATTGCAGTTATCGCAAATTTATTTATTGTGCCTTTATTGTTTTTAGTAATTGCCAGCGGATTGCTGTTTATAAGTTTGGGAACAATTATTCCAGCACTTTGTCCTGTTTTGGCTTTAAATTGTGAATTTTTCATTAGTCTAATCTATCGAATTGCCAATTTCCTGTCAGGCCTGCCGGGCGCTTATTTTGATTTAAAGCAGATATCATTGATTTATGTGCTCGGATACTATGTTCTACTACTTGCTGTGTTTTATGGCAAAGATCTAAAGCCATATAAAGGGTCAGGTCTTGACAGGCTGACCGAGAATTAAAAAATCATATTATTTTTAAATAGTTTTGGTTAAATATATTCGAAGTCAGTAATTTATTTTGAGATAAAGTTTTTGCCTTCTTCGGATATCAGCTA
>JAHITY010000089.1 GCA_018817165.1 Candidatus Omnitrophota bacterium
AACAAGAGGACTATAGCGGGGAAAACCGTTCAGTAAATGAAATTTACTGATTACAAGCAATTATAATAAGATTAGAGTATCGTGGAGAGTTGGCAGAGTGGTCGAATGCGGCGGTCTCGAAAACCGTTGTACGGGCAACCGTACCGAAGGTTCGAATCCTTCACTCTCCGCCATCTTTTTATTGGACCCATAACTTCTTTAATAGCAATTAGTTGTAAGCCTACAAAGAAAATCCCAGTTATATAGTGTCCATTTTTATCCTTATTTTGGCAGAATAGTTGGTTTTATGGTAAACTTTATTAGTTTTTCTGTCGTTAAACAAATAAATATGGGTAATTATGAGAAATAAAAAGCTAATCACAAAATTCATCGCAATGGTTCTTATTTATTGCTGTTGTATGCCTGGGGCAACGGTAGCCTTTAATAATGAACATAGCAATTCTCAAAACACATGCCTTTCTCCGCATATAAACTTAACAAATTATAATATTAGACAATTGTTTCTGACAGAAGAACCTCTATTAAAAACAAAAAAACCTTTTCTTGATAGCCAGGGGAAAGAAATTTTGAGCAAGATGATTACAAATGAGTTTAAATATAATATGATTCCTCGCTCAGACATTAAAAAATTTGCCGATAGGATAACCAATCAAATTGCTTTAGGAAAAAAAGAAATTAGTGGAGAATCTTTTAGTGGAGGATATGAATATTTCCATCATATAGATTGTTTCATAAATAATAAAAATGAATTGCATATTAATTATAAAAATGAATTTAGACATCCGGGGGGAACAGAATATTTTTCTGACGGACACATAAGAATCAATTTAGCGATTACAAAGCCAAGAAATAATTATAACTATATTATAGAAGATCACGAGATAACACCTGAAAATTTAGGTGGCAAAGGAAGATCGTTTCTGTTGTTTGATGCCTTAGATATGCGTTATCCAGAAATAGCTGGAATTCCCCCGACAGAAGTAAGAGCTATTGCTAATGGGGATGTAGAAACTTTAAATAATGTGGTTGATGAGCTAATGAATAAATTTCCTAATATTGGAAAAAATGACAATGAAACATTTTCTATTAGAAGTAGTCCTTTGGTTTCTATGCCAGGAGGTTTATCGACAATTTTAAATTTTGGAATTATAAAAAAGGAACCAAAACCATGGAATAAAGACAATCTTACGATGCTAATCCCTTCAAATGAAGTAAAGCAGCGTTTAGCTGAAGCTATAAAAACAGTGGCTGAAAGTTGGGAAAATGAAAAATCCAAAGTCATTAGAAAGCAAAAGGGAATCCCTGAAGAACATAATATGGCTATATTGATGCAAAAGATGGTTTTTGGTGATTTAGATTATCGTTCTGCATCAGGAGTAGCATATTCAAGCAATCCTAATACCGGAAAAAAAGAAATGACAGGGAGCTTTTTAATTGAGACCCCTGGGATTGATTTAGTTTCAGGAAAAACACCTGGTCAACCTATTAATGAATTAGAGAAAAGATTTCCGGAAGCCTATGCGGTTTTGAAGAAAAAAATATACTTGTTGGAAGAATTGACAAAATATCCGCAAGAGGTGGAATTTGTTATAGAAAAAGGAGAAATTTATTTTTTACAAACCAGGGATATTGAATTTGCCCCGCAGGTAGAAGCTGCTTATTTGCAACAGCTAGTTGACAGTGGGAAAGCTTCCCTTATGCAGGTTATCCCTAGAATGGAAAAAATTCAAAGCCAAACAAAAAAACGAAAAGTTTACAAGGTTAAAAATGATATACAACGTAGTTTTATTGGGAAAGGAATTACTTCTACTCCTGGAGCAATGCAAGGAGAAGTTGTTTGGGGATTTGACAAAGCAAGACAACTCAATTCAGAAGGTAAGGGTGCTATTGTTGTGATATGGGACACCAATAAAGATCTTTTTAAAGAAATATTTAAGTTAGATAAAGTAGGAGTGATAACTGCTTATGGAGATATTTCAGCCCATGAAACTGTATTGCTGAGGCTTGCTGGGATTCCTGCTATTGTTAATATCCAAAGGGACGGGAAGTGTATGAGTCAATTAGAAGCTGGTAGTAAAATTGTATTAGACGGTGACAATAATGAATTGTTTAAGACAGATATAGAAGATTCACTTATAGAGGATACATCTGTTTATGATGCTAGCTTCGGAATAGATCTTATGAGGTTTGAAGAGGAATTTAGTTTGAAATTTTTTGGACTTGAAGGTCGATCAGAATTTTTATCTAATAAAGAAATTAACGCATTTATTAGAGATGATATGTCTTTAAGTAAATTACTTGTTTTAAACGAACTAGCTTTGATGGAATATTTTACACTCGATAAAAAAGGACAAAGAAAAGCTGCGTTTGTTGCGAATCTAGTTAAGCATTGTCTTCATAAATTGCTTATTCTAAAACAAAAACAGGAGGGGGAAGAAGAAAGTAGTTTTAGAGATACTGTTAATAAGGATGACCTGTTGCTTTTTAGGATTTGCAATGAGCTTATAGATAAAGGAGCAAAAGATATTGTGCCTATTGCGAATAATGCTGAAAAGTGGTTGAAATCGAGAAAAAGGCATGATGGAAGCATAGATAGCCTAATAAGAATGTATTTGACGATAGATAGGCAATCCTACGAAGTTGAAGTAGAAAGTAGCGATAGGAATAATATAATTGTGAAAATATTCGGGGAAGATAAAAAGTATAAAGCAAAGATAGCTGCGTCAGAAATAGGGTTGGCATTGAAAAAACTGGGCATAGAGATTAATTTTTCAGATATTGAAGAGATTGAAAATAAGATATACTCTATGGCAACTGCTGTTTTAGGTAAGTCGCCCATAAACATTCTAATAAAAGATCCAAAAGAAAATGAGTTTACTATTGTTTTAAATGTTTACGAAAAGGATATAAAGGTTTCTGCAAATAAAAGTAAATATATTATATCAGAGCAACAAGCAGAACTAACTCCGATAGAAGATTTTAGCGTTGATTTCGATAAGTATGAAATCTCACATATAGACAAAGGTCCAAAGTGTTTAGAAAGCCCTGAAAGTTTATTCAAAAAAACACGAGATGCATTAAAGAAAAAAGAAGAAAAGCGAAAAAGGAAAATGATTACATTTGAGAAAATAGACAAAAGGGCATTAACTGAAAAATTAAAAGAGCTGCGAACAAATTTTAGACAGTATTCTTTATATGATCTTGCTGAAAAGGCAGTTAGTTACTTTGAATCTGGAAGGAGAACTTATCGTATTAAAGCCAATGGAACAGATGCACAATATCCGGATGAAAAACAATATTATGATTTATCTTTTCTTCTTGCAGCTGATAGAATAATAATCGATTATTCTTATACTCGGCATCATATGGATGGAACAGGGAGGAGAAGCTATAGTGGAGAACTTACACATCTTATCCTGTCAAAAGACTATACAAAGTTTGATGAAGGAGAACATTTAACACCACTTAGTGCTTATCAAAAGGAGATTGAACTTATTGAACATTCTATTTAAGGGGTTGGTGTCCAAATAGTGACTATCTAAAGCGAAGCGATGTATTTCTATATCACACTATGCGAAACTATAGGAAACTCCTAAAGTTTTATCAATAAATAATTTATGTCATAAGTTATTGTCGGAGAACAGGTTGCTCTAACTACCGTGATTAAATCCTTCACTCTCCGCCATAAACCACTCGCTGTGCTCGGGTTCATGGCGCAGCCATTGCCGACGGGATTCGAACCTTAAAAAAGGGTTTTAGGGAAAAAGATGCTCGGGCTACGCCCATCATTATATAAAGAGCTTCTTGCTTGTTCAAAATTTAAATAAATTGATACCCTAAAGGGTGGATAATGCACTAATTTTGCATTTAAAAATCGAAAAATGTCCCCTTTAGGGTATATTAAAATATATGCGATACCCTATAAGGTATTAAAAAAATAAAAATTGTTTGTATTTATACCCGAAAGGTGATATATTTATAACCATGAACCAGATTCCGATTAATATACAAGTTAAAAATATGAGAAAAATCCTTGGCTTAAATCAAATTGAATTCGCTAAAAGAGCGGGAGTAGGCTTGCGTTTTTTTAGAGAGCTTGAAAGAGGAAAATCAACAATTCGATTGGATAAGCTTAATCAAGTTTTGGATTTCCTTGGCATGCACATTGAATTGATTAAAAATAATAATAGATAATCACTGTTATTTTTATTGGAAAAAAGTTATGACAAAAATTAGAAAAGCGAAAGTTTTTTTTATTGATGATTTAGCCGGATATATTAGCGAAACAAAAGATGGTTATACTTTTGAGTATAATATAGAATTTCTTAAAAAAAATATTAGCATTGCCGTATCATTGCCTCCAAGGATAGAACCTTATGAGTCAAAGAAGCTTTTTCCTTTTTTTAAAGGGTTGCTGCCGGAGGGGTGGTATTTAGAAATTGTGTCGGCAACGCAGAAGGTTGATAGAAATGATCTGTTTGGACTTTTACTTTCCACAACTAATACTGACACTATCGGAGCTGTAACTGTTAGAAAAATTGATTAGGAAAATTATGAACGCGAAATTTATTAAAGCTATGTTTAATACTAATAAACTTCCAATTATTGAATTTGGCTCACAGGATATTTCTCAAAAAGCTCAAATGGTAACTGGGAAATTATCTATTTCAGGTGTTCAGCCTAAATTATCTGTAAAGTTAGATAAGAAAAAAAATTCTCTTATTTCTGTTGCTGCTGGTGGGGAATATATTTTAAAACCTCAATCAATAGCTTTTGCTAATATTCCAGAAAATGAGCAGTGCTGCATGGATATCGCGGAGCAATGTGGTATAGATGTTCCGTTGCATTGCCTTTTATTATTAACTGACAGACAGTTTGCTTATGTTGTAAAAAGGTTTGATAGAGATAAAGGAAGAAAGATTCATCAGGAAGAATTTGCTCAAATTTTAGATCATGAGGATAAGTATAAAGGGTCTGTTGAGCAGATCGGTCGAAGGCTGGGAGAAATATCATCAGCTCCCGGGTATGATACGCAGCTATTTTTCGAAAGAGTAGTTTTTAATTTTATTATCGGAAACGGGGATGCTCATTTGAAAAATTATTCTATAGCACATAGGGACAAAGATACAATCAGATTAACACCTGCTTATGATATTGTATGTTCCAAGTTAGTTATTCCTACGGAAGAAGATTCAGCTTTAACCATAAACGGGAAAAAAAATAAATTAAAACGCGATGATTTCGATATATTAGCTGAATACTTAAACATTCCAATAAAAGTCAGATATGATAAATTTAATAAAAAGTTTCCTATAATGGAGTCAATTATTCAGAGTTCTCAAATTAAACAGGAGCAGCAGAAACTTTTTATTGAGATTATTAGAGAGCGCATAGCGCGACTAGGCTTAAAAGAGAAATGAAGATGAGGACTATTCGGTGTCCAAATATTGACTATTTAAAGCGATACAATGTATTTTTATAGGAAACTATGCGAAACCTTACGAAACTTCTAATTTTTTGACACACAATGATTTGTGTTGTAACATGTTTTTACTGATGAGGTTATTGTTTTTGGGTTTAAACGAATCATTTATTCTCCGCCATAAACCACTCGCTGTGCTCGGGTTCATGGCACAGCCAGTATTTTATCGCTAACCTAACAGCAATATTCCCAACATCTTACACATCTAGAATTCAAGCCGCTACTCCTTGATGCCAAAACTAGCCCTTTCCTGGCAGAATATAAAATTATCGGGTATACTTTAATACTTTTTATGGAAACTAAATATGAAGGTATTTCTGGTATGATTAAAATAATATATTTAAAAAACATTTCTAAGTTAGTGGTTTTATGTTTATTTGCAAATATGCTGCTTTTACTTGGGAGTGATCCGGTGTTTTGCTATCCAAGTACTTATGAAAGCTGCAATCTCTCTCCACGATTAAATTTAATTACTTTAGATTTTAAGAATAGCCTGTTAAAAGTAGTGGAAGAAAAAGTAATAGGTATAAATGAATTTCCCTCAGAGCAAATAGCTGATTTATCAGAGATCAAGGGGTTGATAAAAAAGCGTCTTCCGCAGCAATATTGGAATAAATTTAGTGTTTCAAATTTACCATTTCAGATGCATGGGGAAGGGCCAATTCTTGAGCACCATTTGCAGGCGATGCTGAATGTTTTATCTGGTGCTTCTCAGTTAAATATTCCGGAACAATATAAGAGGCTATTAACAGCTAAAGAAAATAGAGAATTCTTTGAAGCATTTATTCTTTTTCATGATATCGCGAAAATTTCGATAAAGCAAAAGGATATTGTTGAAGATGGAACTGTATTATCAGTGTATCCCAATCATGAGCGTGAATCAGTTATCCTCTTGGAGCAGAATCCGGAATGGTTGTCTGAATTTTCAGAAAGCACAAAGGCAAGATTAATAAAGGTTATTGCTTTGCATGGAGCGCCCTATCCGATTAGTGCACAGCCTGTGAGTGCTGAAAAATTTATAGATTTTTTAAAACAATACAATATTAGTACTAATGATGTGGACAATATAATGCCTTATTTAATAGCCGCGGATATTATTGATTTTTTTGGTACTTATCGGTCTGGTGTATGGCCTTCCTTGCCTTTAAATTTCGCAAATGGCTACGAATCTTTTAAGAAGCAAAATAGTGATTATCAGGAGTGGTTAGCTGAAAACTTTTATGATATTTTTCATTCGGAATGGCTGGATGAACGTTTCCCCGTGCTTGATAAAAATGGAAAAGAAAAAGAGTATGTTTTTAAAGAATATATAGATCAGGTTTTATCCGGAACATTTGAGTTTCCTGAATATCATCAAGAGTTGATCTCCAATATATCTTCTTTACCAACCGAAGATCTTTGGGATCAGTGGGTATCAGTGCGAGACGAAGGAACATTAAGTAATTTTAGCAGCCTTTCGGAGTTCTTTAATTTTTTTACCGATCAACCATATTTTTTGCACTATGTTTTTTATGTAAATCTGCGCGAATTGCAAAATAGAGAAGATCCAAAGATAATCAAACAAAAATATATCTTCATAGAAATCTTTAAACGTTTTGTATTTTTCGCCCAAAGTCTTTCTAAAGAAAAAAATCAGCCGGAAATATTAACTATTGAAGAAGATAGTAGGGAAGTAATTAATGTGATTTCTCAGGGGGGAAAGCAAGAAAGTATAGAACAAATTAAAATAAATAATTACTTTCAAGCAACGGAATCTGCAATCTAAAATTCTATTTGGTGCCCCAACAGTGTTCATCCAAGGTGAATATGTTTTATTAAATTGTACAAATATTAATTCATTGGCAATAAAAGATTTAAGCTGTAATTTATTGTATCATAATGATTTAAAAAATCAGCCTTAACGAATTTTCCGCCATATTGCTTCATTATCCTCCGGAGTTTTTATGCGGGAAGACACTCTTTGCCATCAGTCTAACCGTAATATTTTCAACCGCTTAGCCCCCTAAAGTTAAAACAGATATTCCTTGGTGCCCAATATGTCATTTTCTTGGCAGAATTCAAGATTATCGGGTATACTTTATTACTTTTATTTAAACAATCGAGGAATATACGTGTATAAGCGATTTTTTTTAATGTTTACATTGTTAACAACGATAAATCTATTAGTTTTTCCTGAAATAAGTTGGGGGGCGGGTAAAGGATGTCTTGCGCCCGCAGTGCAGTTAGAGGGGTTGTCGGGAAGAGATTTGTTCGATGCTGGGTATCGGGAGAAATTGAAGAAGATACAATTAGCAGAACAAAAGGAAATATTTATTAATCGAGAAAATCTGCGGAAAAAGATTAAAAAGCATTTTACTGGAAATCCTAACTATAATTTAAATTTAGCAATCGGTCCGCGATTACCAGACGATGTGTGTGATCAGATAGCTAAGATAAGGGAGAGATTGTTAGAATTTGAAAATATTTTACAGCTTAGCGATCCAGACTTCAGTCACTTCACGGTGCTAACACTTACCAGATTAAGTAATGAGAATTTTCCGGAGGATTTGGTTAAGCCTCTATATGATATAACCAGCAGTTTTTTTGATCGGCATAAAGAACTTACAGCATTTTCCTTAGTTATGGAAGGGGAGCTGATAATGGGTGATGATGGGGGCATTATTTTTAGGGTTGATGACAAAAAGAGCATTGGAATCCTGAACGAAATACGTATTAAGTTTATAACCGAAGCGCTGAAAGAATTAAAAGGCAGGACTGATTTGTATGAAATGTTGCTTGGGTTCTTGCAAAAGAACCCGGACTTCAATGAAGTATCAGGCAATGAAGAGATGATTACGGCACCATCAATCGTTCATTCTACTATTGGTCGAGTTAAAATAGAGAATATAACTGATGAGCAAACACGCCAAATACGTAATGAATTGAAAGCGATTGGACGCATACACTTCGGAAGTTTGCCGGTTTCCGGGTTTAAATTATTTGAAACTTCGGCAAATATCGATGAGTTAATAATTCATGGTGAAATAATTTTAACTCTTCCAGCACTAAAAGAATTTTTTTTGGAAACGCGGGGAATTGATTTAATGGAAAAAGCAATATAATTCTTGTAAAAAAAGGGTCACACCTATTTTATTGACAGATTAAAGCAATGAAAATATAATAATAAACAAATGGCAAGAAAAATACGTTGTGTTTATCCAGATTTGCCCCATCATACTCTGCAAAGAGGAAACAATTGTCAGCCTATCTTTTTTGA
>JAHITY010000090.1 GCA_018817165.1 Candidatus Omnitrophota bacterium
AACTTGCAATACAAAGATAAAATATTGGCTAAGGTTAGCAGTGTGGTTGACAATCAGTATCCGGATATTTACCAATATTCTGCTTTCATAGTTAATAAGTATGGGAATGATGAACAGAAAAAATTGTTGAAGCAGGTTGCGTATAAACCAACAGAAGGGAATAGAAAAGAGTTTTTAGAAAGAGTGCTGTCTGGGAAACAGGAGTAATTAAGATTTTGCAATACTGCGAATATGTGTACGAGTATCCTGTTTAGTGTGACAAACTGTTTCATAGCACAGAAGAAGGCCAGGCTAAAAGTGAGTTTTAATCCTAATAAAAGTATTTTTACAATGAGTACATGGATAGTTAAATGATAAAACGATTAGTAATTCTAATATCTCTATTTAGTATGGTTATGGTAAGTACAAACGCATTTCCTGAAATTAATAATATTTCTATTAATGGTAATGCATTTGTAAAAGATGCAGACAATAGTTGGATAAAACAAGAACCAGCTATCCCGCAGCTTGAAACTGACCTCGCTATTCTACTAACGCAATCCGATCTTATTGTTGTCGGAACAGTTATTGCTAGGCATCGAGGTGAGGGCAATATGCCTTTTAATTTCTCTGATTTGGGACGTATTTCTTATATATCAGAAGTAGAGATACAAGAAATTGTTGCTTCTGTTTGGGGGCAAGAAGATATTAATCGAAAAGTATCTTTAAATAAAACTTTGTATGTTTTTGAATATCCAAATTCTGATGGACTAACTAACAGTCCCTCATTATTAACTGGAGGTCAATTTATCTTATGGTTGAATAATGTTAAAACAGTAGATGAAGATATAGAAATTAAAGGTTTTTCAAAAGATGCTTGCTATAAAGTTAATTCGGGCAGGTATGGAGCAATATTTTTTTCTACTCCTGAAGAGTTGAGACTTTATCCTTATTTTAAAAAACTTAAAGTTGGGCAGGATTTTAATCCCTATTCGTATCAAGAGAACTTGCTAAAAGATTGTTTTGGCGCTATCAGCCCTGCTGAATTATTGAAAATAACTGAAGATTTCTCTACAGCTCTTTTAGGAGATGCGTCAGATGAAAAATTGAATAATTTTGCTAATAGCGACAACCCTGTTTATTCAAATACAGCAAAAAAAATATTAAAAAATGGTAATATCCATCGGTTTAAAAGTATTAACTTTAAATAAAAATGAGTAAGCAATCCGAATAAAGTAAGTAAATCTAAATTTATGTGGTGGAAGATGTGGTGAAATGGGTGTTTACCGACTGAAACGAACTCGAATCCCTGCCTCTCCGCCAGGGTATAAAAGATGAATTAGGGTCAGACCTTGAAATGTGAAAAGCATTGACATGGATTTTTGAAGGCAGTAAAATAAATTTATGGCAAGACCATTACGATTGCAAGGAGCAGGTTTACTGTATCATGTAACCAGTCGCGGTGACGATCGCAAGAAGATCTTTATCGGCGAGAGTGATTTTAATAAGTTTTTAGAATATCTTAAAATATCCCAGGACAAATATAATTTTTATCTTTATGCATATTGCTTGATGGGCAACCATTATCATCTGTTATTAGAGACCAGCCAGCCAAATCTATCTAAGATAATGCAATATATAAATACTTCATATACGATTTATTACAATAAAAAAAATAAAAAATGCGGACATCTATTTCAAGGCAGGTATAAATCTATACTTGTAGAAGCCGATGTATATTTTAAGGAGCTTACTCGTTATATACATCTAAACCCTGTCAGAGCAAAAATTGTTGCAAAACCTGATGAATATCGCTGGTCCAGCTATAATGACTATTTAAAAGCTAAAAATGAAATCATAGATATCGACAGGATAAAAATACTTCTGGATATGGATATAAAGCAATACCCGGAATTTGTAATATCAGGAATTAATAAGTCCGTAGATCATTTAAGGAATAGTTATGCTGGAATTATTTTAGGGGGTAAAAAATTTATTCAAGAACAGCTTGAAGGTATAAATTTTTTGGCAGAAGAAAAAGAATTTGCGCGCAAAAACACAATTTGTGGTGTTAATCATGAAACTATTATTGCGGCCACATCAAAAGTTTACCATGTAGAACCTGAACTATTATTTAAAGCGGTAAAAAAGCCCTTATTGGCTAAGAAAACGGCAGTATACTTATTGAAGAGATATAGTGGTTTAACTAATCAAGTAATTGGATCGATGTTTGGCATAAGTTATTCTGCAGTAAGTAAAATAAACAAAGATATGCAGAAAATTATATCAGAAAAAAAAGGGGTAAAAAAAGACATTGATGAGATTATATCACATTTCAAGGTCTGACCCTATTCCTTTTATGAATCTTCTTGTTCAGGGTTTAATAAAGAGTTATACTATTTAATAAAGAAATTAGCCATGGATGGTTTTTATGGCGGATTATGCTTAAAGGGGGAATACTCTTAGGAATCATTTTCTAGTTAAATACTATATAATATGGCCAATAATAAACAATCAAAACTTAAAATAAAAGTACCTGCTATTTCGAAAAAAGTGAAAAAGCCTGTATCTAAAAATAGCGCTTTAAAAGCGGAACGCCGGAATTTATTAAGGCGGGCTTCTGATAAAGATAAAACTCCCACTCATTTAGGTAAGGTGCTTCTCCAGCAATCACAGGACTTAAAGCTTAAAAACAGGCAGATAAAGAAATGGGTGGAGAGGAATGATCTGGCAGAGGAACAGGTGTACATTCTTACTAAGGCCATGGAATCAGCCGTGGACGGAATTTTTCTTATTGACGCGCAGAAACAGGATTATCCGATTGTTTATACGAATAAATCTTTTCAGAAGATGACCGGTTATACGAAAAATGAAATTTTGGGGAAAAATTATTTTTTACTCTACGGAGTTGATTCTGATCCGCTTATTATTAATAAAATAAAGCGCGCTATGCGTAAAGGGAAATCTTTTATTGGGGAAGTGCTTAATTTTAATAAGGCGGGAAAAAAATGCTGGAATTCATTACGACTTTCTCCGGTACATGATTTAATGGGGGAGGTTAGTCATTATGTGGGGATTAAGACTGACATTACTTTAATGAGGCAGCGAGAATTAAAGATCGAAGAACAACGCCATGAGCTTTTGCATGTAACCAGGGTGGGAAAACTCGCGGAATTTGTTTCTTCTTTGGCGCATGAGATCAGTCAGCCGCTTACAGCTATTCTGGCTTATGCGCAGGCAGCTCAACGGATGCTTAAGAGTAAAGAGCCTAAATTAAAGGAAGCTTTGGAGTGCATCATTAATGATGATAAACGGGCGGCAGCGGTCATTCAGCGCTTGCGTTCTCTTTTAAAGAAGGGCGTTTCGGAAATGAAACCGCTGGACATTAATACGCTTATTAATGATACAGTTATGCTTATTGCTACTGATGCCGCGGTAAGGCATGATGTTTTAAAGTTAGAGCTTAAAAATGAGCTTCCGCTCATCTGTGGTGATCAAATACAGCTTCAGCAGGTAATCTTGAATCTTATTAGTAATAGTTTTGATGCTCTGGATAATGGGCAGCAGATCCGTGAGATAATTATCAATACATCGGTTAAGGATAATATGATTATTGTTGAAGTGCGGGATACGGGATGCGGAATACCAGTGAAGAATCTTCCTAAGCTTTTTACCCGATTTTTCACGAGTAAACAAGATGGGTTGGGCATGGGATTGTCTATCAGCCGCTCTATTGTGGAGTCTCATGGTGGAAAACTGAATGTTAAAAATAATCCAGATGGCGGGGCAATTTTTTACTTTTCCCTTCCGATCAAGCAGAAAGCCGAAGTATGACTATTGGCAAGACGATAATTTATGTTGTTGATGATGATACCTCTGTGTGCGAGGCGCTGAAACTATTACTGGAATCGCATGGGTTCAAAGTTAGGACGTTTACACGGGCAGAGGATTTTTTATCCTATAATCATTCAAAAGCCGCGTCCTGCCTTATTTTGGATCTGAGCCTGCCGCTGATGAACGGGCTTGATTTGCAGGAGACAATGAAAGCGCAAGGATTGTTCATTCCGATAATTTTTGTTTCAGGACATGGGGATATTCCCCAGAGTGTGAAAGCGATGAAGGCAGGAGCCACAGATTTTCTTCCTAAACCGTTTACTCAAAAAGATCTTTTGAATGCGATTGACCGCGCACTTGTTAAAAACAAAAATCAGATCAAACGAAAATCTGAGATAAAGAAAATTTTACAGCGGATTAAATCGCTTTCTCCCCGAGAGCTGGAAGTTTTTCGCTTGGTCGCAAAAGGCATGTTGAGCAAGCAGATCGCCTATAAGCGCGGAGTCTCACTTCAAACAATCAAAGTTCACCGTGGTCGGGTAATGAATAAAATGCAGGCCAAGACTGTAACCGAACTTATTCGCTTTGCCCAAAAAGCGGGTATTACACCTCCAACAGTTTAGTTTATACTTCATTACCTTAAGATACGGTTTGCTTAAGCTTTTTTGCTAAATTGCGGCATTATACCTAGGTACAATTGATTTAATTTCAAAGATTATTAATAATAATACTATAATACTGGCAAAAATATACCGCCGGGAGCTCAAAACTCCTTAATAATTTTAAAAATAAAAAAGGCAATAATCTTAATTGCCCCAAAAGAGGATTTTAAAATGTGGTTAAAATGGTTTCCTTGGAGATTTTTAGTAAGTAATGCCGCGCGAAAAAAGGGGTTTTTAGATCCAATAAAAATTCTTTCTCAGTTAGAGAATTTTGCGCAGCCTTCAGAAGTGGCTGCGCCTACAGAACTATTGCGTTCTGGAGTTGTTTTGCACGCTCGCGGTTTGATGAATAGTTTGGCTATTCAGCATAACCTTGATTGGGTCTGGCCTTATTGGGTTGAATGTCAATATGATCCGAGAAATGTCGCGTTTATTCCCAGGGCTTTTTCATTAACTCAAATTAATCTTACTCATCGGAACTGGACAGCTTTAGGCGTCCCGGATAGTAGCGATTTTCCAATTGTCGATCCTCGAGGACTTATTACTCCTTTTTATGATAGCTGGTCTATTGATGTTTGGATCATTCCTGATAGCGGAGAGCCTTTGATCCCGTCACGCTGTCCGAGTGTATCACAAAAACTTAAAATTAAAGATGATCTTTGTGTTGTTACCCAAATAGCTAACGAAGAATCAAAGCTTTGTTTGGAAACAAAAGTTATTGGTTCACCCCAAAATCCCATCTGTCAAATAAAAATTTCAGGAACTTCTTTTAAGCGGGCACGTTTAGTGGTTTCGCTTCGGCCTTATAATCCTGAGGGGGTTAGTTTAATAAATAATATCTCTCTTCTGGAAGATGCCTGGGGATGGTGTGTTAATAAAAATAATTTTATTTATTTTAATGACCCGCCCGAGCAAAGCTTGTTTTCCTATTATCATCGGGGTGATGTTTATAGCCGGTTGTCTTTGCCGGAAAATGAAAAAGAAATTTATTGTAAAGTCGGCATGGCAACAGCGGCAGTTTTATATTCACTTGAACCGGAACAAGCGCGTGAAGTTATTCTTTTAGTGCCTTTAGAAAAAAGTAAGATTGAAAAAGGGTTTACTGCTGAATATCAAAAAACCGCTCAGCAATTATGGCAACAAAGTCTTAAAGATACATGTTCATTACAAATCCCGGATCAGCATTTTAAATTTCTTTATGACGCGGCAATTCGCACAATGATTTTGCATTCTCCAAAAGAAGTATATCCGGGCCCGTTTATTTATCGGAGGTTTTGGTTTAGAGACGCGGCCTTTATTTTAAACGCCATGTTGAATGTGGGATTAAAAGCGCGTGTCAGGCGCGCACTGGATTGTTTTTCCGCGCGGCAAACTGTTAATGGATATTTTCTTTCTCAGGAAGGGGAATGGGATTCTAATGGTGAAGCCTTGTGGATTATGAGTCAATATTGTAAGAAAACCAACACTGTTCCGTCCTTGGAATGGAAGAAACCAATCATCAGAGCAGCAAAGTGGATTTGTCGAAAGGTTTTGCCTGATAATCTGAAATTTTTACACGCGGGATTACTGCCATCAGGTTTTAGCGCGGAACATTTAGGCCCGAATGATTTTTATTATTGGGATGATTTTTGGGGTGTTGCCGGATTGAAGGAAGCCGCTTTTTTGTGTTCGCTTTACGATGAAAATGATAAGGTTGATATTTTTAACAAAGAATCAGAGCTTTTAGCAAACAGCATTGATAAAACTTTAAAAAATGTAGAAGAACGTTTAAAGCGGCCGGCAATTCCGGCATCACCATATCGTCGTCTGGATACAGGCGCGATCGGTTCTTTGGTTGCAAGTTATCCGCTGGGTCTTTTTGGTCCGAAGGATAAAAAGATTTTAGATACCGTAGATTTTTTGATGAACAAGTGTATGGTCCACGGCGGATTTTTTCATGATATGACTCACTCTGGAATTAATCCGTATTTAACTTTGCATTTAGCCCAAGTGCTTTTACGTGCCGGGGACCCAAGATATTTTGATTTGATGAACGCGGTGGCTAAGCTGGCCTCCTCCACCGGACAGTGGCCGGAAGCGATACATCCCCGCACCGGGGGTGGATGTATGGGTGATGGACAGCATGTGTGGGCCGCGGCTGAATGGGTTTTGATGATAAGAAATTGTTTTGTAAGAGAAGAAAACGATCGATTAATCTTGTGTTCGGGGATACCTAAAATCTGGCTGAAAAAAAATGAGACTATTTCTTTTGGTCCCGCTCCGACGAGTTTTGGTGAGATTAAGATCACGATAGAATCCTTAGGGGAACGTGTTATTGTGAAATGGGCTGGTAAATGGTTTAACACTGAACCGCTCGTAGAGATTCTGCTTCCTGATTTTAAAAAAGTAAGCGTTGATCCGGGAATAAATTCTGTAGAATTAAAAGTTATTTAAATAAAGGATCAGATTTGTAATGAATAAAGATGATAGGCGAAAACTCTGGGTCAAAGTTGTTATTTTCATGGCTTGCGCAATAGTTATTTTTGTTGCTTTGCGTTTGATCGGGATAAATTATTCTGATATGAGCGTAGCACAGATAAAGGCGAGCATTAAGTCTTATGGCGCCTGGGCACCGCTGGCGTACATACTCTTATTTCAAATTCGCCCTTTAATTTTGTTTCCATCAACAATGGCATTAGTAGCTGCTGGAGTAATTTGGGGATGGGAAGCGCTTATTTATATTTATGTAGCTTCGATTATTTGCGCGACTTGGCAATTCTTCATTGCCCGTTATATTGCGCGTGATGCCGTAGAAAAAATGGTTAATGCGAAAGCCGAAGAAATTAAGAAATATGTTGAAAAGAATAGTTTAGTAAGTGTGATACTTATTCGAATGATTCCAAACGTTGCCTGGGATATTCAGAATCTTATTTTAGGTTTAACAAAGATAAAATATTGGAAATATATTTTAGGGACAATTATCGGCATGCTCCCTGGATCAATCGTTTTAGTTTATTTTGGGGATTCATTCGTAAGTGTTCTATTGAATCCACAACATTGGTGGAAGATGGTATTAGCGGTGCTTGTTTTAGGAGTAATATACTGGCTGCAAAAATATATTAGAGATAAGGAATCTAAAAAGGAGATCAAAGATGCATATCGTTATGATGACCAATACCTATAAGCCTATCCTTGGGGGATTGGAAAAATCAGTTGAAGTTTTTTCCGAAGAATATCGCAAGCGGGGGCATAAAGTCTTAATTGTCGCGCCTGAATTTGAGAATTCTCCTAAAAAAGAAAAGGATGTTTTTCGTCTACCCGCGATTAAGAATATTGGCGATAGTGAGTTTTCGATTGAAATGGGGATTTCTCTTGATCTGCATAAAGCACTTAAGAGATTCAAACCAGATATTATTCATACGCATCATCCCTTTTTAATTGGTGATACGGCTTTGCGGGCCGCTGCTGAGTATAATGTTCCGCTGGTTTTTACTAATCATACCTTATATGAACAAAATACTCATTATCTCCCAGGGGGTAATTCAGTGGCGATGAAAGAATTCGTGGTGAGATTAGCCCAGGGATATGCCGATTTATGTGATCAGGTGATTGCTCCAAGTGAGAGCGTAGCCAATCTTTTAAAAGAGAGAGGGGTTAAAACTCCGATTGAAGTTTTACCAACAGGCATATACATTGACCAATTTAAAAAAGGGGATGGGGTCACATTCCGTAAATTTTTTGACATCCCTAAAAATGCGTTTGTTGTCGGAATCATTGGGCGAATGGCGGAGGAGAAAAATGTCCCGTTTTTATTAAAAGCAGTTATTGCTTTTCTTAAGAAAAATAAACATGCTTATTTTGTCGTCGTGGGTGGAGGGCCATTACTTGAGAATATAAATTCAAGTTTTGAGAAAAATAAGCTAGGGAGTCGTCTGATTTGTACTGGGGTGCTAAAAGGAAAACAGCTTATTAGCGCGTATGATGCTTTGGACGTTTTCGCGTTTTCTTCGCACAGTGAAACCCAAGGTTTAGTGCTTGTTGAAGCGATGGCAGCGGGAACCCCGGTTGTAGGCGTTGATGCTCCAGGAGTTAGAGAAGTTATTGAAGACAAGAAGAACGGAAGGATTATTGAAAAAGATAATGTCCAAAAATTCGCTCAAGCACTTTCTTGGATAGCAAAGCAGTCTATTCAAGAACGTGCGGCTTTAAAGAGAAATGCCAGGAAAACGGCAGAAGAATTTTCAGTATCTATTTGTGTGAAAAAAGCGCTTAAATTGTATTCTTTGGCGATTAAACGACAACGTAAAGAGTGTGACTTAGACAAGAGTTCTTGGAAAAGGAATTTACGTCTTTTAAAAGCTCAGGCAGAACTTATGGTCAATACAACCAAAGCAAGTGTAGCTGCTGTATCGGGCATACCTGAAACAACAGCTTTGAGAGCTGTGAAAATGGTTAAAAAAGGCTTTAAGGAGCTTATTCACAAGGGGCGATGAGTAAAACAAAAGAAATTATTAGATTTTCAATTAGCGGTATTTTTGTTGTCGCAACGGACGCCAGCATATATTATTTACTGATCAGATTTTTACCTAGCGCGATAGCAAAGGGAATATCTTTTACCTGCGGAGGAATAGTTGCTTATTTATTGAATAAGTATTGGACCTTTAAGCAGGAAGAAAAGTCTACTGCTGAAATATTTCGGTTTGTTTTCGCTAATTCTTTAGCTTTAGGCCTTAATATCGGGATCAATGAAATTATTTTATATATTGATAAACAGGCAGTTTTTTTAGCCTTAGCAATAGCAACGGCGATCACAGCTATTTTTACATTTATTGTGTTTAAATTTTGGGTTTTTAAGTCGAAAGGATAATCGGTGAGTAAAACAAATAAGTGTCCTATTTCTTTAAGAGCAAAAAGTATTGAACCTTATGAGAAAATCGTGGGAAAGCAGGTAGTTGAAAAACTTAAGAATATGTCAAAACGATTAAAAGGAAAGTCCTGGACGCATCTTAACTCGACTTATCAGGGGGGCGGTGTTGCTGAAATGCTGCAGAATCAAATTCCCCTTTTAAGAGGTTTAGGGATTGACGCGCAATGGCATGTCATCGAAGGAAATCAGAAATTTTTTGAAGTAACCAAGAAATTTCATAATGCCTTGCAAGGCGTAAGCCAAGAATTCTCTTTAGATGATCTATTTGAAACATACTTAGGGACGATTTATGATAATGCGAAAAAGATCAGGATTGAAGCAGATATGGTAACTATTCATGATCCACAGCCTGTGGCGATTATTACTCATGCGCGTATTTTTGGACATGTTTTATGGCGTTGCCACATTGATACGTCAGAAGCGGATAAAAAAATATGGCGCTTCTTGCATCCATACTTAAATCATTATTCGGGTGCCATTTTTACAATTCCGGAGTTTGTTAAAGAAGATATCCAAATACCGGTTTATGAGATTGCTCCCGCGATTGATCCTTTGCATCCTAAAAATAAACTCAGAGATCGAAAACAAGCATTAAACGATTTGGCTGCTTTATTTAAAAAAAATAATATTGATCCTGAGCGTCCGATTATTGCCGCAGTATCGCGCTACGATATTCATAAGAATCAAAAGGGGATTATTAAAGCATTTAAATTACTGAAAAAAAATCTCTCGTCAAAAATATCACCATTGCTGATTATTATGGGAAACACAGCATCGGATGATCCGGAAGGTGAAGAGATGTATAAGAAAATGCAGAAGTTGGCTGGAGGGGATAAAGACATTCATTTATTGCTAAATGTTAAAAATAATGATCAGGTCGTCGGCTCATTGATTCATTTAGCGGAGTGCTTTGTTCATATATCAACTAAAGAAGGTTTTGGATTGGTTGTAACCGAGGCCTTATGGCAAGGGACTCCGGTTATCGGCAGTAATATTGGGGGGATACCGCGTCAGGTTATTGATAAAGAAACCGGGTATTTAGTCAAACCGGATGATTATGAGCTTGTCGCGAAAAACATGAAGAAAATATTGGAGGATAAACAATTAGCCAAGGAAATGGGAAAAAAAGGACAAGAACATGTTCGGAACAATTATCTGCTTCCCCATAAATTAATAAAAGAATTACAGCTTATGGAGTATTATCTTGATGGATCTAAACGCGCACCAGGCTTTCGGATCAATGATGTCAGTTACTACGAAATTAATCGAAAATATTATGGGCGAAGCCAATGGCCTTTTACGCGTAAAGAATTTAAGAGTAAAATTAGAAAACTGAAAAATGCGTAGATAGCATAACTTAGCGGTATTAGGACGATGGTAGCAAGCAAGAAGGAGAAAAACGTAATCAGATGAAAATTAATCCGATCGCGAAAATAAGAGTGATGACTTATAATGTTCATAGCTGCCGTGGATTAGACGGAAGAGTCATTCCCGAACGGATTGCCCGCGTTATTGAACAGTTTAATCCTGATTTAGTTGCGTTACAGGAATTAGATGTTAATCGAAGATGGAGTAAGCGGATGGATCAGCCTCATTTGATCGCGACGCATCTTCGGATGCAATGCCATTTTCAGCCGGTGATCGCCGTCGAAGGAGAACATTATGGTATTGCTATTTTAAGTCGCTATCCTTTTGAAATCAAAAAATCTGTGGACTTACCGAGTTATCCGAAAAAGTCAGTTCCAAAGAAAAGTTATATTCCTTTTTTAAAATATTTATTTGAACCGCGCCATGCCATATGGATTTCGGTAACAATTGGCAGTGAAGTAATAAATTTTGTTAATACGCATCTCAGTTTACGGGCTAATGAGCGTCTTGAACAAATCAAAAGTCTTTTAGGCGAGGAGTGGCTAAATATGGATTCGCATAAAATTCCAACTATTGTCTGTGGTGATTTCAATGAAGGCCCTCGTTCTCGAGGATATCAATTGCTTAAAGCATCATTTGGTGCAGCTAAATCTTCCATGCCTGATAAAAGTTCGAGAAAAACATTATTTAGTCCTTTTCCGCTTTTTGAAGTAGATCATATATTTTATAATGGTAACCTTCGCGTTGAATCGGTAAAGGTTCCTAACAATTACTTAACAAGAATTGCCTCTGACCATCTGCCGGTTATTGCTGATTTTTCTTTTTATCAAGGAGGTCAATGATGGGGATACTTCCATTGATTGTTATTGCTTTTCAGGTTTATATTATTTTTACGGTCATTGTTCTTTTGCTGGATAATAGAGATCCATCCGAGACTTTTGCCTGGATATTTATATTTATCCTTTTGCCGATAGCCGGATTTGCGCTTTATTTGTTTGCCGGCCGTAATTGGAAAAAAAGTTATGATCACAAAAGGAAACTTCCGCAATATGTCGCGAAAAATCTGATTACTTTATTTAAACCGATAGCTGAAGTGCAAGAAAAACTGATCAAGCTGATGAACAATCGGTCGAAACTGCAGCATAACGATTTAATGACGCTTTTGTATCGTAATTCTAATTCTTTGTTAACAGTGGACAATAGTGTAAAAGTTTATCATCGAGGAAAAGAAAAATTTGAAGATCTGTTGAAGGATATTCAACAAGCAAAGAATTTTATTCATCTTCAGTATTTCATTTGGTATTCTAATGATATTCTGGGGAAAAAATTAAAAAAACTGCTGATTGAAAAAGTTAAAGAAGGGGTGGAAGTAAAAATTCTTTACGATTATTCCGGTTGCTTTTTTACATTAGGGCGTGGCTATATCCGTTCATTACGAAAAGCCGGTATTCTTATTTACCCGTTTTTTAATTACTTGGCCGTTTTTAAAACGCATACCTTTAATTATCGGAACCATCGTAAAATTGCTGTTATCGACGGTAAAATCGCATATTCGGGAGGGATGAATGTTGGCCAGGAAGTTATTGATGGAGGGAAGAAATATAAATCCTGGCGGGATACGCATGTGCGATTTAAAGGAGATTCTGTCAATATTCTGAATGCGATTTTTGCGATTGATTGGTATAATACGGTGCCCAAGGAAGATATTTTTGAAAAGAAGTATTTTCCTAACTTGCCCGAAAAATTGGAATTAAATGGAGATCTCCCCATACAATTCCCCACATCCGGGTATGATTCTCCCTGGCCGGCGATTCTGCAGTTATATTTTTCTTTTATTACCATGGCTGAAAAGAATATTACTATTGTTTCACCCTATTTTATCCCGGAATCAAGTTTGTTGGTGGCTTTAAAAACAGCGGCGATGAGAGGCATAAAAGTGACGGTGTTGATGGCGGGTATTCATGATAATCCAATACCTTATTGGGCCGCATTCTCTTATTTTGAAGAATTGCTAAAGGCCGGTGTCCAGATTTTTCAATATCAAAAAGGCTTTATGCATGCAAAGATCCTATCATGTGACGGCCGGATGTGTTCCATAGGAACAGCGAACTTTGATATTAGAAGCCTTCGGTTAAATTACGAAGTGAACGCGGTGTTCTATGACGAAAAACTGACCAAAGAGATAGATCAGCAAATCACCAAGGACTTGGACAATTCAAGGGAAGTTACTTTAGCGGATTTTAATCAAATCTCAATCATAATCCGTTTGAGAAATTCTCTGATGCGGCTTTTTTCTGCTTTACTTTAATCTTAAAGTTTAAAGTTTTATTTTTCGAATGTCTCGTTTGCTAAAAAAATAATTGGAGGGTTCATTGTCTTTGAAAGCTTTTCAAAATTATTGCTTGTTTCTTAAAACGCGGCTTAGGCTTTTTCTTTCCTGGAATAGGATTGTTGAAGAAAAGCCTTTTCGCGCTGAACTGTTCAGCGTTGATCAGTTCACACGGTACGCGAAGAGGCTGGCACAAAAGCAGCAGGTCAGTTACAAGCGAGGGCGAAACAAGCTTTTGTCTCGGCTGAAGGAGAATGAAAATGTTCTCGCGGAGGCCCATAAATTACTCAATGAGGAAGGCCAATCTAAAAGAAAAATATCACCGGCAGGAGAATGGCTGCTGGATAATTATTATTTGATTAAAGAGCAGATAAGGACTACCCGTAAATATCTTCCAGAAAGTTATATTCGAGAATTGCCCCATCTGCTCAGTGGCCAGGCAGTTGGTTGTCCGCGTGTATATGATCTGGCCTTGGAATTGGTTTCTCACGGCGATGGACGTTTGGATAGTAAAGGGCTTGCTGAATTTGTCAGCGCGTATCAGACTGTCTCTCCTCTAAAGCTGGGCGAATTGTGGGCGGTTCCGATCATGTTACGACTGGCGCTTATTGAGAATTTGAGACGCATAGCTTCCCGGTTGATCGTATCACAAAAACAGCGGGATCAGGCGGATTATTGGACGACGCGGATTTTGAAGGTTTCAGCCAAGGATCCCGATGGGGTGATCATCGAGATTGCGGCGATGTCTAAAAGTGTCATTCCATTATCCAATGTATTTGTCGCGGAATTTACGCGGCGGTTGTATGGTCAAAATCAGGCGCTTGATCTTCCTTTTACCTGGCTGGAAAAAAAGGTCGCGGAGCAGGGAGAAACTCTTGACAGAATAATTCAGTTGACGAGTCAGAAACAGGCTGCCGATCAGGTTTTGATCGCGAATACCATTGGCAGCTTGCGTTTTCTCGAGGTTGCCGATTGGCATGATTTTGTCGAAGAGCTGAGTATTGTCGAAAAAATTTTAGCTCAAGACCCGAAGAAGGAGTATTGCCGGATGTCTTTTAAGACACGTGATCGTTACCGGCATGTAATTGAGAACCTGTCTAAGCGAAGCAAAATTAGGGAAGACGAGGTCGCCACACGCGTGATTGAGATTGCCCGAACGGCGCAAGCGGCAAACGGGTCCGATCAGATCACCGCGCATGTTGGATATTATTTGATCGACAAGGGGTTAGAGGTTTTTTACCACGAGTTAGGTCTTCGGCTTCCTTTCAGTCTATATCTGCAGGCAAAGAAAACCTGTCTGACATCTGGTTTTTATTTTGGTTCCATTTTTTGTGTGACATTGGTAATCACCGGAGGAATTTTGTTCTGGATACAGTCAATGGGAAGCCTTAGCTTGTTATGGCTAGTATTTTTGGCAGCAGCGCTGCTTTTGACGACCAGCCAGACAGCGGTTTCACTGGTGAATTGGCTTTCCGCGATGTTCGTGTCCCCGCAGGAGCTTCCCCGGATGGATTTTTCCGAAGGGATTCCTCCCTACGCGCATGCATTGACCGTAGTTCCCTGCATGCTTGACAATCCGAGGGCAGTAGGCCTGCTTTTGGAAGGCTTGGAGGTTCGCTATCTTGCCAACATTGACATGCATGTTGATTTCGCTTTATTGACGGATTTTTGTGATGCTTCGAAAGAAACCAAGCCTGAAGATGCCGCATTGCTGGCGCAAGTCAAGGATGGGATCAAGCAGCTTAATTACAAATATCGACAGCATAGAGATCAGGTTTTTTGGCTTTTTCACAGGGCGCGGCTTTGGAATGAAAGAGAAAAGATATGGATGGGGTATGAGCGCAAAAGAGGAAAACTAGCGGACCTTAACGCTCTGCTTCGCGGCAGAGGAGAAGACAGGTTCCAAGTGATTCTTGGTGACCCTAAAAAGCTTCAGGATGTTAAATATGTTATCGTGTTGGATGCTGATACCCGGATGCCCCGGAACGCGGCGCGAGACCTCGTGGGGGTTATTGAGCATCCCTTGAACAGACCAGTATACGATGAAAAAAAACAGCGGGTCGTTTCCGGCTACGGGATCATTCAGCCCCGCGTCGAGCCAAGTTATCCCGGAGAAACACCCTCTTTGTTTGTGAAGATTTTTGGCGGTGATTCCGGTATTGATCCTTATACCCGGGCGGTATCTGATGTTTATCAAGATCTTTTTTTTGAAGGGTCTTTTATTGGAAAAGGACTTTACGAAGTTGATGCTTTTGAAAAATCCATGCAAGGCCGCTTTCCAATCAATTCTATATTAAGTCATGATCTTTTAGAGGGATGTTATGCCCGGTCAGGACTGTTAACAGATGTTCAATTCTATGAGGAATATCCTTCGGGATATCTGAAGGATTTAAACCGGAGGCAACGCTGGATCCGCGGGGACTGGCAGATAATTTTTTGGCTGTTTTCTTTTGTCCGCGGGTATGGCGGCGCGAGAATAAAGAACCCTATCTCTTATTTATCACAATGGAAGATCGTGGATAATCTAAGGCGTAGTCTTGTTCCCGGAGCGACGGTTTTTCTTTTCTTGTCGGGATGGTTACTTTTTCAATCCTTCTGGATGTGGTCAGGACTGATGATCGCTTTGCTGGGATTTCCGATCGTGCCAATCGTACTTAAGGATGCGGTCAGGAAACCTGACGAGATGACTGTTCAAGCGCATATGATAAAGCTGTTTTCTTCGATTGAAAAGAACGCGATCCGTTTTTTCTTCTCTCTTGTTTTTTTACCGCATGAGGCTTTTGTTTCTTTAGATGCGATTGGGCGGACATTGTGGAGAATGTTTGTGTCAGGCAAACGCTTGATGCAATGGGCAACGTCTCTTGAGTCGCAAGTTTCCTTGCCGAATAAAATTTTAGGATATTGCAAGAATATGGTTATTGAATCAGCTACCGCGCTGTTGCTGTTGTTTGTCTTCTTGGTGAGATTCCCGGCTTTTAACGTTCCGGCTTTGATCCTTTTGGCTTTATGGGTTGCTGCTCCCTTTATTGCTTATGGGATCAGCCGTCCTGCTTCTGTTCGTAAGATGAATCTTACGGATACGCAGATTGTTTTTCTCAGGGGCCTGGCTCTGAGGACATGGGAATTTTTTGAGCGCTTTGTGACAGAAAATGATCATTGGCTGCCGCCGGATAATTTTCAGGAAGAGCCTGTGATGATGCTGGCGCATAGGACATCTCCGACAAATATCGGCTTGTCATTTTTGGCGAATTTGTCGGCTTATGATTTTGGTTATATTTCAATGGGCAGGATGTTCAATAGGACGGAAAAAACATTTGATACTTTGAATCTTATGGAAAAGTTCAGGGGGCATTTTTATAATTGGTATGATACTGAGACGCTCAAGCCCCTGATGCCTCTTTATGTTTCTTCGGTGGATAGCGGGAATCTGGCTGGTCATTTACTGGTTTTGCGTTCGGGGCTTAAGGAAATGATCGGGCACAAGATTGTTTATCCGAAAATGTTTGACGGGGTTGCGGACACTCTGAATATTTTGCTTCAAAGCATCGAAGAGGGTGATAAGGATCAAAAAAACGGTTTTGGCAAGGTCTTTCAAGATGTTTCCAAGAGGATTGAACAGTTTCGAGACAAGATAAAATCGTCATCTGCATGTCTTTCAGAGATTCACGCTTTTCTCCATCAGCTGTCTACAGATATTTCAAATGTTTTAACCCAACCGACTCTAAAAAATTATTATAATAATAATAATAATCCTAAAAAATGGGTTCACGTTTTAGAGCGGCAGTGCTGCGACTTTCTCGAAGATATAGCTTTTATCGCGCCTTGGATATTACTTGCGCCGACAATGCCGGGATTGTGGGATGACGCAAATGAAGAGCAGCAGGAGCGGCTTATTCAGCTCAGAAAGGCTTTACGGCATTTGGATGAGATACCACCCTCTCTTAGTGAGGTCGCGAGGCTTGAGCAAAAACTGGTGCCGCTTATTGAGGAGATCATCAAGGCCATGAGTGCCATAGATGACAATTCGAAAAAAGCTCGCGAATGGTTTTTGAAACTTCGGGATGTGATCAAAGCGGCCGGAACACGGTCCGCGGAAAGAATCAGGGCGATTGATTATATCATGTTGCGGTGTAGTGAAATTTCCGCTATTGAATATGAATTTCTCTATGATAAGAAATCACATCTTCTTTCGATCGGCTATAATGTTAGCGAGCACAAATTGGATAAAGGCTGTTATGATCTTCTTGCCTCGGAAGCCCGGCTTTGCAGTTTTGTCGCGATTGCTCAGGGAAGAATGCCCCAGGAACACTGGTTTACGCTCGGCCGGTTAATCGCGAAGTCTGAAGGAGAACCGGTTCTTGTTTCCTGGGGCGGATCGATGTTTGAATATCTCATGCCGCTGTTGGTTATGCCGACCTACGCGGGGAGTTTACTGGACAGGACCTACAAAACAGCGGTTGAAGGTCAGATCAGATACGCGGCCAAGCACAATATTCCCTGGGGGATCTCGGAATCCGGTTATAACAAAATCGATGTGAATATGGTTTATCAATATAGCTCCTTTGGCATCCCGGATATGGGTTTTAAAAGGGGCCTTTCCAAGGATCTTGTCGTGGCTCCGTATGCCTCAATGCTGGCTTTGATGGTGGAGCCAAAGAAGGCTTGCGAAAATCTCGAGCGTTTATCCTCAGAAGGATCGCTAGGGAGGTTTGGTTTTTATGAAGCAGTTGATTATACGTCATTGCGTATTCCCCCGAACAAAGTACGAGCAATTGTCAAGTCTTATATGGCGCATCATCAGGGCATGAGCTTATTGTCTATTGCCTACGCTTTATTGGATCGTCCGATGCAAAGACGCTTTCTTGCTGAGCCGATGTTCAAATCAACGGAACTTCTTCTTCAGGAGCGGGTCCCGATCGTTGAGCCGTTCCTTTATGATTTTGAAGTCACAGGAATGCTGCGCAATATCGAAGATAAGGAAACGCTTTTGAGAATATTTAAAACATCTCAAACCCCTGTGCCGGAAATCCATACTTTATCTAACGGGAGTTATCATGTGATGGTCACCAATGCCGGAGGAGGCTACAGCCGATGCCAGAATATTGCTGTGACAAGGTGGAGCGAAGATTCCGCGCTGGACCATGACGGAACATTTATTTATCTTCGGGATGTCGAGTCTGGTTATTACTGGTCCGCGGCGTATCAGCCAACCCAAAAAAAGGCTAAAGACTATGAAGCTCTGTTTTCTCAGGGCTGGGCTGAATTCAAGCGGCGGGATAAAAAGATCACGACTCATACCGAAATCGCAGTCTCGCCTGAAGATAATACTGAATTGCGGCGGGTGACGATAACTAATCGGTCGTCCGTAAGGCGTGTGATCGAAGTGACGAGTTACGCGGAAATTGTGCTTAATGATCCCGCGAGTGATCAGGCCCAGAGGGCGTTCAGCAATTTGTTTATTGAGACCGAAATAATCAAGCCTTATCAGGCGATTCTTTGTCATCGCCGGCCTCGGGCTGATTCGGAAAAATTTCCATTGGTGTTACATCTTATGGCGGTTCACGGGGGAAAGGCCATTGGGGCTTCCTATGAAACGGATCGCAACAAATTCATTGGGCGAAGGCGTACGGTGGTCAATCCGATAGCAATGGAAAAACAAGGCAGGCTCTCGGATAGTGATGGGTCTGTTCTTGATCCAATCGTTTCAATACGCGATCAGATCGAACTAGATCCTGACGAGTCGGTTGTGATCGATTATGTAACAGGGACATGCGAAAGCCGGGAAGCCGCGCAGCCGCTGATGGAAAAATATCGAGACCAAAAGCTTGCGGATCGTGTTTTTAGTTTAGCTTGGACTCATGGGCAGATCGCCTTACAGCAGATCAACGCGACGGAAGCGGATGCGCAGCTTTATGGCCGTCTTGCCAGTGCCATTCTGTATGCTAATCCCGCGTGGAGAGCTAGCGCGATTATTTTGCGTAAAAATAATCGGGGGCAGTCAGATCTTTGGGGGTACAGCATTTCGGGAGATCTTCCGATTGTTCTGGTGCGTATTGAAAATCAGGACAATATCGATCTGATCAGGCAAATGATGCAAGCACATGCTTACTGGCATATGAAGGGACTTGCGGTTGATCTGGTGATATGGAATGAAGATAATACTGTCTATCGCGATGATCTGGGGACGATGATCAATGACCTGATAACCGCGAATGCTGAAAAAACAAAAGATCAAAAAGGCGGTATTTTTTTAAGGCGTGCCGATCAGATGTCTGAAGAGGATCGGATTCTTATTCAAACTGTGGCCCGGATCATTATTTCTGATAGCGGGGGTACTCTTGCAGAACAACTCAAGGGTATGACACAGCCGGTGGTTAATGTTTTGCCGTTTATTCCTGTTCGCAAAGAAAATCCAGAACAGGATGAAATAAAGTCCGCAAAGCGGTCTGATCTGGTTTATTTTAATGGGGTGGGTGGGTTTACCGCGGATGGACGGGAATATGTTATTACGACATCATCCGCGAGCGCGACTCCGGCTCCGTGGGTCAATGTGCTGGCGAATCAATATTTTGGCACCGTTGTTTCAGAAAGCGGTAGTGCTTATACTTGGAGCGAGAACGCGCGCGAATTTCGTTTGACACCTTGGCTCAATGATCCTGTTTCCGATCCTACCGGGGAGGCTATGTATATCCGCGATGAAGAGAGCGGAAGATTCTGGTCTCCGACACCGCTTCCCGCGATGGGAAAAACGAATTATACCGCGCGTCATGGATTCGGCTACAGCATTTTTGAACATGTCGAAAACGGAATATTATCGGAACTGACGGTCTTTGTTTCCCTTGAGCATGCGATCAAGTTCTCGATTCTGAAGATAAGGAATATTTCCGGACGCCGCAGGCAGATTTCTCTGACGGCGTATTGCGAACTAGTAATGGGTACTGTCCGGGACAAATACCATACTCATATTGTGACCGAGATCGATCCGAAAAGTGGAGCGCTTTTTGCCAGGAATCCTTACAATAAGGAGTTTTCCGGTAGAACTGTTTTTATGGATGTCAGCGAGCCAACGCGTTTTGTCAGCGGGGACCGGATCGAGTTTATTGGGAGGAATGGGACGATGGCATCGCCTTTAGTGATGTTTCAAGACCGGCTTTCCGGTAAAGTGGGCGCGGGGATGGATCCATGTGTTTCTACTCAGATTAAGTCGGCACTGGAAAATGGTCAGGAAAAAGAGATTCTTTTTACGTTTGGTTCCGGAAAAACGGAAGATGAAGCGCGGGAAATTCTTCGGCGTTTTAGAGGTATTGACGCGGCGCGTCAGGAACTTGAAAATGTGTGGGAATTCTGGAAACGGACCTTAGGGTCGGTATATGTGGAAACGCCGGACGCTTCGATAAATTTTTTAGTTAACGGATGGTTACAGTATCAGGTGATCAGTTGTCGTTTATGGGGCCGCAGCGGTTATTATCAGTCCGGCGGGGCATTGGGTTTTCGGGATCAGCTTCAGGATGTAATGGCGCTTGTTCATTCAAAACCGGAAATGATCCGGGAGCAACTGCTGGCCTTTGCCGCGCATCAGTTTGTTGAGGGTGATGTGCAGCATTGGTGGCATCCGCCAATCGGACGCGGGATTCGGAGTCATTGCTCGGATGACTATTTATGGCTAGTGTTCGTGACCTGTTTGTATGTTAAAGATATTGGAGATTCAGGGGTGCTTAAGGAAGTAATCGGTTTTTTAGAAGGACCTTTGGTCAAGCCTGAAGAAGAATCTTATTATGATATGCCGAGGACTTCTGATCGTTCAGGGACTCTTTATGAGCATTGTGTTTTAAGTGTTAAAAGGGCTTTGAGATTCGGGATTCATGGGCTTCCGTTGATGGGAAGCGGAGATTGGAATGATGGGATGAATCTGGTCGGGCAAGAAGGAAAAGGCGAAAGCGTCTGGCTGGCTTTTTTTCTTTATGATGTTCTTCAGTCGATGGCGGGTTTGGCCGCGGGGCAGGGGGATAATGTTTTTTCAGAATTTTGTCTGGAAGAGTCGAGAAAACTTGCTGTTAATATTGAAAAGAATGCTTGGGATGGCGAGTGGTATCGCCGGGCTTATTTTGACAATGGGGATCCTTTAGGCTCTTCCTTAAACAGTGAATGCCGGATTGATTCAATCCCGCAATCTTGGGCGGTTATTTCAGGCGCGGCTAGGAAGGAAAGAGCGATCATAGCTATGGAGCAGGTCGACCAACAGCTTGTTGACAGGAAGCACGCTCTGCTGAAATTATTTGCCCCGCCTTTTGATATGTCTGTTCCGAATCCCGGATACATCCAGGGCTATGTCCCTGGCGTGAGGGAAAACGGCGGACAATATACGCATGCCGCGATCTGGACGGCGATCGCTTTCGCGATGTTAAAGGATAAAAAGCAAGCTTGGGAGTTGCTGGATATGATCAACCCTGTGCGGCATTGCGATACCGCTGATAAGTGTGCTGTTTACAAAGTGGAGCCGTTCGTGATGGCCGGGGATGTCTATGCTTCTGCCGGCCTTGCAGGACGCGGAGGATGGACATGGTACACCGGATCAGCATCCTGGATGTATCAGCTTATCGTGAAGCATTTGCTGGGGATCCGCTTAAAAGTGGACAGGATTTATTTCGAGCCGTGCCTTCCCGCTACTTGGTCTTCCTGGAAACTGCATTACCGGTATCGGGAGACCTTTTATCATATTACTTTTTTGTGCTCAGGTTCGTCAGACCGGATAAAGTCTATTCAGGTCGATGGTGTTGTTCAGAAAGAAATGGAAGTACGGCTTATCGATGATCGGGCAGAGCATTCAGTGGAAGTGAAGATGCAATAGTGGACATTTTTTCAGTATTGCGTCGTGAGTCGTGCGTATCGGGCAAAAAACATTAACTAATAAACAACGCTGTACTCAAGATGACAGGCAAATTTTACGCGGGACAAAAATTTTCTTGCTGAAAAACAGCAAGATCAAAAAATCCGTGCTGTATTTTTGGCACTTGCGGAACTTGCCCTTCAAAGTTGGCGTAAACGCCTTTTATTGAAATTGCAAGGGCTCAGACAGGTCCTCGTGCCCAAACTGGTCCCCAAAAATACAACCTGTATTTTTCTAAATTTTCGAACGCTTAAAAATTTCCCAATCATCTTTCACGGCAACTATTGGCTTTGCTCTTTTTAGCTTGTCTTGTCCTAATATAGTTGCCTGTCCCGCCGTTATGTGGCGGGGACAGTTTTTAACATAAATAATTATTCCTGCCCTTAATCGTAGGGGCGCTGCTTGTCTGCGCCCGCTTATTTATGTAATTGTCTATTATTACGGGCCGAGGCAAGCGCGGCCCCTACGTTGTGTCCTTTGATCTACGCTTTTTCGTCCATCGTCCTAGCGCAGCGGTCGTCCATCGGTACATCGGTTTTTCGTATTATACCCAAGTACAATTGATTTAATTTCTTGCCGCGCCCATAATGGATTTAAAAATAAGAGAAGGAATATAGGGAACAAATGCTAAAGGAAGTTAAAAAAATTTTTATTCTTGATGATGATCAATCAGTGCGCAGATCTCTGAGCATGCTTTTGGGTACTTATGGATTTATAGTTGATGTTTTTTCCTGCGCTGAGGATTTTTTCAATGCAGTGCCTGATAGCGTTACCGGGTGTTTGATTCTGGATATTCACATGCCGGGAACCGACGGCTGGGCGGTTTTAGAACGGATAGTTAAATCAGGGGTTAGGCGTCCGGTGATTATCATCTCAGCTGACAAACGCGAAGTAAGTCATGAGCGGGCGATAAAAACAGGAGCTATAGGCTATTTACATAAGCCATTTATTTCTCAGGCTTTGGTTGATCTTATTCAAGCTTCATGTTAAAAGGATAGGCAAAAAGATACAAACTTAATTTAGCGGGGCAAGCAGCTCTAGCAGGGTTGAGGGAACACGGTTTAAAAGTAGTGTTAAAAGTTAACAGAAAAACATGTGGGTTTTTATGGAAAAAAATATTTTAATTGTTGAAGATGAGGCAATTATAGCGTCTGGTTTAAAGCTGTGTTTAAACGGTCTGGGCTACAATGTGTTTAAAGTCGTTTCTAATGGAGAAGATGCCATAGAGAGTTTGAAGAAAAATAATCCGGATATCATCCTTATGGATATTAGATTGAACGGGGAAAAGAACGGATATGAAACTGTAAACGCAATCAGGAAAAGCTCCAATACTCCGGTTATATATTTGATCGGAGGAGACCCAAATCAAATAGACGAAAAAGCAAAATATACTAAGCCGTATGATTATATTATTAAACCGTTTGATATGGATGTGTTAACAGAGAAAATAGAAAAAATTACCGAGGGGCATTTAAATGCTGTTAAATTTATGCCTACGGATAAAAATAATAAAAGCTTGCGAAGAAAAAATAAGGAAAGTTAATTATAGAAAGGAGAAAACAAACAATGGGCATAATGCTATGAGATTTTGGCAAGCTGAACGTTGAGGAAATAAGCTGTAAAATAAGGGAAGAGAGTTCTTCCCTATGGATTTATAAAAAAGGAAGAGGTGTATTATGAGTAAAAATTATTTTAAAATGTTTTTTTCAATGACTGTTGCTGTTTTGTTGTTTTCGAGTGTATTAGTTTATGCGTCTGAAATAGATGACCGGATTGAATCATCGGCAAAACAGTCCTATGTGTTTAAAACGTATCTAAAAAATGATGATATTAAAATTCAGTCAATGGATGGAAGTGTTACCTTAATTGGGACTGTTGCCGAGCAATCGCATATATTATTAGCTGGAGAGACTGTGGCGAGTTTGCCAGGTGTCAAAAAAGTGGATAATAAGCTGGTATCCAAAGATAAGCTTCAGGCAGAAAGTTCTGACGGATGGATTAGTATGCAGATCAAAAGTTCGCTGCTTTTTAATCGTAATGTAAGCGGGATCAATACTCAGGTTTTTGTAAAGGACGGAATCGTAACCTTAAAAGGCGAAGCCCAGAACCAGGCGCAAAAAGATCTGGCCGGCGCGTATTCCAGAGATGTTACCGGGGTTAAGGATGTAAAAAATGAAATAACCATAGCCAAAATGCCAACAGAACCAAAGCAGATGAAAGAAGCAAAACAGACTATGGCTGAGAAAATTGATGATGCTTCAATCACCGCGCAAGTCAAGGTAGCTTTTTTGTCGCATCATTCAACCAGTGCTTTTAAAACCAAAGTTGAGACAAATAACGGAGTGGTGACTTTAAGCGGTAATGCAGTCAACTCAGCCGCAAAAGATATGGCCGGTAAGGTAGCTAATGATGTAAATGGCGTTACGCAGGTAATTAATAATATGACTGTAGAGCAAATAGTATCAAAGGACTAAATGATTGTGCTGCTTGGCGGTGTTTAATATTTATAATTAACTAAGAAAAGGAGATTATTATGTTGAATTATTCGGTTACATTTTTTGTTATTGCCATTATTGCGGCTTTGTTAGGATTTACCGGGATCGCGGGGGCGGCGATGGATATTGCTAAGATTTTGTTTTTTGTATTCTTGGTTTTAGCGATCGTGATGTTAGTTTTAGGAAGAAAAGGAAAAGTACTATAATTATGCGGATAAATTCAAGACAGGGAGAAAGAGTTATGCTTAAAAAAATAATGAAAACGCTATATGTTTCAGTATGCGTTGTTTTAGTTCTTCAGCTTGCAGGTTGCGGAACAATAATGTATCCTGAACGCCGGGGGCAAAAAACCGGGAGGGTGGATGTTGGGGTTGCTTTATTGGATGGGGTAGGCTTATTCTTTTTTTTAATCCCGGGGATTATTGCCTACGCTGTTGATTTTTCTACAGGGGCAATTTACTTGCCAGGGGGGATAGCTCAGGGTCCTTCAGATATAAAGCAGGTAAAATTTGATCCCCAGAATAGCAATATGGCAGATATTGAAGAAATTGTTAAAAAAGAAACCGGGTGCGATGTAAGTCTATTTCGGAGCAAGTTGCAGATTGTTAAAATGGAATCCTCAGAGGCAATGATGATGCGTTTCAGCGAAGTTTTACCGGTAAGGGGAAATGACCGGATTGCTTTGAAATAAAAGCATTAATCTGAAAAAAGGAAGAAGATTATGAATAAAAGCATGTCAGGAGCACTATTGTTTGCCGGAGTTATTTTGTTATTTTTTGGGCTTAACGCCTATCATTCGGCTAGTTCCGATGTCTCGCGTTTTTTCACGGGCGCGCCAACAGACAAGGCGCTTTGGCTTTTGGTTGGCGGAGCGATTTGTGGCGTAGCGGGATTTTTAGGTTTAGTGAAAAAGTAAAATCATGTTTGACTGATGGTCAATGGTCGATAGCTAATGGACAAAAGCAGAAAGCGCTTTACGATTGGCTGACGGCTGATCCTCCTTTGCCACCTACTTCGTCAAGACTTCGAAGGTCAGGAAGGCTTCGGAGGACAGGTGGCTAATGGTCGATAGATAAAAAAAGAAAGAAAAATAAAGTAAAAACGAATTTTGTGAAAGATGATTGGGGAATTTTTAAGCTTCTCACAAATTTAGGTAAATTCGTGTCGTATTTTTGGGGACCCGTTAGGGCACGAGGACCTGTTTGAGCTTATTCATTAAAATTTTCAGGGCGAGTTTCGCAGTGCCGGAAATACGGCTCGGATTTGCCGGTCTTGATGTTTACATTAAGAAAATTTGTGTCAGCGTAAAATTTGCCGGTCATCTTGAGTACAGCGTTGTTTATTAATCAAAGTTTTTTCGCGATAAACGCGACGCAATACTGAAAACAAAAACTATTGATAGTCGATAAACTTAACTATAGTAAATCCAGTATCGAAGGGGCGAAACCATGGCAGATAAGAATAATTTATTTCAGTCGGAAGGGAGTTTTTTAAAGCCATTAATCGTTGCCGTTATCATTATTATTATCGCGTGGATACTTGGCAAAGGTGTTTTGATGATTATTTCATCTTTAAAACAATTGTAATGTTTTTCTGTCTTTAGATTGTTTAAAGGATAAAGACAGTAAAGAGATAAAAGAGAGATTAAAATTATGAGCGATTATTTTTTTTCCGGGAGTTTAATAGTTTGCGGCTTTGCTGCCGGATGGATTGTTTACTTTCTTACCCTGTTTTTAATCAAACGGCGGGGAGAAGTTTCCTCAGGATTGCTTAAATTTAACCTGGAAAAGCTCAAAAGCCCTTTACGTTTTTTGATACCAGCTTTATGTATTGAGGGGGTTATTCCTTTATTGCGGGTGACGGAAAAAGTGAATGGCGGCATTAACCAGTTCATGCAAATCTTGCTTATTGCTTTGTTTGGTTGGGCTGCCGTAAGGGCTATTTACATTGTTCGCGATGCATTTTTGAGTCGTTATAATATTGATGTCCGGGATAATGTACATGCCCGTAGCATGCATACACAAATGCAGATGATCGCGAATATCATAGTTGTGGTTATATTTGTTTTAACTGTTTCTTTTATTCTGATGAGTTTCTCGGAAGTTAGGCATATCGGTGTAAGTATCCTTGCTTCGGCGGGAATTGTTGGGATAGTAGTAGGTTTTGCCGCGCAAAAAACATTGGGGAATCTTATCGCTGGCATTCAAATGGCTATTGCTCAGCCAATTCGTCTGGGTGATGTGGTTGTTATTGAAAATGAATGGGGCTGGATTGAGGAAATCAAGCTTACTTTTGTGGTAGTGCGCATATGGGATCTAAGGCGTTTGGTTGTTCCCATATCATATTTTTTTGAAAAGCCGTTTCAAAATTGGACGCGGACTTCAGCGGATTTGCTGGGAACTGTTTTTATATATACAGATTACACTGTACCGGTGGAAGAAGTCCGGAAGGAATTAACACGAATTCTGGAAAATAATTCTAAGTGGGACAAAAAGGTTAATGGGCTGCAGGTCACCAATCTTACTGAAAAAACAGTTGAACTGCGAGCGCTGATGAGCGCGGCGGATTCTCCTACGGCTTGGAATTTACGCTGTGAGGTCAGGGAAAAACTATTGGAGTTTTTGCAAAAGCGTTTTCCTGAATGTTTGCCGCGGACGCGCGTTGAAATGAATAAGCGGGAAGCAGGTTGAAGACAAAATATCAGAGCCTGGGGGTAAAACCAGCGCAAAGTTTGTAAGCTTTCGTGTATGGGCGTCCTACGCCGGAAAGGTTTATGAAAAAGGAGATTTATGATGAATCATCCAAACGGATGGATGAACGGAGGGATGTGGCTGTGGACAGTGATCGGGGTGCTGGTGGTGGTCCTTTTGGTCGTCGCGATTAGTAAGCTGTCAAATAAAAAATAAGAAGCTAAATACCTACTCTTAGAATAAGTTGTTGAACAAGAGAGGAAAGTTATACTGATCAAATTATCAACTCATAAATCTGTGAGCGAGGTTGCGGCTGCTTTGCAGAACGCTGTTAAGGCCAATAATTTTGGTGTTATGCAGGTCCATAAAAATCAAGTCCAATGAGTATACCCTAGCGTGTTAGTTACAGACTCCAAAGTCAAAGTTTTCTCAAGTCTCTTTACCAACCTTCCATATTATACCCAGGTACAATTGATTTAATTTCTTGCCGAGCCCATAATGAACTTAGAAATAAGAGAAGAGATATGAAGCTGTAACCGCGATATGGATAAAGTTGTTTTTTGTTTGAGTGATTGGCGGATAAAAAAGGGGTTATGATGTACAAATTAAAAAAAAGATATAGATTTAGGATTATTGCTCCGGCTTATCCGGCGTTTAATATCTATTCCAATATAGCATCCCGAACAACAGCTCTGGGCCCGGTGTATGTGGCAACTGCTGTTAATAAAATGCAAGAGTGGGATGCGGAAATGATTGATGAAAATAATCTCCGCTTGCATGGGCCGAAAAGTAAAGCCGGCGGTGCTGATCATGAATTTTTGCAGAGACAAAAGCCTGCTGATGTCGTAGGGTTTTACGGCGGATTAACCAGCACTATTCCTCGACTATATCAGTTAGCTGATTTTTATAAAAAGCAGGGAGCGATTACGATCGCTGGGGGACAGCATTTTGTCGCGGAAAATATCCATGAGGGCTTGACGCGGGGAATTGATTACATCGTTATCGGGGAGGGAGAGGAAACAATCAGAGAGCTTCTGGAAGCTATACAGGGCAAAAGGGAAACAGCCGAGGTAAAGGGAATCGCGTTCTTAAGAAACGGGCAGGTGATTAAAACGCCTCCCAGAGAGCCGGTTATTGATTTCGATAGACTGCCGATGCCGGATTTTTCTTTGGTGCGCTATGCCAAGATAAAGATTTATCCTGTTGAACGCATACGGGGCTGTGGCATGGATTGCGAATTCTGCACAGTAAGGGGTATTCCCCGTCCGGCTGCTCCTGAGCGGCTGCTTGAACAGATCAGGCTTTTAGTCGAGACAAGAGACGCGCGGCATTTTTTTATCGTTGATGATTTATTCGGACAGCAGCGCGAAGAGACCATACAATTTTGTCAGAGCCTGCAAAGTTATCAAAGACAAAATCATCTGCACCTAAATCTTACGGCTCAAATAAGATTAGATAAGGCCAAAGACACCCAGCTTCTTTCAGCCATGCGCCAGGCAGGCATAAACGCAGTGGCGATCGGGTTTGAATCGCCGATTCCCGAGGAATTAAAAGCGATGAACAAACATATAAAACCCCAAGAAATGCTTTCCCTGACAAAGGTTTTTCGCAAACATGGATTTTTAGTGCATGGGATGTTTATCTTTGGGTATCCTATGTCCGAAGGAGTCTCATTTAGCATGGCTGCCCCAGAAAGAGTTAAGCAATATCAGCAATTTATCAGAAGGGCACGCCTGGATACGATTCAAATTCTGATTCCTATACCATTGCCGGGGACAGAATTACGCAAAAGATTAAAACAACAAAACAGGGTTTTTTCTATTCAAGAAGTCGGATGGGAATATTATGATGGAAATTTCCCGGTTTTTCTTCCGGATGCTCCTTTAAGCGTGGAACAGTTGCAGAGCTCAACAAAGAAAATAATGGCTTCATTTTATAGATTTCCTTATTTTTTTAAAATAGGATTTAATGTTTTGCTGTTTCCGGGACTGATTTTTTTCTTATCCAATATAAAGTTTGGATGGCGGAAATGGTATCGTATTTGGCGAAATGACCTAGTTCGTTTTATGGGTTGGATGATTATAAGAAAATGGAATTTGAATTTTCAGAAAGAGCGGTTTTTTGAAAAATTGCAGTTACTTGAGAGGAGGTGGCCAAAATGGGAAAATATTTGAAATTAAAAGGCTGTTTTAGTGAGGATTTGTCGCTTAATGCGGGAAGTCAAGGTCATTTTAATAATAAGATTTCTAAAAAAATGGTTAATGACGGGATTTGTCAGATCTCTGCGGCAACGAAAGTTGTTTTTGTTTTTGAATGAGGCTTAAGAAGAAGAGATTGATTTTATGGTCAATAGAAATAAAGCATGGCGATTATTAAAAAGAAAGGGGTTAAAATGATCTTACATACAACACCAATTAGCAAAGGGACTGGGGCAGGTAAAAAAAAACAAAATAAGCAACATTCGCAAAAAGAGGCAGATTTTTCTTTCTCAGAAAAACAAGAAATAATCGAAAAAAAAGCATTTGAGTTATTTGAAAAAAGAGGATATTCGCAGGGGAGAGATTGGGATGATTGGTTTACTGCGGAAAAGCTTGTGCAAAATGAGGGAAAAAATACCCGCTAAGGCCAAGAACACTATTAAGAAATAATAAAACCTAAGGAGGAATAGGGTGAGCAAGACATTAAGTATTATATTAAGTGTTGTATTAGTAACTGTGTTTTTTTGCGCAAGAGTAAATAAGTCTAAAGTATGCCCGACTATTGTGCAAAAAATAGTAAGTTAAAGAGAAAAAGGAGGTGATTATAATGGGATGTTGTGATTCTGATGATAAAAAACAGGATAAGAAAAAAGGTCAGTATAAGTGTGAACCTTGCGGTGCTGTCTCAGATAAACAAAAAGACTGCTGTGGAAAGCCGATGAAAAAGAAAAATTAAAAGTAGAAATCGTGCGAAAAGGGGTCACACCTATTTTATTGACAGATTAAAGCAATGAAAATATAATAATAAACAAATGGCAAGAAAAATACGTTGTGTTTATCCAGATTTGCCCCATCATACTCTGCAAAGAGGAAACAATTGTCAGCCTATCTTTTTTGA
>JAHITY010000091.1 GCA_018817165.1 Candidatus Omnitrophota bacterium
ATGGTATAGGAAAAGCAGCGATTAGAAAAAAACAGCTGATAGCATTTATGAACCACGAAATACACGAAAGTCACGAAAACAGGGTTTAACCACAGATAGCGCAGATAACACAGATAAAATAATAGTAGGTATATGCTCAACCCGCTATGCGGGTAAAGGTTATTCAAATAGGAATCAAAAGAAAAATAAATTTTCCTTGTTGAGTTCACGATTTGAATAAACCCGGTATTTTTATTAAAAATACCTTGAGCATAGATAGTGAAGTATCTGTTAGATTTGTCTGATTTGTGGTTTAAAAATAAACCTTAGGTGTCTTATGAAGGATAAAGAATTTATATTTAAAGATGAGAGCTATAAAATATTGGGAGCGTGTTTTGAGGTTTATAATGAGATCGGCAGCGGCTTTCTTGAGGCAGTATATCAAGAGTGTTTGGCGATTGAGTTTAAGAAACAAGGCATACCGTTCACCTCAAAACCAGTTTTAGATATAACATATAAAAATTTTAAACTAGAACAAATATATCAACCGGATTTTATTTGCTACAAAGAAATAATTCTGGAGCTTAAAGCGGTGTCAAAATTTAGAGAGGAGCACAAGGCCCAAATTTTTAATTACTTAAAAGCATCAGGGAAACGGTTAGGATTCTTGATAAACTTTGGGAATCATCCAAAAATAGAATATCAAAGGGTAATTGTATAATTATTAACCACAGATAGCGCAGATAGCACAGATAAAATAATAGTAGGTATATGCTCAACCCGCTATGCGGGTAAAGGTTATTCAAATAGGAATCAAAAGAAAAATAAATTTTCCTTGTTGAGTTCACGATTTGAATAAACCCGGTATTTTTCTTAAAAATACCTTGAGCATAGATAGTGAAGTATCTGTTAGATTTGTCTGATTTGTGGTTAACATGTATTTGTTTTAAAATAGGAGGGTTTGAAATGAGCAAGTTAGGTTGTATAAAAGATAAGTTTAGTGGGAAGGATTATTTGATGCGGGCGTATTTGGCGGTTATGTGCTATCCTGAAAAAGGTTGACAGAAAAATAAATTAACCGCAGATGAACGCAGATGGACGCGGATAAGAAAATAAGGGATACTCTTTGCTGCTGCGCAGCTGGAATTTAATTCAATGGTCACTCAATAAGGAAAACAAGTTTTTCTTTCGATTATCCATTGAATAAATTCGGTGTGATTAAAAAATCACACGAGTATAAAATTAAATTGCTTTTCTCTGTGGAGCTCTGTGCGCTCTGTGGTGAATATTAAAATGGGGCCAGGTCAGAACTATTGACAAAGTAACCGTTTCTCAACACTGAGGAATTTTAAAACTTGACAGATTATAGGGTTAGGGGTAAACTCAAAACATAGCTACAAAGTCCCGAGTTAAGAAGGAATAAATCCCGGACTCTAAAAAAGTAAAACCTTCGCCAAGAAAAGGCGAGGGTTTTTTTATTTTAAGGAGGGTATATGGACAAGAGTAAAGAATTTAACGAGCATGTAAGTGGGTTTTTGAATAGCAAGAAAGCAGGGGAAATTAACGGGATTCTTTTCCATTTAACAAAGCTTATAGAGCTTGATCCAGAAAACCCCGAACATTATTATAATAGGGGAGTTGCCCAGGGGCATCTTGAGAATTATGAGCTGGCTATAAGCAATTATACAAAAGCTATAAAGCTAAATCCCAAGGATTCCGAAGCATACGGAAACAGGGGTGTCGCTTATGATGCGTTGGGAGAAGAAAGTAAGGCAATTGCTGATTTTGAGAAATGTGTGAGACTGAACCCGGGATCTGTTCACGTTATAAATCTTAATAATATAAGGAAAAGAAATAGTAATGAATAAAATGGAAAATAAAAGAAAAATAGGATTACGTCCAAAGGTAAATACTGATGCTAAGATTTTAATTCTAGGGTCATTCCCAGGAGAGGATTCATTAAGAGCAGGTGAATATTACGCTAACAATAGAAATATTTTCTGGAAAATCATATTTAAAATATTGAATAAGAAAGATCCAAATAATTATGAGGATAGAATAAGAATATTGCAGCAATGTGGGATAGGATTGTGGGACGTTGTTTGTGCATGTTATCGTGAAGGCAGTGCGGATTCTGACATTGTTAAGCCTAAATTAAATAAAATCCCTGAAATGTTAGAGAATATAGCCAGTCTTAAAGCTATTTTTATTAATGGGGGGAAAGCGGGAAAGCTTTTTAATCGTAAATTTTTAAAAGACAATTTAAATGTCTATATCGAGGTGTTGCCTTCTACAAGCCCGGCTAATGCGAGACAAACTTTTGAATATAAATATTCTAAGTGGATAATATTTAAGAAGTTTTTATGAAAAGGGTCAGATGAATAAAGAATTTTCTGCAGGCGGGGTAGTTTTTAGGAAATATGAAAAGAGGAGGAATGGATGAAAAGGATTTTATTAACCGGATTAATAATGCTATTGGTATCTGCTAATGTTCAGGCAAAAGAGAGTATTAAAATGCCAGGTCTTATGCATAATCGGGATTTTTTTAAAACCGATGCTCATTCTGCTGCCTATGGAGTGGAAATGGAAGAGGGCATATATAAAGCAACAGCAAGTAATAATTTTAGTTCTTTAATTCCGTTAGAGTTAAAAGGCGACTATGGCTTGTGGGATTGTTATGAATTTGTTTATGAAGATGGGTTTAGAGAATATGAAACCATAGTGAAAGGTAATTTGGATGATGACCCTGAAGAAGAAGTAGTGATTTCTTTCTGTGCTCGAACAAAAGACGATATGCAGATAGCGACCCACTTTTGCCAAATATATGACCCGATAATAGGCAGCGGGAATAAAATAGTTTATAGATTAGCAAAAACTATCTGCGGCAATATGTACCCTGGAACAATAGAGCTTAGCGATCTGAACGGTGATGGCAAAAACGCGATTATTATGTTTAGCCACGGAGGTATGCATGGTACAGATATTTATGCTTATCAATGGCAGGAAGGCGATTATCAAAAGATATTCGAGGAAGCCAGCGCTTGTCCCATAGAATTTGAAGTGCAACAGAAGACCGCTTTTATAAAAGTGGGCAGAGAGAATTGGGAGCAGGAAAATTGGTGTTATGCCAGCGAGAACAACTTATGGGAGGTTTATAGGTGGAATGGAGCCGAGTTTGCTTATGATGAAACTAAAAGCACGACACCATTATTGGGGTTTACTGAGGCAATGAGTCGCACTATGGAAGAATATGTTAAGAGAAATAAGGAATAAGCTGAAATATGTCAAAAAAGGATTTTAGATGAATAGCGAGCATTTCTAAATGGAGCTGTGGAAATGAGAGTGATTGGCAAATATAAGGCTAAAGAAATTAAAGTAATGTCGTTGTTTGTTACACAAACTTACGGTGATTTGTTATGTGGCTCTCGTAAGGCTATGAATCTTGAGATTATAGCTTCAACAATTGGGCGAACCTCGATAAAATTATTTGGCTCACAGGTGCCGTATTATAATGCGGATATTAATAATATTGATATGGAGGACTATTTGCCTCCAGAAACGATTTATGCTGATTTAGAATGTTTTGCTCCTATTAAAGAAGGCGATGGGTCTCGTTTGATTTTAGTTTGGTTTCAAGATTCAAGCCAAGATCCATTTACTGTTGCAATTGAAAAATTAAAAACGATTCACTGGGAAAAACATGCGGAGGATTATGAAATATAGCAGAGGTGAATTATGAAAAAAGTCAAAACAACTGTTGAAGGTTACATAAATCGTAATAATCAAGAAGTAATTCGTAAGACAAATTTACCTGGCAACGACCATTTGCAGTGTATTTATATATTAAGATGTGGAAGTGAAACATGTAGATGCATATATGGGGTAAATGGTTCAGACATTTTTGAAAGAAAGTGTCCTAACTGCCAGGAAGGTAAAAATGGGTTGCGAGTAATTATACCTTCAAAAGGATTGTAAGTTTGGGAAAATAATTCCATTTGAGGATGATGAAGAAAATGCAGAAGAAGAGATCGAAAAAATAAAGATGAGATTGAGAAAATAGACGATGATTTTATTTAACCCACAAACCAAGGAGGAGTGTTGTGAGAAAAGGATTAATTTCAATTGTTGTTGCGGTTATTATTGGGCTTGCTATAGTGTGGACGGCAAGCATTTTTTCTAATACTGCGATTTCAATAAAAAATAAAGGATATGTAAAAGTAAAAGGCTATGCAAAAAAGACAATTAGTTCAGATTTGGCAGTTTTTGAGGCAACTATTTTTTCTGAGGACAAGGATCTGAAAGCTTGTTATGAGTTGATCAATAAGGATAAGCAAAAAATAGAGCAATATTTAAAAAAGTTTGGTTTTACTGAAAAGGAAATAGAATTTTCCTCTGCTCAAATTGGCGAAAGGTTTAAACTTAATGAAAAAGGCTATGAAACTGAAGAACGTGTAGCATTCAAGCTCTATCAGGGGTTTAAGATTAAAAGCAAAGATGTGTATAAAATCGAAAAGCTTTCTGCGGACATAGTCGAGGTTTTG
>JAHITY010000137.1 GCA_018817165.1 Candidatus Omnitrophota bacterium
CTCTCTATCATTTTTGAGGGCCCTATTATTGAGCCGAATTTTTTATCTCTTTTTATTTCGCATCTGACAGAATAAGGCAGTGAAGAAAATTATTGCAATTCCACTCCATTCCAAAATCAAGTTCATCTGCATACCAAATTGGCGACCATAGATATAAGCATCCATGTGATGAAAAGATGCCGCAATGACGAGGACAAAGATAAGGACAACAACAGCCCCCATAAGGGCCAAACGCTCCGCTGTGCCGACAAACCTGAACATGAATGCCAACATGAGCAGCATCATAACTGAAGCTAGTGTCAGAACAGCCATAAAGATTGCCAGATATTTACGACGTTCAGCATACCATCCTTGCTGGCGAGCAAGATTTCTTGCTACTGTTGGGTTACGGCACAAAAACCTGAGCCTAACCCAACCTACTTTTTTCGAGATGAATCAGACATGGTTGGATTAGGCGCATCTCTTGGCAACGTAACTCAACCATTCTCAATAAGCCGAATCGTTATGAACCTGTTTTGTAAGGATTCACCGATCCATGTGGATCGGCTAGAGATTGAAGGATTCTTTGGTTATATCCGGTGAACAGGCTCCCTGCCCCTTTGTCTGGTTTCCATGCGTCACATGGAACAACCAGAGGAGACTCAGAAAAAAAAGGCAGGGCCAAATAATGACCCTGCCTTGATGTGTACTACTTATATGGGGAAAAAGATATCAGGCTTTCTTTCTGCGTCTCAGTCCGATCATTCCGGCTAATCCTGTGCCTAAAAGAAGCATGGTTGCCGGCTCGGGAACTGGGGCGACTCTACCGATCAGATTGTCATTGCCACATTCCATGGTGTTATGGAAAAGAGCGCCGTTACGGAGGTCGATTCCCGTAAAACCAGCTGCAATAAAGCTAAGATTAAACGTTGCGGCGTAATGGTTGTCATCCCCATTCCATCCTAAAAGACCAGTATCAGATCCACTAGTATTGGCATTATTATAGTCTTCGAAATCGCCGCCACCGACAACCTGGCCTCCAGACTCATATATCCAAGGATTTGAGGGTATATTATATGCTGAGCCATACTCGGTATCCTTGAGCAAAGAATTAGGATCAAGTTGTATGATAGCGAACGTCCCAGCTGCCCAGTCTATATCTAATACGTAATCATATTTAAAGTAGCTATTACTGACAATTTGATAGGTTTCAGTGATAGAATCATTAGAGTCATAGGGCTCATAAATAAAACCAGGAATGGTATTAGGTGAAGCAACAGCATCCCCATTGGTATCAATAAAGATATCACCTGCATCCATACCATCTTTACCGGTATAAAAATTATAGCCGCCTACAATGGTGAGTTGAGTTCCGTTCAGGAAAAACCCTTCAAGATCCCATGCCTGACTCTGCACCATCCCCGGTTCTGCTTCGTTATCTTCCTGACCCAGACCCGTACCATTTGTACCAACCCCATCATATACGGTAATGTTATCTCCGTACGTGGTGGCAGAGGCATTACCAGAAACCAAGATAAGAGTACCAACAAAAATAATCGCCAGCGCTGCAGAAATGAGTTTCTGATTAAATATTGGCTTCAATGTTTTCATGACCACCTTCCCTTTTAAATTATTTTCAAGCATCAAAACTGTTTGCGGATGTAAAAATTAACACAATTGTTTTAGCAAAATCTGTGCCATTGGCGACAAGAAATCTGGATGACATATTAAAGATGAGGCTGAACCTTGACATGATACCAACTTGGCAGTAAAAATGATAATGAAACATAATTATAAAATGTTTGGTTACATTGATGGAGAGTTAGCCCATTGTTGAGAAGACTCCACTTGTTAGCGGACTGAAATTCGATCTACTCTTCAATTAGCATAACTCTATTTTTTAATCACTCAGCCTCTTTTCTCCGTTTCCCCCCTGAACGCAGGTGTTGAAATATTTTTCTTTCCTTTTTAGAAGACAGGATGCAGTATGGATGTTGAGCCATTAAGGAAACTTCTTATCATCGAGGATGAGCCTTCTGTTGCCAAGCAGATGCAGTGGGGTTTAAGCACCAAATTCTCGATAACCGTTGCTTCTGATACTAAGCAGATAAAACAGGCACTGGCGACATCCTCTTTCCCGGTGGTCACCATGGATC
>JAHITY010000092.1 GCA_018817165.1 Candidatus Omnitrophota bacterium
ATTTACCTAAATTTATGAAAGCTTAAAAATTCACCAATCATCTTTCACAAAGTTCGCTTTTTACTTTCTTTTGCTTTTCCTGATTTTTCGTCCACCTGTCCTCCATAGACTTGGCGAAGGAGGATCATCCCTCGATTTTCTGTCAACCTATTTCAGGATATCACAATGGGAATATACGCTAACCGCTGTTCGCTAAACGCTATATAGAGCGGATGTAGGAAGCAATTTCTTTAATAATGTATTCAGGGGTGGAAGCGCCGGCACCAATACCGATTTTCTCTTTGTTTTTAAACCAGCTTTTTCGAATATCAGTTTTTGAATTTACCCAGTAAGTATTGGGATTAATTTTTTTAGACAATTCATACAATCGTTTGGTATTCGCGCTACTTTTTGCTCCAATAATAATCATCATATCCTGGGTTGCCGGAAGCTCCTGAATTTCTTGTTGTTTTAAGCGGGTGGGCAGACAAATAGTATTGCAGAATACGACTTTTTTAATGTGTTTTTCCAGTTTCTCCACAATGTCTAAGACTTTGTCGATGTTCTGTGTCGATTGAACTACAACCGCTGCTTTGCTGACCCGGTAAAAAGTTTTGGGTGTGATTTCTTTTTTTTTGGCGATAATTATCGGCTCGTTTTCTAAATTGCCTTTAATTCCAATAACTTCATCATGTTTTTTATCGCCAATGATAATTATCTTAAATTTTTTCTGTTCATATTCGCGGGCAATAGAATGGATTTCTTTTACCATCGGGCAGGTAGCATCAATGATTGTATATCCTAGTTTTTTCGCTTTTTTATAAGTTTCCCTTGGCGCTCCATGAGCGCGGATCAGAAGAATACCTTTGTGTTGTGGCCGGAGCTCATTAATTTTAATAACTCCGGTTTTTTTTATATCACTGACAACTCGGGGATTGTGAACAATTTCTCCGAGCATGTAGACTTTTTTATTGGCGCTGGCTGTTTGCTCAGCTAATTGCAATGCCCGGCGAACTCCGAAACAAAATCCAGCGCTTTTTGTGATAGTAATAGTTTTCATGCCTGAACCTAACTTTTGATAAAGGAAAGAATGTAATTCTTAAACAATTGCTTTTGATTATTATTCATTTTCAAAGAATCAATCAATGTTTCTGCTTTTTGGAGCAGTTTGTTTATTGCTTGTTTTGTCTGTGCATAGGCACCAGTAGTAATAATTATTTTTCGTATTTTTTGCAGATCAGAATATTTTAAATTTTTATTACCTAATGATTTATTAATAAAAGCTTTGTCCGCTAAACAGGCTTTTTTATAAGCTAAGAAGATGGGCAAAGTTTTTTTTGCTTCAATAATATCACTTAGAACTGATTTTCCAATTTTTTTGCTTTGACTGAAAATTCCGATTAAATCATCATTTATCTGAAAACCTTCTCCGAGAAATTCACCGAGTTGGAGGAGCTTTTTTACTTCAGTTATCGGGGCTCCGGCAAGCACACAGCCGCAGGCAAGGGGTGATTTAAAAGTGTATTCAGCGGTTTTTAATAAGTAATTCATCCGAATATGCTTTAAGCCGACTTTGGTGATTGGACTTAAACCATTAAGAATATCAATGAATTCCCCAGCTCCGGTTAAAATCGTTGAACTTAAGAAAATCTGTAAGGCTGTTTCTTTGTCTTTTTGCTTGGCTTTTGCGCTCAAAAAAGCTTCAAGCGCTAAAGCGTAAATGATATCCCCAACAATAATACTTAAATCCTTACCGATTTTTTCCGGCTGTTTTAGGGATTTTTGGAGCATTCTGTGCATCGTTGGTTTACCTCTGCGGGTATCAGCATTATCAATGATATCATCATGTACCAGAAGAAAGTCATGCAATAATTCAAAGGCTAAAGAGGTAAGGATAATATCATTAGGCAACTGTTTTTTTCGGGAATATCCACTATAGGCTAAAAGGAAAAATATTGGCCGGACTCTTTTTCCATCACGAAAAATAAATTCCTTGATGCGTTTATCCAGTACATTGTTAATTCGATTAAGCTTGTAATTTTTTAATCTTGCCTGGATGAAAGAGTGTAAGTGCTGATTTATTGAGTTTTTTAAATTAGGTTTCATATTAATATGTTAACATAGGCTTTTTTTATTAACAATAAATAATTGAAAAATATTTAAAAATGTATTATGATACTAAACTCAAGCATGAAAAGCATGCTTGGCTGATAGCTCATGGCTCATGGTCAAAAGCAAAAGACCAAAAAAGAGCGGGCAAAGGGTACTTGGTAACGAAGCCAGTATCGGTAATGTTAATGGTTATGGTTAAAAATAAATTCTAAGCCGATAGACTTTACCCTAAGACGAAACGGGCATCGTAACCTTAACCGCGTAACCAGTACTGAATATCTTTCGCGATACGCACGACTCTATATTTAATAATAACCAACAACTAACTAGGAGGTAATAATGCTTAGCAAGATGAAAAATATTTTTGAAGCGCAGAAAAAAATGAATGATATTAAAAAGGGTTTGGAAAAGGTTGTGGTTGACCATGAAGCTGCTCAAGGTCAAATTAAAATTACAATGAGCGGTACCCAAAGAGTAATCTCTATATCGATTAATGAATCTTTGCTTGCTTCAGATAAAAAGGGTCGTTTGGAAAAGGAATTGGTTAATTGTATTAATGCTGCAGCTGATAAGGTTCAGAAAGTTGCCGCAGAACAATTAAAGTCAGTTATGGGCGATCTGAAAATTCCTGGGATGTAAATTAGGACGCAAAAGCAGAAAGCGCTTTGCGCTTGGCTAATAGCTGATAGCTAATGGTCGATAGATAAAAAATAAAGAAAAAATAGTATTGAGTAGTTGTTAAGTATACAAATAAACGCACATGGTTTTTTACATAAAAAGCTCTTTGAAAGTATACAAATAAGCACACATTAAAGAGAAATTTCATTATAATAACTTCCAAAAAGGAGGTTAAATATGAATATTTCTCAAGAG
>JAHITY010000093.1 GCA_018817165.1 Candidatus Omnitrophota bacterium
GAAATATTCGCGTTTTGCTTTTAAAAAACATGTTAATAAAAATAGTTAGGGTAAACGATGTCATGATATTCTTACTCGCTAACTTGGGTAAACGATGTCCTGATATTCAACAGATAGCGTTTAGCGATTAGGAAAAACAGAAGATTGAAGGATGACCTCCTTCGCCAAGGCTATGGAGGACAGATGGACGATCGCTGCGCTAGGACGCAAAAGCAGTTATGAATGACGAAGGATAAAGTGAGAAGGAAAAAGGATAAAGGGCACAAGGTTGCAAAGTAGGGGCCGCGCTTGCCCCGGCCCGTAATAATAGACAAGGTGAAATCATTAATAAGCGGGCGCAGGCAAGCAGCGCCCCTACAATTTCTAAAATACCATGGACTCATTTTATTATTCCTTTAATAATTATTTAAAAACCCAATTCCAAACAAAAGTCCGCAGAATATCTTTAAATGCCGGTTTTGGCTGTCCGCATAGAGATGCGAATTTAGGGCGGGAAGGGTGCTTTTATTGTAATGAAAGCGGATTTGTCAGTTATAAAGATATTAAATTGTCGCTGGTTGAACAGATTGAAACCTCGATGGCAATTTTTAAAAAGCAGTTTAAAGCAGAAAAATTTATTGCTTATTTCCAGAATGCGAGTAATACGCATGCTCCGGCAGCAGAGTTAAAGCCGATTTATGATGTTATTAAGCAGTTTGATCAAATCATTGGTTTGGCTATATCAACTAGGCCGGATTGCATTGATGAGCAAAAACTAAAGCTTATTGATAGCTATTGTGATCAATATGAAGTTTGGCTTGAATATGGATTGCAAAGTATTCATGATAAAACATTGGAGCTGTTAAATCGGCAGCATACAATGAAAGATTTTCTTATTGCTGTAGAAAAAACAGCAAAAACTAGAATAAAAATCGCAGCTCATATTATGTTGGGAATTCCCGGGGAATCTCGTCAAGATATGATTGAAACTGCTTTAGCGGTGGCTAAACTTCCGATTCAAGCAGTAAAAATACATATTTTCCATGTCTTAAAAGATACCCGGTTTGCCGAAATATACAGCCGGGAAAAGTTTGAGTTTATAAACGAACAGGAATATGTTCAAATCGCTTGTGATTTTCTGGAACATTTAAAGCCGGATTGCGCGATTATGCGCCTTGTTTCAGAGGCTAGACAAGATCTATTGATTGCTCCCCAGTGGATGAATCAGAAACAAAAAATACTTCACGCAATTGGTAGTGAATTTAAAAAGCGCGGGACCTATCAAGGGTATTATTGGCGAAAAGATAAATGAAAGAAAAGGATTAATGTTTTTAGGTAAAGGATGGGAAAAAAGATTGATTCTAGAAAACTAATCTTGACATTAATCCTGAATGGTTTATTCTATTAATGTATGGGTAATTTAATGAAATATAATTAAAGAAAGGGGAATTTTATGCAAGGAATGGTTTGTAAGGTTTGTGGATTTATATCAATTGATGGGGCTGCTCCGGAAAAATGTCCGGTTTGTTTTTCACCTGCATCAGCTTTTGAATTAAAAGCGGAGGCAATTAAGGTCCCGGTTAATGTTAATAATTTAACTGATCTTGAGAAAAAACATATTCCATTAATAACAGTTGTTAAAACCTGCGGGTTAATCGCGGAAGGCTGTCAGGATGTGCATGTTAAAATGGGAGCAATTCAGCACCCTATGCTTGCCGAACATTCGATACAGCATATAGATTTTTACATTAATAAAAAGTTTATTTCCAGAGTCGCGCTTACTCCTGAATCATGCAATCCCGCAGCAGCTTTACATCTGAAGGCTAAACAAGGAATGCTTACAGTTGTTGCTTATTGTAATCTTCATGGCGCCTGGATCCAAGAAACCGCATTATAAAGAATCTAGATTAAATGACAGTTCATTTTTGTATGGTGAACTGTCATTTAATTATTTTAAAAACTATTTCTTAAAAAATCCTTAAGTTTATATGTGTATGGAGTATTTATGGGGTTTGATGCTTTAAATCTTAATAATAAAAATATTGCCAGACGGGATAAGGAATTTGAAAAAATAAAAATTAAATATGAACGAACCCGCCATGATCTGGGGGAGCGAGTTAAAGAGTTGCATTGTATGTATGGAATAATGCAGCTGATTGAAAAATACGAATCTTCAATAGACAAAGTTCTTCAGGGCGCAGCTGAGCTTATTCCTCCTTCCTGGCAATATCCGGCAGTTACTTGCGCTTGTATAAGTTACTCAGACAGAACTTATTGCACTAAGAAATTTAGAAAAAGTAAATGGAAACAATCAGCAGATATTTATGCAGACAAGCAAAAGGTCGGATCGGTTGATGTCTATTACAGCAAGAATATGCCGCAAAGCGATGAGGGACCTTTTTTAAAAGAGGAAAGAGCTTTGATTGAAGATATTGCTAATCGCTTGGGTAGTTTTATCGGGCGTAAATACGCGCTGCGGATGTTAACTGAATCGCAAAAGCTTTTAGAACAGAAAAACAATGATTTAAATAAAAAAAATATTGCTTTGAAAGAATTAGTCGCTCAATTTGAGATTGAAAAGCGCAATCTTGCTAAAAAAGTTTCAGTTAATGCCCAAAGACTGCTTTTGCCGCTGATTGAGCGATTAGCAATGCTTAATGTTCCCAAAGAATATGTGAAGGCTTTGGAGGACAGCGTTAATCAAATAGCTTCCGAGTTTGGGCCAATTATTACTCATTCAAAATTCCGCCTTTCGGCTCGCGAAATAGAAGTTTCCAATATGATTAAATCCGGACTTTCCTCTAAGCAGATTGCTCAGATCCTTTCGCTATCCTTTCAAACCATTGAAGCTTACCGGAAAAATATTAGAAAAAAACTAGGGCTTACTCAACAGAGGATCAATCTGGCTGCTTATTTAAAAGAATTATAATCTTTGATTGTTATGGGGTATTTTTTACCCCATAAATACCCTGGTAATTACCCGTTGTATTGTTGTTTGAATAATGTTATGATTAAACAATACTTTAATAGGCACAATGGCGTGTCGGCATAAAAGTCGGAATAACAACGGTGTTCTTCTGCAGGGAAGAATGCTGTTTTTTTTTAACCGCAACAAACAGAAGGGAAGAAAATTATGATTCAGTGGCCTAAACAAAATGATGCTCTTGGTACTGTAAATCGTGGTAATCCGTGCGAATCTAGTTTGTGTACTTTATGTCGTGCAGATTGCAAAGGCAAATGTGAAACTTGGCTTGCTTGTATTAAGGGGCGCAAACTTTTATATCCGCGCGATTTTGGTTGGATCACGGCAGGCAGCGCGAATACTAATCATCTGGGAGTTGCTTATAATTCACTAAGAATAAACGGTTATAATTATGGGGCTAACGGGATTCCTCAGGGGTTGACTAATTCAGAAGATGATTGTATTTTTCCGAATGTAAATATTGAAACAGAATTTGGCACTCACATAAAGACTAAGGCGCGGATGCCGATCATGACCGGAGCTTTGGGCTCGACTTTTATCGCGGCACGTTATTGGGATGGCTTTGCTATTGGCGCGGCTTTGGTGGGATACCCCATAGTTGTGGGAGAAAACGTTGTGGGAGTGGACAAGCAAGCTGTTCTGGAAAAAGGGAGAATTATTAAAGCTCCAGAGCTGGATCGCCGGATTGATACGTTTTTGCGCTATTATGACGGATATGGCGCGATTATTGTGCAGCTTAATGTGGAAGATACGCGTAATGGAGTTGCTGAGTATGTTATAGAGAAATATGGAGATAAGGTAATAATCGAGCTTAAATGGGGTCAAGGCGCAAAAGATATTGGTGGCGAGATTCAAGTTGAGTCTTTGGAATATGCCCTTTTTCTTAAAGATAGAGGCTATGTGGTTGATCCTGATCCCAGACAGCCGGAAGTGCAGGAAGCGTTTAAACATGGATCGATAAAATCATTTGCGCGTCACAGCAGATTAGGATATACATCGATTTCCAGCGAAGAGGCGGTTAAAAAATCGTTTATGCAGTCTGTGGCATATTTACGCAAACTGGGTTATAAACGGATAACCTTAAAAACCGGCTCTTATGGGATGGAAGCATTGGCTATGGCGATCAAGTATTCAACAGAAGCAAAACTGGATTTGCTGACAATTGATGGTTCTGGCGGGGGCACAGGTATGAGTCCATGGAATATGATGGAAACCTGGGGAGTTCCTTCTTTATTGTTGCACGCAAAAGCTTATGAATATGCTAAAATTCTTGCGGATAAAGGGGTGAAAGTTGTGGATATGGCTTTTGCCGGCGGTCTGGCAAGAGAAGATCATATATTTAAAGCTTTGGCTTTGGGCGCGCCTTTTACCAAGCTTGTGTGCATGGGGCGTTCGCTGATGATCCCCGGATATTTAGGGGCTAATATTGCGGGAGTGCTTAATCCGAAAATAAAAGATAAAGTGCATGGAAAATGGGATGAGCTGCCAGCATCGGTTAAAGAAAATGGGACTTCTCCGGAAGAAATCTTTGCCGGATATTATGATATACAGAAAAAAGTAGGTAAAGATGAAATGAAAAATATTCCGCTAGGCGCGATTGCTGCTTGGACACTGGCAGATAAGCTGGCTGCTGGTTTGCAGCAGCTGCTCGCTGGAGCAAGGAAATTTTCTTTAGCAGAAATTACGCGTAAAGAAATTTTTTCCTGTAATCGGGAGACGGAAAGAGAAACAGGTATTGGGTTTATCTCAGAAGTAGATGATGCTAAAGCAAGGAGTATTCTGGGGGCAACTGATAAAATTGCCGAGAATATTTTTGCAGCTTCTAAAAAATAAAAGATACTAAGCTTAAAGCGGCGTATTCTAAGAGGATACGCCGCTTTTTATTTGATTAATTGATAGCGGAAGTGATATTGAGCTTGCATAATACCTACTGAAAGTATAAAATAATCTTTATAAATATAGGTTAAGGTTTGTCAGAGGAATAAAGTTTTAGTTAATAGGAAGTTAAATATGCAAGTATCGTTTCAAACGCCACACTATAATTTGCTGGTAGATTTTAATTCTACGGAATGCGCGAAGAAAATTCTGGATATACTTCCCCTAGATTCAAAGATTTGTAAATGTTCAGAGGGAGTATATTTTAAGGTTAATATTGATTTTGCCGGCAAAGATTTTGCTAAAGATATAAATGAAGGTGATGTCGTCTATTGGGCAGAGGGCAAAGTAATCGGTATATTTTTTGGAACAGCGCCTATGGTTGTAGAGGAAAAGCAAATTTCTTTTTGTGAATTAATTAAAATCGGAAATACAAAAGTGGATATTTTAGGTTTTCAATCAATGCGCGAAGCAGATGAAGTCCGAGTTGCCACAGCAGAAAAAGAAGAAGAAATTATTTCTGTAGATATTGTTCCTAATCCAGAAAGAAAACTTTCCCAGTCCGAAATTGATGTCTTGGTCCAGCAATTATTAGCGCAGAAGAAAAATCAAAGCAAATAACCTCTCAAAAACATGTTTATTTTCCGATATCTTTGATACATTAAATAATCTTTATGTTTGAAGTAATCTTAATATTAGCTAAAAATTGTTTAAGAAATATGATTTTGTTATAATTATGTCACAAGGATTTTTTAAAAAAATTAAAATAGATAGGATTTATGAAAGACACAATATATCGCTTATTAGATCAATATTGGGGGTATGAATCATTTCTCCCTTTACAGGAAAATACAATATTTTCTATATTAAAAGGTCAAGACAGTCTGACGGTATTGTCTACCGGCGGAGGGAAATCGCTTTGTTTTCAATTGCCGGCATTACTGGAAAAAGGTCTGGCTGTGGTTATTTCACCGCTTATTTCATTAATGAAAGACCAGGTTGATGGTTTGAATGATATGGGTATCCCCGCGGCTTATCTTAACTCTAGTCTGTCTGTGGTTAACCAGCGCGCAGTAATCGAAGCTATTAATAGCGGCAGTATCCGGCTTTTATATTTATCTCCGGAGCGTTTGCAGAATGAAGCAACTTTGGATTTATTAAAGAAGGTGGGGGTTGATTTTTTTGTAATTGATGAAGCCCATTGTATTAGTCATTGGGGGCATGATTTTAGAGCTGAATACCGGACCCTGGGAATTATTAAAGGTATCTTTACATCAGCAAGTGTGCATGCTTTTACGGCAACAGCAACTAAAGAAGTCCAGATTGATATTTTAAAACAATTAGGGCTGGATAGTCCGGTAATTCATACGGGGCAGGTTGATCGGATTAATTTAACTTATCGCGTTATGCAGCGGCAGCAGATTGTAAAGCAAATAACTGAAGTTTTAGATAAGCACCAGGATGAACCAGGAGTTATTTATTGTCTTAGACGTAAAGATGTTGATAATTTATCAAAGACACTGGAAAAACTAGGGTATGACAATGTGCCTTATCACGCGGGTATGCCTGATAAGCAGCGGCAGGCAAATCAGGAAAAATTTGTTAGTGAGTCAGTTAATATTATTGTGGCAACAGTGGCTTTTGGCATGGGCATAGATAGATCAAATATCAGATTTGTTATTCATGAAGGTATGCCGAAAAGTATTGAGCATTATCAACAGCAAACCGGACGAGCTGGCCGTGATGGTTTACCGGCATTTTGTTATATGTTTTATAGCGGCAGTGATTATCAGCTGTGGAGTTTTTTTGCTAAAAAATCATCAGAAAATAAAACAGTGATGCATAAACTGGGCTTGATGTATGATTTTTGTGCTCAACCGCAATGCCGGCATAAGGTTTTGGTGAATTATTTTGATCAACAGTATAGTAAGGATGGCTGCAATGCTTGTGATTATTGCTTAAATGAGTTGGAGATGGTTGAAGCTCCTTTGCTTGTTGGACAGAATATTGTTGCTTGTGTTGATAGCTTAACTCAGCAGGGATATGGTTTTGGCGCGGTATATATCGCGGAAGTATTAAAAGGCAAATTAACCGATAAAATTATTAAAATGCATCATCATGAATTACCTCGCTTTGGAATTATGGCGGAAGAGTCGAGTAGCTTTATTCGCTATATGATCGAGCAGCTTATTGGACAGGGGTTTTTGCAAAGAGAAGGCGAGTTTTCGATTTTAGTGATGACAGCAAAAGGTGAGCAGCTGCTTGATGGTGAACTTGCTCCTGTACTTGCCAAACCACTTGTCGAGCAAAAGAAAAAACAGGTTGAACAGCAGAGTGTGGCAATAAGACAACAAGAGTGGCAAGGAGTCGATGAAGGTTTATTTCAGAAACTACGCCAAATAAGAGCGGAAATTGCTAGAAAAAAAGGTGTGCCGGCTTATATTGTTTTTGGCGATAAAACCTTAAAAGATATGGCAGCTAGAAAACCTTCCAATATCGATGATTTTGCGGATATTTACGGAGTGGGCGATCGAAAATTAAAAATATACGCGAAAGCTTTTATTGATGTAATTAATAGTAATGAGGGCGTTCAGGAGAAGGCATTAGAGGATGTATTTTAAAAGGCAGTGTTTAGCCCTTCGACAGGCTCAGGATAAACGGATAGCGTTTAGGGATTAGGAAAAACAGAAAATAGAAAAAAGCAAAAAACTTGGCTGAGGGTCAATGGTCGATAGCTTATAGAAAAAGCAGAATACAGAAAATAAATTTCTAATTCCTAATTGTTAAGTATACAAATAAACGCACATGGTTTTTTACATAAAAAGCTCTTTGAAAGTATACAAATAAGCACACATTAAAGAGAAATTTCATTATAATAACTTCCAAAAAGGAGGTTAAA
>JAHITY010000001.1 GCA_018817165.1 Candidatus Omnitrophota bacterium
TGGAAATTATCGATATTTTTTGCTTATGGAAAGAAACCTTCAGTATTCACCTCAAAAATGATATATTAAACCTCATATTTTTAACCATAATATCTCCAAGTTAGTTATATTGCTTTAACCAAAAACAGGAGGTATTAAATGGAAACAAGAGTCCCAATTGAAGAGCTGGTCACAAAAGTCCTTGATGAATTGAAACGTCTAAATTATTCCTATCATTCTCTATGTTTATCCAGAGGCTTTTATAGAAAATTTATTGCCTTTGCAAAAGAAAAACAGGAAAAATATTTCTTTGAATCGCTAGGAGCAAGTTTTCTAAAAGAAAACTATGGTTTTGATATAAGTACTCACAAGGGGGCTATGCCAGGCAGAATAAGAACGCCTCTCAGGCGAATTAGAATACTGGGAGACTATCAATTGCATGGCGTTATAATCCGAAGAGTAATTAAAAAGCCTGCGTATGTAAAGCCGCCACAATTTGACCACATTCTGCTGGCATATGACGCGGAATGTGAAAGGAATAATTATTCAAAAAGAGGAATGCGCACAAAAATGCAAAGGCTTTATTTTTTTATTGACTATATAGCCTCCAGGAAGCTTCAGGATGTAAATCAAATAACTCCCGCTATTTTGTCCGACTATGTAAAAACAATTTACAGGTATCATGAAAAAAGTATTTCCGCAATTTTGACAACATTAAGGACATTTCTTAAATTTCTATACCTGAATGAGTATACTCAAAAGGATTTGTCGCTGGATGTTCCGAAGCCCAAAAAGTACTATTCTCCTGCTATTCCTTCTGTGTGGAAAGCAGAAGACGTAAAAAAAGTGCTTCAAAGTGTCGATCGTGGAAGTCCTATTGGCAAAAGAGACTACGCCATTTTGCTTTTGGTTGCAAAACTGGGCATTCGAGTGGGCGATCTCAAGGCATTAAAGTTGCATGACCTGAATTGGAATACAAAGACAATTGAAGTAAATCAAAGTAAAACGGGACGCCATGTCAGCTATCCAATTTTAGATGATATAGGCTGGGCTCTTATTGATTACCTTAAAAATTCCCGTCCGGAAACTTATTCGCAATTTGTTTTTATCAGGTTAATGCCGCCCTATGAAGCATTTGGTGGAAATGCAAATTTACACAATATCATTTCTAAATATACGAGGCTGGCAGGAATTAAAATACCCAAAGGAGCGAAGCACGGCATGCACTCACTCCGTCATGCTCTCGCAAGCGCTCTTCTTGAACAGAAAACCCCTTTGCCCGTAATCTCAGCGATACTCGGGCATTTAAATTCAAAATCCACAAATGTGTATCTGCAAACCGGAATTGAAGGGTTGAGGCAATGCGCTCTGGACCCGGAGGAGGTTTTTAACCATGAAAAATAAGACCATTAATTACTCAAGTTCTTTAGCCTCCATCCTAGCAGGATATGTTGAAGAAAAACGAGCAGTTGGATACAAATATAATAAAGGAGCTTCTACCTTGAAGCTGCTTGATAATCTTTTAGTGGAAAAAAAATTTAACGAAAAAATTTTAACGAAAGAAATAGTTTTATTGTGGACGAAAAAGAAAATAGGAGAAAAGGATAGCACTCGGAATGCCAGAATATCTTTAATCAAAGGAGTTGCCCTGTATATGGTCAGGCTCAGGTATGAAGCATACATCTATCCAGATAAGGCTGCGCCTGTTGATCGATATCATTATGTTCCTTATATTTTTTCAGAAGAAGAATTGGCCCAAATATTTACCGCAGCCGACAATATTCCTTATTCTTCAGTATCTCCGGTTCGACACTTAACAGTGTCCCTTTTGTTTCGACTTCTCTATGGCTGCGGTTTAAGAATATCAGAAGCTTTAAACTTAAAGATAGCCGATGTTAATTTAGAAGATGGGATATTAAGCATCCGGCAGGCAAAACTTGAGAAAGACCGGATTGTTCCCATGTCTAAATCATTAATTGAACGGTGCAAAAAATATTCGCGAGAAGCGCATAGGGCCTACCCACAAAATCCGTATTTTTTCCCTTCACCATATGGGGGAAGATATTCAGATAAAGGCATCTATGATTACTTCAGAAGGTTTCTTTGGAGTGCAGGCATTTCTCACGGAGGACGAGGATATGGGCCTAGAGTCCATGACTTGAGGCATTGTCACGCCGTGCATTGTCTAAAAAAATGGGTAAAACAGGGAGAAGATTTAACAGCTTTGCTTCCATATTTATCCGCATATTTGGGCCATGTCGACTTGAGGGGATCACAGCATTATTTAAGACTGACGGCGGATTTATACCCCACAATAGTGAGCGCTGTTGAGGCTAATTATTCAAACCTAATTCCAGAGGTTAACTCTTATGAAAGTAACTGATTTTGCAAGAACTTTAACGCGATTTTTGTCAGAATATTTGCCAGGGCAAAGAAATCTGAGCACAAATACCATAAAATCATATAGAGATACATTTAAGCAACTTCTCACTTTTTACGACAAAGAGCTGAATATTGCTCCCGGGAATGTGACATTTTCAAAGATGGGCATAAATACAATCTATGCTTTTCTTGACTGGCTGGAAAAAACGCGAAAAGTGAGTGTGTCAACAAGAAATCAGCGCTTGGCCGCTATTCACAGTTTCTATAGATATGCTCAGATGGAAAATCCTGAATTGCTGCTGGAATCTCAACGGGTTTTAAATATGCCATTTAAAAGACGGATCATAATGCCAGTAGATTATTTGATGCCTGAAGCGTTAAAAGCAATGCTTGAACAGCCAAATAAAGAAACTAAAAAAGGAAGACGTGATTTGACTCTAATTGTCATGTTATATGATACGGCAGCAAGGGTACAGGAATTGGTCGATCTCAGGGTGCGAGATGTAAGAATAGCCTCACCTTCTGTGATAACTCTGACAGGAAAAGGGAATAAAAAACGGCATGTTCCTATCATGTCAAAAACGCATTTGCTGTTAGAAAAGTATATGGAAGAGCATAAACTGGATCTGAACGGAAAACAGGATCATCCTTTATTTTTCAACAGTCGACATCATAAATTCACAAGGCTGGGAATAACTTACATCTTGAAAAAATACTTCAGTTCCGCAAAAAAGGAAAAAACTGATATTGTGTTTCCTGAAAAAATACATCCACACATGCTACGGACTTCAAAGGCGATGCATTTGTTGGATGCCAATGTGAATTTGATTTACATACGAGATCTTTTAGGTCATGTTAATATCACAACTACAGAGCGTTACGCTAAAGCAAATTCAGAAAGAAAACGAAAAGCATTAGAAGCTGCATACATGGAAATAACGGAAGATGTGCCCAATTGGAACGAAGATAAAAATTTATTAAATTGGCTACAGGAGTTCTGTAAATAAGAAATATTATGGAAAGATTCCAGGTAGATTTCTATGCTTTTCCTGTTAGAGTTTGCCTGAATTTTTCCATAAGCAAAAAATATCGATAATTCCCCTTATAGTAATTTTTCCATAATGGAAAAACTCATCTGGCCCAAGCCATTGGCTATGAAGCGATCAAGGCCGGACACACGGTCGTTTACCGGTCAATATTCGATGTGGTAAGGGAACTGCTCCGGGCTGAAAATCTCGGCAGACAGGATGCCGCATTAA
>JAHITY010000094.1 GCA_018817165.1 Candidatus Omnitrophota bacterium
AAATTGTAGTGTTTTTGACCGGATATTAGATAAGCAGGCAGAGGCGATTAAAAACGCTAAACAAATCTTCCAGATAAACAAAGTAGAAAATAATCCTTCAACTGCAGTGTTTAAGTTGGTTGAGGAGATAAACAGAATTTTTGGAGCAGAATAATTAATCCATGCATCCTTAGTCTTGATAGCAGATAATCTATGTTATATGATCCTAAACATAGATTAAATATAACTAGTCTAATGAGGTCGGGGTTACAACTTTTGCTTTCTAAGGCTGATCTTGCTTTGGGAAGATTGGATGGCGTAGCTGATAGTCTTCCAAAAGATATTGTCGATTTTTTTATTCTGATGTATGTTCGAAAAGAAGCAACTCTCTCGAGTCAGATTGAAGGAACTCAAGCAACTTTTGTCGATGTCCTAAAAGCAGAAGCAAGAATTGAAGACTCAGAAATACATCAAGATGTTGATGAAGTTTTAAACTATATTTCGGCTATGAATTTTGGCCTGGAAAGCCTAAAAAATATACCCCTATCCTTAAGGCTGATTAAAAATATTCATCAGACCTTATTGCAAGGAGTCAGAGGAGAATGGAAGACACCTGGTAAATTTAAGACATCGCAGAACTGGATTGGTGGATCTTCACTTCAAACAGCCGGATTTGTTCCTCCTCCGCATACCGAAGTTATGTCACTGATGGCAAACTTAGAAAAATATATGCATGCCGAAATAGAAGTGCCTATTTTAATAAAAATCGGACTGATACATACTCAATTTGAAACGATCCACCCTTTTCTCGATGGTAATGGACGTATTGGCAGACTGCTGATTACTTTTTATCTTTGTCAACAAAATATCTTACGCAAACAACTTTTGTATCTTTCCGACTATTTTAAAGAAAATAGACAAGAATACTACGAAAGACTTAATAGCTTTAGACGTCATGATGACATAGAAGGGTGGCTAAAGTACTTTTTGGCAGGTATTATTGATACTTCTGGCAAGGCCGTCGAGACTGCAAGAAAAATTAGAGAATTAAGAGACGAGCATATAGGGAAAATTGCAGGGATCGGTAAAAATTCATCAGGGGCATGACTTTGTTAAACTCACTTTATAGAAATCCGATAGTCAGAATTAAAGATGTAGAGAAAATTGTCCAACTCTCAAATCCAAATGCTATTGCTTTGGTACATAAATTCGCAAAGCTTGGAATCTTGCACGAAATAACAGGCAATAAGAGATACAGAATGTTTTCCTATCAAGAATACATAAGTTTGTTTACATGAGAATAAATAAAATTAAAATCCAATGATTTATGACTTGAAAAGTGCGTTAAATTATCTTGCGCACTCAATAGCGGAAATAAGAAAAAACAATCTAAATAAATAATAAGTAAAATTGCATCTATTTTGTTTAAGATGTTGGATTAGTTTAAGAGAAACAGGATGGGATGTAAATGAGAACATGCGCAGATAAGTAGAGATTTGGGTTACAATAGCCTTATGGACGATATTCGCAAATTAACGGATTTAATTATTCAGTTTCGAGATCAAAGAGATTGGAAGCAATTCCATAAACCAAAAGATTTAGCTATTTCTCTGATGCTTGAAGCTGGAGAAGTAGCAGAACATTTTCAATGGAAGAATGATGACGAAATTGAAAGCTATGTTAAAAGTCACAGGAAAGATATTGGAGAAGAACTAGCTGATGTTTTGTATTGGGTGCTCCTGATGAGTCATGACTTTGATATCGATATTGCTCAAGCTTTGAGAGAAAAAATGAAACTTAATGCAAAAAAATATCCAAAAGATAAATCTAAGGGAAAACACACTAAATATACTGACTTATAAAATAATCTATGATTGTTTATCACAAAACCAAAAAACAGTTTTTGCAAGATGCTAGCGATAATATTGAAGACATAATTCGCCAGCAAGTAGCGCTACATCTGGGTATTACTGTTCAAGAAAATGGCAGTGAGCACCGATCTTGGAAAAACTCAATTGGTGACGCAATGTTTAAAGTCATGAATACTGATCGGATTCCTGATGATGCTAGTGTGGCGATTGAATACTCCATCCCAAGAACTCGAAATAGAATTGATTTTATTGTTTCAGGACTTGATGAACTAGGTCACGATTCTGTTGTAGTGATCGAGTTAAAACAATGGGATAAAGTTGAAGTCACAAACAAAGATGCTGTAGTTAAAACCAGATTCCAAGGATCTTTGACAGAAACTTTGCACCCATCTTATCAGGCTTGGTCATATGTTAGCTTAATACAAGACTACAATGAGACGGTTTATAGTTCTGATAGTATTAACCTTTATCCCAGCGCGTACTTGCATAATCTTAAAGATAGAGCAATTATTGGAGCGAACTTTTACAAAGAATACCTAAAAAAAGCACCAGCATTTTTTAAGGGTGATAAAGAGAAGCTACAAGATTTTATTGCTAGATTTGTAAAAACTGGTGACCGTAATAATGTTCTTTATCAGATTGAGTCTAGTCGTGTAAGGCCTAGTAAAGAATTGGCTGATAGTCTTGCATCTATGTTGCAAGGTAACCAAGAATTTATTTTGATTGATGATCAAAAATTAGTTTTTGAAGAAGTTGTTGATTTTGTCAATAATACTCCAAATGATGAAAAACGAGTTTTGATAGTTGAGGGTGGGCCTGGAACTGGTAAATCAGTAGTGGCATTCAATCTACTTTCTAAATTTTTGCATCAAGGACTTAACACACATTACATAACAAAAAATGCGGCACCCAGGGCCGTATTTGAAGCTAAACTGACTGGTTCAATGAAAAGAAGTAAGATTAACCACCTTTTGCAGGGGTCTGGCCAATATTGTCAATCTGAGAAAAATGAGATGGATGTATTGTTAATTGATGAAGCACATCGTCTTGCAGAAAAAAGTGGCATATTTAGGAATAAAGGCGAAAATCAAGTCAAAGAGTTAATAAACGCTTCAAGAGTTTCTGTATTTTTTATTGATGAAGATCAGCGCGTAACTTGGCAAGACATTGGTTCGAAAAATGAGATCAAACGTTGGGCAAATGAATTTGGAGCAAAAGTCAGCTTGATAAAACTTCATACTCAATTTCGTTGCAATGGCTCAAATGGTTATCTGGCATGGCTTGATAACACATTGCAGATACGACCAACTGCCAATCCATCTCTAGAGGGGATTAATTATGATTTCAAAATATTCGATAACCCACAAGAGCTTTGGCAGGCAATTGTTAGTAAGAATAAGCGGAATAAGTCGAGATTAGTGGCTGGATATTGCTGGGATTGGATAAGTAAAAAGAATATGTCAGATTATGACATTCAGTTCCCTGAATTTGATTTTGCTATGAAATGGAACTTAACTGAGGATGGCTCCAAATATTTAATTGCTAAAGATTCAGTTAATCAAGTGGGTTGCATTCATACTTGCCAAGGTCTAGATCTTGAATATGTAGGAGTGATTATTGGTCCTGACTTAATAGTCAGAAACGGTGTAGTTCAAACAGTACCCAGTGCGCGTGCAAAAACAGATCAATCACTCAAGGGTTATAAAAAAGCTCTTCGCGAGGGTGTAGCGGGCACGGAGAATAAGGCTGACGCAATTATTAGAAATACATATAGAACTTTGATGAGTAGAGGACTAAAGGGTTGCTATGTTTATTTTACAGATAAGGAAACAGAGAAGTTCTTTCGGTTAAAAATGGTTCAGGTATAATTGAATAAAATTATGCTTGATCAAATACTCTCATATAGAGAAATGTGTGATTCGGAGAACGTTCAAACTTTACAAAGAGGAATGAATTTTCGTTTAAATCCATCATATTCAGTTATTCTTATGTCTCAGCGGTTAAATGCTCCATATAATGACAAAATTTATACTGATGGAGTTACCATCGAGTATGAAGGTCACGATATATCTAAAATATCCAATTCCGTTAATCCTAAAAATATAGATCAGTCGAATAGATTATCATCGGGAAAGCTCACGCAAAATGGATTGTTTATAGAATCAATAAAGAAATTTCAATCTGATGGAAAAAATAAACCTGAATTAGTGAAAGTCTACGAAAAAATAATGAGTGGTGTATGGTCGATGAAAGGATTATTTACACTTATTGATTATAAAATAGTTAACGATGGAAATAGAAAAGTTTTTCGATTTATACTGAGACTTTCAGAAAATCAATCAATAGATTCGGTTGCTTATAATCTTAAGTTATCGCGCACAAGATTAATTCCAACAGAAGTTAAAAAAGAAGTTTGGAAAAGAGATGGAGGCGCATGTGTCCTTTGTGGAGAAACAAATAATCTTCATTTTGATCACGACCTCCCTTTTTCAAAGGGTGGAACCAGTCTTTCGGTAAATAATGTTAGATTGCTTTGTATTAAACACAATTTAGCAAAGTCAGCAAAAATAGAATAGTAAATTGTTAACCACATAATGAATGACAACATAAAAACGCTTATTGGTTGGTGGAAGCTTAGGGGACAAAGAGAAATGGACCCTTTTATAAAGTTTTTCTTTTTTTATGTATGCTTCGATGCTTGGATTACTGCGGAATCCGGAAAAGATAGAGACATAGAAAAAATAGACTGGTTTATTAACAACAATAATTGTTTAAAGAATAAGTGGAAAGATATTCAGTCTTCTGTTACGAAATCATGGTTAGCTAATTTAAAAAACTTATCACCAGTAGCGGATATGCGTCCAAATCATAGAGGAAAAAAAGTGTATTTGAACGATACAGAAAATTTGGAAGATGTCGTGAAATTTATTTATCAAATTCGTTCCAATCTTTTCCATGGATCAAAAAATCCAATGAATAACAGAGATGCAAATTTGGTTGAGCTTTCAGGAATGATATTAGAAAAATGGATTGTTTGGGCTCATCACAAATGTTAACAAAACTATGAGTGGCACAGATAAAGACATCAAAAAATTAATTGAAGCAGTTGAACGTGAGGATTTAATTGTTTTTGTCGGTGCAGGAGTGTCTAGATTAGTAGGTGGACCTTCTTGGGAAAAACTAGCAAAAGAATATTTAAAGCATTTATATCTAAATAAAGCAATAAATTACTCCACACATCAATATCTATATAAAGAAGATACAAGAAAATTAATTTCAATATGTAGAGAGATCGAAAAAATAAATCCCAAAAAACCCCAATTTGATATTAACAGTGTGCTCAATAACATAGATAAATCAAAAGAGTTGCAATTTTGCTCAGATATTTACACCCATCTATGTAATTTTAGTTCAATTTTTGTGACTACAAATTATGATTGTTACATTGATAACGAAATAGTTGGAAAGATAAATCTAAAAAAACCACAAGAAGAAGTCCAAAATCCATCTTCAGGGCCAATTATTTATCATTATGAAGATATTCATTCAACCTCAATTTTAAAAAATAAAAATGTCATACATATTCATGGATCAGTTAATGACCCTAAAAAGGGTAGAAGGTATGTCTTAACAATACAAGACTATTTCGAAGCATATGACGCAACCACATCAATGCTTCCAAAATTTTTAGAAGAAATATTTGATACAAGAACAGTACTCTTTATTGGCTACGGACTCGAAGAATACGAAATTCTAGAATATATGCTCAAAAGAAAAAGGGACATGAGGCATTTTATGTTGTATCCGGTATTAAAGGAAGAAGAGGCGTTTTTTCATTTTCAAGAATCATATTATGCCGGTTTAGGAGTTAAATTAATAAAATTTAACATTAGCAAACTAGGTCATAGGCAGTTGTACTACGAAGTTAAAGAGTTGGCTAGTAAAGTTGGTCCAAATGCACGATCTAAAGAGAAATTAGCAAAGTTAAAATTAGTTGACGAAATACTATGAAGATTAATCCACTAAAAGAAAATGAAGCTAAGGAACTTGTACTAAATGACAGTACAATTAGGGAATACTACTTTAATAATGCAAAAGATTGGAAGTATTTCTCCTTTTTTAAGGAAAAGGGGATGTTTTCGCCCAAACATAACCCCAAACCGATTCAAGTGAAAAATGGTTTTCAGATTCCTCAATGGGATGTTTTACCTTATCTCGAAAGAATATCAAACAATACAAGAGATTTAGATAATGAGTTGCTTGAAATAATAAAGGAAGTTTCTCTATATAAAGACAGAAAAGGTAAGCATGTCGATAATTATCGAACTTGGTGGTTTTTCGTAAAGATACTTCTTAATATCCCCTTAAAATCAATCTCTTTGGAGTTCTTTACTACTATTATACCTGTTTGGTTAACCTCAATATTTGATCTCACTTTGCCCGGTTCTGATCTTACCAACAAACTATTACCGGAATATCTTAAGCAAGCTGAGAGCGCAGAAGATATAAAGAAAGTTGAATTTTTAATAAAGCTGTTACTGTCTATTAGTACTCCAAAAAAGAAAAAAAACATACTAGGTACAACGACTGAGGTACGGACAAAAATAGATAAGTATTGGCTTGAGGAAAGCTTTCTTGTTAAGAATAATGCAACATTGATAGTTCAAAAATGTTCCAACACTCCAATTTTTTACCTTGCCGATATTATTAAGAAAATTTTAAAAAAACATTACACTAAAGACGACTATTCATATATTTGGCTAAATGATCTATCAAAGGAACAAAACAAGCCGTTACATGACGGAGAATACTTTTTAGCGGTAATACTTCGAAAACTAGTGTTAGAAAAGGGAAAAATTAATGTAGATGACGGCTCTGAAATTATTAGGAAATTTATTAGCAATTCATACCCACACTATTTATTTAAGAGGCTAGCGCTGTTATTGATTGGCAATTATTGGGAAAAATATAATAAATATTTTGACCAAATAATAGGTAATAAAAATAATTACTTCGATATAGATGCTTATTATCCCGAAATGTCACATTTATTAATTAATAATGCCTCCAAATTAACCAAGGAGCAAAAAACAAGATTGATAAGTATTTTTAAAAAAGGCCCGTCACAATATTTGCCAAGTAAAAAAATAGATGAATATAAAAACTACTGGAAACAAAGGTGGTATAAAACCCTAATAGAATTGCCTGAGTTTAAACAACTTCATGACGGAATAAAAGAAATAACTAAAAAAGAGATTGTAGAAAGAAGAGAAGAAAGCGGATGGATCAATTTTGATAAGTCACCAATATCTGCAGAACAGTTATTGCAAATAGATAATAAGGACATCGTTAAATATATAAAAGACTATAAACCGATAGGAGAGTTTCCCGACTCATCTCCTGAAGGTATTCAGCGTGTATTCCAATCGGCAGTCAAACAAGAACCGGAGAAATTTGTTAGAGACCTTAACCCATTTAAAGAAACAGATTACTATACGATTTCAAGTCTATTTAGTGGATTAAAAGAAGCTTGGATAGAAAAGAAAAACTTTAATTGGAAAAATGTAATTGAATACATAATATCTCTAATTAAGGGTAATAACTTTTGGAAACCAAGCGATACCAGTACGAAAGCTCCCTACAATTATTTTGATTGGGCTATTTCATCGATAGGCTATTTACTTCAAGAGGGTAGCAAATCAGATGAATGGGCTTTTGATGAAAGCTTACATGAACAAGTTGAATTAATCATAGCTACTATCAATAAAAATCTTAACGATAAAGATAGTCCATATCATGGAGACGGCGTTACTTACGCACTAAACTCAAGCTGGGGAAAAATATTAACTGCCCTTATATATTTAGGACTCAGGGAGGCGAGATTAAGTGATAAAAGGAACGAACATAAAATTTCAAAATGGAGCGATGTTCTTAAAGCAAATTATGAGGCGGCTTTAACAAAAAATATAGATGAAGCATATACGCTACTCGGTCAATATCTCCCAAATCTCCACTATATTGACAAAGATTGGGTGGAAACAAAAGCAAAAGAAATATATAAATTGAAAGACGATAATCTTTTTGAAACATTTATGGATGGTTACCTATTCAGTGGCAGAGTTTATGAAGTGCTTTACAAGGTGTTAACAAAATCATATGAGAGAGCTTTGACTTTTCATTTCAAAGAAAGCCGGATTGAAGAAAGGCTTATCCAACATATTGCTGTTGGTTACCTTCGTGGAAACGAAAAGCTTGGGGAAAATAGCCTAATTGACAAGATAATACAGCAAGATAATTCAGATCATGTTCGAGAAATAATAGAGTTCTTATGGCATCAAAGAGAATATGTTTTAGATAGAAGTAATGAGAAAGATAAGGAAGTCCTGAAGGAAAAGGAGGAATTCGAAAAAAGAATTATATTTTTTTGGGATTACATCATTTCCTATTACAAAACAAAGAAGAAGCCTCTCTCTGAAAGTGATAAAAAAGCTTTGAGTGAATTGAGCAAGCTTGCCGTATATGTTCCCGTGATAAATAAAAAAATATATAGCAGATTACTTCTTTCTGCACCATTCGTTACTTTTGATTTTGATTCGCCATTTTTTATCGAGTATTTAAACAATTTAAAAGACAAAGGCGATAAAAAGGAAAGCGCTGAGTATGTCGCAATGTTGTTTATAAAGATGATTAATAATGCAAAAGTCTTAATTCCCGACTTTGACTGGAGTCATATTGAGCAAATTATTCAATACTTATACTCGGTGAATGACAAGAAGATCAAAAATTTAACTAATCAAATCTGTAATATTTATGCAGACCATAAAAACTTTAACTTGAGACATCTATACGAGGAAAACAATTAAAACTTGTTAAATCCCATTGTAGCGCTTCATATACTCTATACGCCTGAGCAGAGAACGCCGGGCTTTTAAGCCCGGTGGTGAATGCGAGGCCTTGAGTGCTTAGTTTGTTGACGATCTAAGTAGGCTCTAATCACTTCTTCATTCTTTTCCCCGATACTTTCAACAAAATAACCA
>JAHITY010000095.1 GCA_018817165.1 Candidatus Omnitrophota bacterium
GACATTCGAATTCTACTTGTTTTATCCCAAGGTCTTTAAGTTCTTTTTCTATAGTTTTTTGAAGAGCGGAAGCTGTTTTTTTACGCTGTTTGGATATTTTATCGGCAATTTTTTCAAGTTCTTCCTGGAGAGAGATGATTTCTTTGTTTAGGCTGGCTGAGTTGTGTTCTAAATTTGAGATAAGTTCATATTTTTCTTTGGCTTTTTCGTAGAATTTAAGAGCCGCTTCTAAGGTCGGTCCGTATTTGCGTTTTATGGTGTAATAAATATCACAGCGGGAATTAATGTTCCGGGCGGTTTCAGTATCAAAACAAAGGCTGTCGCGGTAAGCGGTTAAATTATTTAAAAGCTCATCGGCTGTTTCTTGCAGGGTGTTTAATTGGTTCATAAAATTTTTGATACTTTCATCAATGTTAGTGAGATTCTTCATCGGACTAAATATTCCGCGGATGGTTTCATTGATACCGGTCTGATCATTTTCCAGCATACCTATAACAGCGTTTAAGTTTTCGTATATTCTTTCGCGATTATTAAGTTTTTTTTGTTCCGATAAAAGTTCTTCATATTTTGCTTCCTCGAGGGGAACGTTATTCAGTTCTTTTATTTGATATCCCAGGGTGTCGAGCTCCTTTTCCCGCGAAGCGGCCATTTCTTTTAATTCGATTTGTTTTTTTAGGAGTTCACTGTATTTATTATAGTCTTTCAGATAAGATTCTTTTAAGGTATCAATGCTGCTTAAGCGGTCAAGCATTTTTATATGCGATTGGACGGAAAAAAGAAGCTGATGATCATGCGGGCCGTGAAAATCCACAAGATTATCGCCCAGCTTTTTTAGCTGTGCTAAAGTGACGGTAAAAGCATTTATTTTTATTCTGCTTCTGCCGTCTGGAAGATAACAGCGGTTTATTATCAATTGGTTTTCTTCGTTAAAATATTCTAAAAAATCATCATATTCACTCAGAGATTTTTCCTGTATTTCAAAAATAGCTTCTACAGTGCAGGGCAGCAACGGATCGCGGACCAAAGAAGTATTTACCCGTTCTCCTAAAACAAAGCGCAGGGCATCAATTAAAATGGATTTTCCCGCTCCGGTTTCGCCGGTCAGAATATTTAAGTGCCGATGAAAATTAATAGTAATTTTATCGATCAGTCCAATATTTTGTATGGTGAGTTGTGATATCATAAAAAACATTATAACAAAGATAACTTTAACGGGCAATATTAAAGAAATGAGGCTATTTCTCCTGCAAATTTGTTGATAATAAAATAAGTAAAGAAAAGAATTTTATCTGAGTTGCTGGGATTAGAGCGGTTTATAAGAAGTCGATATCCCGAAATTTAATCTAAAGTAAGGTGGGATGAAAAACGCAGGCGCTTTTTAATTACCTGAGGGTTATAAAAGCCTTGACTTTGTTCGAAAAAAGTATTTTAATAGGTATTAATTAAAGAAATCTGCTGAATAGTATGTTATTTTTGCCTAAAAAGGATTTTGGGACAAGCATGAAACAAGGGAATGCTTTCGTAATAATTATTTTGTTCCTGATATTACCGGCAGGGTGTGATAATAATAAGCTGCCGATTATAAGCAGTAATGATGACTCTGTCCAAAATAGAGCTGTGTCCCCTATAGAACAAGCATTAGGAGAAAAAAAATCAGAGATGCCTCTCCTGAGCGATGAATCTTTGTCCCTTAAAAAAAATCCTTTTCTTAGCGCGGTGGAAAGAAGCAATTTTTCCAAGCAGACAAAAGAAATAATTGATTATTTAACTGTTACAGCTATTTTTCATTCCGAATTAAATTCCCACGCGGTTATTGACGGCCGAGTATTGCAAAAGAATGATGAGATTGATGGAAAAGAAATTGTGGCAATCAATCGGGAAGAGATAATTCTCAGAGATAGTCTGGGTGAATATGTGCTGAAATTAAAAACATATTGAGGTAAAAAACATTGATAAATATAAAAGTAATAGCGGTTTGGCTGGGTTTGATATTGGTAATGGGAAATAATGTTACCGCGCAAACAGAATCTCCCGGGATACCGGATAATGCGCCTCAAGGAGAAATTAAACAGGCTGGAAGTATTGAGCCGTTTCTGGGTATAAAAAAAACAGATAAAAATACAGAATTGTATTCTATTGAATTACGTGATGTGGAACTCACGGATTTTTTTAGGGTTATTGCTCATGATTACCAGCTGAATATTCTGGTGGATAAGGATATTAAAGGTAAAGTTTATGCCAGCCTGACGAATATTTCCATAGAAGACGCAATGCAGGAAATTGCTCATATGAATAATATCCAGATAGAGAAGCGCGGAAATGTTTTGGTGGTGAAGCCGTATTTAGACAGCAAGGTATTTTTTCTTAATCATATAAAAGCCGAAGAGTTATTAAATGCCGGACAAAGTACGGAAGGACAGGGCGGGACTAGTCAAGCGAGAGCCGCAAGCGCGACTATTTATGATTTGCTGTCTGTGTCCGGAAAAGTGTTATTGGGAAGAACTCCCAATTCGCTTATGGTAATTGACTATCCGGATAATTTGGAACAGATCGAGAAATATCTTAAAATGGTTGACTGGGGGATGGAAAGCAGAATTTTTAAGCTGGATTATCTTAAGGCCGGGGATATTGCCGGACAAAAGAGTTCTTCTTCATCTGCTGAAGCCCAGACAGCCGGCGGAACACCGGCCGAATCAATGAACCTTCCTGTTCCCTGACAATGATGCAATATGGATACAAGGACGCGCGATTTTAAAAAGAAAGGAATCTATTAATGCAAAAGGACAGTATTTGGCGGATTAGCTTTATACTTCTTTATGTGTGTGTGCTGGGCTCACCCCTGTTGGCGCAGGAATCTTCAGATATAAAATCACTTCTTTCCCGTGACGGTAATGTGCTTTTCGGTAAAGAGAGCAATTCCATTCTTGTGACAGATTATCCGGAAAACATAAAAAAGGTTGAAGAATATCTAAAAATGGCTGATTCAGCTCCGCAGCAAGTTCTTATTGAAGCGAGAATTGTGGAAGTAAAACTTGAGGGAGAAAACTCTTTTGGTATTAACTGGCAGCAGTTCGCGGAAAAAGGCGGGTTGGAAATTGGTCAGTTTAAGGTCGGCTCGACAGCTGGCGGCGCGATCGAGCAAAATATTCCGTATAAACCTACATTTTATCCTCCGGGAAGTACACAGAGTACTGGTCAGGAAGAACCGTTTACTTTGACTGTTTTTGACGAAAACATAACTTTGGTAATGAGAGCTCTGGCGAATTCCTTTGACAGCAATATTCTTTCAGCTCCAAGGGTTACTACGGTGAACTGCCATGCCGCGGAAATTAAAATGGTTCGTGAACTGCGTTGGGTAGTTCCGGCAGTGCAGATTGATGAGGGCGCGGTTACCATAACCTGGAATGAAGGTGAAGGAAGTCCGCGGGATGTGGGAATTTTGCTCAAAGTTACACCGATGATTACTAAGGACAATCAGATTTCTCTGGAGCTTGCTCCGGAAGTCAGCGAGCATGTATCGGACATTGAACTGGTAGCTATTGCCGATACAGCGCAGGTTCCTTATACTATGCCGACTATTGATACCCGCTCAGCAAAGACAAAAGTGGTGATTGGTAATCGGCAAACACTGATTATCGGCGGGTTGATTAAGGAAAAGAACGAAAAAGGAATAACCAAAATACCTTTTTTAGGAGATATCCCTGGAGCGGGGTGGTTATTTAAAAGTAAAAAGGACACAAAGAGTAAAACAGAATTGCTTATTTTTGTTTCGCCGACAATTATTACGCCTGATGTTATTTCGCGCATGCAGCGTAAAGAGACGCAGGAGATCGGTAAATGGTATATGCAGGCCAGAGACGCGCAGGAAAAAGCATTGAAAGACGCTGAAGTGATAATGGATAGGCAGGAAAAACAAGAGGCATTTTCGTCCAACTTAAAATCCCGGGAACAGGATCATTGAATTGGAACAATGAACAGAGCAAATAAGCAATAAGATACACTCTTTGTTCGGGAAATGTCTAATAAGCAGACAGGAGAATATATAGTGGCCAAAGCGTCAGAGGAAAAGATCGGAGAAATTCTGCTTAAACAGGGTTTGATTAATCCTCATCAGCTGGAAGAAGCATTGCAGGAACAGAAAACAACCGGAGAAAAAATTGGCGAAGTTCTGCTGCGAAAAGGCTGGCTGGCGGTTGAGGAGCTTAATCGGGCATTGGCTATGCGGATAGGGGTTAGTATTTTTGACTTGTCTAATTATATTATTAGCCCTGAGGTAGTGGAGCTAATTCCGCAGGATGTGGCGATCAATTATAAATTAATGCCTGTGTTTAAAGTAGGCAATGTCTTAAGTGTGGCTATGCTTGATCCGGGAAATGTTTTTATTATTGATGAATTACAGCGGATTACCGGATGCCGGATTGAAGCAGTTTTGTCTGATGAAATCCCGATCCGTAAAGCTCAGGATCAGTATTACGGCGGAGCGGGAACGATTCAGGAAATTATTTCTCAGATTGACATAAGCAAACTCAAAGATGGGGAAAATCTGGGGGAAGAAGCTCCGATTGTAAAGCTGGTGAACTTGCTGATTGTGGAGGCGGTTCAGTCAGGCACTTCGGATATTCACCTTGAGCCGGAGGAAAAGTTTGTTAATGTGCGTTATCGTGTTGACGGAATACTGCATAAACACATGATTTTACCTAAAGACTTGCAGCCGGCGATTATTTCTCGTTTTAAAATAATGTCAGGCATGAATATTGCCGAAAAACGAATACCTCAGGATGGCAGGATTTTAAAAAAGATAGGAAATAAGGATATAGATTTTCGCGTATCCGCGTGTCCCACGATTCATGGAGAAAATATTGTATTACGAATTTTGGATAAGGGCAATATGATTGCTGGTTTGGAAAGTTTGGGTTTTCCTAAAAAAGAATTAAAACTAGTGGAAGAACTTATTACTCAGCCTTATGGGATTATTTTGGTTACCGGTCCTACTGGAAGCGGCAAAACCACAACGCTTTATTCGATTTTGCAAAAAATTAATAAAGAAGATATTAATATTATGACTGTGGAAGATCCTGTGGAATATCAGTTTCCTCAGATTCGGCAGGTTTTGGTGAATCAAAAAGCCGGGCTTACTTTTGCGGCAGCATTGCGTTCTTTTTTAAGGCAGGATCCAAATGTAATTATGGTTGGTGAAATCAGGGATCGGGAAACCGCGGAAATTGCTGTACAAGCCGCGCTTACCGGACATCTGGTATTATCAACGCTGCATACCAATGATTCGCCGACCGCTTTTACCCGTTTGGTGGAAATGGGTATTGAACCGTTTTTGGTATCCAGCTCGCTTCTCGGTGTTTTGGCACAGCGGTTGGTAAGAAAAATATGTTCAAGATGCAAAGAAGAATATGTTCCTTCCCTTAAACTTTTGCAGACATTGGGATTGGAGGGAAAACTTGAGCCTGATCAGAAATTTTTGCGCGGAAAGGGCTGCGCATTATGCAGCAAATCAGGATACAAAGGCAGAATAGGAATTTACGAATTGCTTAAAGCTTCAGCGCGGATTCAGGAATTGGTTTTGAATCGATCATCCGCGGATGATATTCGGGAAGCGGCTTGTCAGCAAGGAATGCGCACACTAAGGGAGACGGCGATTGACAAACTTTTAGCAGGAGAAACTACCGCGGAAGAAGTAATGCGCGTAACCCTGGGTGGGGGATAATACTTGACTGTAGGTTAGCGATGATTATAAAATATGGCGCGATAGAATGTTACAAATCAAATGTATTAAAAAAGGGGGGAAGATAAATGGATAACTGGAAGGAAAATAAAGTTGTTGGAATCGTGGCGATAGCGGTGGCGATATTAGTTGCTATTGTGGTGATTAAAATGGTCAGTTCCCGTAATGCTTTAACCACAAGCGAGAAGCAGGAGATTGAAGCAAAGAATGTTAGGGGTAAGTGGCTGCCGAAATAAAACAATTGATAAAATATAAGAGGAGGTACTTTATGGGCAAACAAAGAGGATTTACTTTAATTGAGCTTATGGTAGTTATTGCGATCATTGGGATCTTGGGCACGGTGTTGGTTCCTTCAATCACAAATTTGACTGATAAAGCGAACGCGGCAAAAACCGTGGCAGTAGTTGATTCATTACGCACCGCATGTGATGCTTATTATTCAGACGTTGGAGCGTACGGGTTAGAATACGCTACTCCCTGGTATACTGGCGCGGCGAATCATCGTTTAGCTTTTAGTTATGGAACAGGCTGGAACGGGCCGTATATTAAATCGCCGCTTTCCGCCGGAGATAATCCCTGGAAAAATTACGTATTATTATATGCCAATACAACTGGATGGCATACGGATGGCGGCGGTGTGGGCTTTGATATGGACGGAGATGGAACTGTTGATACATCTGCTGTTGGAAATTATATTGTGTTTTATTCGGTACCGGCAGCTGTGGGTACAATTATAAACAACCTGGTGGACGGAACCCAGGAAGGAGCAGATTGGAATACTACGGGAAAATTTGAGTTTAGAACTAACAGTTACGGGGTTTTTCATGTTACCGGCGGCCGCTAATTTGCCGCTGATTTCGTTTGAGAATATAAGAAAACAGTTTAACCGTACTCTGGTTTTAAATGATATTTGTTTTACAATAAAAAAAGGCGAGATTTTCGGTCTTTTGGGCCCAAACGGCGCGGGAAAAACAACTTTGATCCGATGCTTGCTGGGATTGCTAAATGTGAATTCAGGCGAGATTTTTTTTAAAGACAAGCATATCAAAAACAGAGATATTCATAATCAGTTTGGTTTTTTGCCGGAGAATTTCTTCCCGCCGCAAAATTTAAAAGCCCAGGAATTCCTGGAGATATTGAGTATTGGCCTTAATCCAAAGGTTGAGATAGTAAACAAGCTTTTAGAAGCAGCAGGGCTAAAAGAGCAGGCAGATAAGCATATAAGAAACTTTTCACGCGGGATGATTCAACGCCTTGGCCTTTGCTGCGCGCTGCTTAAAGATCCGCAAATAATTGTGCTGGATGAGCCGACGCTGGGGTTAGATCCTTTAGGACAGCATAAAATGCTTAACCTTTTGAGGTCGCTGAATAAAGAAGGGAAAACTGTTTTTTTCTCCTCACATATTATTTCTCAGATTGAACAGATTTGCAGCAGGATAGGCATAATTCATGCTGGAAAAATGCTGTATGTCGGGAGTGTGAAAGAAATAATATTAAAACATAAAGCTTCTTCACTGGAAGAAGCTTTTTTAAAAGAGATTGAAATTCAATGAAAAAAATAATTTCTATTGCTTTGCTCAATTTTAAGCAAGCAACACGGGATAAAGTTTTCTCAGGAACAGTTTTGTTCTTTATCTTTTATTTATTTTTTTGTGTATTGTTAAAAGAACTTTCTCCTGGGCATGCTGAAAAGGTGCTGCGTAATGTGGGGTTAGTCGGGATAGAGCTGACCAGTATTATTTTTATAATTTTTAGTTTTACGGTTACTTTTTTTAAAGAAAGAGAGACACGTATTCTGGAAGTCTATCTTTCTAATTGTCCCCGCGCAAGCTATATCAGCGGAAAAATTATCGGGTATATTTTTATAACTATAGTTTATCTGTGCTTTTCCTCGTGCGCCTATTTTTTTGTATTAAAGCTATTTGGTGCTTTTGAATTTAGTGTCTTAGCGGCGCTTTACCCTTTATTTTTAAAGATCATCTTGATAATTTTAATAACCAGCATATTTTCATGTTTATTTTCATCCGCGGCTTTAGCTTTACTGGCAACTTTGTTTTTGTATTTAGGATGCGAACTTATGCCCATGGCGTTAAAAATTGTAAGAAATTACGGCGCTGGAAGACAAAAACTAATGGTCGAGAATCTGTATTCTTTTCTGCCTAATATGGATAAACTGGATATCAAACAGCTGGCTGTTTATGGGCAGTTTCCCAGCGCGGGATATTTACTTTTAATCAGTTTTTACGCGATTATTTACATTGTAGGCTTATGGATAATAAATGTTTTTGTTTTTCAAAAAAAAAGATATTGAGGTTTGTTTTATTTTTGAGTTGTATCGCTGCTATTCCTTGGGTATCTTCGGAGTTGCAAAAGGTGAAAACCTCAAATCAAGCGGAAATTGTCCAGATTAGTCCCATTGAGTATGCGAAGTTAATTGCTGGGAATTTTCAAGGAATTTTTGCCGATGCTTTTTATATCAGAGGGATTTTGGCAATTACTGATGTTTTTGCCGACCAAACGATTTGGCGGCAAAGGGTTGAAGATAATTTTGCTGCCGCGCTTATTCTTGACCCGAATTTAGTCGAAGCATATTTTTTTGCCGGAATCGTGATTGCCCGGGATGAGCAGGGAATCGACAGTGGGATCGCGTTTTTAAAACAATACTATGCGCTTAATCCAAAGGAATGGAGAATCCCTTACTGGATTGGTTTTAATTATTTGCAGAAGGGCGAGTATCTGCAGGCGGCAAAATATTATCAGCAAGCCGCGGTTTTACCCCGCGCGCCGTCTTTTTTAAAAAGCAATCAGCCAATGTTTTATTATGAGTCCGGAAGTTCTTTGCTGGGAATCATGTATCTGGAGGGATTATTGACTTCGGTGAATGATCCGAAGCAGCTGGAGTGGATTAGAGTCAAACTGGAATGGCTCAAACATATTTTGTTTTTGGAAAAAAAAGTACAGGAGTTTAAAACAGTTTACGGCGTTATGCCTCAGAGTCTTGAGGATATGCTTAAGCACGGGATGCTCAGAGCTATCCCTGAAGACCCTTTTGGAGGGGGATATTATTTTGACGCGGAAAACGGACGGGTAAAAAGCCGATTAATGGTTGATCCGGACACCAAAGGAGAATCACGGTGAAGGTCATTTCCGAAAAAGAGCTCCGCAGTAAGAAAAAATTTATTAGTTTGCGGTTGAACGCGCTTACATTGGTTGAATTGATGGTGGTTGTGGCAATTGTTGGAATCCTTACCACAGCAAGCCTTCTTTCGATTTCATATGTTGATAGCCGGCGGATGGAAACAGAAACGCGTAGAATTATCGGTGATTTATGCTGGGCGAGGAAAATGGCGTTTACCCGGCATAGTAATTATATCGTGGATTTTGATATTGTGAATGAACAGTATACGGTTTATGAAGGAAGCGTTTCTCCGGCAAATATATTGAAACAACAACGCTTAGTAAGCGATATTTCATCACTGACCCCGCTTCCCAACCAAGTTGTTTTTTATTTTCCTTCAGGATATAGCCAGACCAAACAAATTGATTTAAGTTATCAGGGAAAAACACGGCGAATAAGGGTTTTCGGCGGGAGCGGATATGTTAGGATTGAATAAAAGGATTGTAGCTATGCCGCGAAGAACGTATAATAAAATAAAAATAAAGATAACCTGTTTTAGTCAGGGATTTAGCCTTATTGAAGTTTCGTTAGCGATTTTGGTACTGTCAATTATCCTTTCGGGTTCGCTGAAAATGTTTAGTCAGGGGCATGGGTTAGCCCGCAAATCCAAGGAAAAGGCCGTGGTTTATAGTCTGGCGCGGGAAATCCTGGAAGAATATTCAGACTGGTCATGGCTGGTAGCAAGGACTGGAGCTAATCCTCCGTCAAATGGTGTATATGTTAATCCGCCGCTTACAGTGACCCGCAATAATGTGAATTATATGCCGAGCCTTATTATTTCTTCCGGACCATTGGCAGCTTCAGAATTAAAACAGCTTGAAGTGAATGTTACTTGGGCTGGAGGAAGTTTTCAGGTGAAAACATTGAAGGGTAATTATTAACGGTTATGAAAAATATTCGCGGATCGAAAATCAAGGGGGTTACGCTCTTAGAATTAATGATCGCGCTTGCGGTTTTCTCGCTGATATCTCTTTCCGCGACTAGTATCCTTGGTTCAATCCAGCAATCATGGGATCGTCAGAGAGATACGATGGAAGTGGTTTCAAATGGGTCTTGGGCTATTGAATTTATGACTAATGAATTACAGCATGCGGACGACGCCTCAATTACTGTCAGCGCATCAGGGGATAGAGTACGTTTTCAAATTGACCCTGATTCGGATGGAAATCCTCCGCTGAGTTGGGTTGAATACCGATTGCAGGGAACGGTGTTGACGCGTAGACAGCTTCCCGGAGCTTATGAGGAATTAGCTAATTTCATTACTGCCAATTCTATTTTTGCCTGGAGCGGCGCAATGGTGACGATTACATTGACCTTAAGCAAGGGTGATGTGAATTACGCGCTGATTTCCCAGGTTAGACCAAGGAACTTATGAGCAATAAACGAGGACAAGCACTTTTGTTCGCATTTTTTCTTTTAATGCTGTTAGGGATGCTCACCGCGGCGCTGGCGTCTTTATGGCAGGCAGAAATTAAAATCCGGGATGAGGATAAATCAGCAACAGTTGCCTTTTATCTGGCGCAGGCTGGCGTGGAACGGGCTAAGATCGAGGTGATTTATAACGTGGCGCTTTCAGGAACTTATGGCTGGTATAATGATTTAGAGATTGCCGGTGATAATTATATATTTCGCTATAATTTCAGCGTAGCTATTTCCGGACAAGAAAGAACTCTTGTGGGAACAGGAGAAGTTTTGGATTTAAGCGGCAATGTTCTCGCCCATAAAGAAATCAGTGTGGTTGTAGAAGGTATTGCCGATACAGTTATTCCGTTTGACGGCATAGACGATGTTCCTGGCGATAACCAGATGATCCAGTGGACCTGGCAGGTGATATAAAAATGCAGAAATATATTTATACGGCACGGGACGAACGGGGCAAAGGGGTCAAAGGAATGATTATGGCTGAAAACGAGTTGGAGTTGAGCCAAAAAATTTCGAATTTAGGTTATTTTCTAACTAGTTTTAAAATTTCTCAGGAATCAATTAATAAGGTTTCGGAAACAGCTGTTGATATGCTCCAACCAAAAGAAGTGTTGCAATTGACATACCAGATATCGACTTTGCTGGATGCCGGTCTACCGCTGCTTAACGGATTGAGAAACCTGGCTCAGGACGCGGCAAACGAAAGAATTCAGAGGACTATCGACGATATTCGTTATCGGGTTGAAAGCGGAATTTCATTAAAGGAGGCGCTGAGTGTTCATCCAAAAAGCTTCTCTAAATTGTATCAAGCGCTGGTAGAAGCCGGAGAGTCAACAGGAAAGCTAGCGGAAACGCTTAATGATTTGGCCCTGCTTTTAGAGTGGCAAATGGATTTAAAGGGAAAGATAAAAGAAGCGGCAACTTATCCGATTATTCTTTTCAGCGTAATGATCGGGGTGGTTACTTTAATGGTAGTAAAAGTAATTCCTACCTTCGAACCGATATTTGCTGATTTTGGGGCAAAATTGCCTTTGCCTACGCGTCTAGTTTTGGGTGTGAGTCATTTTGTTATTAATTTTTGGCCTATTTTAATAGGTCTGATCATAACGATGGTGTTAGGGGTTATTTTTTATAATCGAACAGAAAGCGGACATTATAAACTTGACAGCCTAAAATTAAAAATGCCTCTTTTTGGCGGTTTGCTGCGAAAAATAGCACTCTCTCGTTTTGCTCATACATTTACGATTTGTTTTGACGCGGGGATTAATTTGCTTATTGCTTTGGAGATATCCCAAGGAACAATCGGGAATTCCCGGATTGAACAAGCTGTGGGAAAAGCCAAAAAATCAGTAAATGTCGGTGAAAAGCTGGCAGCATCGTTAAAAATGAGCGGTGAATTTCCTTCTATGGTTGTGAGAATGATTGAAGTAGGTGAGCAGTCGGGTAATTTGACTAAGACATTAAAAAAAGTAACTGAGTTTTATGACAAAGAAGTCGCGGCTACGATAAAAAGCATATTCGCGTTAATGGAGCCGATAATGATTATTATTATGGGAATTGTGGTGGGAGGTATTGCTTTGGCGGTATTTATGCCTATGTTTCAATTGGCGGAGATGGTGGGGTAAACAATGGCAGTATTTATTGGTATTGATATTGGTACGCGCCTGGTAAAGGTTGTTCAGATTGAAGGTAAGATAAAACATGTGGTTAGGAATGCGTTTCTGTTTCCTACTCCGTATCTAAATAATGATGTTTCGAAAAAGATCGATGCTCAGAAGTTTGTAAATCAAATTATTTCTAAAATCCCCTTGGCAGAATTTAAAGCGTCTTTGGTCGGGATTAATATTCCCTCTTCATGCGTGAAGGTAATGACCATTGATTTGCCAAAAATGAGCAAGAAAGAACTGAATATCGCGGCTGTTGCCGAGGCCAAAAGAAAGTTGGTTCCTCCGCCTACTCCCTTGAGTATTTTTGAGCAGTTATTGATTGAAGAGGTGATTATCGGGAAAATTCCCCGTTACGAAATTCTGGTTGTTCAAACGGAAAAAATGTATGTTCAGGAAAATCTGCGTATTTTGGAACAATTCTCAGGCAAGACTCCGGTACTGATTAGTCCATCCTGTTATACTATCCCTGCCTGCCAATCTCAACATTCAAAAGCATTTAAAGAAATTGTGGCCTATGTTGATATCGGGCATGATTCAATTGGGATTACAATTGCTAAAAAGGGTAATTTATGTTTTTTCAGAGACATCAAGTTTGGGCTTAAAGATATTATTTTTCGCATTGCCAAAGAATTGATGATTCCTTTGGATGCCGCAGAACAGGTGATTAGAGAAAAAGGAGTGCCAAAAGTAGATATTGATCTAAATGACAAGGTAAAGGTTTCCGAAGAAATTATGAGGCTAAGGTACGAAGCATCGCTTAAACAAGGCGCTGATCAGCAGGAAGTTAATCCTTTGGAATTAAGATCTGCCTGGCATACGGAAATCGAGAGTATTATTCATGAAATCAGGAGAAGTTTGATGTATTACAAAGACCAGTCCCAAGGGGGACGGGTGGAATGCATTTTCTTTTTGGGCGGCGGAGCGAAAATAAACGGATTGGTTTTGGAGCTGAGCCAGCAGCTTGGCGGCAATTGCCGGTTATTTTCCCCGCAAAGTGAAATAGAAATTATCTTGGACATAGAGCATCCGGAATTTAATGGTGAAAACAGCGTATTGTTCGCGACGGCATTATCGATTGTTCCGGCAATTATCCGGGAAAGAAAAAGTAAACGGGTGATTAGTTTTTTGCCTGCTAAACTTAAAAAAGAGGAAGAGGTTTCGCAGAAAAAGACGGCAGGGATTATTGCCGTGATTATAATTTTTCTTGCTGTCGCGTTAGGATGCGGTCAGCTGATTATACAGAACAGATTACTGAATGCGGCAATTAGCCGGCTGAGTGAAGAATTAGAAAAAGTTAAAGACGCTTCAGCGGTGCTGGAAACATTGAAAACCCAGGAAGCGAATATTAAGGAGAAAAGCGTTAAGATTAAGGAAATTTGCGAAAAGCGTGTCGCGGCTGCTGATCTGCTTGAAGGTTTATCACAACTTGTTCCAGAGAATGTTACCTTAGTTGAAGTATCGATTTCTTCATCCTCTTCAAAAGAGAAACAGCAGGTGTCTGGCGCTGGTCAAGAGTTTGAATCAGGGGAATTGTTCAGTCAAATAGATCCAGAAAATGAACAAGCGGTATCTTCCCAAGACATTTATAGTTTGGACATTAGCGCTGCTTGTTTCAGTGACTATGAAGAAGCAGTACACCTGGCGATGGAGTTTAAGCAGCGGTTGGAGTACAGCAGGCAGTACAGCGAAATAAAACTGCTTTTACCTGAACTGGAAAAGATGCTTCCGACACTGGAAGGTTCCCATCAGGTTGTTTTAACTCAGTCGAAAACAAGAACATTTAAAATTCAGACAAAAATAGCGAAAGTCGGCGATGAAAAATTTTAAACTAATATCGATAATTATGGGAATAGTATTTGTCTTGCTGCTTTGCTTTTATATATTTGAACTTAGGAGTAATCTATTGCTGAAGGAAGAGCAGTCGCAAAAAGAATATTCCATTGAAGAAGCAAAAAAAGTAAAAAGTGAATCAGAAAAAATTCAAAAAGGGTTAAGCGGGCTTGTTGTAGAGAATTCTCAGATCGAGGAAATGGTTCCTTTGAATGAGCAGGAACCGATTGCCCTAATAAAAACGCTTTCTTTGCTGGCTAATCAGTCGAAGGCAAAAAATCAGGAAATTATGTTTCTGAATAAAGAGTCCGCGTTATTAAATTTCAATAGTTTTAAACCGCAGGAGAGGGAAGATACGGCAGAGTCATTTAAAAGCGGAGAAGACAATGAGTTTTTGAATCAAAATGAATTTTTTTTCAACGTAAAGCCGCGGTTGATCCAAATGAACTTTGAGTGTGAATTCCCGCGATTGATTGTTTTTCTTAAAAAAGTCTTAGCGCTAAAGCGCATTGTTCTGGTCGACACTATTAAAATTGAACGAGCGGAAACGATAATCCCTTGCCAGAAAGTTACGCTAACTTTGAGCGCGTATACTTTTTTGGCCAAAGAACCATAATAAATACCGCTCGATTAATTAAGATTAAAGATGATATCGCGCGGGTAACTTCAGTCTAGTTATTGCGCGCAAACTAATTTTTTAACAAAAAGAGAGAACAAATGAGATCTTTCCATAAGGAGAAATCAAACTTACTAAAATTGCTTTGGCATTTTGATCAAAACTAAACTCACTCCCTGTCAGTAAGTGAGGCACAGAGGCGCTGATTTGGGTTAGGGTTAGGCAGCTGTTTGAGCTGGTACAGCAAATAATATTAAGCAATTCAATAAGGGACTCTGTCCCGGGCATGCTTTGGGCATCAATGTTATTTCGCCGGCAGATTTTCAGATGCATGATATCAGCAATTTCTTTTTCTAGTAAAAGAATATAGCGCAATATACATTTTCCGCTCTCATCAATATGATCGACTTTGGCGGCAAAGGCCGGAAGATTTAGTGTTTGGCCGATGGTTTCATATTTTTCAAACTTAACAATCACCCCGGACATGCGCTGCAGTAGTTTGACTGTATTGGCAGTAAATTTTTCGATAAAAGGTCTTTCTTTTTTTAATACTTCAAGATGGGAAAATGGCGGTAGGGTTTTTCCGCGTTTGTTTTGTTCTTTGATAAAATCAGTCAGAGCTTCATCCCTCGCTTCTTTGCTTATATAACCCAGGGTTACTAAAACTTCGCCTAAACAAACATGCTGTTCATTTTGCATCTTTACTAATTTATCAACTTGCGTTTGGTTTAAGTATCCTAATTTTTGCGCGCACTCTCCAAAAAATAAATCCTCGGGTTTTTGCAGTTCAAGGATTTCCTGAACTTGCTGGGGCGCAAGCATATTTTGACTGACGGCTAAAGTTCCCAGGTTCTTATTTAAGGCTTCTTGAGCAGTTAAAGCTTTGGCTAATTGCTGGGCATTAATGATTCCCTGGCTTAATAAATATTGACCGAAAAATGCGATATGCATGGTTCCTCCTATTGTTTTAGAATCAATAAACAAATCATTATAGCAAATTTTTTATTTATACGCACCTTTTTATCTTAAATTGATTAAAGCTAAGACTAGAATTTTTTGTTTATTTGTGTATAATGAATCATATGCGAACAAACAAAACTCTTAAAATAAAAATAATTCTTATTTTTTTAAGTCTGATTGCCTGTAATTCATGCCTTGCCCAGACGGATATCAGTACTGGTAGTCACGAAGGCTGGTATTTGCTCTGGCATGATGAATTTGAAGGCAAGGTTTTGGATGAGTCTAAGTGGCGGGCAGAAGACGCGGCTTTGACCAAGAATAATGAAATGCAGTATTATACGCCGGAAGATGTTTGGCTAGATAATGGGTTTTTGGTTTTGCGCAGTGAAAAAAGATCAATGGGCAAGCGGATGTACACTTCCGGTTTAGTTGAAACCAGAAATAAATTCGTTTTTCAATATGGCAGAGTGGAGATTCGCGCCCAAGTTCCTCAGGGTAAAGGTTTGTTGCCAGCGCATTGGATGTTGCCGGCAACCGGATTATGGCCGCCGGAAATCGATATTATGGAAGTGCTCGGCCATCAGCCTAATGTTGTGCACATGACTGCGCATTGGGGTGTCTGGCCGGATAGGGAAAAAAAGGGAGAGATGTTTATGGGCTCTGATTTTTCTCAGGATTTTCATGAATATGCCATGGAGTGGGATAAAGACTCAATTAAATGGTTTGTCGATGGCAAGCAGCATTTAGAAGTTGACGAATATGTACCGCATGAACCGTTTTACATTATTTTAAATACAGCGGTTGGAGGTGATTGGCCGGGCTCACCTAACAGTAAAACCCAATTTCCTCAGGAGCATAAGATTGATTATGTCAGAGTTTATGTGCCTGAAATCCCGGGAAAGTATTATTTGAATGTCATGGCGGAAAATGGCAAGGTAGATGTTCTGCCTAAATTAACTGTTTATCCGAAAAATAAAAAAATAAAGCTTTGGGCTAGGCCGCAGATTGGATATAAATTCAGTACTTGGAGCGGAGATATTAAGAGTCCAAAAAATCCCCTTGTTTTAAGCATGAAAGAACACAAACAAATAATCGCTAATTTTATTCCAGATGAAAATGCCTGGAAAAAACTTGCTGCCAAAATAAGCAAAGTATCCTCCTCTGAAGCGGAAGATTTATCCGCGCGCTACGCAATAGATAATAATTTAAAAACCCGCTGGTCATCAGCATTTTCCGATCCGCAATGGCTGCAAATAGATTTGGGCAAAAAATGCTTGATCAAAGCTGTGCGTTTAAACTGGGAAACTGCTTTTGCCCGAGCTTATAAAATTCAGGTATCTGATGACGCTAAGGATTGGAAAACGATTTATTCCACTTCCCGCGGACAGGGAGCAATAGAAGAAATAAAAGATTTAAACGCAAAAGCCAGATACATCGCTATTTATGGAATAACTCGGGCAAGAGAATTCGGGTATTCTTTATGGGAGTTTGAAGTTTTTGGCAAAGAGCTTTGAGTTAAGGCCGCTTGCTTGACACTAGTAAAGCAATGTTTTAGAATAGTCTATATTTAGCAAATAATATGAAGGGAATAATCCAATGTTGAAAAAAACACAGATGACAACTCCGCGGCTTTCAGAGGCAGTGGCTTCTTTTCCCCGGGGTTTGAAAGTAGAACTAGATAATACGATTATGATGTTTATTTCCGGCACAGCCAGTGTCGGGCCAAAAGGCGAAAGCTGCCACCCCGGAGATTTTCATGCTCAGGCAATGCATACGTATAAGAATATTCAATCATTACTTGAAGAGCAGAACGCTAGCTTTAAAGATATTGTTAAATTCACAATATATTTAAAAGATATGAAAAAAGATTATGATAATCTTAATAAGGCGCGCGATCTGTTTTTTCAGGAAATCGGATTTACTCGCCAGACAATTCCCGCCAGTACTTGTGTGCAGGCTAGTTTATGCCGCGAAGAACTGCTCATAGAAATCGAAGCAATCGCGATGGTCCCCAAACGGAGCTCTTAGCTGATAGGTTTTAGCTCGTAGGTAAAGCAAAAAACAGAAATAAAAGCTGATAGTTTTTTAGTTTTTATCTTGTGACTTTGTTTCCTGTGTCTGTTTGTCTTGTCCTAATATAGTTGCCTGTCCCGCCGTTATGTGGCGGGGACAATTTTTGCTCTATCCGCCATCCTCAATACTCAAGATGATCAGCAAATTTTACGCGGGTCATAAATTTTCTTGATGTAAGCATCAAGATCGGCAAATCCGCGCCGTATTTCCGGCACTTGCGGAACTCGCCCTTTAAAGTTGGCGTAAACGCCTTTCATTTAAATTGCAAGGGCTCAGACATGTCCTCGTGCCCTAAAGGGTACCCAGAAATCCAACACGTATTTACCTAAATTTATGAAAGCTTAAAAATTTCCCAATCATCTTTCACGAAATTACCTTTGCGATTTTGCTTTTTCTTCTTTTAGCTTTTGTTTTTACTATGAGCCATGAGCTACGAGCTAAGCGCTTCCTGCTTCTATTCCCATCCCGCTAAAGGATTTATCTTGTTTAAGTATTCGGAAATTTTTAAAACTTGCTTATCACTGATTAATTCTGGACTTTTTTCCTGCATACGCTTGTTGACAGCTATCCATTGATCGAGTGTTTTGATTGGGTTAAATACAGTAGCGTGTATATGGCAGCGTAAACATTTTTCTTCGACTAATGCCCTAATTGGTTCATTTGTATCCTTAGTTTCTTTTGCGGGATAAGCCGCGGCTAAATATGCGGCAATATCTTTGGCTTCATCTAAACTAATCCAAGTTATCGCCTTTGCTCTTTCGCGGTAAACCAAGCGATTCCATTGTTGCGGGTCAAGATTAAGTTTTTTTGTGGATTTTAAGTCATGGCATTGAGCGCAGCGTATTTCAAATATTTTTCTAGAATAATTAGGGTGCAGCGCAATAATTGCTTTTGTTATTTGCTTGGCTTTCTTTTGGGAAAAAGCATTTTTTGAGTGTTTGCGCATCCAGTTTACGGTTTTAGTCCAGCCGGTTGATGTTTTTTCAATATTGAATACTCTTTCAGATGCATGGCAAGAAGAGCAATGCTTTTTTAATATAATCATATCTTTATTAGAATCAGCAGATGCCTTTACTGGCAGTAAGCAGATTATTGTTAAAAAAGTAAAACTAAAAATAATTAGTTTGAATTTCATATTATTTTAATACCAATCCCGTATCTCCGCGTAAAATAAAGCGCTGTACGCTATGCGCGGTTAGTCCCTGAACATCTTGCCCGGTCAAAAAGAAAGTGAAAATCACAGTATCGGCCATAACTTGCTTTTGAGGGTCAGCATAATCAACAATGTCATATTGAGGAAACTGCACGGCAAAGTCTCGGGCAGAAAAATTATAAGTAAAGCTATTGTCTTTTACTGCCAAAGTGCCTTCATCCATAATCATTCCCGGCATAATTATAGTATAATTTATCAGGGGGTCTTTTATTGTTGGATCAATAATTCCTTTAATCGAGAGAATTTTTTTATAATCAATCTTGAAATGCGGGGCTAAATCTAGTTTAAAATACTGTTTGTAATCATCTTTATTTACAGCGTAAATATAATATTTTCCATCCCCGCTTCCGATAATATCACCTTGCTTGTCTCCAAATTTACAAGAGCTGATCACTTCATATACTCCGGGTTCAGTGATTGGAACGTCTGCTCCTTGTTCGGCAACTAATTTGGTCAGACCTATTTTATTGGAAACCCCTTTAAAATCATAAATCTCGCCGGATGGAGAAGTGATTATTCTGCGGCATGTTACACCCTCAATTGGCGGAAAGATCATGGCTCCGGCTCTTAATATGTCGGAAAGCTCATAAACCATGCCCGGGAGAGGCGCCCCAACATCGGTAATATAGTGATCGCGTCCATTAATATTAACCAAAGGTTCAGTGAGTGGCGCGACGACACGGTTGGCATAAGAACCTTTGGGAATGATTATGCCCATAGAGGCATAAATACCGTATTGATTAATACCCGTAGAAAAATCTTTTATAACAACTCCGCTCATAAAACCATAAATATCCTGAGGAAGATCGCCATTATAGCTATTGTTTATTTGTCCTCCGGCAAAATTGCCGCCGCTTTGCCAATAAGCATCCCAAATATAATTTGTATCTTGAGTAACCATGTATCTGGCTACAAAGCCGCTGCGGATCGCACTGGTATAACCATAGATTTGCTTCTCAAGGAATTCCGGATATCCCTGGGGTTGATAATTATTACTTGTTGCTGAGAATGGCAGCAGATCATTTTTCATTCCCGGCAGAATTTCCTCTGGAAGCGATACTTTGAAACCCGGCAGCATTCCATTGTCTCCTTTAAAAGAATTAGCAACATAAAGAACATCGCCTGAATAATAAGGAAAGGGAAATAATGTACATACTGTATAATGATTAAATTCAGGATTATTACTTTGGGAAATTAATCCTTCATAGTTTATATTCCCTCTTTTGTTAAAAGCAGACATATTATGATTAGCCGGGGATACTCCATGAACGATTACTTTAGAATTTATCGGAGCAACCACAGAGCCATTGCGCTGTGAGCCCATCCAGAAATTACCGCGTTCATCAGTGTAGGTTGCGGTTATTGTTGATAAATATTCTCCGGGACAGTCAAAGATCATTTTTTCATATTCATCCCGCGGGTAAAAATAGCCGAAGCGATTAGCTTTTCCTTGAGTAATGATTTGCTTGATATCATCAGGACTGGAATTGCGGAATAATTTTATATCAAAGCTTATGTCCGCAGCGCAGGGGGGATGAATTATTGCTGAAGGAGGATAACCTTCGCCGACTGTAAACGGAGTCCCAGGTTTTACACTGGTGGCAAAAGTCAATCTATTGGCTACCCAAAAATTATAAGTTCCTCCGCCATTGTAATGAGTGCCCCAAATATCTTCGATCCAGCCTTCCATCTTAACGCTGTATTTGCCGGATTGGATAAAAGTGTATTGAAATTCTGGATTATTAGTTGTTGCTCCGGTTTCTGATTCAGCTGCAAAAGGAGCCGGCCCGATTTGTTTAGTTTTGCCATCAGGAGAAGTGATCTTTACTGTAATCTCTCCGCCGATATAATTTAAAGGAAGGATTGTTTGAAAAGGCCATTTCGCGCCTTGTTCTAATTCAAGAACATTTTTCGCCAGCATTGTGGGAAGATCAGGCTCAAGATTTAAAGTTAAAGCAGGTGTATGATGTGAAGCAGCAGGTAAAATAAAATCCGCAGGCACTACATGTCTTGAATTAAATTGAAAATTAGAACTGTCTTCTTCGGCAATTATTCCCTGCATTCCATTGCTGAATTGTTTGGTAAATAGCGCCCAGATCATTTTAGGCGTTTGGGGATTATTAATTTTAATCATTGGCAGGTAAGAACAAGTTCTCGATAAAATCGCTAAATCCCAATCAGAAAAATTAGAGGCGATATCATTAAACAACGGAAAAAAATTCGCGCGGTAAAAGTTATTATTGTATTTGCCCATGATCGAGGTTTGCAATCGATAATACCCATCAATAAAATCAGCAGCAATTGTATCTTGTAAAACAAATCGAGCTTTTACCCCGGTATCGGTAAATTGCAAATCTTGTTTTTTAACAAACACCGTACGGTCAAAAGGGGTGGCATTGCTGTATCCATGGATGCGGTTCTCGGGTTTTAACAAACCCGTATATTCCGCGGGGTTATTGGCGGCGTATTCGCAGAAAATGTCATAATTTTCTATGGGCAAGCCTGAAGCTGTTAGGATGGTTGAGGCATAATTATTACTAAATTGATGATATCTGCCTTGTTTATCAAAAGCTCTTTCAGCGCGCAATAAAAGATACAAGCCGTCAAGCTGTTTAGCTGTTTCTCTCGCGGCAACAGATTCTATATCTACATCTACGATAATCTGAATTGGATCATTGGATTGAAAATCTCGCTGATTGATGGTAGCAGAGATATTCATCTTTCCGCCGTCGATTATTTTTTCAGTAAACTCAATGTTTACCGGGGCAGCCCCGGCTAGGGAGATTTTACAGAGCAGTAAGCTGCTAAAAAAAACAAGTTGAAAAAGTTTTATTAATTTGCGCATAGGAAACCAAACAATAAAAGAAAGTTAGTATGTTAATGAAAAAGGAATATATATATATATATACTATTACATCATCGCTATCTTGGCAAGCAGATAAAAGATTGACAGCAGTCTAATCCTTGTGTTACTATTTAAAAAAACGTGTTACGCTATTATGATCAAAGAAACTAATAATAAACCCCCAGATCAAAAGATAATCGATGAAATCACCCGCGCTCTTTTAAATATGCAGTATGGGGAGTTAGTGATTACTGTGCATAATGCTAAAATAGTCCAGATCGAAAAAAGAGAGAAAAAACGTTTTGTGTAGTTACTGCACCAGCAGAACTATTTATAATTTATTGCATATCGACCAGACCACTGAAGAATGCAGGATAAGGGAAAGGTCGGTATGTTTAAAAGTAAAACGATTATCGGCATATTGCTTGGCAGTGTTTTTTTGTCTGGGGCGATTGTGTCGGCGCAGGAAGCGCGGGATTTGGAATCAAGGGTTGCTTGTTTAGAAAAAAGCCTGTCGCGAATGAATCTGGGAGAGGGCCTGAGTCTTGGCGTGCACGCGACAATGATCATCCAAGGCACAAGCAATGCCAATGCTTCGGGGATTACGGTAAGTAATAATAGTTATAAAGGAGATGAAACTACTGATTCCGGATATTCAGTCGATCTTGAGCTGGAAAAGTGCTTTGCGGATATTTCGGCAATCGCGTTTTTACATGTTGAAACCGGTGAAGGCGAAGGAGTTACCGATAACTTGGAATTATTTTCCAATGTTAATCGCGATAGCGATGATTCTAATGGTTTGCTTACGGTCACAGAATTATTTTGGGAGCAGGAGTTTAATCAGTTTTTTACTTTGACCTTCGGTAAGCTTGACGCAGCGGGATTTATTGATACTAATGAATACGCGAATAATGAATGCGAACAGTTTTTAAGCAGTATTTTTCGCAATTCTCCGGTTATCGAATTTCCGGATAGTGCGATTGGTTTGGGAATGAATATTTCTTTTTGTCAGACTCTGGAATTTGATTTAATGATGGCAGAGGGAAATGCTGATTACGCGCAGGTTGGGGATCATCCCTGGATCGGTATGCAGCTAAATTTTAAACCCGAGTTTTTGCAGCGGCCGGGGAATTATCGTTTATTGTATTGGTACAATGACGCGCCGCATTCCAGTTGGACTGACGGGCTAAAAACAAAAGAAAAAGCCAGTGGTTTTGGGATTAGTATTGATCAGGAAATTTGTAATAATCTGGGTGTGTTTTTGCGGGCCGGCTGGCAGGATGACGATGCGTTCCTTGATTCAGCCGCGGATGGTATTACCAGTGAAGATTTTTCTTTGGTCGCGGCTTATTCCGCTGGTGTGCAGCTGAGCGGCTCTGCCTGGAACAGGGCTAATGATACCTGCGGCATTGCTTATGGCATGATCGAACCTTCTGATGATTATAAGCAAGCGCAGGCAAGGCAGGGTAAAATCGAAAACCATCTGGAAGTTTATTATAATTTTACGGTAAATAAAAATCTCAGGATTACTCCGGATGTGCAGTTTATCAGCAATCCTTTTGGAAAAGACGCGCCAAATGGAACAGCAACTATTTTAGTGGCTGGGCTTAGGGTTCAGATAGATTTCTAAAATATAAATGAAAGGATTAATATTATGCATATGGCAGATGCTTTAATATCTCCTGCGGTTGGGGCAACGATGTGGACAGCCACGGCAGGCTTAATTGCTTATAGTTCTAAAAAAATAAAGCAAGCGGCAGATGACCGCAAGATCCCGCTTATGGGTGTCTTGGGCGCTTTTATTTTCGCGGCGCAGATGATTAATTTCAGCATTCCGGGGACTGGCTCAAGCGGTCATTTGGGCGGAGGAATGATTCTAGCAATATTGCTCGGGCCTTATGCCGCGTTTTTGGTAATGGCCTCAGTTTTAATTGTCCAAGCGCTTTTTTTTGGCGATGGCGGGCTGTTAGCTTTGGGCTGTAATATTTTTAACATGGGGTTTCTTTCCTGTTTTATTGCTTATTCGCTTGTTTACCGGAAGATTGTGGGCGATAAGCCGACTCAGGGAAAAATTGTCGCAGGGTCTTTAGCCGCGGCGATTATTGGTTTGCAATTAGGCGCTTTGGGCGTTGTTTTGGAAACAGTATTTTCTGGGATTTCGGAACTGCCGTTTAGAACTTTTCTGCTTTTAATGCAGCCGATTCATTTAGCTATCGGCATTGTCGAGGGCATGGTAACTGCCGCGGTAGTTATGTTTGTTTACCAGGCAAGGCCGGAAATCCTCAATGCAGTCAGCAGCTTTAAACCCATAGGACGGCTTGATCTGAAAAAGGTTATTGTTGGTTTTTTATTAGCCGCGATATTTATCGGCGGCGGCTTAAGCTGGTTTGCTTCCAGTCATCCCGATGGTTTGGAATGGGCAATGTTTAAAACCTCAGGCAAAGCAGAATTGGACAGTCCGGGCCAGCTGCATACGGCTTTAGCGGCAGTGCAAGACAAAACAGCGTTTATGCCTGATTATGGATTTAAAAACACAGAAGCCGCAAGCATATCTGAACCAGAAGTTAAACCAGTCTGGCCGGCAATAGATCTGGGCACTTCCCTGTCCGGTTTAATCGGCGGAGGCTTAATTTTTCTGATCATTTTTTTAATCGGCTTTGGTTTTCGCCGGCGTGAGGTTACAACTTAATATTTAACCAACAAAAGCAGGAAAGGACTAGCGCTGATTGCTGCTACTTATCTTTGCCTATGAATAATATTGGTAAAAATTATTTTGATATTGGATACATGGATACATTGGCTCAGGGCGACAGTTGGCTGCATCAACTGGATCCTCGGGCTAAATTAATTACCACATTGCTGTTTATTATCGCGGTGGTCTCTTTTGGCAAATATACGATCTGGGCATTTATTCCTTTTTTTCTTTATCCTGTGTTTTTAATTGCTGCCGGCGGTTTGCCGGGGGGGTACTTGTTTAAAAAAGTATTGCTGGTTTCTCCGTTTGCCATATTGCTGGGGATTTTTAATCCGCTGATAGACAGAGAAATTATTTTGCATATTGGAACAATCGGGATTTCCGGGGGATGGATTTCTTTTCTTTCTGTTCTTATTCGCTTTGTTTTAACTGTAATCGGGGCATTGCTTTTAGTCGCCTTAACCGGGTTTAATTCGGTTTGTGAGGCATTAAGAAAACTCGGGGTGCCTAAACCATTTGTAATTCAGCTGATGTTTTTTTACCGCTATCTGTTTGTTTTAACTGATGAAGCGCAGCGCATGGAGCGGGCCAGGGCGCTTAGGTCGTTTCATTCCGGGTTTATGAAGTATCGGACTTTTGTCTCAGTAATTGGGTATTTATTATTACGTACTTTAGATCGAGCCGAACGGATTTATTACGCGATGTGCTGCCGAGGGTTTGATGGGCAGATTCACCGGTTGACTTCGCTGAAAAGCAGGTCGCGGGATTTTAGTTTTATTAGTGTTTGGTTAATCTTATTTATTGTGTTTAGGATTTATAATATTCCTGAAGCGCTAGGAGCATGGGTTATGGGGTGTTTGGGATGAGTCATCATATAGTGGAAGCTAGCGATTTGTATTATACTTATCCTGACGGAACCATGGGGTTAAATGGGATATCGTTTCGGATTACCCACGGCGAATCAGTGGCTTTGGTGGGAGAAAACGGAGCTGGAAAATCAACACTTTTACTGCATTTGAACGGTTACTTATCAGCCGCGCAGGGAACAATTAGGATCGGAGATTATCCGGTGGCAAAAAAAAATTTAGATTCAGTCCGGCGCTGTGTAGGAATGGTTTTTCAGAATTCAGATGATCAATTATTTATGCCCACGGTTTTTGATGATGTGGCTTTTGGCCCCTTGAACTTAGGGTTGGAAAAACAAGATATAGAACAAAAAGTTGTCCAGGCTCTGGAAACAGTCAATGCGCTTCATTTAAAACATCGTCCGCCGTATCGGCTTTCCCAAGGAGAAAAAAAATCAGTGGCAATTGCTACTGTTTTGGCTATGTCTCCGGATATTTTAGTTATGGATGAGCCGACTTCCAGCTTAGATCCGACTTCCCGCAAACGATTGATTGGATTGCTGAAGACCTTTAAGCATACAAAAATTATTGCCACGCATGATTTGGATCTGGCCATGGATGTTTGTGAGCGCACAATTGTATTGCATCAGGGGAAGGTAACTGCGGATGGGCCGACAATGGAACTTTTTCAAGATGAAAATTTATTGCATCAAAGCAGTTTGGAAAAACCCCTGAGAATGCAGCAGTGTCCCGTATGTGCTGCAGCTAAGAAAAGGTAAGCCGCTGCATTGGCGAAAAGTTTTAATCCCCGTTATTTTAATCAGAAGCATACGCTGCCAATTATTCCTAAAGTTCTGTTTTCTTTTTCAATGATTTTTGGTATAATTTGCGTAAGCAGCTTCCTTTTATAACAATAAGGAATAATAAAGACTTCTCACCTGAAAAGCGGGTTCGAAGTCCTGCCCGATAGGGCATTTCGAATGAAATGAGAAATCTATTTATATAAAGATATCTCACCTTGCAGAACAAGGTTCGATATCCTCGTAAAATTTACAAGTAAATTTTTCTCGGAGAGTTGGCAGAGTGGTCGAATGCGGCGGTCTCGCGAAGTGAGCGAAGCGAACGGAGACACGGGAAATAATCCTGGGCAAGAGAGCTTTGAGTGTCTTGTCCCGGCAAGTGAACCCCAACAAGAGGACTATAGCGGGGAAAACCGTTCAGTAAATGAAATTTACTGATTACAAGCAATTATAATAAGATTAGAGTATCGTGGAGAGTTGGCAGA
>JAHITY010000096.1 GCA_018817165.1 Candidatus Omnitrophota bacterium
ATTACCTGTGAAGCAGAGCGTTTCCATTGTAACCTCCTTTTTTGGTGTTATTGGTCGTAACACCTTAAGGTTACTATGCTCTGCTTCTTTTTTAAAGAGCATTTTTCTTTTCCAAAAGCAACAGACTATTTTACACTATCAATAGCGTATAGCGATTAGCGGTTAGCGGTGAGGAAAAGCATAAAAAGATACAAAGACAGAAAACAGAAGACAGAAGAACGAAGGATGAGAGACGATCGCTCGCTAGGACGATGGACGATAAAGCAGAAAACAGAGAACAAAAAAATTACTAATTACTAATTTCTAAACTTTAAATAAACTCAAATACTAAAGTCAAGACTTACCCCCTTTACACTAAGTAGTTGTAAGAATAAGACTTAAGCAGATATTATCAGGTTTTCTAAAAAACTATTGGCGATTTTTTTATTTTGCTCATTTTTCCACCAAGAAAAGCTTATACCTGTTCTATATTTATCTAAATTTTGGCTTGTCCATTCCACTTTACCAAATATCCTTATGGGACTAATCTTATCATCCAGCAAAATATCAATACTTATGCGTGTACCAACAGCCATGGCTTCTTTAGAATAAACTCCTGCTCCAGCCAAGGTAAAATCGCGTAAAAAGCACTCAGTGCCATTCCAATAACGAAACCAAGCTTGCGGATCCAAAGGCCTAACCTGAATTGCTGATTTTCCAGCTAATTTTCTTATACTTATTCGCTGTTCTTTTAATTTAATATTCATAATTATTTGCTCCCAATCAGCTTGTTTTAGGATAATAGTTTCTAGTTTTTATTTAGTCTTATTCAACAACTTTCCCTAAAACAATTAAAAACAAGTCAATACTATTTTCGATAGTTTTAAAAAGATTTTTTAAATGTTCCATAAGTTTACCTGAAGGTTTAATTTTTTGCAAATTATTTTAAAAAAGACATTAGCTAATGGTCAATGGTCGATAGTAAGAGAAAAAACTAAAAGCAGAAAGCGCTTTGCGCTTGGCTGATGGCTCATAGCTCGTAGGATTTAGGAATTAGAAAAAGCATAAATCAAAAGTCACAATTCAATAAAAGATGATGGTGAATTTTTAAGCGAGTTTATAAATTTAGGCAAATATGAATTGGGTTTTTGGGAACCCTTTGGGCTGCGAGGACTGTCTGAGCCCAGCCAGAGCTGGGTGAGTTCCGCAGCAGCCAAAAACCCAGTTTATATTTAGCTGGTCTTGCTGGTTTTTAGCAAGAAAATTTATACTGAGCGTAAAATTTGCCGATCATCTTGAGTACAGCGTTGTTTATTAATTAGAGTTTTTTTGCGCAATATTTATAAAAAATAGTGTCCACTATATTAGGACAAGACAAGCAGCGACCACAGAGATCTTTAGCCCTATTGCAAAAAGGAAATTGTCGCGGTATAAGTATTTTGATAAAACTCCGGGTTTGTGGCTTGAGTGCCCATGCCTATTTGTACGGTAATTGATATTTCTATTTTACTTGGCACACCATCCGTTGTAATTGGCACACCCGAAGAATTTACCGCCCCCCAAGAATTTTTAGCGATGCCATTGTCATCATAATAAGTAATTTGCAAATCAGTGATATTATCCGATAATTGGTTGCTTGCGCCTGAAGAAAAATTAAAATTAAAATCTACTGGCGGTCCGGATACCCTATCATCAGTAACATAAAACCGCATTAATTCATAATCAGCTGCATTTTGACCATCCAGCCAGAATCCGACTTCACACAAATCTGATCTATCATTATCTAGATTTGGATTTAGAGCCGCAATAAAATAAAATTCATCGCCAATACTATTGGTTCGCAACTTGTCCGAACTAGTAGAATCAATACCCAAACAATAAAAATCATTACTACCATTTACAATTATTGCGCTGGAAATTTCCCGAGACATTCGGTCTAAGACAACTCGGGCAATAGTGTTTGCTTTAAAGATATTATCGGCTTTTTTCCAAGCTCGCAGAGAAACATTAAAAACCGAAAATAAAATCACTGAGAGCAAGGCGAGAATCCCCATAGCAATAAGAAGCTCGATTAAGGTAACTGCTTTTTTTTTCGCTAACATTAAAATATTCCCTCATAAACTAAGCGAACAATATGTTGGGTATCTAAAACCGCGCTCTGCCATCCCAATCCGGAAACATAACCCCCGAGATCACTGAACTGTAAAGAGAATCGGCTATCTTTATCACATTGATAAACGCATTCAAAATAAAGATTATGATGACCCACAACATCTCCGTCCAGGCCAGGATCGGAAACCCGGCTAAAGCGATAAACTAAACGCGTACTAACATCTTCATACAGTTGATAGCGGATATCCGCGCCGGCATAATTCATAAAGTCATCCAAAGTCGCGGCATAATTAAATTCATTGTAAACATACTCAAGGCCGATTTCCGTCCATTTATCCGGAGTAATAACCACTCTAGTTTTATTAATATAATAATAAGGATAAGGCGCGTCGGGATTCGCGTTCAGCCAGGTATAGAGATAATCCGGAAAATCCGGATACTCATTAGTTCTTTCCACCATTTCTTCTAAACTCAGCCATTCAGTAAAATCATATTTAAATCCCGCCGCACCGGTGTATGTATCCGGACTTTTTCCGTCCAATGTATCCGGACGATTATGCATAATCACCAGGAATTTAAAGAGCATTTGTTCACTTGCCTGATTAGCGATTTCTGTTCTTAAAACATTTTCCACAAACTGATCTTCAGTAGCACTATTAACATTCCGGAAATTAAAATAAACATCAGAGCCTTCAAACTCACCAAAATGCAGATCAACCGCAGTGACTTTGCGGTCTTTATCCAAACTATCGCCGATTCTATAGTTTTCTTCATCAGCTCCCCGACGATAAAATTCTATATGCCTGCCCCATTGCTGATCGTTTTTTGTATAATTATACACTGCTAAAGGCGGAGCAAAGTCTTTACCCATCTGCGAGTAAGATAATTTTGATTCAACCGGCATTTCAAATGGATCCATCTTACTTTCCAAAGCAACTGTATAAGCATCATCATCATTTTTTACTTGATAAACCGGATTATTAATATTCTGATCGGTTTTAGATAGCGCTGTTTCAGCTTTTATCGTATGCCATTCATTGATTTCGTAGCTTGCATCAATCGCCATGGCCTGATCATAAGCATCCTGACTGGCTTTATCAAATCCAATTCGCGAAGTGTAAATTCCTCCCAACATGAATTGATCAGTAAATTCTTTTTTAAATCTAAAAGCCAGCGGTATATTATTAACATCAGTATAATCATCCCAAAGATCTAAAGGCGCCGCCAGCATAAAATCAGTATGAATATTCGCAATCTCCGATTCAAAGCGAAAAGCGCGCAGCAAAGTCAGCCAATTGCCGGCACTGTCTCTTAAAACTTCATCCGCCTGCCAGACACCCGGAGCCCAGCCCTCGACTGAATACAATCTGCCCGGGACCCATTTGTACAGCCAGGGACTTGCCTGCCAAAAGATATGATTATTCACTAGTTTCAGCGGATCGTCCGAATACATCGATATATTTTCTTCCGCGTATAAAAATAAAATCGCCCGATATTCGTCTTGTTTATAATCAAACCACAATGCTTTCATTGGTTTTAATTCCATATCGATTTTAAGTGAAGGAATATCGATATGATGATACCACGGGTTAAGTTCATCCCATTTGCCTTTCACTTCAGTAGGCTGTGATTTTCCGTTAGCAACTTTGATCTCCGGCAAATCGAATGAATCGCCTTTTGCGGAACGCACGGTTTCCGGATAAGTCCTGCCCTTATTGGACCAATATTTAAGCTGGATTTCAACTGGGTCATCACCGTCAGTTGCCGCATACCAGCTAGGCAAAGTGATTGTCTGCGATTTGCCGACAAAAGCCCAGGGATCAATTGATATTTTTGTATACATCGAAAGGTTATCATTTATCGGCGCGTCAATACTCAGCTGGAATTGATTGTATATTGAATTATCATAAGTATTATAACGTTTATCTCCATATACCCAGCGCCAAGAACGTTCATGTTCCAGCCAGCTGGCATCTTTCCAGATAAAATCTGTAGGATTCACTCCGAAATTAAAACGAAAACTTCCCTTTACCACTGGTTCATACAGCAGCTCATCACTGGCATAATCTTCCGCAGCTAAGGCATAAATATCAGGCTCATATTCATCTGTTGCGGCTTGATTATCTTCGGAATAAATATCCTGATTTGTTTGCTGTTGGGCAATAGCCAAAGGCACAGACCAAACAAGCACTATTACTAAACCCAGGGGAATAAAATTAAGGAAGAAATAGCAAAAATAATCTTGAATTGAAATTTTTCTTTTAAATATTTTTAAAACTGCGGAAAAGAAATAAATACTTTGCATTTTAGCAACCATCCTTGGCAAACCCAAATTCACACATAGTTAATTTCCTAAAATATATTATACTCCTCTTTTGCGAAAATAGCAAAATTTGTACCCGCCGCGGAAATAGAACCGCTATCCGGGGTTGACCAGCCATGCCCGGTGTCAACAGAACTATTACTGGCATAAGGCAAACCCCCTCTGCCCTTGCTTGAGCCAAAAGCAGAACGCACAAGCATTAATTTTTCAAGCTCCCCTAAATAGTAATTAGCTTGTCGTCTGTATTTATGCGCTTTAGCTTGATCCTCATGCTGTTTATAAAAATTGCTTATCTGGCGCAAAGCAACAACCATCTGCGCTGTCCATTCTACTGAAATTGTGCCGCCGCGGCTGATGCTTGAAGGCGCGCAAAAATCAAAACCACTGACTTCTATTTTTTTACCAGCAAAATTTTTAATATTTATTGTGGTTTTGCAGTTTTCTTCAACACAAGCCATAAGATCGTCAACAGCAACTCCCATATCTTCCAACCCCTGCGGCCCAAAAGCCATTATGCTCAAAGCGACAGTGTCAGTGGCAATCATTCGGTCATCAGTGCCGCGATTAAAACGTTTTAATGTTTTATTATACGCTGTTTCTTGCAGCCATTTATGCACTTTGCGTGCCGCAACAGCATAACGCTGATCATTATTTTCTTTAAATAATTTTTTAAAAAACATATACGCGGCAATATTCTGCTCAGTTCCAGCCCAATTCACCTGCGGCCCGCCAGGCAAAGAACCATCTTTATTCCTACTCTGCAATTCCAATAGCCATTCACCAATATCAGCTACAAGCGGTTTATAGGTAGTTTTTCCTGTTGACTGCTCATAATGAATTATTGCCAAGCCTAAATAAATAACTGGTCCAGTATGCACTATATATTCTGAGACATTGCCGGTAATTACATCATAAGCATTAGCAAATCCACCCTGGACTTTCTGAGCTCGATTATTAAAAAAATCAAAAATCATTTCTGCTTTTTCATACTGCTTAAAATTAATAAAATTAAACGCGCTTAAAGCCTGATCATAAGTAAAACCAACATCTGTAAGAGTATAGTCCTTGTCATAACTCACAATAAGTCCGGTTTTACTGCTTTGGGAAGCCAAAAGCCATTGACGCATCAAATCTAAAGTTTTATCCTCTAAAACAACTCTTTTATTGCTAATCTTTTCCAGTTTAGCCTCAAGAACTATTTGCGTATCAGTATATTGATTAAGTTTGCTTTCAATCTGCTGTTTTTCCGTTAACAAATCCGCAAGCTGTTTTTTAAACTCGATCTGAGCTGATAATAATTTCTCCACCTGCTCAGTATTCTGTTCGATAACCTGCTGTTTTTGCAATACGTCAATTTGGCTTAATTTTTCTTTCATTTGAATTTCCGCTTTCGCGCTATAATTCATCATCCCCGCTAAAACTAGTTTTTCCGCTTTAATTTTGTCCAATTCCTGATTAACCATAAACTGCTCATCACTTAATTGGCTGAGCTGCTCGACTAATAAATTATTATTGAGGTTAAGCCGGATATTATCATATGCTAAAAATCCGCAGAACAATACCAGCAGCAGACAACCCGCAACAATCATCCGGGGAATCGCGATCATGAACTTAGCAAAACTGATTATCCGCTTTTGCTCAACACGATCAATCGCCTCATAAGATAATCCGAGCATATAACTTTGAGGATGAGGCGCCGCGGTTTTCTTAGACCAGACAATCCGGGCAATTGCTTTTACCGGGTTATTTTTCAAGGGGATATTTAGAAAGATTTGGAGTTTATTTTTACTATTCTGGAGTAATTCTAGGTGTTCCGATTTTAAGCTATTTATTTCTACGCACACACCGAAAAAGCTTACATCCCGGGTAAATCCCTGAATTAAATCGCTTAGCGGCTTGTTCTGAGAATCAATAATTTTCAATTCAACAGGAAAGATCTTATTCAGACGAACGTATTGTCTTCTTTCATTTATCATAAGCAAATAATTTCCATTGATTTGATTTATTAGTCTAAATAATTTTATCAGAAAGCTAAATCTGTCACAAACTATTCAGTAACTTTAAAAGAAAACTTTTTACTTATTTTCTGACCTTTGATCATAACTAAAAGCTCACCAGCATAATCTCCGGCCTGCTCAAATAAATGATTGTAGTATTTTGTCTGCCCGCTGATCTCTGCCTCTCCGACTATCTTCCAACTCCATTGCATATCTTGTTCCAAGATAGTTGCGGGATAAATCCGCGCTGTAAATTCAACTGGCTGTCCCAGCTTATTTTCTTTGCTAATATCAAGCACTATATCATGGATCCAAGCACTTCTACATATAGCATTTTCACTGTCAGGAGTTTTGACCGCAAGACACAAGAGTTTTGGCATAACTGAATCATAAGTTGTTTTAAATCCCGCAAGATTACCCGGAGCATCATTTAACCCTTTATCTCCGAACCAGTCATATTTAAACAAAGGCTGAACAGTGCCCGCGGAAAAATCCTGGGCAGTTGCTTGCCAAGCAATATCCTGGTTAATAAAACCTGAGTGAGGGATGCTTTTTAAAGTCATCACAATATTTGAACCTTGCCCGCCAAACAGCATATCTAAAGGATCAGCCAGTTCTGAAGGCAAAGAATTTCCATTGTCAATTTCCTGCTTACGCTGGGCTGCCTGAGCAGAAAAATGATTAGCTTGATCAATAAGCTTTGAATATATTTCAGCAGCCCTTTGGCTTTCATTCTTCCACTGCAAAATCACCCCAGACTGATAAGCGCAAAAATCCGCATAATCAGAATCAGCAAATTCATTGCTTACTTTTTCCAAATAATTAAGTCCCGCATCTAGATCACCTAGATAAAAAATGTTTAAAATACCCAGGCGCGTATACAATTCGCCCAATAACTGACTTTCGCTTGCTTTTTTAGCACATTTTTTATACTCTTCCTTCGCTCGCTTATAATCACCCAAGGCTTCCAGATTAATCCCTCTGACAAAAATCTCTCTTTGTGTAAATATCTCTGGGCCAAAAGCTTTTTCCGCTTTAACATATATTTGCTCAGCAAAATCCGCATCCACTGCCGGAGAAAATCCATATTCCCGAAATTTATCGCAAACATTAAGTAAAGCTATTTTTGCCTCAGCCTTTGAATATTTGCTCAAAACAAAATCAATATAATGGCCATAGATAATAATCGCTGTTTCAATTTGTTGATCAGACAAATATTGATCAGCAATTACCTCTAAACGCTGCCCTGAAGAAGCATCCGCATTTACAAGTAAATAATCTTTATAGGCCACAAACAGCTGACTCAACTGGTGATTTCTTCCATCAGCGGCAATAATCCGGGCAACTTCCTGAAATTTCGCAATATCACCGGTTTTCTCAGTATAAGCAACTACATTTTTCACGAAATCATTAAAAACCTTCTCCGCTGATTCCTCATCTTCATCACGTAAATAGGCTTTTTGCGCTAAATACTGCAAATTTAGCAATTCACTGCTTATCTGAGCATCAGCATATTTAGCCGCGGTTTGAATTATCTGTTCATCCAGCGCGTCTATATTGTCATAAAAATCCTGCCACAGTTCTTTTTTCTCTAAATTATCCAAATACATAGAATCAGCCAAAGCAGAATAGTATTCCACTAAAAAGTTATCCTGCGAATCAGCGCCTGGCGTTTTCAGCTGTTTTAAATAGCCCCTCATTCCAATAAAATCTTCTTTTGCAGCAAAGGCAGCAAAGCGCTCTTTAATTGTCTGCGCGGAATTATCTACTTCCGCTAAACAAAGCGTTTTGCCTAACATAAAACTTATCAGCATAAAAATGATTAATCTAAATTTCATTTTTTTAAAGTTAAAAACAACACTATTCATATGCGTCTCTTCCTTTGTTTTTCAGATAATTTAAATTATTTTATTTTTCTGTTTCATCCGCTTGATCTCGATAGGCCTGATTCCAAAGTTTACGCAAAACATAATAAGCTTTTCGCGGACTTCTTTTATTTAAACCATTTTCATCGAGTTCCGGCTCTAAGCTTACTAAGCCAAACCATTCTTCATTCATATTCTTACCGGCTTTAGCGTCAAAATCATACGAGCCCATGCCCCAGGCAGCATCAGTATCATGAACCAGCCAGCTGTCCCGATCACTTTCCGATTTTTTCCACCATTCATCGCTCCATTCAAACACAACACCGCCTACACAATTTCCCGCGCCTAAACCGCCAGCCAGATTTTTCTCAATATCCAACCACTGGCTTTTCAAGAACTTTGACTGATTCTTCTGATCTTCCTGCATCTTGACCATGTTAAAAGCATCACAGCCAAACTCAGTTAAAACCACCGGACGATCAAATTTGCGCTTCACTTCCTTAAAAAAGTTGCCAAATACTTTACCCCTGTAAACAATACAGCCAATCAAATCAATATCCGGACAATTTTCCGCGGCTATTTTCAAACCCACGGTTTCCCCATTGCCCAAGGAAACCAGATGCACTGGATCAATTTGTTTTATTTTTTTAGCTAGTTCATTAACAAATGAATAATATATTTGGGCCCGAGCATCTCTTTTTTTACCAAAGCTATCCATTGCGTCAATCTCATCACTTGACCAGGGATTGATTCTGCCATCAAAACTATAATTATTCTCATTGCCTAAATTCCAAAGCAGTAAACCCGGAACATCTTTAAAATATTCCACGGTTTTTAATACATTTTCCGTTACTTCTTCTCTAAATTCTGGATCAGCGTAATTTGCCGGCGGATAATCCCAAAACCCCAGAGTATGGCCTAAAATAGTTCTGATTCCATACATATTGTATAAATCTTCAATCATCTCACGACAAAAAGCGATTTCTTCCCCACTGTGATAAAGCCGTACAGTGTTTATGCCCATTTCCTGCATTAATTTTCCATCAACAATCCAAGGTCTCTTGGCATCACACATGAAATTATATAAAATCCCCTGTTTTCCGATCGGTACTGGGGAATAACAAACTCCTTTAATAATAAAAGGTTTTTTATCGACAATCAGCTGATAGTTATATTTTTGTTCATCTTCTTTTTTCTCTTTTTTAATTTTTATTTTATTAATGTAAATCTTATCTTTAGGCTCTTGATTTATCAAGCTGCATCCTGTAAGCAATAAAAATATTAATCCTAATGCAATTTTTCGAATTTCCCTATTCATACAAAAAAACCTTTCCCCTAATTTATTTTCTTAATAAATTTGATAAATCATCGCTTGCTTTAAAAATAGTATCTTACTTTTATTATAATCTAAAATAATAAGTAAGGGTAGGAACTAGAATCAGGCCCCTACCCTTACTTGTTGATATTTATTTAGCGATTAATTATTTTTCATAAATAATATCATCCAGGTAGAACACTGCTCCCTCAGGATTAGAATCAGCATTAGTGGCCCAGCAGAAACCGCCGTTTATATATGACAAATCAACATCAGTTAAATCAATCGTATATTGCTGCCAATCAACAGTCAAATCAATAGGACCGATTCCTACTGAATCAGAATCAGGATAATTTCCGCTGATACCACCCGTTTTAAATTCCATTATCCGCTCATCGCCAACTTTGCCTTTTGCCCAGAATGTAAGTTTTTTTGCTCCGCGCAAATCAAATCCGCCTTTTTTCTCTCCCCAGTTATTAGCGGGATTCTGCCAAAATATTCCAGCCCAATTGGCGCCTTGCTTACCTTTTGCCGAATAATTAAACTCTATGCAATTCTTTCCGGAATGAGGATTTTCTGTACAGTTAAGATCCATCTTAATATCACCATAATCTCCCATCCATCCGGAAGGGATATAATGATTTACTTTGTCACCTTTATCTTTATACACATAAAACATGCCTTCTTGAAAATCTCCCGCTTTACCAACTAATTCCATATCCATCTCGTCGTCTTCCATGTCCTGAGCCCCAACTATTGGAGCTAAAAGCATCAAACCTAAACATAAAACTGCCATAAACCAAACTGCCTTTTTCATTACTTCCTCCTTTAAATGAGAGCTTGACTTACGGAGCGTTTTTGCGACGTCAAGTCAACCTGCTCGAATTTAGTCCGAAATGACTGCGCCCTAGCAGGCACTTGCGGAATCCTTATTATTTACTCTTGACTTCCAAAGCGTTTTTGCGACATCAAGTCAATTTGCTCGAATTTCGCCCGAGAAGCAGCGACTAGCTGCTGATTCGGGAATCATTATTCTTTTTTAGTTATCAAAACCCATTATTCATATTTTACATTATCTATATAAAAAATACAACCCTTGCGGTTATATGCCTTAGAAATCTCAAAACTAAATCCAGCACTTATTCTGGACATATCTATTCCTTTTAAGTTTACACTTAATTTCTGCCAATTATCTGTAAGCACTATCGGTCCGATACCATAACTATCTGAATCAGGGCACAAACCTTTAAGACCTCCAAACTTAAATACAGCGATATGTTCACCTCCCTTTTCTCCCCTTACCCAAAAAGTAAGCTCTTTCGCAAAACGAAGATCATATCCCCCTTTTTGCTGTCCCCAATTACCGGCAGGATTAACCCAATAAAGCCCTGCCCCGCCAAAATAACCAGTGGCGTTATATTTTATTTGAATACAGGTATTACCTGATTGCGGATTCTCTTTCCATCCATCATCAAATTCAATCGCACCGCTATCACCAATCATCTCTGAAGCAAAGTAATGATTGTCGATAAAATCTTTATCATAGTAAACTATAAATTCGCTCTGTGCTTTATCTTTTGCCGCGTCTTCGCATCGAGAAAAACAAACAAAAGAAAACAAAAAACTGATAATTAAAGAAACTGCCAATATGTATTTTGAAATATTTTTTCTCATTCTTAATCTTTTTCTCTCCAAACTTTTTGTAACTCAAAATAAGCTTTACGTAAATGACGCATAAAAGGAGAATCCGTACCGTCTCCCTGGCTTGTTATACCAAACCATTCTTCATAATACCATCCATCAACAAATGGACCGCCGCAATTAGGAATAATATCCTGAAACATATCAGGATATACCGGAGGTTTTCCGGCCTTCCACCATTCATCGACAAATTCAAAAACTACCCCCCCTAAAGCATTGCCGGCACCGTGTGAACCAGCGCTATTTCGCATAATATCCCGCCAGTTCTCGACAAGATACTCAGCCTGAAAATCCTCCGCGGCTTCGCGGCTGAATCCATACCCGTAAGCAGGGCATCCATACTCAGTAATAATTACCGGTTTATCCGCGACTTCCTTAATCGGCAGCCATAGATTGTAATAGCCAAAACCGTGCGTTCCTCTATAGGCATTGGATCCAAAAACATCTATATCAGGGCAATTGTCCGCGAAAACATTAAGATAATGGATATCGCCATTGCAGATTGCCACCGGATGATTTGGATCTACTTCCTTAATCTTTTTCGCTACTTCATTGACAAAATGATAATACTCTTCAGGATTTTTCTTAGCATTATTGGCTATTCCATAATTATTTTCATTACCCAGTACCCACATCAATACACAAGGCTCATCCTTGTAATCGTTAACCATCTGCATTACTGAATCCAGCATATTATTTTGATGTTCCGGATTAGAATAATCAGTCCCTTCTTCCCATGAAGCCTTTGACCCTACAGTATACATACCCAAAAAGTCACCAATAATAATCCTAATCCCATAGGTCTTATATAAATCTTTAAATATTTCCTTATTTCCCGCAAGATCATGATGATAAACCCTTACAACATTAACCCCCATATTTTTAATCAATTGAAAATCACCAATTGCCGGCTCATCACCCTCCTGAATATTATTTCCGTTTTCATCCACCCAGGAATCATAAGGACTGTCAATCTTTCCATTTTTGTTTTCATCTGAAACAGACCAATCCTTCAGTGTCCCGATATCCGGGCTCTGGCCTATTCTTGAAGGCTGATAGGCAATACCCTTTATTATAAACGGATTCCCGTCTATTTTTATTTGCCAATGGCCATTAGAGTACTTTACCAAACTGATATTTCCAAATACCTTTTCCTGCTCTATTGCCAGTTCAGCAAGATTGATTTTCTGATCAATAACCTTATTAGGTTCAACCTTAATTAATTTACCAGGGTTGATATTAAATATATCATTTTTTAGATCATCATCATATCTATTTTCTATAGCTATATGCGCATCAACCAGCTTAATCCCCATTTCAGGATATTTCTCAGTTAAATACAATATTCTATCCAAAGCAGCCGGGCCGACATACCAAGGAGTTCCCCAGTAAGTAAACCCAATACTATTAGGAAAATGGACCACTATCGCGTAATAAGCTTTTACCGCCTGATTAATATTTCCAGATTTTTCCAATATTTCCGCGGTATAAAACAGTTTTATCCCCGGAGACTCAGCAGCTGTCGCCCATTTATAAAATGCTAACTGGAAATCGGTAATATTAACAAAAGACCAATGGCTTCCCTCCAGTTTTTTTGCTTTGTTTAATTCTTTATACTTCGGATCCTCATATACACTCCTATTGGGAAATATGCCTTCTCCAACCGCAGCAGCTAAACCTTTTCCATCTTTTATCTGAAATTTATACTTAGCAGTATCAAGGTTCTTAAATTCTCCGTACTTTGCATAGTCAACAATTAGCTCCCTACCCGGGTAAAGTTCAAATGAAACCTCTGGCATAGAATACGCGCAAGGCAGGAAAAAAATAATTAAAAAAAACCCAATAGCTGAAGTTATTAATACATTTTTCTTCTTCATCACAAACTTATCCTTTTGAATGCCACAGATATTCTCATATCCAGATCTCATTGTTTTAGTTTAAGAGTCAATATATACAATCTATTTTATAATTACGCTCGTAATTAAGCTATGAAAAAATTCTTTTTTATTGCAACTGAGCTTTTCCGCGACGTTTTATTAGATCATCCCGGATTTCATTAGCTCTTTTTTCTGATATAGTATAAGACCAGATGACCGCAATTGCTATCAAAGCTCCCACAATTGGAATAACAATATCTGCAATACGCAATCCGGTTATCGTCGATTGAAGCTGCTCTGCTTGTCCCTGCTTAAAACCTACTCCTTTTAAAATAATTCCGCTGAAAAAAATCGCAATAGCTTGTCCAAGCTTAACCATCCACCAGTAAACAGCTCCAAACACCCCTTCTCGACGTTCGCCGTTATTCAACTCATCCAGGTCGCAGACATCAGCCGTCATAGACATCATCAATGTAAAAAGGCCTCCGATACCAAAAGCCAAAAAAGGTAAAGGTAAAAACATTAAATATGGATTAGAAGGATTAAAACACCACCATTTCATAGAATATCCCACAATAGAAATCAAAGTGGAAAAAATAAAAGCACCTTTTTTGCCGATTTTTTCAGATACAAATGTTACTATTGGAATCACGAAAAAAATTGTGCACAAAGCACTGATCGTTCCAAACCAGGCCGGCCAGGTTCCAGCAGCGCCCATATCTCCTTTAAATAAATAAAAAACAATAATATACCAGGCAAATCCGGCAATCGTTTGAAAACCGTTAAATATAAGAAAAGTCACTACACATAGCTGAAGAAACGGCTTGCATTTAAAAGTCGTTATGATTCCCTTTCTAAAAGAAGCCAACTCACCCTTGATATCTTGAAAATTTATGCGTTTTTGTTCTTCTTTTGGAACGATTTTTTGCTTACATATAAAAGCCGGAATCAATGCTATCAACATACAGCCAAGTCCGACCCAGACAGAGAGAAAACGTGCTCCTTCTGGTGCGCTTGTAAATAACTTAGGATTATAGATAATAACCCAAGACCAGGGGGCTATGACCCAGGCAAACTGACCGATAATTTGAGCAGCTGCCATAAGGCGGGTTCTTTCCTTGAAATCATCACTCATCTCATATCCTAGTGCAATATAAGGAGTTGCAAAAATTGTGTAACCCAAGTAAAAAATCAATGACCAGAGCAGAAAATACCAGAACGTATAAGCTTGACTATTTCCAGGATTAACCTGCCACATAAAAATAAAAGAAAGACCTGTTATAATAGCCCCTATAAATATATAGGGACGACGGCGGCCCCATTTCGAGTAAGTATGATCTGAAATATATCCCATAACAGGATCTGTAAGCGCATCAAATATTCTGGGTAAAGCTCCTAAAAGACCGGCTAATAAAGGGTCCATACCTAACCCAACTACCAGGACAACCATAAAAACGCCAAGAGCCGCTGCAAAAAGCTGGTTAGCCAGCATACCAAAACCATAAGCTGTCTTTTGTCCAAAAGAAATTCTATGTTCAGAAGCTACTTCATAATGGTTCGCCTCACTCATTAAAGGTCCTTTCCTATTTTGTAATTAACTGCGATCTTCGTATCTGCTTTAATAAACTTTAAGAATATTTATAGTAATTTATTTGCTCAAGCTATGCTTAAGTAAATAAAAAGCCCATATAGATTATCTGGACATGACAATTCTATTATTAATTGACAAACCATTGTATATAAATTGTTTTTCTAAATAACAAATAGACATATTTTTCCTAAATTAATAAATTCCGGGGAATTTCCATCCTTTATACATAGGTATTCATAGAACCTTTTTTATAACACAAATCAACTTTGCTGTCAAGGATATTAAAAGTATTTACCTAGTTAAAGCTTTTATTGAAAATCTATAATTTTATACTTCTAATATACTGAAGGTTAATTAAAATAAATCTTATATTGCCTGTTCAATCAAACCTATCTTCTCACAGATATTTGCTTGTTCAAGCATATCCTTCTTTTTTTCTTGTTTGAGATTCTTGATAGCCGCAACAATATCAAAAAACGTCAATATCGATCTGGAAAATATACCATAATTGTTTCTTTTCTGTTTCAGCTGTTTTAATAATTCAGACACTATCTTAATTCGATCAACTGTTTGTTTTAGCTGGTTTTTAACTTGCTTATCTGTCGTATTTTTATTATTTTTCCCAGGGATATTATTAACAATCATAGTTGACAACGACTCTGGTTTAAGCTGATCGGCTAATTGATCTCTATTTTTAATCAGCACAGCTAGTATTGGCTCAAGATATTCACTAAATTGACTATTCACATCATTGCCCAATAAATCCACATATTCTTTGAAATCCTCTACTATTTTAATAATATCATTAATGTTTTCATTTTCTTCAAAATTAGATAATAAATCCATCACCATATGAATATACAAGGCTTGGGATTTCAACAGTTCTTCCTTTTGATCTGCATGATTTCGATTATAAGCATAAACTCTCTTGAATGGTAATGCTAATTTTATTTTTCTAACTTCTTTTTCCTTATTATTAATAATATCCTCTAGTTTTAAGATTAATTTGATTTTATTTGTCTGATCAATATCCTTAATATGATCTTTTAGCCCAAAAATCGCGCAAACCTTAGTATCTAAAAACTTACTGTCCGCGACTTCCAAATACATACTCACTAAAGCCTGTTTTTTTAATAAACCTGCTTTTACAATCTTATTCAGCATATTGATTGCTAACCTGCGGGGTTCTATATCATCACTGTTCATTGCTATGTTTACACAATCACTTATCAGCCATTGTAAACTCTTCCCACCGAGCACATCTTGCAAAAATTGTTTATCAAAATTATTCTGATTATTAAGCTTTAGCACTCTTTTATAATAAAACGCCCTGTAAGCATTACTGTATATCCCAAAAAACACTTTATAATAAAACGCCTTTGTTCCCATTTTATAAAGTTTATCAACCAATATCTGATCAAAACGCTTTGCTAGATTTTCATTAAGTCTATTTTTTTCTTCACCATTTAATTTATCTATTTCTAAACTAATTAGATTTATTAGCTCATTTCTATTATTACTCTTTGCTATCATATTCTTAATAACTAGATCTATTACATCACCTCGCTTTAAGTCTAAACGCCAAATATACCATTGCATCCGCAAAGGCTTATACATAAGCGCGGAAGATACAATAACAATACCGCCCAAAGCCAAAGCTGCCACTGCAATCAAATTATGCGAACTCAAATCATTTGAATTTTCCATATCTGTCATAAACAATGCGCCCGCGGTTGCCCAAGAACTTGCCTGCAAAGTAGTTTTTTTATTGCTTGATTTATCTGTCTTTTCTGCTGATGCAACCAATTTATCATTATCCAAGAATGACTTGAAGGAAAAAACACCAATGCCCATACGGGAAAGTTTTTTTAAGACAATACTAAAACGTTCTTCAAAAGCATCATTTGACTGCTTTGAAGATGGATCCAATGTTAATATTTTCTGCTCATCCTTAAACTTACTTACCGATGAGCTAATGTCCTCAAGCAATTCCTTCCTACTATAACTAGCATATATTCGTCTAAGAATTATCTGATCAATATAATTGCCTGCTTTTAAACCTAAACGCCAGCTATACCATTGCATGCGCAAAGGCTGGATAGACCTAATAAATCGCTGATAATTCTTATAAATCCCCATTACTACAGCAAGGCTCAAACCAATAACAGCAAAGCTAAAACCAATATTGGTTAATAAAACCTGGTTCTGAACAATAAATCCCTGAACTTTATCCCAGCCCCAGGTTAATCCCGCGCCGATTGGAGCAAAATAATTTACCTGCAGGCTTATTGCATTTTCACTATCTCCTTGCGTCTGCTCAGCTTGACTAAGCAAATTATTTATTTTGTCAAAAGTAAATAAATCATCTCGCGCAAGATTTGTAGCTTCATCAAGCTTAGACCCCATATCGTCAGGGTTGACTCCGTTTAAAAAATAATTATAAAAATCAGGATTGCTGATCTGAATTTGCGCGGATAAATTATCCGTATTTTCAATAATAGAGAAATCCATATTTCCTGCCCAGACAATATCCAGCAGAAGAAATGCATTGATTAAAATTAAGCTGATAATTTTATATACTTTGCGCATTATTTCTCCTTATCATTAAATAGAAAATGTTTATATTGCCCGTATTAAAAATATTCCTGAGACCAGTTCTTCCACTGAAATTTTTTTCCCATCTTGCTTTATAACATAAATCGCTTGTAACTGCTGCAGATCCTTATTAACTTTATCCAAAAATTCAGAATCAACAGGGATATTCTCTTTATTTATAACTCCAGTATTATTAAGCGAAGCATCTTCCTGAGTTAATGAAGCTGCTTGTTCTGATTCACTCTGTTTAGGAGGAGTTATAAACAATAAACCTTGATTATAATGCGCTGAATAAGACTTATATTTAGCAATCATTTTTTTTACTTGGGCTATATTCGCAGCTGAAACATCTAATTTAGGCATACCGGTTTTATTCCTAACATCCTGTTTTAAGAATTGATCATATAACCAATTAAAACCTCCTACAAATACTCTCCAAGTTAAACGCAAATACTCCCAACCTAGGAGTACTACTAATAGTACTCCTATTACTGCTATGCCTCCGATTAAAGCATAAGCAGTTTGCTTTATAACTCCAGACTCTTGATAATTCGAATAAAACGATAATATCGTCCCGCTAATTCCATCTTCTGCCCATCCCAGGGTATAACTTAAAGCAATAATCCCAGGGATTATAATCAAGGGAATAATAATTAATTTTAAATCATATCTTTCTTTGCATTTTTTCATCATACGATAAGCCTGAGCTAATAATTTTAAGCGTTCGCTTTGCAAAAAAGCTAAGCAGATTGCCTTAAATGACCATTTAGTTTGCTTAGGCTCGGCTGAACTTATTTCTATTTTATGGATAGAGGGAGTCTTATCAGCATAAAACGCCTCAAAGCTAACAGCAAACTGCTGCTGACTGATCTACACCGGAGCGCTGAGCATTAGCTCAGGGGTAATAACCGATACCTCCCCGGCTCCGGCCCAAGCAATATCCAGCAAGAGGAATGCATTTAGCAGGATAAAAGCAACGACTCTAATTGATTCTCTTTTAGAAAATTTTAGAAACCCCATTAACATTTTCTCCAAGCCGTTTAAAAGATATATGCTCTGAATATTATAATTAAATTGCCCGCCCAATAAGCTGTAAACTAATATCAAGATCAATATCCATTTTTAAATTTTTTATAGGGCAATCCTGTTGCGCAATTTCTTTTGGTTGTTCAGAACTTTTTTCCGCCTGTTGTAATAATTGCTCTGTATCTTTATCTTCATAGCCAAATAACTCAGGACGTATTTCTCTTTCATATCTCTCATATTCATCCATACCACCATTCTTATACGGATTACCATCTGAAGTATTATTCAGCGACACCCCGTAAACAATCACCACAATAAATATAACTACATCCACAATTATCCCCGGCACTAAGCTATCATGTATCCCATACCTGCTGTTATTAAGATCCGTCATTAATGTAAAACAACCAGCCAGCATTAGCGGACAAGTAATTGAAATCGCAGTTGTCAGTGCTTTTATTAAAATTTCCTTAAAATTTTTATTCTGATCAGCTTGCTTGGTTTTAGTCACCCTATCATCTAAATTTGAATTGTTTTCAAATGAATTACTCTTTTGAATCTTCGATAAATATAGTTCCTGAATAACATGATTCATTGAAATTTCTTGGATCTGGATTGGCGCCGCAAGTGTATCCAAATTCTTATGTAGGCTCAGATCACTTCCCCCTGCCCAGGCAATATCCATTAATAGGAATGAATTGATTAAAACTAAACATATTATTTTCAACCACAGACTACTAATTATTTTTTTCAAAACGATTCTCCTAGTTAAGAATTAAAGACCTTTACAAAGATTACATAAAATGTAATAAAGTATACCATAACATTAAATATATTGCAAATGTGTAACTGATTGCTGTCAAGCCAAAGTAAGAATGTCCGCTTTTTACCAAAGTAGAAATGTCCGGTTTTATGGTTTTTAAATACTAACCAAAGACTTCTGCTTTGATTGTGAAATTCTTCTTACACTTGGCAGCTTTTTCCAAGGATGTTCCATG
>JAHITY010000138.1 GCA_018817165.1 Candidatus Omnitrophota bacterium
CTTCAAAGTAAATAAAAAGCAGAGAGGTCTTTTGTTGCTCGGGGGGAAGAAAAATGATCATGTTTGGCTGGAAGGATTGATTTGAATACATTCTCACAAGGCATTTGCTCAGATTCAAGAGAAATTTTTTTTTATTTTTGTCACTATTGTGCTGTGGTGCTGAAAAAAACGGCATATCACTCCAAACCATCTGTGAAATAGAGGAAAAAGTATACTCCGTTTCTCCTTTAACTGGTGTGCAATTCAGGTAAGTTTCCCCGGTACATCATTTGCCTCTGACGGCAATATGGGCAGAGGAGAATATCTTTGAGATTTCGGACAATGCCGGTTTCGGCAGGAGTTGTAACTGTTGTTGGTTGTTCCACACTGATTACATACTTCGCTATGCCCACCAAGACGGGCTGTTTGGGGTGGGATGGAAAACTCGGATTCTTTACGGCCTAGAAATTCTTGGTAATATTTTTTTCAGCTCGCAGAAAAGAACGTTGCAGCTTGACCAGGATAGTTGTTTTTCCTGAATAGAGTACAGCAGATAATCCTGGATTTGGTCATTGTTCAGCTCTGCCGACGGCTGATTGTGAAAGGCTGAAAGTCCTGCCACTGCTCGCAGGTAGGCCTCACTGGTTTTAGGAGAAACTCGCTGTACCTGCAGGTAAATCGCAAAGCTGAACTGTATCGCTCAGGTCTAGTTCGTAAAAGGCAATCGGCTTCCCGGTTATTGTTTCTACTCTGTATAGAACTTCTTTCTTGGAGTTGGAGAGGTTGTCGACAACCACAACCTCGTACCCTGCCTCGAGCAACTCCACACAGGTATGGCTCCCGATATAGCCGGCTCCGCCTGTTACCAAAATCTGCATTTATTCACCCAGTTTCTCTGACATTTTCTAATTATAGACTTATGTTACGCCGCTCCCTTCGATTTAATAACCGCTGGAATTGTTTTGAGTAGGATCTTGAGATCAAGCCAGAATGACCAGTTTTCTATATACTCAAGATCCAACTCCAACCATTTTTCAAAGGGGAGGTTACTTCTTCCGGAAATCTGCCAGATACATGTCAGGCCGGGTTGGACACTGAAGCGTTTACGCTGAACGCCCCGTTCAAACCGATCGACATCGCGTAAAGACATCGGTCGAGGGCCGACCAGACTCATCTCGCCACGGAAGACATTGATCAACTGAGGCAGTTCATCTATGCTTGTTTTTCTTAAAAAATGGCCCACCCTGGTGATGCGGGGATCATTTTTTATCTTGAAAATGGGTCCTTCCGCCTCGTTAAGATGTTCAATGTCCTTGAGCTGTTCTTCCGCATTGATTTGCATTGAGCGAAACTTGAACATCGGGAAAACATGTTTTCGCATCCCTACACGTGGTTGAATGAAAAAAACCGGTCCAGGTGAATCGAGTTTGATGATAATGGCAACAATGACAAAAATGGGAACAAGGAATGGCAGAGAAAGCAGAGTACATGTTAAATCAAAGATCCGTTTGGCAAAAAGCTGCTGAGGATCCTGTGCGACCGGCTCCATGGCCAGCAGTGGAATACCCTTAACCTCTGATAAGCTTATCCGGGCCATCTTGACGTTGAAAATGTCTGCCATAAATCGAAGTTTGATTCCTTCCTCCTCGCAGGCCATGACGATGGGTTCCGCATCGTTGAGAAGTGACCGGGGAATGGCGACGATTACTTCATCTATGACATTTACTTTCAGGCAGTCATGAATATTTTCTACTGTGCCGATTACCGGTATGTCCAGCATCTTAGACCCTACTCTGGATGCATCCGGATCTACAAACCCGACAACGTTAACTCCCCATACCATTTGTTCCTGAAGTGCAAGGACCAACTCCCGGGCACGACTCCTTGAGCCAATGATTAATACACGAAGTGACTTTTTACCACTTTTGACCTGCTCCTTGAAATAGACAAGGGTGATTGTGCGAATAACCAGCAGGGTACAAAGTTCAAGAAAAGCAAAAATAAAAATAACGAATCTGCTTATATATTGAATATGAAGGAAAAATAAAATTGCCAGAAGTGCAGAAATAGTTAACACAATTGCACGAAAAATGGACCAGGAATAACCAGCCAGGTTGGTCCTTTCAGGGCTCTTATATCCTCCGAAATAAGAAAGGAAACTTGTTGTGAAAACGAGGATAAGGGGGATTAAGAAAAGATGCGAAAAGAAATCGAGTGAATGTTTTGATGGTATAAAGGTATTCCGTACCCAAAATGAGACGAGGAATATTGTAATCGTAAAGAATATATCAACTAAAAAGACCACATTGTCTAATTTGTCAGCAGTATTATCTCGCATGTCAGTTTAAACAAGAGGTTGTTTTTATCTCTTTCAGCAAAAGGCTATCAGGGGATTAGAGTGAACTTAGGCAAGGGTTGACTTGCCGGAACCGGAAAATCCTGTAAACCACAGGTTCACACTTTTATGGCTGTTCAATGTCTCACGACGAGAGCGAGTTACAGCAGCGTTATGCCGAATTGCATTAGATGAGGTTGTCATATGTCTCGTTTCTTAGGAATAATTATGCACTAACTCATTTTATTTTTGTTATTCTGACTTACCAGCGGAGCCATTCCTGTTCCCAGGAAAGGGCAAACAGCAAACGATGGTCGTCGTAATCGTCGCCGATACGATCGGATATTTGTTTGGTGAAGGTATAATTGAGTCCTGCGCTATAATATTGCAGGAAGGAATAATGCAAGCCGAGTCCGGTGGTAATCAGATCTTTGTGATATGTAAGCAGGTCAGGGTCTTCCCTGTCTTCATATCGATAGGCTATCCGGCCATTGAGGGTTACGCTTTCAACGAGCTGGTAGTTGAAGAGAAAACGCGTATCCCAGTAATCGATGAAGCCGCGCTCATCGGTGCCTGAGAAGTTATCCACATCATAGCGTTTTTCTACCGCGAAGGTGAAGGAGCCGTGTTGAATCAGATAATTGATTTCGGCCAGCCCATTTCCCCCCCAGTTGGCATCTCGTCCTTCGGTCTTCTCGTATGAAGGGCCAGCGCCGAGTGTAGTATTTAATTTTTGTGAAAAGTCACGTCGCCAGGTTAATCGCGATTGATGGATATCACCATTATCTTTGAGGTCTTCATCGTATCGGGTACCGATATAATTATAGTTCAGTGACACCTTGTTTTGCTGGAAATAGTTATTTTCCACTGTTGCCAGCAGATGATATTCCTTGAGGTCGCCAGACAAGTTGTCCGTGGTTGATGTCGGGGCTACATCGGGGGTTGTTGTATCGGATGCTGCATAGTCACCACGGACAAAACTCAGTTCGGCGATAGTTTTCCAGATATTATTGAAACGGTGTTCGTTGTTTAAATTTACGGCATAGCGGTCATAATCTTCATAGCTGGTAAGAGTCTCTGCATCATCGTTTCGTAAAACAATGAAATCGCCCCCAAGATTTACCAGGCTTTCTTGACCGTAAATGTACTTTGCTCCTCCTTTCAGAGTATTGCGCCAATAGCGAGTCCTTCCCAGATCGGTGGAAAGCTCAGGGGTGGGATTTTGACTGTCCTGAGTGCCTGTATCAACTGCTATCCCAGATTGAGGGTCATGGTAATCGCTGCGGAGAAAAGCGTTTGAAACATTCAGCTGCCATGCCTTGCTGAGAGAGCGCTCGGCAGAGAGAAAGAGGTCATTGTCCCAGTCGGTCTGATCTCCGGACAGGTCATATTTGATGGATGGAGCTGCACGCAGTTTGAAATGATCTACCTGGCTGTCTGAAACAAAGGAAAAAAGGGGTTGAAGGACCAGGCGATTGTAATCGTCGTCACTTGTATTCGTGATACTCTCAGGAGTTGGATCACCCGTAACCGGATCGTATTGCCGATCACTATAATCATAGGACGTGGAAAGCCCTGTAGTCACTTTGTTGGTACGGGCGAACGGTGTCGCCGGATATAAAATGAGCACAAGTGCTCCAAGAGAGCAAGCTGTTTGTCGAGAGATCATACAGTTTCCTTAACGATACTGGGGTTTGGTGATCACTTGACAATAAGAATATCGCCGGAGCGGATGAACACATTACTGTCAAGTGCCTTGCCCGAGACGAATTTGTCATAATTAAACTCCAGCGTGTTTCCGTCGAAGTGTGCTTTATCCTCTTCTCTAATCTGTTTGCGGACAACGGTAATATCCTTGTTGGCCCACTCGGTAAAGCCTCCGGATCGAGCAAGAGCCTGCACCAGGGTCATTGGAAAATCGAGAAAGAATATTCCAGGTTGGGATATGTTTCCCATCACTGTATAGCGTAGGCTGTTGCTCTGCACCAAGGTCGTGGTAACTATCGGGTTCTCGTAAATGACTGCATAAAGCTTTTTTAGATAATCAGCCAGTTGAGTAAGAGTGAGTCCCACTACCTCAACATCGCCGATGTCCCGTAATGATATCCTTCCGTCCATCATTACAGTGGTGCCGGAAGCAGCAATACGGGGAGCATCACCAGATTTGTTCTGCCGATCTATAGCAGGTAACGAAGACGCGGACATATCGCCTTCTTCATATATGCTGATGGTGAGGATATCACCATGACCGATAACGTACTCTTTCTCGCGTGGGATTTGCTCCACTCGTGAACCGACTATCTCTTCCAGTACGGAATTTTTCATTTTTGCGGACACGGAGACATCTGCTGTCGACTGCGCAGCAAAGCTTATCGCGGTACTGGCAAGAAGTGACAAAAATCCAAGAAGTGCTAAAAAACGAGTCACAATGAAATCCTCCTGAAAAGTAAATTTTGAATAATTTATTTATATAGACCATAATTACATCACGTTGTCATCAAATGGCAAGGGTGAATTGATTTGTTTCGATTTTCGTCGCAGATAAAAACTTTTAATGGTAAAAAATACTTATAATGGCTCTTAAGGAAACTCAGCTATTTTTACAGGGACGTGAGCAAGACATGCGTTGAGTAATCTCAAAGGCAGTTCGGGCTCCCAGAACCTGCGGTTAAAGCGATAACAAAATTCATCAAGATATTCTTGGAGATGCTC
>JAHITY010000014.1 GCA_018817165.1 Candidatus Omnitrophota bacterium
TAGCGCTTAATATTGCTAATGTAGAGGTAATGACTACTAAGCTTAATGATGCAGGTATAAGTGTAACTAAAGAGCAGGTAACTGAATCAGTAAATACAGGATTAGCTGCGACATTACAGGCTAGCCCAGTGGCTAATCAGGTTGTGTCTACTATAGTTGGAGAAAAAGGCTTGAATATTCCTGTTGCAAAGCAGGAAACAGCTAAGAGTATAGTAATGAGTAATATGGGTAATACAAGGGAAATTACTAAACAGCTTAATGATGCGGGTATAGAAGTAAGCAGTGCCCAGGTAACAGCGGCAGTTAATACTGGATTATCTGAGCCATCTAAAACTGCGGCAAATTCTGGAAATATAATAGCAAAAGTTGTTGTTTCAAAACTTAATATTCAGAGCGATAGTCAAAAGAAAATCGCGACAGATATTATAAAATCTTCCTCTACTTCCAGTGCTGAGGTTGTTACGGCAAAGCTGAATAATTTAGGGATTAATGTTGATAAAAAACAGGTTGCTGAAGCGCTTAATCAGGGGCTGTTACAGGCAACTGTTGCTGCCAGTCCAATTGCCTCAGGGATAAGCAGTACATCTGATTTGGCAACAAAGGAACAGGAAACGCTTATTGCTTCGCAATTAAAACCGAGTGAGATTTCTCAGGTTCAATATAAGGCGGAATTACAGTCTGGGATTAAGCAAGGGCAGGGGCTTGTTTTTGAAGTTGGCAATGCTGACCAAAAGATATTAAGTATTGCGGATAATGCTGGAGTGAAAAAAGAGAACATTTCCTCAGTGGTTATTGCTTCGGGAGATTATTCTAAAGTAGAGAGTGTTTCTGTGCAGCTAAAACCTAGTGCTACGGAAAAAGGTAAGGTAACCATGACAATCAGTCCGGCAAAAACAGATATTCAGACATTAGAAACCAGCGCGAAAATTGCCTCTGTTTTTCGCAGTGTGGAGGCTAAAATAGATGTTCTGGGTAATAAAGCTAAAGTTGTCAGCAGTGCGGTAATTGCTTATCAGGCAAAAAAATTGCAAAATGATATTGAAGATTTTCAAACCACTAATGTTCAAGAAAAATTTAATGCGGATAGTGCTCCGGCAATAAAAGAGAAAAATGTGATTGTTATTCCATTGAGTATGCTTGGTAAACCTGATTTTGCGGCAGCTGTAGAAAATCAAATTCCTGTAGAGATCAAAGGTATGGCTAGCGCTGATATGTGGAAAGAACTAGCTAAGCGTAATGATTTGGTTATTATGGATGATACGGCGGCAGATAATAAAACTCAAATTAACGGAATTGATTTTATCCAAGCCATGGATATCTCTGAATCAGTGAACTTTGTTGGTCCTTTAGATGTCGGAGAAATGGAAGGAGCAGAATTAGGATCAGCTGGAAAAGTAACTCCACTCGCTACCTATCAGGTTCTTGAAAAAAGAGGTACAAATATTAAAAATATCTGTTATATGACTCAGCAGGGTTCGCTTACTAATAAATTAGCAGATAAGATGAAAAATAATTCAGATATTGATGCTACTGTTATAGTTACTACTTATCCTGAGGCAAAAGAAGGCAAAATCATAAATTTAAATGTTTGCTTTGCGGAGGCAGTACATGCATTTATAACCGGCGATAAGGGTACGCAATTGACTCAATCACAAAAAGATGAGTATAAATTCCTAGTTAAAAGCGTATTAGGTGATCCTCAGCTGATTATGGACATTGATAATGATGAAAAATTTGACAGCTTTATGAGCGAGCAGTTTACCTCAACTTCAAAGCTAACCACAACTGATATTGATAAAGAATATATGACTGTATATGTTGCAGCTGCAACATACGCATAATAATAAATATACAAAAGCATATCATAAATTTAGTGGCAAAAGGCTGCTGATTTATGATATGCTTTTAATATAAGAGCATACCTTATAGGGGAATAATTAAAATAAGATTCAATAGCTGGGTATTGTTTTGTCTGGATTGTTTATTGATTTTAAAAGGCTTTTGAAATGACAATTGCTTGTATTGACAGGTGTTAAATCATGTGGTACACTTTAACACTTTTCTTATTATCAAGATAGATGATTTTTTTAAGGATTAGTAAAACGGAGGAACTAAATGAATATTAGGGGGAATATGATGAAGTTAAAGGGGCTAATGTTTAGGGGTGCTGCATTATTTTGTTTGATGGTTTTATCTGTTTCCGTTTTGTTTGCTCAGGAGCAAACCGCTAAAGCTGAGCCAAAAGATATATTTAATTTAATTATTCCCAGCTCATGGGGAAATGTAAAAGATATATATAAAGGAAACTCAAAAGAAGTTATTGTGCATATCCAGGACGCGCATGCTAATTATGAGGCTCAGACCAATATTGCGAATATTATTGATTTATTGGTGGAAAATTATGGTTTGAAAATTGTCGGTATTGAAGGGTCAGTCGGTAAGTTACAGACTGACCTGTTTTCTACTTTTCCTGAAGACGCAATTAGAACTCAGGCAGCGGATTTGTTTGTTCGGGAAGGTAAATTAAGCGGGCCGGAGGCATTAGCAATTAGTAAGGGTTTTGAATATCCGCTGGCTCTATACGGAATAGAAGATAAGCAGTTATACGATAATAATTTTAAGGCATTTCAGGATTCGCTTCCGTTTAAATCAGAAGCTAAAAGCTATTTCAATCATCTAAGTTCATGTTTAGCTACGCTTAAATCCTATCTTTATAATCCAAAATTAGCGAATATAGATAAACAACAATTATCATTTGATCTGAGAATAATGTCTTTGAATGACTATTGTCTTTTTTTAAATGATGAGTTGGCCGGATCTGTTCAGGATTTAGCGAAGTATCCTAATTTCTCCAGTTTATTAAAAGCGATTAAAATCGAAGGTACGCTTGATTTTGCTAAAGCAGAAGAAGAACGCACCAAATTACTCACCGAGTTGACTAATCTATTATCAGAAGAAGATATCAGGAGTCTTTTAGATAATGGTTTGGCTTATAAGAATGAACAGTTGAGCGCTGCCAGATATCTTAGTTTTGTTAAGGAAATGGCAATAAAGAGTGAAATCGATTTTACTCAATACGCTAACTTAGATAAATACATTGTTTATGCCACAAGCTATGATCAGATAAAAAGCTTTGAATTATTTAATGAAATAGAAGAAGTCGATGCAGCTATCCGCGTTAAAAATTATACAAATCCAGAACAAAAACAGCTTGATTTATTGGTCAGAGGTTTGAAAGTGATGGAGCGTTTGGTTGATATTAAAATGGTTAATAAGGATCTGGAATTTTACTCAAAATATCAAAATGAATTAAAAGTTGATAAGTACCTGACGTTTATTTCTAGTCAGGCAGATAAATTAGGGATTAAAATAGCCTCACCAGTGGATATCGCGTATTTAGATGTGTATATTCCTGCATGGGTAGATTTTTATAAAGTTGCTGGATTTAGAGATGACGCGATGATAAATAATGAATTGACTATTATTAATGAAGCTAAAGAAAAAATCGGGGTTATGGTTACCGGCGGTTTTCATACCGCGGAGTTAACCAGGAAGATGAAGGAAAAAGATATTTCATATATAGTTATTACCCCGAGAATTACTAAAAATATTGCCGGACCTTACTTTGATCGGTTAACTGGGAAGAAGTCTGCGCTTGATATTTTGATGGATGAATTTAATGCTGTTGTGCCAGCAGTCAGCATATTTAAATAATTTGAAAAATATTTCGCAAAATAATATGGGGTAGAAACATTTTTAAAGTTAAAAGATGTAAGGTATTGAAAATGCATATGTTAAAAATTATAAAAAAATATTGCCAGACATTGTAAAGTTAAAAAATGTATGGTATACTTTATCAACTTTGTTTATTCTATTTAAAAAAAATTTAAAACTTTAACGCAATTATTTATGATGACAAATTTTAAAAAGGAGGAATGACAGTGAAAGAAAATTTAAACAATTTAAAACTTGTTAACAAAAAAGGAGGCTGTATGTTGAGAAAGGTATTATCGGTTCTGGTGATATGTTGTTTTATGTTTAGTAATGTATGTTTTGCCATGCCGAGTGCTATGGGAATTAAAGCAACGGTTGATAATATGGCTATTGAGACATTTTTATCTAGTGGTGATGTCAGCGCTCTTAAATCAGCTGATATGAAAGCAATGGCAACAGTATTGACTGCCTTGACCATGGACACTTATTCTGAAGCTGATGCCCAGGCTATTCTTAATATGTGGGTAGAGAATGCTGGCGAAAGTACAAAGGAAAGAATTGCCAGTCTTGTTACTTATAGTAAAGATAATTTAAGCAAGAAAGTTGATGAAAAAACAATTAGCGATGGTCTAACTCAAAATTCTGAGGGTAAAGTATCTATTGACCGCAAGCCAACAGATTTTTCTTCAAGAATACAAGATAAGACCCAAGAAGCTGCTTTAAAAGCTCAAATGGCTGAAAATATAAAGAAAGCAACTCCAACTACTGAATCTAAAGCGGAAATAGCAGCAGCTTTAGAAGCAAGCCTTATTGCCGATGGTGCGAATGCTGCAGCCGTTGCTTCGGTTATTGCTGTACTTAATAATGTTGAGGTAAGTGATGTAGAGCCTGTTATTTCTGAAGATGATGGGATGAATAATCGTATTCATAGTGCGGCGGTAGTTAATCATATTTATATTGATAAAAACCTTACGGGTGATGCGCGTACTGACATGATTCTTCATGAATTATTACATATTAAAAATGGATTTAGTGAAGCTGATACAATGAAGGAACAGATGGCTCTTCGTAAGGTTGCTAATAAAGTAGATAGACAGCGTGGCGATAACCAAATGGCAAGAACAAGAGCAGCTATGGAACAAAGCGCTCAAAAAGTTATCGATGCCAGAGAAGCAAAAAGTCCTTCAAGTAAGATGAGTGTGGAACCAGAATTTGTTAAAGCTGATCCTAAAGATCCGGCTACTCAAGCTAAAGCTCTGGAAATCGTCAAAAAGGTATTCCCTAATGATATAGATAAAGCTAATAAACTAGCTCCAGAAGTATTGGCAATGAGAATGCAAGAATTAGGTTTGCAAAAAATCAAAGAATTTGTAGATGGCATAGCTGATGCAAGGATTAAATTCATGTTAACTGTTTCAGGTCTTACTAGTGAAACAGATCAAGCCGAATTGCTTGTAAAACAGGCTGCAGGACTTAAAGATGGCGAAGTTTTAGCGCTGGATTTCGATATGATGTTTACATCTTCTAATGGGAGAATTGTTCCACGTGCTGGAGCGGTAGCAGCTTTTGATGCATTGAGTAAGAGTAGCGTTAAAGCTGGGGCTATTCAGGTTATCAGTGCCGGTAACTTTGCTCAGGAAGCGAAAAAGACATTAGCGTTTCTTTATCCAGACCTTGGTGAAAAAGTAAATGTTAATGTAGGTAATGAAAGTACATTGGCCGTGGTTAATGTTAATCCGGCATTATTAAGAGTTTTTTATTCAAGTACAACTTCTATTCAAGGTGATATTGCTGAAGTATTATATATTTTAGCTCCAAAACTTGATAAAGTTAATGGTTTGCAGGTAATAATTGCAGCACTTGCTCCAAATCTAAAATCCTTAACAGCTAGTGAACAGGCAATTTTGAGCGATTTAGGAGGGGGTAAGTTTAAACTTGAGAATGTAGCAATTGATGATGCTGCTTATGCCGTAATGCAGGCAGATTACAAAACAGTAATAGATCTCTTAATCCAGGCTTAATATTTATCTGGATGTTTGGAATACAATTTAATTAACAACTGGTTGGGCGGGTGGGCAAAGACAGAATTTCTGGATTTGCTTACCCGTTTCTTTTTGTGAAATTATTAGGTATAATAGTCGATGGCTATATTATTTATTAATTGACACAAGATGCAAGTCACAAGGACACAAAGTAGGGGCCGTGCTTGCCTCGGCCCGTAATAATATATTATTAAAATCTGGAAGATGATTGATAAGCGGGCGCAGGCAAGCAGCGCCCCTACGGTTAGCAATA
>JAHITY010000097.1 GCA_018817165.1 Candidatus Omnitrophota bacterium
TTGGCCACTCCTTTTTGAGAGTTGAAAAAAGAATGACCATAGTATAAAATAGATTTCAAATCGATTACAGATATTTTTTTCATAACATGTTGCCTTTACGGATATTACAAAAATATTTTAAAAAACAACCGGACACTAGTGACAAACCGTCCAAGGCTGGTAATTCGTTGTTGTCCATCTAAAACTTCTAATTTATCTTTACTTACTTTATTAAAATAAATCAACCCTATTGGATATCCCTTAAGTACTGATTCGATTACTGCCATTTCTTTTTTGCCGCCATCAGAAGCATAAATATAGTTGCGCTGATATTCAGGTTGAATTGTCAATTTGCCAGACAGCCCGAATAACCCCTTGCCCTCAAGCTCATTATAAACAAACCCTTCGCAAATATCCTTTACAGTGATTTCAATTTTTAAAGTTGTTTGCATATTATTTCCTTTTATGTTTAATTAAAATTCGAGCATAAACTATCCTAAGTGGTCCACTCGCATTATCAGCAGAGTAATAAATACCCTCGGGGATATTCTTTAGTAAAATTGTTGCCCGAGTATTTGCTTTACTTCCATTTGATTCAGATCCATTCGGATTGTGTTGTTTTGGATTCAAGTACCTTTTTGAAGGTCTGCTTTCAAATTCATCTCTTCCTGAAGTTAAGCCAACGATTTCAAACTGATCAGGATTGTATTTATCCAAAAAACTAATCGGCACTCCCATTACACCTTTATAATCACTTGGTATTGCACCGGTAAAAGGGACTTCTATTGCATCGTAATTATCGTATTTGTCATACTTTATTTTGCCCTTAATTTCTTTGTGTTTACTGTATTTAAAATTTTCTTTCATTGTCATAAGCGGCAATGGTTGGTGGCGACGTCCGTGATCAAGATTTGTAAACCAACACGAATTTCCCAATCTTGTATAGTCTCCCACGTAGCCAAGTCGAGCCGCCTTTTGCCTGTCACTCTCTGCGATCTCAGAACCGTTTGGTACTGCGAAAACCATATCACTCCCATTGCCGGTCGCTCCGAGCCATAACCTATTTGCTTCTATAAGCGAAAAAATTTCTTTATATGTAATTGCATTCATATTGCCAATAATGACTAACCTTTTGTTATAATCAACAAGCTGTTTCACATATTCGCGGAATAGACTGAACGGTGGATTTGTTACCACAATGTCAGTTTGTTTAAGTAAATTTATGCATTCTTCGCTACGGAAGTCGCCATCACCTTCTAATGGCATCCATTCGTTGTGTTTATTTGCCTTTAACTGCTTGGCAACATCCTTTAAATTGAACTCACCATCACCATCCATATCGTGTACCTTGTTGATAATAAACTTGTTGGCTGTTACCTTTGGACGACCTTTTGATTTTTTAAGAGTTTTTGTAACCAAACAATTCCAACTGCGTGTTGGCCACTGGCGATGGTTTGTAGCTGGTTGTGATAAGCTGTTTCAATCCAAGCTTATTGAAATTGAGTACGAAATAGCGAAAGAAATTGCTCTCGAACGGATCGTCACAGTTGCAATACACTACCTTACTGCTGAATACATCAGGATTAAAATCCAGATACGCTTCAATCTCCTTCTGAATATCTCCGTATTGGGTGTAAAACTCGTCGTTCTTTGCTCTTTTTGCGTTTGTGAGATTTTTGTTTGCCATAATTTTACCTTATTAAATCATCAAGCGAATTCCAAACCCGCATTTGAATACAATTGCGATATTTTCTAACATTTTATTCTTAAAAATAAAAAAACAATCCTTTTTTTTGGGGATTGCTTGAATTATTTTGTCTTATGCATACTTACACTTTTCGGGGTAATTGTATTAACATCAATCTGTGTATCATGTTATATAAATAATACTCCCATTATCTCAGATAGTCAATAAAAAACCCTATTCGCACCTTATTTCAAAACCCTTGATTACTTGTAAAAAGATAATAGCTTGTCGATAGAAAAAGCTTGAATAAAAATCCTATTCCATTTCAAATACTTTAGCGTTACACCCCTCGCAATTAGTAGCATTGCTTACTGGACACACCTCTGGAGTCCCGTTAGATTTAAATTCCACATACCCCTGATTTGTATTATAACCCTTTTTACAACTGACTTTTGCTGCCATGAAACTACCTCCCATTAATAGTTTTTACATTTAAATTGAATCTAGTGTGGCTTCCAAGGTAAATCTGTTAAACCGCTCTTCCGAAAACCCAACGGGAACTTCTGTATCTTTAGAGATTAATCCTTTTTGTTTTAACATAGTCTCAATAGAAAGTATCTGTTCCCTAAACCCCAGATAGGTCAAGGCTTTAATTGCCATCCCATCTTTAACGCAAAATCGTAAGTCCGCAATTTTTTCCTCAGCAATTATGGTTGCACATTCTAGTTCTCCTGGATCTAGCTCACTATATTCAACATCTTTTAATCTTTTACTCAAAGCTGCCATCTCTTCAGCGGTTGAAGCAACTTCAATTATTTTATTTTTCTCAACAGCATCTCTAAGATTTATGCAAATCTTGTTCCCTCCATTGTCCCAAAAATATTGCACCTCTTCTATCACGATTGCCCCAACATATACTGAATATTGGCTAACAACCCCCTTCCATAAATCACATTCATGTAAATGAATAATGACATCGGCATCAAGCAAGAGCAAATTTGGTTTCATATATTTCTTCCCCTACAGAATACCCGTATTCTTTTAAAATTTTCCCCAAATCCGCCCTATTAATATTTAAATACTCACACAATCTGCCTTTAGAAATAAGTGTTTTTTTGTATGCTTTCAATGCAAGATTAAAATATCTTCTTGATAAATACGGGGTTGTTTCTTTTTTTTGACCAGAAAAATCAAGTGTTTTCACCTCTGGATCATTTAAAATTTTTCGAACAATTTGCCTAGAAAAAAAACGCAAGTTAACCAAGCTCCAAAGCAAAGCATCTAAAGAAACCTCGAATTCTCTTGCTATCCCAATTAAATCCAACAATGAAATTTTATTATCTTCAACGTTTTTATTAAACTCTCTTGAAATCTCTTCCCCTGGCAACAAAAGATACGACGCAAAAGCATCCGCCCATTTCTCAACTAATGGCTTCTCTTCTGCAAAAGAATGAATTGTATCATAAGGAAAAGTATTCCACGTAATTATATGGAACAGCTCATGTGCTAAATCATAATTTCTCCGCCAAGACGGTTCTGATGAATTAATTAATATTGCCGCGCCAAATTTGCCAACTGTAGATGCTGCCGAACCATAGTTCTCTAAATCAAGAAATAGAATTTTAATATTACACTTTTCTTCAAGAACTTTTGCAAGAGAACACGCTGGCCTAGCACCTAACTGCAATTCATTACGGAGATTATTTGCCAGCCCAGCAATACTATCGTAATTAAAATCACCAACCTGCCAAGTAAGAAAATTAATCTTAGGTTTACTATCGATTGCTAACTTGAACTCTAAGTCAGAGTAATGCTCGCAGAATTTAATAAATGTGCCTTCTCTTTGCTTAACTTTAGCATCTCCAGAGTAAGCACGCCACAATACCGGCTGATCCTGATCTTGCTCAATCTCTTCATTTAAAAAATACTTCATATCTCTAAAATAAATTTTCGAAAGCTTAGCCAGCTCAACAGCTTTTACCATTCTCCTCCCCTCTTCTATTGAAGATAGTGTTTGGTAGCTATTAAACCCCATTTTTTGCGCAACTTCTTCAAGAGTCATTCCCAATTTATCACGTACTGCTTTTAACTTATTACCCAACATAACATTAAACAATTTTGGCATCTCCTTGCCCCCCCCCACAACATAAAACATAACCGCAACCAACCTTTAACAATATAATTATATCACATAATATTATATTATCAACATTATAATATAATATTTTCTTATATCAACTAGAGTTACTATTCTTCACACCTTAGAATACCTCACTCTTTACTATATATGTTAATTATACATTTTAACTGGTGATTCCCACCACATAAAACACAAAAAACAGACAATTCACATCTGATGATAACTGATGTTGCCTGTTTTAAGCTGATGATATAATTATTGAAAATATAGGCGAGGTATGTTCATTGATCACCAAAGATTATTGTGAAAACTGGGATTGGAACCCGTCGTGTCTATATAGCGAATAGAATAAAAATTTCAAGTTTCGAATCTTTGGCAGGGCTTACAAGCATTGCGCAGGTTCCCGGCAGGGATTTACGCTTCGCCGAACCCGTCGTGTCATTCCCCTTCGCTTACGCTGCGGTCCACTCACTCCATAGAGGGAAACCCTTATGGTTTTCCCCTATCGCTCCCCTCGGTCGCTGTCCCTTTCCTTCCGCAGAGAAGCCCCCGTACGCCGATAAGGGAAAACAATCTTTCCCCTTAAAATCCTCTTTTAGGGTTCTCATCCCAGCCTCTCATAAAATAAAAAACCCCCGGAAAAATCCGGGGGCATTATTTTCTGGCGGACCCGATTGCAACCAATTCGCACCATATCCGAAATCCCAGTCAAAATCATCATTGAACCGACTAATAACATTCCTCTATATCAAAAATTAGCCCCAAAAATCACAGAATTACACCTTTTAGGCATGTCTTTAAGAGCAATCGCTCGCAGCCTAGAAATAAACCGAAGAACGGTTCTCAGAGCCCTAAAACATTTAAAGAAAGGAGAATAGTTATGCTATGGATCATTAAATTATTATTTGGGAAATCAGAATATATTTGGGTACAAGTTAGAATTATCCATGAAACAGATAAGGCAATTTTAGTTGATCATAGAAGAAAAGTTTGGATTGCTAAATCGCAGATAGCTAAAATAAGGTTACGGAAAGGGGTTTTCGAGGTTTATATTAGAGAGGATATACTTAGATAATTAAGTATTGTGTCCTTGCATTTTAAATTGATTGTTCCATTGGATGCAAATTATTCTTTAAGTTGAAAGTTTGTTGATTTAAATTAGGTAAAGGCTCTTGAACTTCAGGAAAGGAAATATTGTAATTTTCTAAAAGAGATTTAAAAGCAAATTTTATATTATCAGCCAATTGTATTCCTTTTATTCGCTCCTGAAATTGTTTTAATTTATCTGTTGCATTTTCACTTGATAATGAGTCAAAAAAAGAAACAAAATACTTTAACTCTTGCTCACGTTGCTCCCACTCAACCCCAACTTTCACCCGCTCGGATACTGTTTTATAAACGGCCTCTAAAACATACCAGTCATGCCCATAAGGACATCCTCGGGTTATAGTGGCCTTTTCAGGACTATCAACCCATACTTCTTGTTCCCCAACATATTCTTGTCTTTCTACGGTTTCATATATGGGGACTTCTTCTTGCCATCTATGAGGAACAATCTGTTCATCATTTAAAGCATAGTCAACCAATGTTTCTTCAAGCTTTACTATCGCCCAATCTATTAACAAATCCCCTGAAGGCAAAAACATATAGTGGTTTTCGTATCCACGCTTATTGAGCTCTTTATTAATTCCTATTGAAGCATGCGCTATAAGAAAAAGAGTGAACAAATGATCTGGTGTTTTTTTTAACTCTGGCAATCTATCAGCATATTTTTTTGCCATCAATATTGTTTCTACTGGATTTAAATGTATCTTATGTAAAGAAATCACTACATTTTTTAATTTCCCGCAACACTGCTCAAAAAAATCAATGTTTTGACTAGAAAATTTTGTTGCTAAAGGAATGCCCTCTTGTATCGTTGAGCAAGCCCCAATTTTTTGTTTTGATAACTCAACGCCCAATTCTACGACAATGCGTTGCGCTTGTTTTACATAAATGGGATTATCAAAGTTTTCTTGTATTGCCCTCTCAGCAGAAGGAATCCCTTGTTCCATCATTGTTTCTATTGGGATATTTTCTTTTTCCATAACTTCTATTATTTGCGTTGCCCACGCATATGTTTTAAAAAATTTTTGACGTTTTTTATTGAGCTTAATTCGACGTTTTTCCTTTTTCTCCTGCTCAGCTCTTTCTTGTTTATATTGTTTTAGCCTCTCTTTAATTTTATTAAACGGGAAAAGGACAATTCCCAAAAAAATAAACAATACGCTAAAAATTACCGTAGCGGGGTACATGCAAACCCATAGAATAGTTTTTCTAATAATAGTTTCTCCCTCGAACATATTTAAACGCAAATGCTCCTCGTGCCTCTGCCGCTCTTCCTTGCTGTAATATTCCCTATCTTTAACATGCCAATACCACTTTAATTTAAAAAGAATTGATTGCGCAGCAAAGCTCCATTCTTCTTTTTCTGGTTCATAAGCTTTTTGTGAAATTTTCTTCTTTGTATTGTCAGACGCCTCATTAGCATCAACAGCTTGCATGGACAAATCGTTTTTTTCTGCTGCAATTATTTCTGGAACTTTTAAAACAATTCTGTTGCTGTCATAAAAAAATGGTGCAAGTAGCACAACTCCTGCTGTCACGATTATTATTGCTACTTTTTTCTTTATATTAAATTTTTTACTTTCCTTAGGAGTAAGAACAATCACATCATTTTGCAATACAGCACTATCGCTTGTCCTGTCATATTCCTTGAAAGCTTCCAAAATAATCATATTGTTTATTTGCAACGGAGCATTTAAGCACTCGGTTTCGGCAATTGAACTAAACTCTCTTTGCCCTGCCCAAGCAATATCAAGCATCACAAATGAATATATCAAGACCAATGCGACAATTTTTAAAAATAATTTATTTTTAGACATCTGCCTATCCTTTATTCTTTTTAAAGATAATAAAAAAGTAATAAAGTTTACCATAACTTCTTGTGTTTTGCAAAGATAGGAGCATTTTGGGGTATTTGGTAATGCGAGAATCAAGTTAACGGATGCAACGAATTGATAATATAGAAGTTAGCTTATTGATAAAATACTGGCGGTTCTTATTAGATGAAATTCTCACCATTTCCGAAATCCCGGTCAAGATCATCATTGAACCAACTGAGACCGTACCTCTATATCAAAAATTAGCCCCAAAAATCACAGAATTACACCTTTTAGGCATGTCCTTAAGAGCAATCTCCCGCAGCCTAGAAATAAACCGAAGGACCGTCCTCAGAGCCCTAAAACATTTAAAGAAAGGAAGGTAAATATGTTCTGGTTCAGCCTGCGTAGTATACTTTATCCAGAAAACCGTTATATCTGGATACAAGTTAGGATTATCCATGAAACAAACAAAGCAATTTTAATTGATCATGGAAGAAAGGTTTGGATTGCTAAGTCGCAGATAGCAAAGATACGGTTAAGAAGGGGTATTTTTGAGATTTATGTTAAGGAAAAAGTAGTTAGATAAATAAGTATTCTGTCACCTTATTTACCCCAAAATGGACTTTAGACACACTGGATTATTTAAAAAAAGTAAATTTTTCTAAGATTTTTGCAGCAATTTCCCCAAACGATTTCAATAATATCAATGTAATCAAAACTATAAATATTAACGGTCCTGGGATAACAAGTAATAAAGGTATATACATCCATGGCGAGCTATCAGATACGCCAAAGATATAGTGCATAATGAAACCTAATATCCCTCCAGCACAAGCTAAAATAAATAAATAATAAGGCCAGTTGTCTTCCCAATTTTCAAATATCATAGATATATATGTAGATACATTTTATTTTCTTCTAACATTTAATATACATCCTATGCGTTTACTTAGAACTTTATATTGAATTATGATGAATTAGTAAATATTTACTATTTTTGACATTTTACGTTTATTCCCGTAGCTTTTTAAACAAAAAACAATCTCCTGTTTTTATAGATTGCTTTGGGTTATTCTATGATTAACCTAATCTTCATTTTCCTCGATATTTGAGTTACTTTAAAATCAGTATTTTTCATATAAATAATACTCCTTTGCTTATAGTTCGTCAATAATTTATATACTTCTCATAAATACGATTATGCTTAGAGGGGAAATAATTCAAAATTAGCGAGACGAGAATGAGCAAAGATAGTTCTTTCAACCATACCCAATCGCATACTCGCCTTTATCAACCTTTTTCAAGATAACACCCCCGTAAGGCGAATTGTAACCTATAACTTTTTTTAAGGATCATTTTTATCCTAACTTTAAATCTTTCCTCTCGCCGCGCTTCCCCCTACCTCTCTGGCTCTATCTATATACCTCTGGGTTTCTTCGCCTTCACTTATTTCAGGTGTGCTACTTAATTTTTCATCATAGGTAAATTTTCCACCATCCCATACATATACCTGCCAGTAACAGTCGCCATGTCCGCCACTCGCGCAAGACCAGTCAATTTCTTCTCCATCCTCTGTTAAAACCTTTGTCCCCCATTTAGCCCTGCCGATTTTTATTATAGGTTTATCTCTCTCAAAATCCGTCTCTATCGGGTAGGCGCTGCTATTTTTAAAAATACATTCGTAAATGCCTTTTTCATATTTATAAACACAAAAATCCGTGGAATGAGCACCGCCGTAGCTGAATATGGCAATCTCTTTCTGATTATCCTTTTCCAAATCTATTATCTGCACCTCGCCAATATAATCATTGCCCGCTATTGTTTTGACAAGTTTCTCTTTTCCGTTTATGACATCGTATATTAAATAAAAAGAACGATGCCAAGTTCCATCTTTTACCCTGCCCATGAAACTTACTATAATTTCACTCTCTTTATCGCCATCAAAATCACCTGAGCTAACACTTTCGTAATCTTTCCAATACGGGTCATAAATAAATGTATTGTCTTCCCACGTTATTTCTTGAGGGATTAAACTATCTTTTGCAGAAGCAGGAAAGGATAAAAACAATATTAAAACCGTAAAAACTAAACAATTTTTGCTATTAATTTCCTTCATAATAGTGCCTTTATCTTATTTTTTAAGAATAATCTTATCAAACGAAAGAACTCATACCATATGATAAAAATTTTTCTGATACCATTCAGGAACATAATGATTTCGGTGTGTTATACTCATACTATTCTCTATATTAATTAATTCTTAAGCAAAAAATCTCCGCCTTTTTCAGGCGAAGGTTTTACTTTTTTATAGTCCGGGATTTATTCCTTCTTAACTCGGGACTTTGTAGCATATTTTGAGTTTACTCCTACACTTAAAAGGTGTCAAGTTTTAAGATTTTTCAATATTTAGCAACAATTACTTTGCAGAAAGTTTAACATAACCCATTTATCTTTTTCTTCCCTATAAAAGATCAAACTCTTTTTCTGCCTTATCTAAACCATCTAATAAACGAGTGTCAATTCTCAATATTTCTTTCAAAGCCAAAAAATAATCCTCTATAAACATCACTAAAACAGAACAATTTTCAACCACATTTTGCTTTTTATAAAAATATCTTTGATCATTTTCATCATAACGATGCGCAATGGCATTTCTAATAACATTTAGCTTTTCTATAAGATTTTTAGTTTTTTTAGACAATCCAAATACCTTGTGTATTAAATTTTTCTTTTCTTCGAAACCAAAATTGAAAATAATATAACCTCTAACCTCTTCTGGGCAAAGTTTTGTATTACAATAAGTTATTACCGCATCATCATACAAGGACTCATCCTTCTGTTTAGGCCTAACATAACACCGTATAATTCTATCAAAGACATTCTCTGTTAAATTATGAATTGCCATAATTACCGAATTAAAAGCTAGTCTATACTTAGGATATTTCATGAAAAGTTCAGATTTGATAAGTTCTTTTAAAAATACCTCTTTCTTAACTTTTTCTTTCACAAGCTCTTCCAGCTTTTTTAATAATATTTTATCTTCCATCTACCAATCTCCTGTATATTTAATAAAATTATACAACCTAAACATTTATTATAATTCACACTCTTGCCCATCCCTATAACGCACCACAGTAGGTCCAAAGTGCTCTTTGAATTTTTCAGGATATTCTGTATGAATTGGAACAATTTGTCTGGCATTCACCTTGCTAGCACCGAATAAAAGAGTAATAATTACAAACAAAAGTATATTTGTCACAAAAACCTCCTATTTTTAGTTTGCAAAAACAAAAACCCTCGCCTTTTCTTGGCGAAGGTTTTACTTTTTTATAGTCCGGGATTTATTCCTTCTTAACTCGAGACCTATATTTTGAGCTTGCATAAATATCGCACTAATGTCAAAGCTATTCACATTTGGTATACACCAACTTAATACTGGTTTTTTATTATACATACCGAATCGCAAGTCACTACAAAGTTCCATTTTGCTTTAACCTATTATAATCATCCTCGCAATAATATTCTCCCGAGCTGTCATTCAAAATTAATTCATCCTCCCAAAAGACATCACCACAACAAGCACATTGCTTTAATCCCTCCGAACATTTTTCGCAAAGCCACTCATTTTTCATTTCCACTATCTCTATATCATCAACAAGTTCATCACATGAATCGCAACGTGTAAACCCAGCTGTCATACAATCATCGCAAAGGTTTTCATCCCCTTCGTCAAAATCATAACCATCGTCAAAATCATAACATTCCCCGCATTCGGAACATATTTTTTTATGATTTTTTAATGCATCTTCTTTAAACACCTCTTTCTCACAACCACAATGTGGACAATATTTAAAATGAAGCTCCAGCGGAGAATGACAATTATTGCATTTTTTAATATTGCATTCTAATTCTATTTTTTCGAACACTTGAATAAAATCATCTACTCTGCTATCGAAAATAACATCCTTTTTGCTAAGAGGTCTGGACAAAGTGATTCCTTCTAAACTACGACATCTGCTTAAAGCAACATAAGCCTGCCCATGAGCAAATGCCCCCTCACCAAAATCAATTACCACATTATCAAAAGTTTGCCCCTGGCTTTTATGAATCGTTATTGCCCATGCCAATTTTATAGGATATTGTGTGAATGTCCCAACAACATGTTCGTTGATCTTTTTCTCTTTTTTATCGTATTTATATTTTATATTTTCCCATGTTATTTTTGGGACATCAACAATACGTCCATCTTGCAATGTAACTTGTATCTTGTTTTCAGAAAGCATTTTGATTATTCCCAACGATCCATTAACCCATCTTTTATCTGGATCGTTTTTAATAAGAATTATTTGTGCCCCAACTTTAAGATTTAAAATTTTTTCAGTAGGATAAAAATTTTCTTTTACTTCCCCGGTGATTTGCGCTTCATATTGCATAGCACTGCCAAAAATCTTTTCAATACTCTCTTTGTTGTATCTATCTGCGAAAAAATTAGTCGTTGTTAATTTAATAGCACTAATTGCTTCTATTTCACGCTGCGGTTTCACTCTTGTGTTTAACAACTCAATATCCTTTAAAGATATCGTGTTACCCCTAATCTTATTTAATATAGCTATAAAATCTTTATCCTTTTGCCTATATACCTTAATCAACTCAACATATTTATTTGCATTATGTTGCATTCTTTTCAACACTTTAGCATTAAAAAAGTATTCACCGCCCATCTCTACTGTAAAATACTCCTTTAATTCTGTATCATCAACTACAGGAGGCAATTGACATAAATCACCGATGAATATCATCTTTACACCCCCAAAGGCCCCAAACCTTGACCCTCTGACAAATCTAAGTGTTTCATTAATTCCATCTATAATATCTGCTCTTACCATTGAAGCTTCGTCAATAACAATAGTTTCAATGGAACGAAAAATCGCCTTAAAAGCAGCGGGTTTATTCTTCCATGTTTCAACAATTTGCTCTCTTGTAACAAGATTAAAAGGGAAACGAAAAAAAGAGTTAATTGTTTGTCCACCAATATTAATGGCTGCTAATCCAGTAGGCGCTAATATTGCTATTTTTTTCTTGGTTTTCTGTTTAAAAAACTTAAGCAAACTGGTCTTTCCCGTCCCTGCATTTCCTGTGATAAATAAATTTTCCTTGCTATTTTCCATTAGATTTAGTACTTCTTGAAACTCTTTGCTTAACTCTACATTTTCAATGTCTATATCATTGCTAGGTTTTACATCTTCTAAAATTTTTTCATTTTTAACAATTGTAATATTATTATCTTCACAAAATTTAATTATAATATTTATAAAATCATCTCCGCACTTCTCCGCGCGAACAGGCCCGACCCCTTTAATTTTTTTAAAGGATATCATATCTGTAGGTTTTTCTTTAATCATAACCTCAAGCGATGAGTTTTTAAATACATGAAAAGGCGCCCAATTGTTCTCTTTAGCAATTTTCATTCTTTGCTTTTTTAGTAATTCAAATAACTCTTTATCTTTTTCTGACATTGCCATACCTTAAATTCCCCTTTCTTTCTGTAATTAAAGGAAAAATAGTATACCATATGATGAATTTCTTCGCAAAAATTAGAAGAGAGAAATAAATAAGTTATTTGATTTCAATGTATTACGTTTATTGTATAACTTATTAATTCACAAGGTATTACTGCTGTTTTTTTACTCTCCCCAATTTTCCAAGATCCCAACCACATAACTGTATTTTCTTTTCGGATTATCGATGTTCTTTTTGGCTACAATCGCAAATGCTTCTTTAATTTTCTTTGGACCGTATTGCTTTGACTTTAAAATTATATCCTCTATTATTTGCGGGTTGTATTCTTCAAATACTATTTCAGCGTATTTTCTTGCCTGCTTGTATTCTTTTTCTCCGTATTGCTCCATTATCCGCGCGAGTTCAAGGTCTAATTTTTCAGGATCATATAATTTGATGATTTTATACATCTTTGGTTTTCTTTTTTGATAATCCTTATCCGTCAAATCATCATACATCACTTCAATAAGCTTTCTGCTTCGCAGTTCGCCCATGCCTTTGGCAATAACATCGCGGCTTATGTCATACTTCTCTGTTATTTCTTTAACACTCCTAGTCCAATAAGGCTGTGTGTCACTTATATTTGCTTCGCTAAAGTTAATCAGATAACAAAACTTTGCCCGCATAGATAACAGCCTGTTCCAGCCAAAAGTAAAATAATCCTTTGGTAAGTGAAACTCCTTATCCGCATCTGCTTTATTATCAAGTAACATTACTTTTGCATCCTTGGCATACTGCAAATCAGCTTTAATCAGCTTATACTTTTCTTCTAACTTTCTTAGCACTTTGGTTATCTGCCTCCGATAAGCTATTTCATCCATCTTTTTGGCAATACCAAGATATTCCGCTATCACATCATAATCAAGTATTAGCTCTAGCGTGTTTCTATTGTTGGCTTCTTTAAGCAAAAATAAATATATATCCAAACTCCGCTCATCATGCTGTTTCATCATCTGCGGAGCAAGCTTGGACGATTGCATGAAATTATTACTTATAGCAATCCCCTGTTTTAAAAATTCAATATATTTTTCGATACTTTCATCAATTTCAATTGTCTTAAAA
>JAHITY010000098.1 GCA_018817165.1 Candidatus Omnitrophota bacterium
ATGTATTCGTACACCATAGCGCAATTCAGGGTGAAGGCTATAAGTCTTTAGATGAAGGCCAGGCAGTACAGTTTGAAGTCCAAGACGGTCCGAAGGGTAAACAAGCATCAAATGTTGTAAGATTATAATCTTGCATAAAAAATGGCCCGGTTATAATTTATTACCGGGCCATTTTATATTTACCGAAACAGAAGACAAAGAGGTTATTCCCGTAATACATAAATAGAAAGTCTTACCTTATATCTCTTCTTTTATATAAAGCTATTATATATACCGATAAACAATACTATTACTTAAAATAACCAAAACATTTCTAAATTTTCGGATTTCATTTGAAACCCGGGATTGATTTGTTTACTATATACATAAAAGGAATAATAGAAAAATATGCCGAATGAAAAGCGTCGAAAAGATGTGAGAAATGTTGCGATTATTGCCCATGTTGATCATGGGAAAACCACGCTGGTAGATACGTTGCTGAAATATACCGGAGCGCATGATTTTAAGCCCGGAGAAGTAACAATAATGGATTCTAATCCCCTGGAAAGAGAAAGAGGGATTACAATTGTTTCGAAAAACGCTTCTTTGCAGTATAAAGGAGTCCAGATTAATATTGTGGACACTCCCGGCCATGCGGATTTCGGCAGTGAAGTAGAGCGGATTTTAAAAATGGTAGACGGCGTACTTTTACTTGTTGATGCTTTTGACGGGCCAATGCCGCAGACAAAATTTGTATTAAAAAAATCATTAGAATTGCATCTTAAGCCAATATTGGTTATTAATAAAATGGATCGTCAGGGAGCAAGACCTAATGAAGTAGCGGATATGACTTTTGATCTTTTTTGTGAATTAAACGCGACTGATGAGCAGCTGGATTTTCCGATTGTTTATGCTTCCGGTAAGGATGGATATGCGATTATAGATCTGGATGATCCGCGAGAATCAATGAAACCGATTTTAGATACGATTTTACACCGCGTTTTGCCGCCGATTGCTAATCCGGATCTGCCTTTGCAGATGCTGGTGACCATGCTTGATTATGATTCATATGTCGGAAGAATTGCTATTGGCCGGGTTTCTCATGGAGAAGTATCAGTTGGACAGCAGGTTGCTTGTGTGAAAAGAAATGGTGAAATCACTAAAGGTAAAGTAACTAAAATAATGAAGTATAAAGGGTTGATGCGGGTCGAGGCGCCAATGGCTCAGGCGGGTGATATTATTTCTATTGCCGGAATTGAGGGTGTGGAAGTTGGGGAAACAATTGCTTCAGCTACTGATCCTAAGGGCTTGCCGACAATTAAGATTGATGAACCGACAATTTCCATGAATTTTTCGCATAATACTAGTCCTTTGTCTGGTAAAGATGGGGGAAGATTTCTAACCTCACGCCATATTCGGGAGAGATTAACCCATGAAGCAATGATCAATGTGGGAATTAAAGTCGAGGAAGTTGCTAATTCAGAAAGATTTAAAGTTTCCGGTAGAGGGGAATTGCATTTGGCGATTTTAATTGAAACTATGCGCCGCGAAGGCTATGAATTGGAAGTATCTCGGCCTCAGGTAATTATCAAGAAAATGGGTTCCCAGATCCTTGAGCCAGTTGAGCAATTGGTTATTGAAGTTGCTCAGGAATATCAAGGTTCAATTATGCAGGCTTTGGGAGAACGTAAGGCAGAAATGGTTAATTTAAGCATAACTTCCAGCGGCGGTAGCAGAATGGATTATGTAATCGCATCTCGGGCATTGATCGGGTTTCGCAGTGAATTTTTACGGATGACCCGCGGCAGTGGAATCATGTATCAAAACTTTTTTGAATATCAAACATATAAAGGTGATATGCCTGAGCGCCAGAGCGGAGTATTGATTTCCCAGGCAGCTGGTGCGGCAGTGAGCTATGCATTATATAATTTTCAGGCCAGAGGCGAGATTTTTGTTAATCCGGGTGATGCTTTATATGAAGGGATGATTATCGGAGTAAATAATAAAGGAGCGGATCTGGTGGTTAATCCGCTTAAAGGAAAAAAATTAACTAATATGCGGGCTTCTGGTTCTGATGACGCGATTGATCTTATTCCGCCGCGTCCGATTACTTTAGAATTCGCGCTTGAATTTATACAGGATGATGAACTCGTGGAAATAACTCCTCAACATATTCGATTGAGAAAGTTGAGTTTAACCGAAGTTGACCGTAAAAGAACAGGAAAAAAACAAAAATCCGAAGGATTTTAATATTGCAATAAAAAATAAGAAAGTTGGTTGTAAAATGGATACATTTAAAAGTTTAGGTTTATCGGAAGATGTGTTAAAAGTTTTGGAAGCAAAAGGGTTTGAAACTCCGACCCCGATACAGAAAAAAACTATTCCGGCAATACTTAATGGAGAAAAAGATATTGTGGGTCAGGCTCATACCGGCACAGGCAAAACAGCAGCCTTTGGTTTGCCGATAATGGAACAATTGAAAGAAGGCGTTAACGCGGTTCAAGTTTTAGTGCTTACCCCTACCCGGGAATTAGCGATTCAGGTCGCGGAAGAAATCCAGTCTTTAAAAGGTAAAAAAAGATTAAGCGTAGTTCCTGTATATGGCGGACAAGCAATATCTTTACAGCTGAGAAGTTTAAAAAAAGGTGTGGATATTGTTGTGGGAACTCCTGGTAGAATTATTGATCATATAAATCGCCGCACTTTAAAGTTGGGAGAGATTTCTTTTTTAGTGCTTGATGAAGCTGATGAAATGTTGAACATGGGTTTTTTAGATGATGTAAAAGAGATAATGGAAAAAACTCCAGAATCCAAGCGAACTTTGCTTTTTTCGGCAACAATGCCGGCGCCCATACTCCAGATCGCTAAAAAATATATGCATGATTATGAGCTAATAAAAGTTACTTCTAACCAGCTTACAGTCAGCAATACTGATCAGATATATTTTGAAGTTTCTGAAGCGGATAAATTTGAAGCATTGAGCAGAATCATTGATATCGAAGAAGATTTTTATGGGCTGGTTTTTTGCCGGACAAAAAGAGACACGGATAATGTATCTCGGCATTTAGGTGAGCGCGGTTATGATGTTGATGCTTTGCATGGTGATATCTCCCAAGCACAGCGCGAGCAAATATTAAATAAATTTAAACGCAAAGCAATTAATGTTTTAGTTGCCACTGATGTCGCGGCACGGGGAATTGATGTCCAGGATCTGACACATGTTATTAATTATGCTTTGCCGAATGATCCGCAGGCATATGTTCACAGAATTGGCAGAACTGGTAGAGCCGGTAAGCAGGGAATCGCGATAACTTTTATTACGCCTGCTGAGTATCGAAGATTACAGTATATAAAACAAGCCGCCAAAACTGATATCAGAAAAGCGGAATTGCCTAAAGTAAAAGATGTGATCCAGACAAAAAAACGCAGAATTAAAAATAGCGTTAGTGAGATTATTAAAACAGATTTGCAGCCAGCTTATCTTGAACTGGCTAATGAGCTTTTATCCGACCATTCTCCAGAACAGGCAATAGCCGCACTTTTGCAGAATTCTTTTGCCGGAGAACTTGATGCGAAAAATTATGCGGATATCGATCGTTCGGGAGTTGATCGCAAAGGTAAAACCCGTTTATTTGTCACTCAAGGTAAAGTTGACGGATTATCATCGAATAAACTGATTGATATTTTAAAAGAAAAATGTAAAATTAAATCAACCCAAATTCAGGATGTTCAGATTTTAGATAAGTTTTCTTTTATTACCCTGGCTTTTCATGATGCGGAAAAAGTATTGGCACTTTTTAATGCCAGAAAGTCTGGGACAGGATTATTTATTACTAAGGCCAAAATGGATGAAAAAGGCCGGGGCCATGGTTCACAGGGAAATCGTAATCGATCTAGTAGAAGTGACAGACCTGGTGGAAGCGGCAGGCCGGGCAGAAGTGATAGGCCTAGTAGCAGTGACAGATCGGGCAGAAGTGACCGACCGGTGCGAACTGATCGCAGCAATAGCAGCTCTCGCGGTTCGAAAGATAAAAAGAGTTATGCGGGTGATCACAAGAAACGCACTAGAGGCTAATTTTGGATTAAGCGAGCTGACTTAAAACTCTTTCAATTTGTTTTTTGTGATGCTCAATAATATCTTCCGGGGTTCCCCAGGAAGCAGAAATTGCGGCCAGTCTTTCAATGACTTTTATCAGAGTTTCTTTGGTGGGCTGGTCAAAATCACCGTTTATCTGTTGAAACGTGAGTTTGACAACTGAGGTGATTCTTTGTAATATATCAGAATCATCGGAAGCTTTGCCGAATTTTTGTTTGGCCCGTTTAAATGTTTCTTTTTGTGCTTCAAAAAAACATTTAATAATCAAATCTCTCGCTTTTTGCGGGCTTAAATCTTTTAAATCTTCGCTTTGTAAATACCATCTTCCATGATCAGTCATTTGGTTCCTCCCTAAACAATAAAATTAATAAGAGTGCTAAAGCTTATTTATAAGCAGGCAAATTGCTTATTAGGATATCATTATCTAATTCACTGCCAGTGCTGCAGATGGCTTTTATTACCAGCTTGTCGCTGTTTTCATGTTTTGGCATTGAAAAACGAGCCCTTACAATGCTGGGATGATTTTGGTAATTAAAAGTTTGCGAATCAACAATTTCACCATTTATTTCAAGATCAATTTCCTTGATAAAATGAGTGCGGTCTTTTTCATGTCTATCTGTCGATATACGGTGAAAGACAATTACAACGATTTCATTCTTTGCTTTATCATCCTCAGCTGTGACGCTTGATGGTGGATGAGCAAAGGCAGGTGTTGCAAACATGAAAAATAATAATAAATAAAGTATTAGCCTATTCATAAATAACTCCCTTTCTAATCGCTTAAAATCTAATCTCTATATAATTATACTTCTTTCCTTTAAAAAAACATAATAATTTTTATGGAATCAAAGCAAAAGATGTGCTTATAATATAACAATGATTTTTTTAGGTAAATAATTAAGACGTATTGATTTGATGGTTCATGAATAAAAAGGAGTGGGTAATGAGTTTAATCCATGTAAATAAACAAAAATGCAAGGCGGATGGAATCTGCACAAAAGTTTGTCCGATTGAAATATTAAAGATGGATGATGCGCAAGGTGTTCCCGTGGCAATAGAAAATGCGGAAGAAATGTGTATTAATTGCGGTCATTGTGTTTCGGTCTGTCCGCACGGAGCTTTATCGCTGGTTAAAATGCCGGTTAAGGATTTAACTGAATTGCCGGCTGATTGGAGAATCCAACCGGATAAGCTAATAACATTCTTAAAAGGCCGCAGGTCAATTCGTCAGTATAAAAATAAGGAAGTTCCCAAAGAAAACATTGAGAAATTAATTGATATTGCTCGCTACGCGCCGACAGGTTTAAATAAACAGCCAGTACGCTGGACAGTTGTCTATGCTAAAGATCATACGCATAAACTAGTGGAACTTGTTGTGGCCTGGATGCAGAAGTTGATAGATTTAAAATCTCCGATGGCTGAATCTTTGCGTATGGATTTAACTGTTGATATGTGGCGGCAAGGCAAGGATCGGATCTGCCGCGGCGCCCCGCATGTGATTTTAGGCCATGGTTTAAAAGAAGATATGATTGCTCCTCAGTCCACAACTATTGCTTTTACTTATCTGGAACTTGCGGCTGTGTCCATGGGGCTTGGACCTTGTTGGGCGGGATATGTTAATATGGCAATAAATTCTTCAGAAGAAGTGCGTAAGTTTTTAGGTTTATCTGCAAGAAGTGCTTGTTTTGGGGCAATGCTGCTTGGCTTTTCTAAGTATGAATATAAAAGAATTCCCTTGCGGAATAATCCAAAGATAAAATGGCGCTAAAAATTAAGGGATAAGTGGATTTACATTATTTAGAAAAAGATGTATAATTAAATACGCTTACACAAACCAACTAGGAGGTTTTGGTGATTAAAAGTATGTCAATCGGGCATGAGGTATCTGTTGTAGTTATAAATGAGGTCGGCGCATTAGCTAAGGTTACATCATTTTTAGTAAATCATGGGATTAATGTGGATGCAGTAGCTGGTTATTCTAATCATATTGGAGACCAGGCGGGGTTAATGTTCATCACTGACGATAATGTCTCAGCGATAAATGAATTAACGCGAAATGGTTATGAAGATGTGAGAGAAAATGAAGTAATAATTGTTGAGTTAGAAAATACACCTGGAGCATTGAAGAATATTTCCGAAAGACTTACCCAAAAGGATATAAATATAGCGTATATTTACTGCACTACTTGCATGCAAGGCTGCCCTGCAAAAATAATTCTTTCTACATCCGACAATGAACGGGCTTTTGAATTGCTTAAAAGCTAAGATAATTAGAAAGCATGAAAAGCATGCTTGGCTGATGGCTGATAGCTTATAGCCAAAGCACAAAGCAGAGAACAGAAAAAAGAGGGTAATAGGATTTAGAAATTTGTTGTTGTTCTGGTGACATTTGCACGCGATACCAGGATGTAATACAAAAGGGGGCAGGAATATGAAAAAAAATTTAATAATAGCCTTTGGAATAATAATATTGTTAAGTTCTAATTTATTTGCGCAAGAAGAAGGTAAGTCTGCTGCTGGCGCTTTGAATAAAAAACAGAAAAATAAAGAATGGAATCAAGATTTTCAAGCCAGAAGGCTAGAAGCTCTAGAAGAATATCAAGACCAGGGGCTTTCCCCTGAAGAAATTAGACAAAAAATGTCAGAATTTAGGAAAGAAAGCAAAGAGTATGGTATGGAAATCCGCGCAAAAAGACGAGATTTTATTAATGAACGTATGGATGAAAACTATGATGGAGGTATTGATCAGGCGGAAATATACAAATCTCGAGAGGATAGCCAGGAGCTCAGAGAAAGCAGGCTGGTGGACATCGAAGACAGGCAAGAGCGCTGGCGAGAGATAAAAGAGCCTCGTGAAGGTAAGCGGGGTAATTGGAATCATAATAGAAGGTAGGGTGAAGGTTATCAGTTGGACATTGCAGATAATTAAGTATAAAAGAAATATGACCTGCAGTCTAATAAGCTGCAGGTTTTTTTATAAATCATTTTGATTTGTAAAGCAGGTAAAGTATAATAAAGGTCTAAGTTTATAGTTTTGTAATATCTTTCCGGAAAAATAAATCATAGGTAAAAAGAAGATTTTTATGGACAATCTTAATAAACATGCCGATGTGCAAGCGGATAATGTTGTGATCAGTCACGCTGCGGGTTCTCCTAACCTGAAAAATCCCTTATTGCAAAAATTACCCCTTAATTTTAGGGGGGAAACGGGATTAGGTAAATGCGCAGTTCAGGTTGTGGAGTCAATTTCGCTGCAAAACACTATAGACGAAATCCTTGTTTTTGCTAGAAATAATCAAGCAACAGATATTCACATATCGGTAAATAATCAAATATTTTTTAGAAAATACGGGGCTTTGATTGCTCAGACAGAGCAGATATTAAAAAATCAAGATGTGAGTAAATTTATAGAAAGCATGCTTTCTGAACAGCAATTAGAAGAGTTTTATAATTATGGCGATCTTGAATTAATTTATGTTATATCCGGTTCTGGTAGATATCGAGTTACTATAGGAAAAAAAACTCCTGGCTGGGATATGACCATTCGTTTAATTCCTATGCGGCTTTTTTCTTTTGATGAATCCGGAATGCCTGAATCGTGCCGCGAATTGACTAGATGGTCTCAGGGGATGGTATTAGTTACAGGCCCAATCGGTTGCGGTAAAACAACAACATTATCAGTTCTAACGGAATTAATCAATCAAACTCGCACAGAGCATATTATTACTATTGAAAATCCGATTGAAGTTGTTTTTCAGCCCCAAAAATGTCAAATTACTCAAAGAGAAATCAATAAACATACTCTTTCGCAAGATAATGCTTTGCGCGCGGCGCTCAGACAAGATCCGGATATTCTGATTGTTAGCGAGCTTAGAGATAATGAAAGTATTCATCTGGCGGCTACTGCTGCTGAAACAGGTCATTTAGTTTTAGGGACAATGAATACTAATGACGCAGCGCAAACAATATTAAGAATTGTAAATTCTTTTTCAGTGGAAGATAGGTCTCTGGTGCAGAATATGATCTCAGAATCACTCAGAGGGATTGTTTGCCAACAGTTAATTCCGCGTAAAGACGGAACCGGGCTGGTTACGGCTTATGAGGTTTTAGTGGTTAATTCAGCAATATCCAATCTGATTAGAAAAGGTAATGTAGACCAGATATTAAGGGTTATTGCTACCGGAGCCGCGGAAGGAATGATCCCCTTTGATTTATCATTAATGAATTTGTTGGATAAAAATATTATTTGCTGGGAAGAAGCTTATGCGCGCTGTACCAATAAACGGGAATTTGAAAAACGCAGAGGCGGGTTTTATTCGTTTTAAATATAATTAAGGAAAACATGCCAAAAATCGATGATTTATTTTATCAGCTTATTGAATGCAATGGTTCGGATCTGCACTTAGCGCAAGGCAGTAAGCCAAAAATTCGGATCAATGGAAAATTAACAGAGCTAGATGATCATCCTGTTTTGACCAGGGATTATATTAGTGAAATTTTGATCGAGATTGCTGGATCGGAGCTATGGCAGCGATTCCAGGATTTAGGCGATATTGATTTTGCTTATGAACTGGATAATGGAAGCCGGTTTCGTTCTAACTATCTAAGGCATTTTTATGGCTTTGGGGCTGTTTTTCGGCTAATACCTTCGGAAATTATGACATTTGAAGAGCTGCAGTTGCCTTTAGTATGTAAATCACTATGTGAATTGCAATCAGGATTAGTTTTGGTAACCGGACCGACCGGTAGTGGTAAATCAACAACTTTAGCAGCAATAATTGATTATATAAATTCTGAGTTTGTTAAAAAAATAATTACGATTGAAGAGCCCATAGAATTTTTACATCATAATAAAAAATGTGTTATTGTTCATCGGGAAGTTGGCTCAGACACTGTTTCATTTTCTCAAGGTTTGCGCAGTGCGCTTAAAAGTGACGCGAATATTATTTTAGTCGGTGAAATGCGCGATCGGGAAACCATTGAACTGGCCTTAACTGCCGCGGAAATGGGTATTCTTGTTTTTGGTACTTTGCATACAAATTCAGCGGCAAAAACTATTGATCGGATTGTCGATACTTTTCCTGGAGCAAAAAAAGATCATATCAGAGAAATTTTAGCTAATAGTTTGCAGTCAGTTGTAGCGCAGCAGCTGGTGCCCAGTGCTGATGGTTTAAGGCGATGGGCTGCTTTTGAAATTCTTTTGCGCACTACGGCTTTGCCGGCAATTATCCGAGCGGGGGATACAAAACTGCTTAAAGGTGAGATTAATACGCATTCTAAAATCGGTATGTTATCAATGGATTATTCTCTTTTAAAGCTTTTTCAGGAAGGAAAAATTACAAAAGAAGATGCCTATCTTAAGGCTTTGGATAAGTCATTATTCAGGGATTTAAGTTGATAAATAGTCAAAATATGGAAAACCGCTAATAAATCAAGTAGCGGTTTGATTTTTTTTAGAATTGACAAAATAAGAACTCTTATGCTATGATATTTTTCTAATAACACCTTGTCATAGCTATTATGCGTAAAAGACTGCATAATCTGCAAATTCCTTGCTAGATAACACCCAATGCTTTTGTTTGCATGTATTTATGATATTTGATCTGCTGCCGGATGCAGTTAGATAATAAAGAATGGAATCCTTTGCGGATTCCATTACCATCTTTAAAGACAAAAATAATGAAAACTGATAATTACAGGAAATGGAGGAAGTAATGGCAAGAAGAAAAATCGTGATGGACGGCAATAGCGCTGCGGCGTATGTCGGACATGCTATGAATGAAGTATGCGCTATTTATCCTATAACCCCGTCTTCGGGTATTGGAGAAATAGCTGATGAGAAATCAGCAAAAGGTCAGAAAAATATCTGGGGCCAGGTGCCTTTGGTATCAGAACTGCAGTCTGAAGGCGGCGCATCTGGGGCTGTACACGGTTCGCTTTCCGCCGGAGCATTAACTACAACTTTTACCGCTTCTCAAGGGTTGTTGCTTATGCTGCCGAATATGTATAAAATTGCCGGAGAATTAACTCCTGCGGTTTTTTATGTGACTGCCAGGACTTTGGCTTCACATGCGCTTTCCATATTCTGCGACCATTCAGATATTATGGCTGCCCGTCCAACGGGATTTGGCATATTATTTGCCAGCAGTGTTCAGGAAGTAATGGATTTGAGTGTTGTTGCTCAGGCTGCTACATTAGAATCACGTATTCCGTTTATTATTTCTTTAGACGGATTTAGAACATCGCATGAAATTCAGAAAATTGAGGAATTGACTTTTGATGATATGCGGGCAATGGTTAAAGATGAATTAATCGCGGAATTTAAAACCCGCGCTTTAAGTCCGGATCATCCGAGCATTAAAGGTACTTCTCAAAATCCGGATGTATTTTTTCAGGAAAGAGAAACTGTAAATCCGTTTTATGATAAAACTTCTGCTGTGGTTAAAGATGTTATGAATAGATTTAACAAATTAGTCGGGCGTCAGTATAAGCCTTTTGATTATGTCGGAGCAAAAGACGCTGAGAAAATAATTATTATAATGGGCTCGGGTGCGGGTGCGGTTCAGGAAGCAGTTGAGAAAATGAATGCTGCCAAAGAAAAAGTCGGGATGATCATTGTCAGACTTTATCGCCCATTTGATGTGGAGGCTTTTATTGCCGCGATTCCGGCAACTACAAAATCCATCGCGGTTTTAGATAGAACTAAAGAGCCTGGCGCGATCGGCGAACCTTTATATCTTGATGTGCGCTCCGCGATCGGCGAAGCCATGGAAAAAGGCAATGCGCCGTTTAAAGTATGGCCAAAGATTGTCGGCGGACGTTATGGTCTAGGGTCAAAGGAATTTACTCCTTGTATGGTCAAGGCGGCATTTGATAATTTATCCAAGCCCGAACCAAAAAATAAATTTACATTGGGAATTGTTGATGATGTGACTAATTCCAGCTTAGAATCTGATGCTTGTTTTGAGGCAGAGGATTCGGAAACTTTCCGTTGTATGTTCTGGGGCTTAGGTTCTGACGGAACAGTGGGTGCGAATAAAAACTCGATCAAAATAATCGGCGAATCAACTGATTTTAATGTTCAGGGATTCTTTGTTTATGATTCGAAAAAAGCCGGATCAAGAACAACTTCGCATTTGCGGTTTGGAAAAAAAGCGATTACCAGTACATATTTGATTCAAAAAGCGAATTTTATTGCCTGCCATAATTTCAGTTTCTTGGAAAAATATGACATGCTGTCTGCCGCGGAAAAAGGCGCGACTTTTCTTTTAGCCAGTCCGTTTGGCAAAGATGAAGTTTGGGATAAAATGCCCAAAGAAGTGCAGCAGCAGATCATTGACAAACAGCTGAAACTTTATATTATCAAAGCATTTGATTTAGCGGATCAGCTGGGATTAGGTGCAAGAATCAATGTGATAATGCAGACGGCTTTCTTTAAGATCAGTAATATTCTTCCAGTGGAAAAAGCAGTAGAAGCAATCAAAGCTTCAATTAAAAAGACATATGGGAAAAAGGGTGAAAAAGTAGTTGAGATGAATAATAAAGCGGTGGATATTGCCCTGACATCAATCGAACAAGTTAAAATCAGCGAAAAAGCAACCAGCAAAATATCGATTCCGAGCATTGTTTCGGATGTTGCGCCTGATTTTGTAAAAAATGTTACGGCGCCGATTATTGCCGGTCGGGGTGATGATCTTCCAGTATCGGCTTTTCCGATTGATGGTACTTGGCCTACAGGAACATGTCAGTATGAAAAACGTAATATCGCGCTTCATATTCCGGAATGGATCCCGGAGCTTTGTATCCAATGCGGTCAGTGCAGTTTTGTTTGTCCGCACGCGGTTATCAGAATGAAGATCTATGATGCTGATCTGGCGAAAAAAGCGCCGGAAGGTTTCAAATCAATTCAAGCCAAAGGTAAGGGCGTGGAAACCAAGGCTTTTACTCTCCAGGTTGCTCCGGAAGATTGTACCGGCTGCGGGGCTTGCGTGAATAAATGTCCGGCTTTAGAAAAAGGCGCGGATAAACAGCCTACTGGGAAAAAAGCAATTAATATGGTTTCCCAGATTGAAATTCGCGACAAAGAAAAGAAAAATTTTGAATTCTTCCTTTCTTTGCCTGACTTAACAGTTAAAGATAATCCTTTTGGCATTGAGACATTACGCGGCGCTCAGCTGATGCGGCCTTTGTTTGAGTTCTCAGGTGCTTGCGCGGGTTGTGGCGAAACTCCTTATGTCAAACTGCTTACTCAGTTATATGGTGATAGAGCGATTATTGCTAATGCAACAGGTTGTTCTTCGATATATGGCGGAAACTTACCAACAACTCCTTATTGTACAAGAGCTGATGGTAAGGGGCCGGCTTGGTCAAATTCATTGTTTGAAGATAATGCGGAATTTGGTTTTGGCATGCGTCTGGCAGTAACTCAGATTCAGGAACAGGCAAGGACGGCATTAAGTGATATCGCTGGCGGGGATATAAGTGACTTAGCTGCTCAGATATTAAATGCTGAACAGAAAACGCATTTACAGATCGAAGAACAGCGGGAAAGAGTCGCATTACTTAAATTAAAGCTCAAAGGTAATGTCAAAGCTGCCAAATTGCTTTCAATCGCGGATTATCTGGTAGCGAAGAGCGTTTGGATCCTTGGCGGAGACGGATGGGCTTATGATATCGGATATGGCGGATTAGATCATGTGCTGGCTCAGGATAAGAATATCAATGTGCTGGTATTGGATACAGAAGTTTATTCCAATACCGGTGGACAGATGTCTAAGGCAACACCGATGGGTGCGATTGCTAAATTTGCCGCAGCCGGAAAACCATTATTTAAAAAAGATCTGGGCTTATTGGCCGCGACATACGGTTCGATTTATGTGGCGAGAGTCGCGATGGGCGCGAATCCAGCGCAAACTCAAAAAGCATTTATTGAAGCTGAGCAGTTTGATGGGCCTTCAATAATCATTGCTTATACGCATTGTATTGCCCATGGAATTAATATGACCAAGGGTATGGATCAGCAGAAATTGGCAGTGGACAGCGGATATTGGACATTGTTTAGATTTAATCCTGATCTGATCAAGCAGAATAAAAATCCAATGCAGCTTGATTCAAAAGCACCAAGCATTCCATTGGAAAATTATATTTATAATGAAAATCGTTTTAAAGCGCTGAAGAACATGGCTCCGGAAAGAGCAGCGGAATTCTTGAAGCTCTCTCAGGCTGAGCTCAAACGCCGCTATAGAATGTATGAGCATTTGACTAAAATGGATTATTCGCAGACTGAATAATTTTGCGTTAAACGGAAAAAGCCCTTTGCTGGTAACGGCAAAGGGCTTTTTCTTTGCGCAAAATAAACTGCAGATGATATAGGTGATTCTGATTGCCTAGATTGGGATAAAGGTATAACATATATATGAGGGGTTATCCGGGCGGAGCCTGAATAGGGAATAATTTTTTTGCCCAGAAAATATCCGTTAAATAAAAGGGAGCTGATTATAATGGAAAAAGATCTTATTTGTGGTATGGCTGTAGATGAGCAGAAAGCAATAAAAATAGAAAGAGATGGTAAGGCATATTATTTTTGCAGTGATAAATGCCGTGATGAATTTATCCAAAATCAGAAAAATCCCGCTCAACAGGAGATAAAGTTGAAACCTGTCGCGGCAAAAGGCCAGCAGTATATTTGCCCGATGCATCCTGAGATAATTAGTGATGCCCCCGGAGACTGCCCTAAATGCGGAATGGCTTTGGAACTTAAAAACGCCACCGCGGAAAAAGGAGCGGAAGCTGAGGAAATAAAAAAATTAGCTAAAAAATTCTGGATCGGATTAGGGTTAGGCCTGCCGGTTTTTTTACTGGCAATGCAAGAAATGATTCCTGCACTTAAGGTTGGATTTATTTCTCATCGCGTGTCCAGCTGGATACAATTGATTCTGGCAACACCTGTAATTTTTTGGGCAGGGGGGTTCTTTTTTATAAAAGCCTGGAAATCGGTTGTTAACCGCAGTTTAAATATGTTCACTTTGATCGCGATGGGTGTGGGCGCGGCTTATTTCTACAGTGCCGCGGCTGTTTTGTTTGCCGGTATTTTTCCAGAATCCTTAAAGATGCAGGGGGAACTGGGGTTGTATTTTGAGGCAGGCGTTGTGATTACTGTTTTAGTTATATTAGGGCAATATTTGGAAGCAAGAGCGAGGGCTCAGACCGGTCAGGCAATAAAAGCGTTATTAGGTCTTGCCGCGAAAAAAGCGCACAGAATTACTGATTCCGGAGAAGAAGATGTGGAAGTTGATCAGATTCAAAAAGGTGATTTGCTGCGTGTGCGTCCCGGTGAAAAGGTACCTTTGGATGGTGTTATTACTCAAGGGAAAAGCACAATTGATGAGTCTATGATTTCCGGAGAACCTGTGGCTGTAGAAAAAAAAGAGGGTGATAAGGTCATAGGAGCAACTGTAAATCAAACCGGAACATTTGTGATGAAAACCGAAAAAGTGGGTTCGGAAACTTTATTATCTCAAATTGTTCATATGGTATCGGAAGCACAGCGCAGCCGCGCGCCGATTCAGGGTATGGCAGATAAAGTGGCTGGGGTTTTTGTGCCGCTGGTGATTCTGGTAGCGGTTATAGCCTTTATTCTTTGGTCATTATCCGGGATAGAGCATGCTTTGGCCTATGCTTTGGTTAATGCCATTGCCGTATTAATCATTGCTTGTCCCTGTGCATTAGGTTTGGCCACGCCCATGTCGATTATGGTCGGTGTCGGACTGGGAGCTCAATCAGGAATATTGATTAAAAACGCTGAGGCTCTTGAAAAGACTGAAAAAATTACCCATGTGTTAACGGATAAGACCGGAACATTGACAGAAGGCAAGCCTCGGGTTATTGGAATTGAAACCGCGGAAGGGGTTAATGAAAGTATTGTTTTGTCAATTGCCGGTTCTTTGGAACAGTTGAGTGAACATCCGTTGGCCCGTGCCGTGATTGACTATGCAAAAGAAAAGCAAGTATTGCTTAAGGATGTTTCAAATTTTGATTCAATAACCGGCAAAGGGATTAAAGGGAAATTAGAAAATAAACAAGTTTATCTGGGCAAACAAAAATTTATCACAGAGCTTGTGGGAAATGTGCCGCAGACTTTGAAGGAGAAAGCTATTGCCATGCAGGAGAAAGCGCAAACGGTTGTTTGGATAGCTCAGGATAAGAAGGTGTTGGGTATCCTTGGAATTTCCGATCCGATCAAGAAAACAACATCGGAAGCTATCAAAGAGCTGCATGCTCTCGGATTAAAGGTGGTCATGTTGACAGGTGATAATAAAAAGACAGCGCAGGCGATTGCCAAAGAGTTGAATATTGATGATGTCCGTGCTGAACTGGAACCAAAGGATAAACAGGAAATTGTCAAAGAATTAACCACAAAAGGCGCACGGGTCTTAATGGCAGGCGATGGAATTAATGATGCTCCGGCTTTAGCCCAGGCAGAGGTCGGGGTGGCGATGGGGACAGGAACAGATGTCGCCATAGAAAGCGCGGGGATTACATTGGTTAAGGGTGACTTAACCGGGATTGTTAAAGCAATTAAGTTAAGCCGGTCTGTTATGGGGAATATCCGTCAGAATCTGTTTTTTGCCTTTATTTATAATGCTCTTGGCGTGCCGGTTGCCGCGGGAATCCTTTATCCCTTTTTCGGATTATTGCTTAATCCGATGATTGCCGGCGCGGCGATGAGTTTCAGCTCAGTTTCTGTAATCGCTAATGCCTTGAGATTGCGAAACGCAAAACTATGAACAAATATATTGTCGGAGCCAGGGCTTAATAATAATCAAGCTTTGTTGTCTTGTAATATTTAATACTATACTAAAATAATAGTATATGTGTAATATATTTAGTTATATAATAATATTAGCATTAGAATATTTAAATACGCAGTATTTTAAAGGGGAGATAAATATATGCGCTTAACCAGAGCATTTCTGATATTATTCTTAATATTATTACAGGTCAGCAATAGCTATGCTTCTTCTGAAATCAGCCAGCGAAATCAGCAGCTTAAATCTGCGGAGCAGATGATGCGGAACAATCAGAACCAGTTTGAATCTGAGGCTGGCTTGAAAGATTATATCAGAACAGGTCTGGAGAATAATCCCGGACTTAAAGAAAAATTTTATAATTGGCAAGCGGCATTTACTAATATCTCTCAGGCTTTTTCTCTGCCTGATCCGCAATTTACTTTTACCGAATATATTGATTCAGTGGAAACTCGTGTCGGGCCTCAGCAAAGAGCTTTTTCTTTAACTCAAAAAATTCCTTTGTCAGATAAACTCTGGATAAAGAAATCAAAAGCATTCAATGCTTCTGAAGAAGCATATTATCAATTTGAAACCATGCGCTCGGCAATGATTTATCAAATAACCGATGCTTATTATGAATATGCTTATTTAAACAAGGCGATTCTCTTAACTCAGGAGAATATTGAATTATTAACAAATTTTGAAAGTGTGGCTGAGGCTAAATATAAATCAGGATTAGCTAAAAATCAGGATTTATTAAAAATCCAGGTTGAACTGGGCAAACTGGAAAATGACTTATTGAGTCAGCAGGACATGCGGGAGCCATTGGCTGCTAGATTGCGGATGTTGCTGAACCTGCCGAATAATATTGCTTTGCCATGGCCTGATGAATCGCTGGAAGACGCGGTTATGGAGGAAAACTACAATAATATAGAAACGCTTTATCCTACGCTTAAAAGTAAAAATCCGGAAATATTAGCTTTGTCGGAAAAAATTGAAAAAAACAAGGATGCTGTGAAACTCAGTAAAAGAGATTATATTCCTGATCTTACTTTAGGGATTACTCAGATTGTTACTGGTGACGCGCTTAATCCAAATACTGTTGATAGTGGAAAGGACGCATTGATGGTTATGCTTTCCGTGAATGTTCCGATTTGGAATAACCGCTTGGGCGCTCAAGTTCAGGAATCAAGAGCATCTTTAAAAGCAGCGGAAAATTTATTGCAGAGCAAGGAAAACGAACTGTTTTCAAAATTAGCACTGGTGCATTATAAGCTTCGCGATTCCCTGAGGCAGTCTCAGCTGTATAAAGACGGATTACTGCCTAAGGCAGCGCAGGCTTTAAATTCTGTGCAGTCAAGTTATGAATCCGGTGGAGTTGATTTTCTTTCTTTGATCGATGCGCAGAGAATGCTGCTTAATTTTCAATTAGCATATTATCGCCAAAATGCGAATTTTTATCAGCGCTTGGCGGAATTGCAGAATATCTTGGGAGAGGTTGAGAAATACCAGGAATTAAAATAATTAATTATCTTCTTAAGATAAAAGGAGAAAACCATGGGTAATAAATCTTTTAACGAATTAAAATCAGAGTTCTTAGTCGAGAGTAAAAAGCACTGGAAACTTATTTTGTTCGGTGTGGCTGTCGGGCTGGTTATGGCCAATATATTTTCTCTGGGTTCGGGTAAAAACAGTTCTGATCCGAGCCTGGATATGAATTCTCTGGAAAAGAAAATAAGTTATTGGACTTGTTCTATGCATCCGCAGATCAATCTTCCCAAAAAAGGTTTATGTCCGATTTGCGGCATGCAGCTGATTCCGGTTTACCAGGGAAGCGATGCGGTTGAAGATAATTCAGAAGTTTCTTTGACACTTAATGCTGTTGCCCAGAAATTAGCGGAAGTGGAAACCGCTGAAGTTAAATATGCCAATGTTTTCAATGATGTCAGGCTGGTGGGTAAGGTTGATTATGATGAGACCAGACTTTCCTATATCAGTGCCTGGGTTGCCGGCAGGATTGATCGATTGTTTGTTGATTTTACCGGAATAAAAGTAAGAAAAGGCGACCATCTTATCGAGCTTTATAGCCCTGAGCTAATTTCAACCCAAGAAGAGTATTTGCAGTCAATAAAAAATTCAGAGCAGACAAAAAACAGCCAGCTGAGTGTTATCCGGGATACGGCAAAGACAACTGTAGATAGTGCTAAAGAAAAATTAAAATTATATGGGATTCAGGGCCAGCAAATCAAAGAAATCGTAAAGCGCGGTACTCCGGATGAACATATGACTATCTATTCTCCGATTTCCGGAACCGTGATCAATAAGAATGGATTTGAGGGTATGTATGTTAAGACCGGCGATAAAATTTATACAATTGCTGATCTAAGCAAGGTATGGCTGTTTTTAGAAGCATACGAAAGCGATATTAAATGGCTGCATTACGGGCAGGATGTAACAATTGAAACAGAAAGTTATCCCGGAGAAACTTTTCATGGAAAAATAGCGTTTATTGATGCTTTTGTCGGTGAGAAGACAAGAACTATTAAGTTACGAGTTAATGTGGATAATCTTGGAGAAAAACTAAAGCCAGGGATGTTTGTTAGGGCAGTTATTCACGCTGTCTTGAGTGAAGACGGTAAGGTTTATGCGCAGAATTTAGCCAATAAATGGATTTGTCCAATGCATCCGGAGATTATTAAGGATGATCAGAGCAAGTGTGATATTTGTGGGATGAATTTAATTAAGACCAGTGAATTTGGTTTTAGTGATACGCCTATAGCTCAAAAGAAAGTTTTGGTTATTCCTAATACCGCGCCGTTGATCACTGGAAAAAGAGCAGTTGTTTATGTTGAGAATAAAGAAAATAAAAGCAGTATGAAACGTTATGAAGGAAGAGAAATAGTCCTGGGCCCTTTAGCCCAAGATAATTATATTGTTCTTTCTGGCCTCAAGGCAGGTGAGAAAGTTGTTACTCGAGGTAATTTTAAAATAGACAGCGCATTGCAAATTCAGGGTAAGCCGAGCATGATGAATCCGGCAGGTTATTATAATCAGACGGATAATGTCTTCGATCAGACTATAAATCAACCGGAAAAATCCCGACAAAAAGAAATTGCCCCTGAGGCAAGTACCATGAATATGAAAATGTAGTTTTAAGAATATCAAATAAATGATTTATTTAGGTGATAATTTTTTATTTTGCCTTCAGTCGGAGGAAATAGAATGATAAATAATGTGATAAAATTTTTTCTTACAAATAAACTGATAACCGCCTTATTTGTAATTGGGATAATTATTTGGGGGATAGCAGTTATGCCTTTTGATATCAAACAGGATATTATCCCGAGAAATCCTGTGCCGGTTGATGCCATCCCGGATATTGGAGAAAACCAGCAGATTGTTTTTAGCGAATGGATGGGACGTTCTCCGCAGGATGTAGAAGATCAGGTGACTTATCCATTGGCAATTTCCCTGCAGGGTATTCCCGGAGTTAAAAGTATACGCAGTTACTCGGCTTTTGGCTTTTCCACAATTTATGTAATCTTTGATGAAACAGTTGATTTTTATTGGTCCAGATCAAGAGTGCTTGAGCGGTTAAATAGCGCGCAAAAGGATTTGCCAGCGGGAGTTGTTCCGACTATCGGTCCAGACGCAACTGCTTTAGGTCAGATATTCTGGTATACATTAGAAGGCGAAGGATTTAGCCTAGATGAACTGCGATCGATTCAGGATTGGTATGTAAAGTATGCTTTGCAGTCAGCAAAGGGAATAAGCGAAGTAGCCTCGGTGGGCGGGTTTATTAAGGAATATCAGATTGATATTGATCCTGATGCTATGCGGGCTTATGGGGTAAGTTTGCAGGATATTGTTTTTGCGGTAAAGAAAGCAAATATTGATGTAGGTGCCAAGACAATAGAATTTAATCGCGTGGAGTATGTGGTGCGGAGTATCGGTTTTATCAAGGATTTAAAGGATATTGAGAATATTATTATTAAAACAAATGATAATGTGCCGGTTTATGTGAAAAATGTAGCTAGCCAGGTTCATCTGGGACCGGCTTTAAGAAGAGGCGCATTGGATAAAGCCGGTGCCGAGGTTGTTGGCGGGGTTGTTGTGGTACGATACGGCGGCAATCCTATGGAGGCAATTAAAAATGTTAAGCAAAAAATTAAACAGCTTGAACCGGGTTTGCCGACAAAAGTTTTGGCTGACGGCACTGTTTCTCATGTAAAAATAGTTCCTTTTTATGACAGGACAAAATTAATAAATCAGACCCTGGGAACTCTGAGCGAAGCGCTTACTCAGGAAATATTAATTACGATCATTGTTATTCTACTTTTTTTAATGCATTTTCGCAGTTCTTTGCTGGTATCTTTGACTTTGCCCCTGGCGGTTTTAATGGCATTTATCTTGATGAAAATATTTAAAGTTGACGCAAATGTAATGTCTTTAGCCGGTATTGCCATAGCCATTGGAACAATTGTGGATATGGGTATTATTATGTGTGAGAACATTATTAAGCATTTGGCTGAAGCCAAAGCTGAAGATAATAAATTAAAAGTTATTTATACCGCGGCCAGTGAGGTCGGCAGTGCTATTTTAACAGCGGTCTCAACAACGATCGTGTCTTTTTTGGCAGTATTTACCATGATTGGCCCGGAGGGAAAACTGTTTAAGCCGTTGGCTTTTACTAAGACCTTTGCTTTGCTGGCATCGGTTATTCTGGCTTTGACTGTTGTTCCGGCTTTGGCGCATATATTTTTTGTAAATAGAAAAAATCCTTTAACTAAAATAAAACAGAAAACAAAATGGATAATCAGTGGCTTGATTATGTTTATTGCTTTTAAAATTTCCATTGCTTTAGGAATCGGAATACTTATAGCTTGTATTTATTTTATTTTTGGACAACGAGTCCCTGAACAGATTAAAAATCTGTTTCTAAAATATTCTAATTGGATTGTCGTAGGAGTGGTTCTGTTGTTCTTAACCTGGAACTGGATGCCTTTGGGATTTGGTAAAGGCTTTATGCTTAATTTGCTTTTTGTCGGATCGATTCTATTCGCGCTTATCTGGTTCTTTTTTAAATTCATGGAATATTATCCAAAGATCTTGACTTATTTTTTGGAACATAAACGCTTATTTATGCTGATTCCCGGGTTTGTATTTATATTCGGCATGGTAATCTGGCTGGGGTTTGCTAAAATTGTTTCACCCTTAACCCATGGGTTAAATAAAATTGGAATAAAAGAAGCGGTAATATTTAAGGTTTGGCCGGTAAGCGCGCTGAATAATTCTTTTCCGGGCATTGGCAAGGAATTCATGCCGCCTTTAGACGAAGGTTCGTATTTGTATATGCCGACAACTATGCCGCATGCTTCAATTGGTGAGGCTTTGGATGTATTGCAAAAACAGGATATATTAATCAGTAAAATCCCGGAAGTGGAATCAGTGGTTGGTAAATTAGGCAGAGTTGATTCGCCTTTGGATCCAGCGCCGATTTCGATGATTGAAACAATTATAAATTATAAGCCGGAATTTGGCGAAAAAGATCCAAAAACCGGTAAAAGAACCAGACTATGGCGCAAGCATATAAAAACACCTGATGATATTTGGCAAGAAATTTTAAAAGCTGGGGAAATCCCCGGAACAACTTCCGCTCCTAAACTCCAGCCTATAGCCGCGCGGATTGTTATGCTTCAATCAGGGATGCGCGCGCCGATGGGGGTTAAGATCTTAGGGCAGAATCTGGAAAGTCTGGAAAAAGTCGGCTTTCAGATTGAGAAGTTTCTGAAACAAGTTCCGGGTATTGAGGCAAATACGGTTATCGCTGATCGGATTGTGGGAAAACCGTATTTGGAATTTCATATTGATCGGGAAAAAATTGCTCGTTACGGGATTAATATTCTTGATGTGCAGAATGTTGTTGAAACCGCAATTGGAGGAATTAATCTAACTACAACTGTTGAAGGAAGAGAACGTTATCCGGTAAGAGTGCGTTATGCCCGGGAATTGCGAGATTCAATTGAAAGTTTACAACAGGTGCTTATCCCGACTAATACCGGCGCGCAGATACCGTTTTCTCAGGTGGCCACATTAAAGTTTGTCCGCGGACCGCAGATGATTAAAAGTGAAGATACTTTTCTGGTGGGATATGTTTTGTTTGATAAAAACCCGAATATTGCCGAAGTTGATGTGGTTAACGCAGCGCAAAATTATTTACAGAGCAAAATTGATTCCGGAGAATTAGTGCTGCCTGCCGGCACAAGTTACAAATTCGCTGGCAGCTATGAAAATCAGATCAGAAGTGAAAAGACGCTGGCAGTTGTTTTGCCGCTTAGTCTGTTAATTATTTTTCTGCTGCTTTATTTTCAATTTAAGCGTGTTTCCACCACGGTTCTGGTATTTAGCGGGATCATTGTTGCTTTTTGCGGAGGATTTATTTTTATCTGGCTGTATGCCCAGCCGTGGTTTATGTCTCTGCCATTTTTCGGCGACTATTTCCGAAAATTATTTAATATGCAGACTTATAATCTAAGCGTCGCGGTTTGGGTGGGATTTCTCGCTTTATTTGGTATTGCCAGTGACAACGGGGTTATTATGGCTACTTACTTAGATCAGAGTTTTAAAGAACGAAAACCAAAAACAATCAAAGAAATTAGGGAGGCAACTCTCTTTGCCGGAAACCGAAGAATTAGACCATGCTTGATGACTACGGTGACAACAATACTGGCCTTAATTCCGATTCTGACTTCTAGCGGCCGGGGAGCTGATGTTATGATTCCTATGGCGCTGCCTTCGGTTGGCGGGATGATGGTTGCCTTAATTACATTCTTTATCGTTCCGATTGGATATTGCTGGTTAAAAGAAATCGAGTTAAATAAAACAGATGACAAATAGATTAAAGTTTTTAGCGGCTAAGCTTATAATTAAGATAATGATCGTTGGATTAGTTGGCGGAATTATTTTTTCTGGCTGCGCAAAGAGCAGTCAGAATTATTCTAAAAATGAAAAGCAGGAAATAATTAGTCAGATGTATGCGCAATACAAGCAGGGTTTATTTCCGGATATTGCGGATATTCGGATTAATGATTTAAAGAAATTTTCAAAATCTGATTTACTGTATGTGGATATTCGGGATAAAGCTGAACAGGATGTGTCAATGCTTCCCGGAGCGATCACACAGCAGCAATTCGAGTCTCATCAAGAGCAGTATAAAAATAAAACAATTATTGCTTATTGTACCATAGGTAATCGCAGCGGTCGATATATTAAAAACCTAAACCTCCCCGATTTGGAAGTTTATAATCTTATTGGTGGAATTCTTGCCTGGGCTTGGGCGAACAATGAATTAGTTGATAGTAATGGTTTGACTAAAAGAGTCCATGTCTATGGCCCTAAATGGAATTTGCTGCCGGATGATTATCTCTCTGTATATTAATATCTTCGTAAAGCATTGTAAATAAATAACATCAGTAAAACAAATCTATGATTTTTCTGCTCGACATATTACTTTTCGATTTCTTGCAAAAACAAAATCTCTATGGTATACTTTAAAACATTTTTTAATATAGAGTTAGCGCTCGGGAAAAAGTTTTATAAGAAGCAAGGAGATTTTTATTTAATGGTAAGTTTTAAAGATTCAGAATTTTCAATCGCGATAAATCATTTAGAACAGCATGAAATCAGTTGTGAATTCCCTGCCTGGGTGATTCGCCATCAAAAGGAAGTGTTTCTTTTAGCGTATCGGATGGGCTTAAAACTTGGGTTTGATCCTGAGCAGCTGACCGATATATCGATTGCCGCTAGGTTTCACGATATTGGCAAGTCCGATATTGACCCGGCAATAATAAATCATCAGGGCGCACTCAATGAAGATCAGAGATATATTATCTTTGAACATGTGCATCAGTCATATCATATTCTGAGAAAAAAAGGGATTGATTCAAAATCAATACTCAATGCGGTTTTCTATCATCATGAGAATTTTGACGGCAGCGGGTATCCTGATCGATTAAGTAATGAAGAGATTCCGATTGAAGCCCAGATATTGCGGATTGTTGATTCTTATAGCGCGATGCTCGGACGGCGGCCTTATCAGAACGCGGAAAATAAGGATAGCCAATGGGCTGTATCGCAGATAGAGCAGGGCAGCGGTATTTTATATAATCCGGAAATGGTTAAGATTTTTTTAGAAATCGGCAGGCCTTTACCGGAATCACAAATGAAAAGTTTACAGCAGAGTGATTTTAATGGTGTGTTATTTAAGACGGGGAATTCAATAAACTGAAAAATGACTAAACATTAAGTAGCCTGAAATTTTAAACATCCATACATATAAATATCCTTAAACATATCTGATTTAAGTTTTGATGAACAAATGTGTTTGTTGGGATATTTTACATTTTTAGAGTAAAGAGAACAAAGAGGAGAGCGTGGAATGGAAATAAGAAAAATTATCAGTTTAGTTGTTATCTGGAGTATGGGTTTGAGCAACTTGGCTTTTGCTCGGGACTTTAACTTAAAAAACATAGCCCAGGAAACGCTTTCACCAGTTTTGCACATTGATACCGCATTGTTTCAGCAGGGGTTTGAGCATGTTTCAAAAATAAGTGATTTGGACAGTGATGAAATGGGCATTTATAAATTGATTTCGCAGTTTATAGCATCTTCAGATGATTTGCAAAATAATCCAATAATTTTGGATTTCTTGGCAAAGATAAAGGCAGCCTCTGAAGAGTTTAAACAAGGAAACAAACAGATGGTTTTGGTGGGAAAAGGAGGCAAAAAGAAAGATATAGATAAAGCATTTGCCTCTGGGATTAAGTATTGGAAAAAAAGCGTTAAAAGTCTTGAAGGTATAGATATTGAAAAAATTGATAATTCTATATCTCAAAATGATAAACAAATAGCATACGCATTTCTTAGGCTTAAGGCAGAAGTTTTATTTAATATTGTTGAAACAGACAGGAAACTTGATCTACTTATAAATAAAAAGTTGGAGTACTATAGCGAAATTAGAAAATTATTGGAGAGGGCTATTGCCTTGCCTGGCGATCACATTGATTCTAGAGGGCTGACTGTTTTAGCTAATGCCTGCGCTAATTTAGCAGCAGGCGAAGAACTATCCATCCAAAGGAAGCTAAAACTTTCAGAAGATGCAGCGCTTTACTTTGAATTAGCCATAGATATGCAATCTGATTACTCTAATAATGAAGAATCAAGCGCAAAAGTTGATCAGGTTTATTACTCATATTTTACTGCTTTGTATCTGGCTGGAGATATTTGCTGGACGATGAAAGATTATTCAAAAGCCATAGATTTTTATGAAAAAGCCGTACCTCTATGCTCTAGATTAAGAATATATGTAACTGGTTTAAGGGGTGCTAAAAATTTATATAAAAATTATTATAGAATGCTTTTAGAAATGGGCAAGGATTTTCAAACTAATAGGGTTGAGGGTTCTTCGGAAGATAAAGTTAAATCAGAGGCTTTGTTTAGGAAAACCATATTAATTGCTCATGATTCGATGAGCTTTTATAATCAAGATGAGTTGCTTGCAGGGGATAATTTAGATGCTATGGCATGTAGTTTTAGAGCGCAAGAAAAATTAGTAAGAGAGAGTTTGCGAAATAAAGATTGGGTGGAAGTGGGTAATAGGCTGTCACCGCTTATAATGCAATTAAAACAAATGAATAAAATTACGTGCAAAGATCAGCATAATAATTATTCGATTGCTCTTATGAACACAGAGCTGATAAAAATAGTTTATGATATTATCCGGGAATATATAAGAATTAATAGGTCTAGCAGCGAAAGTATTGTAAGAATGGCAGAGATACTAGATAAAGATTTTTTCTTCTCCTTTCTAGAAAAGGTTCAAGCTGGGGAATATAATGATATCCTAAAAAAAATTAAGAAAGAAGATAAGTTGAATGATGCTTTATTGTGGAAGGCATTAATATCTGGTTCGCCTGTATATACTAAAATATGCAGATATTTAGAAAATGCTTTGATACCTAATAATGTATTGCTTAAATCTAGGGAAGATAATGAAACTCGCATTGATAAAAATAGAAAATTTAGGGCTGATCACGCTTACTCAGCTAGTACGCTTCTTGCTTTTACGTATATGCAGAAAGGTGATTATTCGCTTGCGGTTTCGAAGATAAGAGATGTGAGTAAAGGGTATGAGGAAAATTTTTTAAATGATAAGTTTTTTGTCGAGCAGATATTGGTGCAGGCAATTTTGGCTCAAGAAAAAGGCAAAAACTTTATTGCTAAGCTTTTACTTACTACGGAAGGTAAGACTATTGCAGCAAATATTATAAACCATCAGAAATTGTTGATTCCTCAGGCATCGGAAATGCTTATAGATATTATTAATAATAATCCTAAATTGAGGGAATATAATCCAAAGCTTTTGGAAGTTTTGGGAATTGTTATACCAGAATTAGATATTGCTGAGCTTGTAGTCAAAAAAGTCAAAAATATAGATGATAGGGAAGTTGTAAAATCCTTTGAAGTTTTGAGAAAACCTGTTGCTGAGGCTTTAAGTTTGCTAGACTCGCAATTAAACAATAAGCTGTCGCGCGCACAGCGAAGGAAAGGAAAAGCGGGAAAGCAAATATCTCTGCATGTAAAGGCTGGCTCAATCAGGCAGATGGAGAATGCATTAGAAGAGATGATTACCGCGGATAAAAAAAGAAGGGTAAAGCCTGTTTTTGACTACATTAAAAATCAGATTATTAAAGAGCCTGTTTTTAAAAATAGATTTGCAATGGGTTCTTTTGTTTGGACAGTTACAAGTATGGATTCAGCGCAAGCTTTAGATATCCTTAATGCTTGTGCAAAGGTTTATGGGGAGGATTCTTTATCCGGTCAAGAATTAGTCAGAGCTTTAGGTGCTGTAAAGAGTTTTGAAGCATATAAAGAACAAATGCTTGCATTAGAAGATAAGATTATAAATAGTCCTAAACTAGAAACTAGTGGAGGTGTTTATATAGGCTTGAATTTTTCCGAGGTAAATCAAAGCTTGGATGATTTAGCAAAAAAAGCAAATTTTTTAAGACAAAAATTCCTTGATGAAATGGTTGAATATTTTTCCAAAGATGACAGGTATGTTAATGAAAGTAAGTATCTGCAGGTTCAGCAAGATTGGGTTGAGCAGCATGCAAAGCAAATAAACAGTTTGTTGATTGAATTGCGCGCTCAAAACACATTGACTGAACAATTAAGAATTAAGACAAAGGCTGAAGAGTTTGTGAATACTCTTAAAGAGTTTGAAAATGCTATTTTGCATGCTTTAGATAAAGCAGCAAAAGTAGCTATGTCTGAGGAAAAATCACCAGCGGAAAAAGTCTTGTATTTACGCCAGTGGGATAAGGATCTTATTATGCCTGTTCCGGATGAAGATATTAATGCTTTGCCCGCGCTTCAGGCGGCTTTAAGTCAAACCAATGATATTTTGACAAATCATGATAAAGAGATTAAAGCGTATGAAAGAAGGCTTTGTGGCATTTTTAAGGGAAAGATAAGCTTTGATATTAGTGAGGATCTGTCAACAATTTATTTTCAAGAGGAAGCATTAACGCTAAGTGATATGAAACAAGAAAAAGACATTATTATTGAGATGTGCGCAGTGGTAGAGGCTGTATTATTAGAAAATTATGATATTAATATACAAACTGCTATAAAGGGTAAAGCTAATCCAAGTTCAAAAGTGTTTTTCTTGCCTTTATTAGCAACAGTCAAAGATAGGATGATTCAAGTACAAGAAAAGAAATATAAGGCAGTTAAAATAATTCAGGAAATTGATGATTTTTTTAATAGTTATGAGGAAAAAGTTGAGAAGATAATTGGAAGTAGTATGTCGAGAATTGAAAAAATTCGTCAGCTGGATATATTGCTGGATGATACCTATAATCAAACAGTTATTGATAAAATGATTGAAAACCAAGGTTTTATAGCCGGGGAGTATGAAGATGAATGGAACAAACGTTATGATGATATAGATGCCCAGCATTTATCATTGCAGATTGGTAATGGAGCTATTGAGGTGCATGTTGTTGGTGACTATGAAAGGCTTGAATTTACCTTTAATGGGGATATGGATTTTAGAGCAGATGAGTCTGAGATAAGAGAAATATGGCAAGGAACATTAGCTGCAAATATGGGGATTGAAATGCAGTTAAGGAACGGAAAGGATCGTGCGGCTTCCTGGGTTGCTCATATCAGAGATATCTGGGAGGAGGAATATGATCTTGTTGAAGAGGCCAAGAAAAATAAAGAAAATTTGAATCAGCCGGTAGAGGTTGATAGCAAGTCACTTATCGAAAATATCATGGCAGTTGCTTGCTCCATATAAGTAATAGATAAATAAGTTTGATCAAGAACAGGTTTTTCCCTGTTCTTGATTTTATTTTAAGTTTATGCTATGGTGATAACACCTGAAATATGCAGATAAGCAAAAAGAGGTGTATTATTGCTGCTAAGAAAAATGATCCATGGTTTATTTATATCGCTAAATGCCGAGATAAGACTTTATATATTGGGATGACCAATGATGTAGATAAACGGATTAAAGCGCATAATACAACCAGTATTTGCAAGTATACACGAGCGAGAAAGCCGATAACACTGGTCTATCATGAAAAATGTAAGAATCGGACCAATGCTGCTAAAAGAGAAATAGAATTAAAAAAATATTCCAGAGCGCAAAAACTGGAACTGATAAAAAATCTAGCTTAGAATAATGTGTAAAATAATATAAAGACCTCTTACCAGAAAAATAGGTTCGAGGTCCAAAAATTTAACTTATAAATTTTTGGAGAGGTGTCCGAGCGGTTTAAGGAGCACGCTTGGAAAGCGTGTGTAGCCACAAGTTACCCAGGGTTCAAATCCCTGCCTCTCCGCCATAAATAATAAAACCCCTGAGTTTTTCAGGGGTTTTATATTTTTGAGAGCAAGCTGGATTCGAACCCTAAAAAAGGGTTTTAGGGAAAAAGACCGTTTTTCCCTATCGGCGAGATGCGCTTACCTGTGAAGGAAGGGGTCACCAAGGGGAAAACATAAGGGTTTCCCTTTGGGGAGTGAGTGGACTGTTTCCCAAGGGAGCGACACGACGGATTGAAATCCCTGCCTCTCCGCCAGATATTTACCCTATCTTCAAATTCATCGAGGATAGGGTAGTTTTTTGTCCTAATTCCCTATATTTCCAATAACATATATCATCAGCCAAGAACAGTCAACATCAGTTATCATCAGATAGGAATTGTCTGTTTTTTGTGATTTATGTGGTGGGAATGTGGTGATAAGCACCAGTTAAAATGTATAATTAACATATGTAGCGGAGAGTGGGGCATTCTAAGGCGTGGAAAAATTGTTAACTGTCCCCCAAGTTTGTGAGCTCCTACAAGTAAGCCAAGCATTGGTTTATAAATGGGAGTATTATGGTTTTGTTCCGTATATTAAATTGGGGACAAAGTTAAGCTTCAAGCAATCAAAGCTAGAGCGGTGGATCGAAGACAGGCAAGCTAAAGGAAGGAAAACATATAAAATTAAGAATTTTTCTTTGTAGCTATTGACAAGTGGAACCTAATATGATACCATTATAATAGATTTATTGAAAAAAAGGGGCTGATATGGTACCATTATTAAGGAGCGGTAATGTCAGAAGTTCAAGCAATATATGCAAAAGCTCAGACTTCGCCGAATAACATAACTTTTAGTGAGCTATGTGCTTTGATAGAAGGTGTTGGGTTTGAATTTAAGAGACAAAAAGGATCACATAGGATTTATAAGCACAAGGCAATTCATTATGCTGATTGCTTGCTTCCTGTGCAAGATAGAAAAGGTAATGCTAAACCTTACCAGGTTAGGCAAGTCTTAAAAATTATAGATTCGTATAATCTGTTATAGAATAAAGGGGGTTTAAAGTGAATTACTCTATAAATATTGTGTGGAGCGATGAAGACGAGGGTTTTATTGCAACTGTGCCTGAATTAAAAAATTTGTCAGCGTTTGGGGAAACTTATGAAGAGGCTGTAAAAGAAGTAAAAGATGTTATTGAAGGATATATTGAAACATTGGAAGAAGATAATATTGATATACCTGCGCCTAGTACATTGTCATGTTTTAGCGGTCAAACAAGAATTAGAATGCCAAAAAAATTACATCAACTATTAAGTATTGAAGCGGAGCGTGAAGGAGTTTCCTTGAATATGTTGATGGTTACCTTGTTGTCGCTTAATTATGGGTTAGCTTTAAAGAAAAATAAATCAAAAGATGTGTTTATGGTATATCTTAATGATAACAAGACAGCGAATTATGATTTGCGTTTGCCAAATGGTGACACTTCTAGGTTTTCTGGATCTGGTCAAGTGCGACTAAACAATAACAGAAATAAAGTAGGAGAGGGGTTATGGTAACTAATATTCTTTGTGTTATTTGTAAAGATATTATAGAAGATAAAGAAACTAAAATGGTTAGCTATATTAACTGTATTGAAAGAGTAGGGTCGGATAAGTTCCCAGCTAACTTACCTTCCGTTTCTTTAGGGACAGCTTGGATTAAAGATTCTAATGTTGAAGAAAAATTTAAGCTTAGGGTAAAATTATTATTTCCAGACAATGAAGAGAAAGTTTTATTAGAAACTCCAGATAATATAATAAAAGGAGATAGGCATAGGGTAAATTTTGTAATATCTGGGTTTCCTTTAAAAAAAGAAGGACAACATCGTTTAGTGGTTGAAAAGCTTGGTCAAAATAGCTGGGAATTTGCAGGATCGGCATCTCTTATGGCCGCAAAAAATGTTGTTAGGGGTAAGTAACTTTTATAATAATCATATATTGCAATAACAAGGAGCAAAAAATATATGAAATATGTTTTTATTGATACTAATATTCTTCTAAATTTCTATGCTTTTCATAAGGATCATATTGATAAACTGGAAAAGATTATCAATCTTATGAAGGAGAAAAAAATTATACTAATTCTTCCTCAGCAGACTGTTGATGAGTTTAACAGAAGAAGAGAGGATAAATTTAAGGAAACACTTGAACATATTGATAGTTTTAAAATTAAATTTGCTACCCCTGTTTCCTGCCACGGTACGAGCGAAATACAAATAATTAAAGATGGTATTCAACGAGTACATAAAGCTTTAAAAAATCTACATAATAAATTACTCAAACAGATAGGAACCAAATCATTACCTGCAGATTCTTTAATTTATAAAATTTTTAAAACAGCTGATATAATTCCAATATCAGACAAGCTGCTTAGTATTGCTAAGAGGCGAGTTGACTTAGGGAATCCTCCTGGAAAGAGGGGGTCTTATTGTGATGCTATTAATTGGGAGTGCATCTTAGAAAACATCCCCAATGGTAAAGATTTGTATTTTGTAAGTGAAGATGGGGATTATGCTTCAGTTATTGATCCTAAAAATCTTTCGGATTTTTTAAAAGATGAATGGGCTAGAAGAGTAAGCTCCAAAATTTATTTTTATCAATCACTATCCGAATTTTTGAAAGATAAATTTACTGAAGTTAAAATAACGGCTAAGGAGATAGCAGAAGAAAAGCAGGCCATCGAAGAGGCATCATCAGAGAGGGTGACTACCCCCCCTGTATCCGCATTGCTTCGAATGATCGAAGAAGCAAAAGTTCGGAGCAAGGAAATGGAAAAATTCTATAAAGATACAGGGACAAGTCCATTAGTAAGCATTATTAAAGAAGCCAAGGCTCAGAGCGAAGCAATGAAAAATTTTTATACAGAAACAAGTAAGGGCCCATTGGTTAAAATGCTTGAAGAAATGAAAGCTCGGAGCAAGGAAATGGAAAAATTCTATAAAGATGTAGGAACAAGTCCAATAGCAAACAGTTTTAAAGAGGTCAAGGCTCAGAGTGAAGCAATGAGAAAATCCTTCAAAGGGTTAAGTAGCGAAAAGAAATAAAAATTCTATTAATACTTATTTAGTGCCCAAACAGTGTCCATCCAAGGTGAATCTGTTGTGTAATCTTGTAAAATGTTGTAGAAAATTGTATAAACACTAATTACTTAATAATAAATGATTTAAATTGTAATTAATTGTATAATAATGAGTTAAGAAAAACAACCTTAACGAATCCTTCATTTTCCGCTAGTTATTTCGGTTTTAAACTATCAATTTAATTATAACTCTCTATATTTTCAACAACATCTATCATCAGAGGGGAATTGTCTATTTTTAATGGTTTATGTGGTGGGGTGCTAGATGGTTCATCATATTTATTAAATCACTATTGAAGATGTGCATACGAACTCTTCTAATTATGATGAAAATCAGCAGAGTTCTTTAATCTATGAGAATAATTTCCGGGTTGTGTAATGGATGGTAGAGGAGTATAATTATTACATGTTGTTATCTCCTTACATGTTGCGCCGTTTATGCAGTGAGGGTAAAATCCCTTGTTTTAAGTTTGGAGAGCAGTGGAGGTTTGACAAAGGAGATATTTTAATGTGGAGAAAAAACAATGGCTTTCAATGAAGATACTAGAGTAAAAATCCCAGCAATTTTGCATATATGCAAATTAGGATATGAATATCTTTCTTTATCAAATGCAGTAAGGGATGAAGGGACGAACATTTTTACTGATATCTTCATGGATAGCCTTCTGCGCATTAATCCAGATATAGAAAAAGAGGATCTTAAAAAAGTATTTGAGGAAGTGTCTTTGTCCCTAGACAATGAAGACCTTGGACAATATTTTTATGAGAAACTTACTGCTACATCAGGAATTAAGCTTATTGATTTTAAGGATTTTGATAACAACTCGTTTCATGTTGTGACTGAACTTACCTGTAAAAATGGAGATGACGAATTCCGCCCGGATATCACGTTACTTATTAATGGGATGCCATTAGCATTTATTGAAGTTAAAAAGCCTAATAATATTGAAGGAGTTCTTGCTGAACGCAATAGAATCAACATCCGCTTTCAAAATAATAAATTCCGGAAATTCATTAATATTTCTCAGGTATTAGTTTTCTCAAATAATATGGAATACGATCCGAATGTTGTTGAGCCTATCCAAGGCGCCTTTTATGCTTCAACATCTACTGGTGATATCGATTTTAATTATTTTAGAGAAGAGGAAGATTTAGATCTTTCAGTTTTGCTCAAATCCATTACTGAAGATACCGAAGATTTTGTATTAAAAGATAATAACCTTAATATTATTAAGCACTCACCGGAATTTATAACAAATAAAAATTCAGATACACCAACAAATAGAATCCTTACATCATTATTTAATCGCAGTAGATTATCGTTTATCTTGCGTTATGGGATTACTTATGTGAAAAGTGAAACAGGAATCAAAAAACATATAATGCGTTATCCGCAAGTATTTGCCACAAAAGCGATAGAGCGCAAAATTGAAGATGGGACAAGAAAAGGTATTATTTGGCATACGCAAGGCAGTGGCAAGACTGCATTGGCATATTACAACGTTGCCTATCTAACTGACTATTTTAAGTCTAAGGGAATCGTTCCAAAATTCTATTTTATTGTAGACCGTCTTGATTTATTAAATCAAGCCAAGAGGGAGTTCTCAAGCAGGGGGTTAATCGTTCATATTGTTAATTCAAGGGATGAATTTGCTAATGATATTAAGCTATCAAGTGCTATTCATAACAATGAAGGGAAAGCTGAAATTACTGTTGTAAATATTCAGAAGTTTAAAGATGATCCTGATGTTGTCAAAAGAAATGACTACAATATTAACATTCAACGAGTTTATTTCTTAGATGAAGTACATAGAAGCTATAACCCAACGGGTAGTTTTTTGGCAAATCTTTCTTCTTCAGATGAGAATGCTATAAAGATCGGTTTAACGGGAACTCCGCTATTGGGAGATGATTATAATTCAAGAGCATTATTTGGTAATTATATCCATAAGTATTATTACAACGCTTCTATTGCTGATGGCTATACTTTGAGATTGATTCGTGAGGAAATAGAAACAAGTTACAAAATAATGCTTCAAAAGGTTCTGGAAAATATAAAAGTGATCCAAGGTAATTTAGATAAGAGAGAGGTTTATTCTCATCATAAGTTTGTTGAGCCAATGCTGGATTATATTATTGAGGATTTTGAAAAAAGCCGAATTATGCATGCAGATAACAGTATCGGTGGAATGGTTGTATGTGATAGCTCTGACCAGGCAAAGATGATGTTTGAAATTTTTAAAGAAAAGTATGCGGGTGAAAAGAAAGAGGAATACGAGGGCATTGATATTGTTGCTGAACCAGTTGTTTCGTATGGTTCGAAGCATAAAACAGCAATGAAGGTAAAAATAGCAGCTTTAATATTGCACGATGTGGGCACAAAAGATGAGCGCAAGAAATTGGTGGAAGATTTTAAGGACGGTAAGATTGATTTCTTGTTTGTGTATAATATGTTGTTAACTGGATTTGATGCCAGCCGTCTTAAAAAGTTTTATTTAGGGAGAGTAATTAAAAGCCATAATCTTTTACAGGCTCTTACTAGAGTTAATCGGCCATACAAGAAGTTTAGATATGGTTATGTTGTTGATTTTGCGGACATTAAAAAAGAATTTGATGTGACAAATAAAGCATATATGGATGAGTTACAAGCTGAATTAGGTGATGAAACAGAACATTATAGTAATTTGTTTAAATCAAAAGAAGAAATTGAAGTAGAGATTCAAGAGATAAAGGATGTGTTGTTTCATTATAATACTGAAAATTCTGAAATATTTTCACAACAGATAAGTGAGATTCAAGATCGTAATAAAATGCTGCAAATTCTTAGGGTTTTGGGCAATGCGCGTGGATTATATAATCTTATCCGCCTTTTTGGGCATTATGAATTATTGGAGAAGCTTGATTTTAAAAAGCTTTCAACGTTATATCGTGAAGCGAGTAATCATTTAAATCTTTTGAATATGAAGGAAAAAGTTGAAAACGCTACGGATTCCTCAAATTTGTTAAACATTGCTTTAGAAGATTTGATTTTTAAATTTGTCAAAATATCCGAGGAAGAGCTTGTCTTAGCAGATGAGCTAAAAAACATCCTTCAGAAAACACGTGAGGCATTGGTTGATAACTTTGACAAAAAGGATTTAAGGTTTGTGTCTTTGAAAGAGGAGCTAGAGCGATTATTTAAAAAGAAGAATTTAAGTGAAATCACACAAGAAGAGATGACGGCTAATATCGGTTGCTTAACAAAAATATTTGAAAGAATTAAAGAGTTAAACCGAGAAGACAATTTATTAAAAGAAAAATATCAGCACGATAAAAAATATGTTCGCATACATAAGCGATTGATCGAGAATCAAACTATTTCTAAAAAAGAGAGCACTATTTTTGATGCTTTGCTGGGGGTTAAAATCAAGGCAGATGAACAGGTATTGCATAATAATCAGTTATTGAGCAATGAAGGTTATTTTGACAGGATGATGACGGGATATGTTGTTGATCAATTTCAAACAAGAAATGGAGTAAAATTAACGCCGGATTCTACAAAATATATCAATAAATTAGTCGTTAATGAATATATAAAAGAATTCAATGGAGAATCTGAATGGTAACTGCGGACTTTCAAAAGGAAGCTAAAGATTTAATTGATAAATTAAAAAAAATTTGCGCGAATTATGGGCTGGGAAATGATGGTAATGAATTTAAAATTATCACACAGGTTTTTCTGTATAAGTTTTTGAATGATAAATTCGCTTATGTTGTTAAACAAATAGATCAAAAGCTGAGTAAGGCTGACAATTGGGAAGAAGAACTTTCTAAATATTCTGATGATGAATATGAAATGCTGCTTTTTAAGTTGAAAGCCGACACCGCTCGGTTAAAGAAACAACATTTTATATCATATTTATTTGAAAGACAAAGTAAATCTGATTTTTCAAAATTATTCGATGATACCTTGCGCGATATAGCTATTTATAATAATGATATATTTGCGGTTAAAACGGACACAGGCCAAAAAATTGTGCTTTTCGACGAGATTAGTCAGTACATATCTGATAGTTCTCGTAGAGATGAATTTTGTCGTGCTCTTATTAATCCATTGGTTAATTTTAGCTTTGAAGGAATATTTTCTCAGAAATTCGATTTCTTCTCGACTCTTTTTGAGTATCTTATTAAGGATTACAATAAAGATGGCGGGGGAAAATATGCGGAATATTATACTCCTCATGCTGTTTCCAAAATTATGGCATCTATCTTGGTTGATAAACCAGTAAGTAATGTAACTTGTTATGATCCATCAGCTGGTTCTGGAACGCTTCTTATGAGTCTTGCTCATGCGATCGGCGAAGATCGTTGTTCAATATTCTCACAGGATATTTCTCAAAAATCATCAAGTCTTTTAAGGCTTAACTTAATTTTAAATAATCTTATTCATTCAATTCCAAATATCATACGTGGAAATACGATAAAGGATCCTTATCATAAAGATGGTAAAAATTTAAAAAAATTCGACTATATTGTTTCCAATCCACCATTCAAGCTTGATTTTAGCGATTTTCGAGAAGATGTAGATACAAAAGAAAATCATGAAAGATTTTTTGCAGGCATTCCCAAGATAAAGAAAAAAGCTATAGATAAAATGGAGATATATCTTTTATTTATTCAACATATCATGTATTCTTTATCGGAAAAGGGCAAGGCCGCAATTGTGGTTCCTACTGGCTTCATTACAGCGGCTTCAGGTATCCCGATGAAAATTCGTGAAAAATTAGTTGAAGAAAAAATGCTGCGGGGTGTTGTTTCAATGCCGAGTAATATTTTTGCCACGACAGGAACCAATGTTTCCATTCTATTTTTAGATAAAGCTAACACAAAAGGTGACATAGTGTTAATGGATGCCTCTAAGTTGGGAACAACAGTAAAGGAGGGCAAGAACCAGAAAACCCTCCTATCTCCAGAAGAGGAAGAATTAATCATTAAAACATTTAATGACCATAAACCTGTGGAGGATTTTACGGTAGTGGTCTCTTATAATCAAATCAAAGAGAAGAACTATTCATTGAGCGCAGGGCAATATTTTGATGTGAAGATTGAATACACAGATATTACAGCTGGGGAATTTCAAAGAAAGATGGATAGTTATAAGACCAATCTTGATAAGTTGTTTGGAGAATCAAAAGAGATGGAGAAGGAAATCAAAAAACATTTGTGTGGATTGAAATACGATGAATAGTCCAACTATTGGTAACTCGTGTAATATTACTACAGGGAAGCTCGATTCTAATCATGCAGTTAGTGGCGGGAAATTTCCTTTCTTCACCTGCGCGGTAACCCCAGATACGATCGACTCTTTTGCTTTTGATGATAATGTGGTTTTAGTGGCAGGCAATAACGCTCAAGGCAATTTTCATGTAAATCGGTATAAAGGAAAATTCAACGCTTATCAAAGAACGTATGTTTTGACGGCCAAACCAGAATTTGAAATCGATTTCATATATTATTCTTTAAAACTTGAATTAAAACGACTGAAAGAAAGGTGTCAAGGATCGCAAACTAAATTTCTTACGAAGCCAATTTTAACGAGTATTCACTTAAGGGATATTGATAAAATTGCTCAGCAAAAAATTGGCGCTGTTCTTTCGGCATTAGATTCCAAAATCGAGCTTAACAACTGCATTAATTCAGAATTAGAAGCTATGGCAAAAACGTTATACGATTATTGGTTTGTTCAATTCGATTTCCCCGATAAAAACGGTAAGCCCTACAAAACCAGTGGTGGTAAAATGGTTTGGAATGAAAAGCTGAAACGTGACATTCCCGAGGGCTGGAAGGTGAAACGAATTGGAGATTTCGGAGAGTTTAAAAATGGAATAAATTATGACCCATCTTTAGAAGGTGATACAGATGCAAAAATTATAAATGTTAGAAATATAAGCAGTTCAAATCTTTTTATTTCACAATATGATCTTGACATAATTAGATTACAGGAATCAAATGTAAATAACTACTTAGTTACTGATAAAGACATCTTAATAGCAAGAAGTGGGATCCCTGGAGCTACACGTATGATGTTTGAATTTGCTAAGAATACAATTTATTGTGGCTTTATTATAAGATTTCAAGTAAATACTTTAATTGAAAAAAATTATCTTTTCTACTTCTTGAAAGATATGGAGAAAAATACAACTTCAAAATCGGGTGGTACAATTATGTCGAATGTGAACCAAGATACAATGAAGCGTATGATTGTTATCGAACCTAATGACCAAATTGTTATTAAATTTAATGAGTTCATCAATCCAATCTTTAGCAAAATAAATGGCATAATTCAAGAAAATCAAAAACTCACCGAACTCCGAGATTGGCTTCTTCCGATGTTAATGAATGGGCAAGTTAAGGTTAGTTAATAAAAAAGGAATAAATTTTTTTAGAGAGGTCTGCTATGGAAAAAGTTTATACTAATAAATTATCCATTTATCTGATAAAAAATGAATATTCTTCTCATGGGGATATATTAAAAAGCATGGAAGGCCTTGAAATAGAAGATATAAATAATGTTGGAACTCTTTATTATGGGGGTTCGCATGTGAATGTTCCTGGGTGGATTAGGAGGTTTTTTGGCGATTCTTTTTCGAATCTGAAAGAAGAGTCTGAGGGAAATGCTTTTAAAATTTTTAGTGCTAGTTCTAAGGCAATTCTTATTACTTCTATTGAGAGTAGATTATTTGCAATAACATTTGGTTATGGACATACGTTATTAACTCCTGGGGTTTTGGAAGAGCGTTTCGGGTTAAAGGTTGCACTTAATACCATCGACCCGGAGAATCTAAAGTGCATTGATAAGACAAATATGACAGCTGTTCCAAAATTATCTAAAGAGCAGATGTCTAAAGACGGGACTATTGCTAGTTTCGGTATAGATGTGGAGCAAGATTTGATACAGGGAATAACAGGAAAATCAAAAGAGGAGATATTTGGAAAAACTATTACTGGCAAAGATGGACTTAGCATCTCAGTAAAGTTTGATGCAACCAATATCAAAGAGTTTTTGAGGGTTTGTCTTGATAAATATAGAAGCCTTGATTATAAACAGGATTTTTCTTTTATAGATCATGTTGCAGCAATTAAAGATCCAAAGAAAATAGAAAGATTAGATACTTTGTTGATAGAGCAAATTAGAAATAAGCAATTTGATAAAGTTTGGATGGCTATTCCAGAGGTAATTGCGTGGGAAAATGTCTCTGAGTTCAAAATGCATGGAGGGGATTCTTCTCTTGGGGACGATATCTGCTTGCCAGAATTTCTGGAATTATTGTCAGAAGAAGAGCAAAATAATATATCGACATATCACTCTAAGACAATAGAGTGTTTATCTGCGAGTAGCGGAGAAGCTGTTGCGTCTTGGAAAGCATATAATTGTTTGTATTGTGAAATTAATAATGAGGGTACTTATATTTTAAGTAATGGAGCCTGGTATGAAATAGAAAGAGATTTTGCTCAGCAGGTTAATGCTGAATTTGCCGGATTCAGAGACGGGAGCACGGTAGATATAGAATTCCCTAATTGCCAAAAAGGAGAGCATGAAGATAAGTACAATGATAGAGTTGCTGTTATGTTAAATGCGTTCAATATGGATAAGAAAACTGTTAATCACGGTAGCAGGTATAGCAAGATAGAATTTTGCGACATACTGTCTTCTGATAGAAAATTGATACATGTGAAACATTATGGGGCTTCATCAGTCTTGAGTCATTTGTTTGCTCAAGGGCTTGTCGCAGCAGAATTATTCATATCTGATGAGGAGTTCAGAAGAAAGGTTAGAGAAAAATTGCCAGATAATTTTAAGCAGCTTATTCCGTCAGTTAAACCTAATTCAATGGAATATGAAGTTGTTTATGCGGTCATTAGCGAATGTGAAAATTCTTTGGATATACCTTTTTTTAGCAAGATAAATTTACGAAATGCAAAACGACGGCTTGAGATGTTTGGATATAAAGTTTTCTTCAAAAAAATTTCGATGGATGCGTAATATAAGAGAGAATAAAGTCAAACTTGATATTGGATAAAAAGGAACTTGGTGATCTAGTTTAAAGATTTAAAGTTAGTTATAACATTAAGGATCAAGGATAACGGTTCTATTTAATTGACAGATGATATGGTTAAATAGGTGTCTGTCCCGTGGTACTAAATTTACAATTTTTGGGAGTCGAGGAAAAAAGAAATAGATAATATTGAAAACAATGCAAATATTTAAATTTAAATAATCTCCTAACTTGGTGAAAAGTAAAAATTATGGAAATCATATATACAATTTTAAAAGATATAAAAAATTATTTCACTAAAAAAAGAAGAGCAAAAAACACCCAGACTAAAAGCATAAAAAAAGTATTCTATGCATTGCAAGAATTTGATACATATTTAAATTTCATAAGACCTATTAACTCTACCCCTTCTCCTTATCCAACTTTTCTTTCTCAAGAAAAATTCACAGAGTTTTCTGATAGATGCCAGAAATTATCTCAAACATTAGATCAAAATGCATTTGATTGTCCGGATTACATTGAAAAAAATATAATGATATTTAAAAAATGGATTGTCGCTCAAGAGATGATAGTTAAACATGATGATGTTTCACCTCTTAATGCCAAAGCAGTAGAAGACGGCCCTTTTCAGAAATTTAGGGCTACATTAAGCAACTTAATAGAATATTTATCAAAAATAATAGAAAACACCTAACTGGTGGAAGCGCGCAAAGAAGTTCACCCCAGTAGGTGATTTCGGATGTTATATGAAGAAATATATAAAAATAAAACATTAAAAATAATACCCAAAGAATGCAAAAAAAACAAGGTTTGGATTGTTAATGAAAACGATTTTAAAATACACTCATTTAGAAGCTAGGCGATACTTTCTGAAAGAAGAAAGCTATTTTAATTTTGATCTTCCTCCATATTTTAATTTCCAAAATCTTATCACTAAACTATCAAAAAAAATGGACAATAAATTGCTTTCGGATTTCTATGGAACTTGTAAAAGCGCAAATACTAAAAAAATAAAAGCAACTTATCCAAGCGAATTTGAAGATGTAAACTATAAACTGCTTAATAATAAAGATGGGCGATTTGCATGGCGTCCATTTCAGCTCATACATCCAGCCATCTATGTTTCCCTTGTTCATCGGATTACCGAAGAACAAAATTGGAAGTTTATAATTAAAAGATTTAAGGATTTTAGCAAGAATCCGCGAATATCTTGTTTTAGCATTCCTTTAGAATCAAATAGCAAAACATCAGATAAAGCAAGAGCTGTTATGAATTGGTGGCATTCCATTGAACAAAGATCTATAGGTTTGGCGTTAGAGTACGAATATATCCTACATACAGATATTTCGGATTGTTATGGCTCTCTTTACACTCATACAATTCCTTGGGCTCTACATTCCAAAAAGACAGCAAAGGAAGAAAGGGATAATAAGCAGTTAATTGGTAATGTGATTGATAAACATCTTCAGGATATGTCTTTTGGACAAACAAATGGGATTCCTCAGGGCAGTGCTTTAATGGACTTTATTGCTGAAATGGTTTTAGGATATGCTGATCTTGAATTATCAAAAAGAGTCAAACGATTTAAATTAGATGATTTTCAAATACTTCGATATAGGGATGATTATCGGATATTAGCGAATAACCCTCAAGATGCAGAGTTTATAGTAAAACATATTACGGAAATTATGATTGACCTGGGAATGCAACTGAGTGCAAAAAAAACATTACTTTCCAGCGATGTGGTACAAGATTCGATTAAGCCAGATAAACTGTTTTGGCTTTCCAATAAAAAGGAAACAGGTAATTTGCAAAAAGATTTGTTACTGATACACAATCTTTCAAAAAAACATCCAAATTCAGGTAGTTTAACTAGAGCGTTGCATGAGTTTTTTTATCGGGTTGAAAATATTAAAAAAACTAAACGAAACAGTTCTGTTCTTATAAGCATTATTATTGATATTGCTTACAAAAATCCACGGACATATCCGGTTTCAGCTGCAATCCTTAGTAAGCTTGTAACCTTAATTGGTTCAGAAAAAGAGCAAAGCAGGATATTAGCTCTAATTCTAAGACGCTTTGAAAAAATCCCAAATACCGGATACTTACAAATATGGCTTCAGAGAGTTCTTTTAAAAACTAAAAAGAATTGTAGGTTTAATGAATGTTTATGTAAAAAAGTAATTAATCCAAGTGTTTCTATATGGAACTCTGATTGGCTTAAAACTTCTTTGAAAAACATTATAAGTTTTACTCCTATTGTTGATAAAAAAATAATCCAAAAAATAAATAAAACAATTGATGCAAAAGAAGTAGAACTTTTTGAGTTGAAGTCGGGTTATACTTATTGATTAAAGAAAGAAAAATATGTCAGAGCTTAACACATTAATAAGCGCATTTGAGCATACTCTTAAAGATAGTAATCTACAAAATATCACAATAGACCTAGCGGAAGTCTTTACTGACACACTAATGGAAGAAAGCATTGCAAGAGAAATCCCTATCATTGGAACAGTTGTCGGCTTAGGAAAGACAGCATTGGGAATTAAGGAGTTTTTGTTTTTAAAAAAGATAATATATTTTATTTCTGAGCTTAAAAATATATCCGCAACAAAGCGTTATGAGATGATTGATAAAATTGATAACTCTGGTAAGTTTAGAACAAAAGTTGGAGAAAAACTTTTATACATAATTGACAAGTGTGATGATCATGAAAAATCACAATTTATAGCTCGGATGTTTGCAGCTTTTCTTTGTCAAAAAATAAGCTATGAGGATTTTTTGCGTTCAGCAAGTATTATTGACCGAACACTACTTGAAGACCTAATTTGGGTTATTGGTCACGATGATTTTATGTATGAGGAACTGGGTGATTTGGTTAATAGCGGAATGTTCAATGTTAATGTTGTTGATCAAAGAGATTATGATTTAAAACTCCCAGCAGCTTATAAATTAGAAGCTCATTTGAGTGAAATCGGCAATAAAATTAAGGATATTTTAACAATATCAATAGAAAACAATGTGTAGAAAAGGGGAACACCTATTTTAAATTATAGAACAAATTCTTAGTAGAAGCTTGGCGGGGCGTTCATCAAAGTTTCAAAAAATAATTACAGGATAGAGGGGCAGGTTAAATTATTGACAAAACTCCTTTTTTCCCTTAACCTATAATTAAAGCCACTAGGACACAAAGACACAAGCATACTTCCAGTATAAACTTATATAGGAAAAAATATATCTATGTCTAAAAGACAAGATAATACAAAAATATCCTACGAAATAGATCCGTATAACCGATTAATTATCAATGATTCCAGTAAACAAAGCCAACTCTCCAGATTCAGACAAGTTCTTGACGGCAGATTCAAAATTAATCCGGACAATTCAGTATCTTATCTTGTAAAATCTCCTATGCCAAATGACCAGGAAATGCCATACCAGGTTAAACTTGAAGGCAACTGGTCTTTGGATAAAGAGCATAATTTATGCCTTAGTTTAAATAAATGGGGCAGACAGACTTTAGGGGATAAATTAACTCTTCAGGCAGATATTATGGATGTTGAGAAAAATTCTCTGCTTTTCAGCGTGACTACCACAAACAAAGATAATACGCAGTCAATATATATCCTTAAACTCCAGGGAGCGTGGCAGGCGGATAAAAACAATCGGCTGACATTTAGAGTGCAAAAAGAAGAAGGCAGTCATGATATTCTTACTTTTAAAGGAAGTTGGGAAATAAATAAACAGCATCAGATTATTTATCAATACGAAAAGGCTCAGCTGATCCGCAAAGAGAAAAATATTCAGATTTTAACATTCCAAGGTTATTGGGATATTAAAGATAAAGGCAGATTATCTTATGTTTTGGATTTGCAGTCTGATTCAGTGTTTAATTTTAAAACTAGCGCGGCTGTGTTTAAAGATAAATATATTAAATATGAATTAGGCATTGGTTTGGGCAAGAGCCCGGAAGAGCAGATAATTACGCTTTGCGGTAAATGGAAAATTAAAAAAGATATTGGCTTGGTATTTGAAGTGGAATATGAAAATGGAAATATCCGGGCAATTACTTTTGGCGCGGAAGCAAAGCTGACTGAGAAAAATAGTATAAGTTTTGAATTGAAGAACGATCAGAATAAAAACATCAGCGCTCAGCTACAGCTTTCCCGAAAGATATTAGACGGAGAAGGTTTATCGTTTTTGCGGTTTTTAAAGTCGAAGGATGAAACAGTTGTTACGGTTGGGGCAGGTCTTTCTTGGTGAAATGTAAAGGTCACCAGGACACAAAGTCACAAGGACACAGGTAATAATGTATAGGTTTAAAAGGAGGAGCTATGAAGATTAGTGTAGGAATATTGATTTTTGTTTTATGTTATTCGATTGTTTTTTGCAATCAGGTATTTTGTTTCGATGGCGAACAACCTAATCTTAATGATAAAAATAAAGAAGACGCCAGTTTGAAAAATTTTTGGGAAAAAGAGCAGCTTTTATTAGATCAAAAAATTCAGGAAGGGAAAATCCTTAAAATAAAAGGATTATATTTGGGGATGAATATAGACGAGGCCTTTAAAATTATCCCCGACGCATTAAAGGATAGTTTAGCGTTAGGTGCATTTAGGGGGATTGAGGAGGGATATATTATCGTTGATCAGCCATTTTATAATAAGTTCATTATTACATCTAATGATAATAAACAGGTTAAAAAAATAATATTAACTAGTGGCGCGGTAGACATGCTTTTTAATACAGATGGTTTGCCGGCAGAAGATTTTATTCAGAAGTTTAAGGAAAGCTATAAAATAGATAATCTAGAGCCCCTTTTTGAAGAAGATGGTTCAATTAGCTGGAAATTTATATCTACTGATGGATATAAATTAATCTTAACGAGCGAAAAAGATATTCTGTTAGAAGAAATAGCAGCATCATCTGAAATGCAGTTTGATTGAAAAATTGCTATACGAGAAAGGAAAAGAATATGGATTGGATAATTGATCTAACTGGGAAGTATTGGTTGATTGCAATTTTAGCAAGTGTGTGCTGTGGAATCTATGGCTTAAATTACGAAAAGAATAAAATAGAAGAAAAAGGGAACCCAAAAAAGACAGAAAAAAGTGGCGAGGAATTCAGGAAAGAAAACATTTTTAGCTTTTGGTGGAAAGATAAAATAGAGGCATTAGGAATCTTATTTTCTGAGTTTATAGGTTCTTTTGCGGGGTGGTATTGTCTTTTTCTTCTTGCGACCAGGTGGTGTAAACCTGTAGAACTTGGGGCTTTCGATGTAGGGTTAGCAACTATTGCAGTTATTTGTATCTCTGGATATTCATATAAACTAGTGAATAAGTAATTGGAGGACAGAAAATGAGTAAATTAGGCTGTATAAAAGATAAATTTAGTGGGAAGGATTATTTGATGCGGGCGTATTTGCCGATAATGAAATTGCCGAAAAAAATTGATTATACATCCAAGTTATCACCAGTCAGAGATCAGGGGGATGAAGGGACTTGTGTCAGTTTTGCTAGTGCTAGCGGAATGAAAGAGTATCAGGAAATGCTTGATTACGCCAAGTTTATCGAACTTTCCCCGAGATATATTTATAGCGAATGTAAAAAAATAGACGGAATACCCGATTCAGAAGGAACTACTTTGCGTGCGGCTATGCAGGTGCTGAATAAAAAAGGAGTGTGTCAGGAAAAGTTTTGGCCATATCAGCCGCATCAAACAAATAAAGCCAAGACAGGGTTTGCGGCTAATGCCAAGAAATTTCAGATAAAAACTTATGCCCGGATACTAAATTTGAGCGAACTGCGTTTGAATCTGGTAACTTTCGGGCCTTGTATTATTGGGGTGGAGGTTTTTGAAGGGATGATGACTACTAAAACCGGTATTGTTCCTATGCCTAAGAAAAATGAAAGAGTTTTAGGAGGACATGCTATTTGCCCGGTAGGTTATGATGACACTAAGAAACTGATTAAATTTAAAAACTCTTGGTCAGAACAATGGGGGCAGAAAGGCTATGGATTTTTGCCTTATGCTTATATTGATAAATACATGATGGACGCATGGAGTTCAGTGGATATTGAGGATGAAAATCCGCTTACTTTGGCAAGCGTATTGACTTATGCTAAACAATACGCTTAGCATAAAAGCATCGAGTAAAGAGTTGCGAGAAAAAACAAAAGGATAAGATGTTAGAAAAAGATATCGAAAATTTATTGTCTACATATACAAATGAATTTCTTCCCGATCGTCAATTAAAGCTTGTTGGACAGCAAGTTCGTTTGGGAAGTTATCGGGCCGATATAATATTCCAAGAAAACCCTGGGACAAAACTAATTGTTGAGGTGAAAAAGGGGCTTTTTATGAGAGATGCTGTCGGACAAATAGCAGATTATTATGGTTTATTGAAGCAAGAGTTCCCGGAAGATAATATAAAGCTTATGATAGCTGCTAACGTAATCCCTAAAGAGAGAACGATTTTCTTAAGGGACAAATTAGGAATAGAATTTTTAGAGTTGCCAATCTCTATGATAAACAAGGTTGCTGCAAAGCATGGCTATGTTTTTAAAGATTCCTATACGCCTGAACAAAAAGCCTCAACACAACAAACATTAAATGCAATAGAAGACAGGGTTTTAAATTATCGTGCATGGATTTTTCAAGCTAACCCTCAGCGATATGATATATTAAATGCTTTGTCAGATGAACGTTTGGATGTAGACGTTTGGCTTGTGAACCAATATAAGGATTATATAAAGAAAGGGGATATTGGTTTAATTTGGATGTCTGGCAAAGAGGCAGGGATTTATGCTGTTATAGATATTATGTCAGATCCGGATTATTGTAAGGATTCGCCAATGTCTACCCGGTACTGGACTAGTGATGAGGACAAGGATAAAGTAAAACTACGCATAAAATTTAAATATAAAATAAAACTTATTAATGATTATATTTCTCGCGAGGAATTAAAAAATATTCCAGGCTTGCGTAACATGAAAATTTTCAAAATGCCTCAAGCTACAAATTTTCCTGTAACAAAGGAAGAATGGCAAATCATTTCAAAATTAATCGAGAAAAAGATTGGTTAAAAGGGAGCGGTATGATCAATGTTATTTTTATCCATGGGATTAATTATCAGACTACCGGGTATAGCAATTGGTTATTTCAGAATATTCTTTGCGAGTACGGAAAAATCTTAAAGAAAAAAGGGATTGCTCAGGAAGAAATAGAGCAGAAAAAAGCCCAATTTATACAAAAAGAAATTATTTGGGCTGATGTTACTACCGACTTAACTAACCGCTATCTGAATTTAGAATACGAACTTTTTGGCAAGAAAAAAGGGTTATGGAACTGGGCTTCAAAAAAGGTTGATCCTTTAGCTTTACAGATAATGTATTACATCAAGGATAAGGGCGATAAGAATTCTGGGGAAATGGACATTTTGGAGAAGCTGGATCGAGCGTTTCATTCCATCACTCAAGAAGCAAGTGATACTATTGTTATTGCTCATTCTCTGGGTAGTGTAATTGCTTTTGATTATTTGTTCAAATTTAGGAAATATTTTTTAGATCCAAAGGTAAATGTTTTGTCTTTTATCACTTTAGGTTCTCCAATCCCGATATTTATCTCTGCTATGGGGCATGTTGAATCTGAGCTAGCCTTACCTGCGAATATTAAAGCCTGGCATAATCTTTATGATAATGAAGATGGCATAGCCAGAAGATGCAAGCCGTTCTTCTCTAAAATAGACGTTAAAGATACAAGCGTGAGTACGGGCTTTTTCCCAATTAGCGCGCATGTAAAATATTGGCAGAATAAACAAACAGCTTCTAAAATAGCAAAGATAATGATAAACACTGATAAAAGGTTGGATGAACACAGATGAAAGTTAAAACTGAGCATAACATGAGGAAGCATATATTAATATTTCAAATAGTTTTTGTGTTAATGGTTTTAATGGTAGGTAGTTGTTTTTCTGCGGATCATAGTAATGCTGATAAAGAAGCCACGAAAGAAAAACTTGTTAGGGGTAAAGCTGGCTTTACTGATGATGGGTTTTTTTATGTTTATGACGATAAGGGGAGCAAGTTAAATCATAAAATTCCTTCAGGTTGGATGGGAGATTATGGAGATATCACCTTAGATCTCAAC
>JAHITY010000099.1 GCA_018817165.1 Candidatus Omnitrophota bacterium
AAGTGTAAACCAAGCGTCCCAAGCGTCCCACGATACGCCTAAGGTTGTTATGGATGATGTTTTGGGACGCATAGGACGCATATTTTTAAGTTATCCCAAAAAACAAGAAGAAAGCAAGGTGGACAAAATGGTCAGCTTGTATGAAGAAATGAACGCAGAATCCGACCATGATAAACGCACGAAAGTCGAGCAGGCGTTTAAGGAGCAGTGGGATAATCTGCTGGAGCTGGAGCGGAAAACTTTAGTTGACAGGCTTCTTGATAAAGGTTTACTGCCGGATATTGTTAAACAGGCTCTTGATATATTTGAAGGTAAAGTAATCAGTCTTGTGTAAGGGTACTATTTCCTTATTGATTTAGGAAAAAATCAGGAGAAAAAAATTTTTCATGGGCAGATGGTCTTATTCAAGCAGATGGACGGTTGAGGAATGCAAGACGATCACAACGAAATTCCTTAACGAGCATAAGTATTTTAACGGTAGTGTCCGCTGGGGCGGGATGAGCTGGAGCCGTAACGGTGAAAAGACAGGAAGTATTGGCTTTGTGGTTTCTACGGTCGAGGGTGACGAATGTATTCGTTTCCAATACACGCAGATAAACAGGAATACTGGCGAAAAGACCGAGCTTGATTATAAGATAAGGCTTGACTGGACGCCCTGTTATTTCGGGGGTCGACGGTGGTGGTTTATCTGTCCTCTGGTGATCAATGGTCGGGTATGCAGTCGTCGGATAGGGTCGCTTCACTTAGATAATAGTAAATATTTTGGGTGCAGGCGTTGTTATAATCTCACCTATCAAAGCTCAAAAGAAAGCCATCGGTTTGATCGCCTCTACCGAGATTTAGGAAGAAATGTGGGAATAACCCCAAAACAAGTGAAAGATTCATTAAAAGGAGGTTTTTGATATGGCAACGGAGAAACAGATTGAAGCTAATAAAAAGAATGCGTTAATGTCAAAAGGAGCGGTGACAGACGCAGGCAAAGCCATTGTCGCTCATAATGCTGTTAAGCACGGCGTATTTGCTCAAGACTTGATTATTTCAAGCGGTGATGGCAGAGAGAATGAGGATGAATATATTGAATTGCTGTATAACCTCACAAAAAGCCTTAATCCTTCAGGGCAGATGGAATATTTACTTGTTGAAAAGATCGCCGTTGACTTCTGGCGTTTACGCCGGGTATTACGCTTTGAGACCGGGAGCATTCGCAAATATCTCGATATGGTGATTTATGATTATTACAATAAAGAAGATGGGTTAGGCAATAAAAAAATTAAAACTAATAGCGAGCTTGAAGAAGAAATAAAAGAAAAACAGGAATCTTTAGACTGGAATAACGCATATATTAAAGCCCTAAAGAAAGGTGTTGTTATCTTTGACAATCCCACATGGGAAAACGAAGTCTTAGAGAGCGATATTGTTGACGATCTTTACGATGTTATTCGGGTGAATAAATACAGTATTTTGCAAGGTGAAGAATTGACCCAGTTTGAAGAAGGAGAGTTTGAGCATGATCAATTACGCTCGATTTTGAAGCGTGCCGAATATACAGACAAAGACATTGCTGATATTCTTATCATAGAATATCAGAAACAAAACGAAGGCTACAAAAAAACTATTCATGACCTTGAACAGAAGAAGCAGAAGAACAGGATTGCTGAGGAAGTCAATATAAAGATTTGCTCTCTCCCCTCTGGTGATAACGCCGAAAAGGTTATGCGGTATGAGAAGTGTATTCAGAAGTCAATCTTTCAAAACCTTGCTATATTGAAAAAGCTCCAATCCCTGCCGGATAACGCCCAGGATCGGGAAGATGAGGTTGATTAAATGGGTTTGTTTTGTTAAAAAATTCAATGATTGACTTGATGGGAGTAGTGAAATACAATGGAATGAATGGAATATAGATTAAAATTACCTAACGAGATGTAGAAAAGTAATTAAATTTATAAGATAATAGAAAATTGATTTTTGTTGAAGTTTTGGGATGTTAGGTATATAAACATGGTAATATATAGTCCCGAGTTTGAAGGAATAAATCCCGGACGTTAAAAAAGCAAAACCTTCGTTCAGTTTGAATAACTGGTCGAAGGTTTTTTATTTCGTATAGATTTCTCTGCGTGAAATTGATATAATGCTATAAATAAGGCAATATGGCTTACCCTATCAATTCACAGGAGTTGTGAAATATATGAAAACAAAGAATAAAAATATGCATAAGACCACGATTGAGCTTACTGAGGAACAGTATTTTTTCTTAAAGGAACGTGCTCTTACTTTACAACGTCAGAGGAAAAATTACTCCATTATTTCTATAATTAGAAATCTTATCGATGACGACCGAAAGAAATGGGATGCAAAGGGAAAATAAATAATGGCTAAAAAAACAAGACTCAACGTTCTGGACTTATTCTGCGGAGCTGGAGGATTTTCCGAAGGATTCAGGCAGTCGGGATACAACATACTGTCGGGAATTGATAATGATAAAAATACACTTGATACTTTTGCCAGGAATTTCCCTAAAGCGGTAGCGATCCAAAAAGATTTATCTGAGGATAACTTTTCAGGCATGGATAAGATTATCAATGAGCAGATTGATGTTATTATTGGTGGCCCTCCATGTCAGGGATTTTCAGTAGCAGGGAAAAGATTGAAAGATGACCCCAGAAATATTTTGTATAAAGCATACTTGAATCTTATCAAACATTTTAATCCAAAAGCGGTTGTTATTGAGAATGTCCCGACAATTTTAGGGCTTTATGGCGGTGAAATTGGAAGGCAGATTGTCGAGGATCTCGAACAGCTAAAATATAAAGTTAAAGTTCACAAAGTGATTACTTCAGATTACGGCATCCCTCAAACGAGAAGGAGAGTTTTTTTTGTGGGATTGCATTCTAAAAAAGATTTTTGTTTCCCGGAGGGGAGATATATTAAATCTCCGGTTACATCGGCAATGGCTATTTCAGATTTGCCGTTGCTGAATGGCTTTCTTGGAGAGTTACAGCAAGAATATCCTTCAAAACCCAAGAATGAATATCAAGCCTCGATGAGAAAAAAATCCCGATATTTATGGAACCATCAAGCAGTCGAACATAAGCAAAGAACGATTGATATAGTTAAGATGGTTCCAGATGGTGGAAATTATAAGGACTTGCCGGAGCATTTATGGGCAACAAGAAAAGTGAATATTGCATGGACTAGGATGAATAGTGAAAAACCATGCTTTACAATAGATGCTGGGCATAATCACCATTTCCACTACAAAGCCAATAGAGTTCCTACTGTTCGTGAATGCGCGAGAATTCAATCATTTCCGGATAGATTTATTTTTTATGGAAACAGAACGAGCCAGTACAGACAGGTGGGCAATGCTGTGCCTCCTATGATTGCTAAAATTCTAGCAACTTCTCTAAAAAAGGTAATTAGCTTATGAGTATAGTGTTTAATCCCGAAAAACAGTATCGATGTACAATTATCAGAGGTAAAGCTCAAAATGAGATTGATGACCTCTTGCCTGCGTATGCGAAAGTTATAACTGACATATGCCCATGCGAAAAAAGTATTTTTATTGAACTTTTCGATAAGGCGATAGTTAAATATCTTTATTCCCCCACTCAAAAAACTATAGCAAATCATAGAACGGAGATTGCCGGAAAGCTTTTCGGTATGTGGTGGGAAGATGAGAATGGTGTTGTTTACGCCTCTGAGAGGACAGTAAGATTGATGGAGAGTCAGGATAATCCAGAATTCTTTAAAGATGTAATAACTAAAATGCAATTCCCAAATGGTATGGATAAAATTCAAACAACTCTTGATAGAATAAAACACTCTATTAATATCAGACCTGTTTCCTATATTCTGAAAGTGTTGCTATTGTCCGAAGAACAGGGATTCGCATTAACGAAAGATGAGATCGCTTACTATATTCTGAATAGTTTGGAAGTTCTGCAAGGTAAAGTTTCTCCTGAATTAGCAGTGAGCAAAATTATCGATAGGAGGAAACGAAAAATATTTAAAAGAGTGGAATATCCAGGCAAACAAGGTTCTTATTGCATGCAACATATTACAGAGCTTCTAAATATTATAGAGTTGGCGAACCTTATACGTCATGAGCGCACAAAAAAAGCTATTATTGTAAGGCTGAATAGGAGAGAACTTTCTGTAATTAGCTATTTTGCAGAAAGTGCGATGGATGTCCCGGATTTCAATGTGTATTCCTATAACCTAGACGATTCCGAACAGCGTAAAAAACTTTCATATGATTGGATTAAGTACTATGCATCTTCTGATGATAAGGCTTCAATGTTTGCTACTTCAGTAGAAAGTCTTACTAAGGCTGAGGAAAAAGAAGAGCCTTGGCACATACCTGGCCCACTTGGTATTGATACTACTGTTATAGGCGAAGAAGGAGAAAGAATTGTTTTTGAACGAGAAAAAGGGAGAGTTCGTTTGTTTAATGAGCGACTTGTAAATAAGGTTATTTATTTTGGTAAACAGAGAGGCCTTGGTTACGATATTAGTTCTATAAGAGCAGTCCTCGGGCCTTCAGCTGAGCATGCGATATATATTGAAGTGAAAAGTACAAAAAGAGTAACGAGACCAAGTAATCCATTGAAAGATCAATTTGATTTGACTCGGAATGAATGGGTTGCCGCTGAGCAACATAAAGATAATTACTTTGTGTATAGGGTATATATAACTAATGATGGAATTTTTGTATTCATTATGAATGATCCTGTTGCTCTAAGAGATACAGGTGTTATATATGCAGAACCATTAAAATATCATGTTGAATTTGATGAAAAGGCTGGAAGGTTACAAGAATGGAAAAATTGAAAGCTATTTCACTGTTTTGCGGTTGTGGAGGGGCTGATCTTGGACTTACCGGAGGTTTTACCTATTTGGGGAAGTGGTACCCTTCAACCGGAATAAATGTTATTCATTCTTCTGACATTGATGCAAAAGCAGTAAAGACTTATAACTCAAACTTTAAACATGAAGCCCATACCGCAGATGTTCACGATCTTGTTTTTAAACGCTATTCTGCTGATATTGTAATGGGTGGATTTCCATGCCAGTCTTTTTCAACCGTTAATCCTACCAAGAGGCCGGAAGATAAAAAGAATCAGCTGTTCTGGCAACTGGCCAGAGTTGTTGAACAGGTTTATCCCAAAGTTTTCATAGGTGAAAATGTAAAAGGGTTTTATACCCTGAAGAATGGGTTTTATTTTCATCTTGCAAAAGAAGAATTTGAACGGATTGGTTACAGGGTGTATCACCGTCTTGTAAACGCAAGCGATTTTGGAGTACCACAAAAAAGAGAACGTCTTATTATTATTGGTGTTAGGAAATCGGTTAAAAACAATTTTAGTTTTCCGGATCCATCACACGGAAATGGTAAATATTCTAAAGCAGTTTTAAAACAGGTTATAGATAGTCTGGAGCCAGAAAATCCAAAATATTATTTTTCAAAAAGAGCTGTAGAAGGGGTAAAAAAAGCAAAACCCAATATGAAAAGAGCTTTAGCTCAGAATTTAGATGATCAGTGCCTGACTATTACAAGTCATCTTGCGAAGGTCAGTTTGAATTCAAGAGATCCTGTTCTGCTTGTTGATAGAGAAAAGGAACTCTATAGGAGATTCACTCCGAGAGAAGCGGCTCGGATTCAATCGTTTCCTGATAATTTTATGTTTGACGGAAGCGAAGGAGACGCATACAGGCAAATAGGCAATGCTGTACCTCCGGTTATGATGTGGCATCAGGCACGAGCATTAGTAAGGCAGATTTTTAAGTGACAGCATGTATGGTAAAGGACAAAAAATACTTAGAAGGCAAGAGTCCGCATAGGGACAAAAAATTTGGAATTTTGCGAAGACTATGTTGCCGGTAAAAGATGTAAAAAAATATAACTGGGGATTACTTGATTTTGGAGCACTTGTGTGTACTGAAAGAAGCCCGAAATGCAGAGAATGTGTGTTAAGAAGGAAATGTAAATACTGGAATAAGAATCGCAGGTAAAGACCATAGCAAGCAGAAGCTATTCGGTGGGATCATTATTCAGGTAAATGGTGAATGGCGTATCAATCAGCAAGAGTCTTACGATTGGGAAAAAACTTTGCGTAATGACTGGAGCGATTGGGAGTCCTTAAAGTTATAAAACGAAGAAGGTTTCGAGGAGTCGTATTTTAAGGAGGCAATATAAATGAAAATCGTTCTTGATACAAATATTTTACGTCAAGATTTTTTTCTTAAATCCAATAAATTTGAAATGTTAATCGATTTTATTTCTAAAACAGATTACCAAGTTGTTTTTCCAGAGGTAGTATATAAAGAGATTGTTGCCCTATACAAAAGAAATCTCTTGGAAAAGCACGCTAATCTTGTCAAGAGCTATAATGACTTTAAAAAGGATACGGCTGTTCCAGTTGAGTATAAAATACCAGAATTAGAAATTGATAAACAAGAAAGTGAATTTGTTAATAATATAAAAAATATGCTCAAGGTTAAAGATGTTGTTCCGTTGAATAATAATCACCTGCCTTATCTTGTAGAAAAAGCCATTAATCGTATCCATCCGTTTACAGAACATAGGTCTGAATTTAGAGATGCATTAATATGGTTATGTGTCCTTGAGTTAGCAGAATTGGAAAAAGAAAAGACGATATTTTTCATTTCCGCTAATACCAAAGACTTTGCTGATGGCACAGTTAATTTGCACTCAGAACTCTTGAAAGAATCGAACGCAAAAGGAGTGTCTGTCCAGTATTTCTCATCGGTAGATGCTTTTCTAAAGACTAAGGCAATAAAGATTGAGTTTATTACTAAAGATTGGATTGAGAGCAACTTAAACCTTAAACAGCTTGAAAATGAAATAGTTTCTAAAATAGAAATGTATGCTGATCGGTTAGATGAGTTAGCAAAAGATGAAGCCGATAATTTTGAGGAAATATTACAAATTGTTCAATGTGCACAGACTTGGGTGAACGACTTTTATATATATGAGATGTCCGATGGGACGCTTAGGATAGAGGTAACACTTGAGAGCGAGCTTGAGGTTGAATATGCTACGCATGAAGTTAGAAAAGAAAGTTGGGATATGGACTATGTCTTTGATTATTCCACAGGAGACTATGACATGGAACCTGTTTATAAAGAAAAGTTATTAAAAAAAGCTGAATCTAAATGCTTCTGTCCTATTGCAGTGATTGAAATTCATGTTATTGTAGAAAATAGTAAAATTAAGTCTGTTGAATTGGTTGACTGTCATATTTGATACTGCTTAAAACCTTTTGAATAATCCTTCCTTGTCCTTCACTTGATAATTTTACAAGTGACCGCAATTTCCGCTCAGTGATATATCGTTTTGGCATGGGATCGCCCATTTTCTCGATTGTTTCTTTAACTTCTGGGGCAAGTTTTAACAAAGCGATGAAGTGGTTAACAGTTACTCGGGAAACGCCGATTTGTCGGGCAAGGTCAGACTCATTTCGGGCTTGACCGGATTCAATCATGAGTTTGTATTGTTTAGCTAAGTATATGGGATTGCGATAATTATGTTGGGGTTTAATTTTTAAAGTAGTTTTTGTCTCAAGAATAATCGTAAAGGAAAAAGTTCTACGCTCCAGCCACTTCGGGGAGCCAAATATTACACTGAGCGAACTCTTGGTTAACACCGGGTTCGCTCTTTGTGTTTCTATACAAAAAATTTCCTACCCTACAAATATTTCCATTGACATATTGCAAAAGTGTGTTAATTTATACATGTAAGATAAATATCTGAAAATACTCTCAGGAGGTATCTACGATGAATAAAGATACAATAAGCCGTTTAGGGCCTATTGAGGCACAAATAATAGCGCGATTGACGTATGAAGCAAAAACTATTGTTTCAGCAGAAGAATTAGATACTCTCTTTAAACTCTCCGCTGTAGACCGCGCCAAGGTTGTTTCGCGGCTCAAGAAGAAAAATAGATTAGTTCCTATTAAGAGAGGACTTTATATTTTTTCCCCCCTTGAAACAGGTCCTTCAGGAAGGGGTATTGATGAGATGTTGATCCCGCCTTTATATTTACCCAAGAATAATTACTATATCGGGTATTCGACAATGTTTAATTATTATGGATTTAGTGAACAGATATTCCAAACACTGTATGTTTTGAACACATCATTCAATAAAAAGAAGATTATTTGTGGTATTTCATTTAAGTTTTTGAAGATTCCAGAAAATAGAATGTATGGCATAAAAAAAATAGAAGTAAAGGGGCGCGACATTATGGTCAGCGACAAGGAGAGAACGCTTATTGATTTATTGTACTTTAATAAACCAGTTGGGGGCATCTCTGTTGCGGCAGAGATTTTTATGGGAATTGTTCAGAAAAAACAATGTGATTTAAAGAAACTAATCAGCTATGCGAGCAAATTTCCGAATGTAACTATTAGAAAGAGGATAGGAGTTTTATTGGAAACTACGGGCATAAGTGAATTGGATTTAAATCCTTTGAACAAGTCTATTAAAAATACGGCAATTAGTTCTTTGGGGGAAACACGAAAAGGAAAAATAAATAAGAAATGGAGAGTTATTATTAATGCTTCATAAAGATAAAGAGAAATTTTCTGACATGATTTACCGGGTTGTAAAACAGACGGGTTTCCCCGCGCAGCTTCTTGAAAAGGATTATTATCTGACGTTGATTCTTTCCAGGATCAATGATTTGTCCGCAGACCTTATTTTTAAGGGCGGAACGTGTCTGAATAAGGTTTATTATGTCTATTATCGATTAAGCGAAGATTTGGACTTTAGCATGAAACTGCCCGAATATACAACAACCCGCGGTAATCGGCGTAAATGTATTCAGCAGGTAAAGGATAATATTGAGAAATTCGTTGAACAATTCGGATTGAAGGTCGACGATAAGGAAAACCCTGGACGTAATGAATCAAAGCAGTATGTTTATAATTTGTTTTATCAGTCCGCGCTGCGGCCACAGGAGATGAGAATTAAATTTGAAATTGGCCTCAGGTTTAATCCGATTCTTGAAACTGAAATAAGGGAAGTTAAACACAAATTTTTGCATCCTTTTACTAAAGAACCATTATTTGACGGCGGTAAAGTCAATTGTCTATCGTTAGAAGAGATTGTGAGTGAAAAGCTCCGCGCCGCAGCTCTTAGGTTGACTATTGCTCCTAGAGATTTCTATGACCTCGATTTTATTATCCGGCAAGGTTTTAACTTAACCGATAAAAAGGTTCTAAATCTATTGGTTAAAAAGATAGAAGAAGACAACGGCGATCCCGATCTGGCAAAGTATAAGATAAACCTCGGGCGTTCAGATAAAGAAATCAAAGACATGAAATCACGGATTGAAAATGAGCTGTTTGATGTATTGACAGTCAGAGAACGGGAAAACTTTGACTTGGATACGGCGTTGGAGAGGATAAATAGCGTTATGGGGGAAGTTGCATAAATTTAAAAAATTAATGGTGGCAGTATGACAGGATGTCTAGAAAAAAACTAAAATGTCCCTAATGATGTAAGAAATATATTTTGGCAAGTATATTAGAGATTAAAATATGTGTGATTTGAATAAGTTAGACAAGATCATTCCCGCAATAAAAAGGGGGAAATGTGTATTTTGGATTGGTTCTGGATTATCTTGTATGATAACAAATTTAAAAACATGGCTAATGAAATATGTAATATTTATGAAAAAAACAACGTTCACTTTTTAAGGGCTTTATGGGAAGAGTGGAATAATAAAAAAGAAAAGGAAATTAGTTAAATAATAGTTATGCTCCCAATTTACGACTTAAATAAAATCAAATTTGCAATCGATGAAGAGACATTTCAACGCGCGGCTGGATTATATGAAAGTGGGAAAGTGACTGAAGTTGAAGAGCTTGGTGGAAGTTATACCGCTGTTGTTCTTGGAACAAAGCCATATCGTGTTTCGGTATCTGCTCACAATTTTAAGCATGGACATTGTACTTGTTATCTTGGTGGGAGGGATAGGATTTGTAAGCACATGGTTGCTCTTGCTCTATATGCGGCGGTGGATGGTCAGCCACTGAAAAATGAAGATAAACAACAGACATCAAAGATTACATGTAGTGACAATAGGGATATATTAAATAAAGCTAATTTAGCTGCGGTTAAGAAATCGATCACTGATTCAATGCGTTACATTAAACCATACAGAGGTCCTTCGAATAAATGGTTCGCGAATCAGGATTCACTTCAGGAAGGATGCAATAGATTAAGGGAGATTCTTTATGATTTGCCGGTTAATCGCCAATCGGCTGATCTTTTGGTTAAATTGCTTTTGCGGTTGGAGAAGAAGCTAAGCGCAGGTGGGGTGGATGATTCTAATGGTATTGTGGGGCAATTAGTTGCTGAAATAGTGGCTTTGCTTGAAAAGTTTGCCCAAATTGTTCCGATTTGTATCAGTTCGTTTAAACCGCTCTGTGGAAAAGAATATTGTTTCGGTTGGGAAGATTCTCTTGTTCGTATTTATGATGAAACAATTTCCTAAAAACTATTGGTTCCAGTAGTATTTCTCAAGAACCGCTCCGTAATCATCTTTTCCTTCCCATATTCTAAAATATACTTCTGCTGATCCTCCGGTAGTTTTAGGAGGTTTAATATCTGGCATACCCGTACCCTTGAAATCCCTAGTTTTTGGGCTAGTTGGTTTTGGTTTAGCCATTCTTCCTTCATAATTCGTGTAAACTCTAGTGCCTTTTCAATCGGATTTTCATATGCTTGTACGTACTGATAATGACGCATTTCTTTCTGCGAAACAATATGACTTTTTGGTATAAAATCCGGCTTTTTACCACGAAACAAAGTCTTCGTTTTATTCTGCCATTTGTAAAAGTATGGGATTTCTTCACTTACTACTTTTGAATTTGTTCGCTGTGAGTCTCGTTCGGGGAGCCAAATTATAAACCTTTGTAACGCAATAAGTTACAAGGGTTTTATTTTGCCAGTTTGGACACGTAGCGAACAAAGTATTGATGCCACTGAAGTTGACATCAGAATAGGAGATGGTAGCATAAGTTTCTTCGACGGTAGTTTGAGATATTTAGTTTGTATTTCATCAGAGATGTGAATTTTTTAAGCATTTTTAATAATATGGTTGACATCGGGCAATAATATGGTAGTATATTTGATGTATGAAAATTATATATAGGTAACTGGAGGAGTTACTTGCTATGAAGAAAAAAACAATAAGTGCCTTAACCCAAAAAGAGGCTGAAATTGTTGCCCGTTTATCATATGAGGAAAAGGATATTGTAACGGCGCAAGAACTGGATTCTTTTTTGCCTGGCGATTTTCCTTATCGAAAACAGCTGGTTTACAACCTGAAAAAAAAGGGGATTTTAACCCCCATTAAGAGGGGAGTATATATCTTTGTACCTTTAGAATCTGTGCCGACCGGACGCAGGGTAAGCGAATTCTTAATTCCTCCCATTTTCTTTCCTAAAGATAACTATTATATCGGTTATTCGACCATGTTTAATTATTATGGGTTTACTGATCAGCAGTTTCAAATTATTTATGTGCTTAATACCACTCGTTGTATGAAAAAGACGATAGCGGGGGCATCATTTAAATTCGTAAAAATACCGTATAATAGGTTTTATGGTTTAGAGAAAATAAGCATAAAAAACAAGGAGATAATTATAAGTTCAAAAGAGAGGACATTGATTGATTTAATTTATTTCAACAAACCTGTTGGCGGCATCGAAACAGCGGGTGAAATTCTCAGGCGGTTTGTAACGGAAAAGAAATGCGATATTAAAAAGTTGATTGAATATTCTGTTCAATTTCCCGGGGTTAAGACAAAAAAGGTGATAGGTCTTAATCTTGAAAAGGCTGGTGTTTCAGATAACTTATTAAAACCGCTGGAAAAAAGTGTGAAGAATACTTCACTCATCTCATTAGCGTATTCTCGTAAAGGGACTCTTAATAAAAAATGGAAGATTATTATTAATGATACACAGAGATAAAGACAAATTTTCTAAATTAGTTGATCGTATTGCTTCTTTAACCGGATTTTATGCCCCATTGATGGAGAAGGACTATTATCTGACGCTTTTTCTTTCTAAAATAAATGAGCTTTCGGATAATCTTATTTTTAAGGGCGGGACCTGCCTTAATAAGATTTACTATTCTTATTATCGGTTAAGTGAAGATTTGGACTTTAGCATGCGCCTTCCTGATTATACGACTACTCGCGATAATAGGCGCAAATGCATCCAGCCGGTAAAAGACAATATAGAAAATTTTGCTAAGCAGTTTGATTTAAAGCTTGAAGGCGCGGAAAACGCGGGGAGAAACGTATCAAAGCAATATGTTTATTATCTCGCGTATGATTCTGTCCTCCTGCCATCACAACAAACAATAACGTTCGAAGTGGGATTAAGGTATAATCCAATTTTAAATCCAGAGTTAAAAGATGTTCAGCACAAATTTCTTAATCCTTTTTCTGATAAACCCTTATTTGATGGCGGAAAAGTGAAGAGCATGTCTTTGAATGAAATCGTGAGTGAAAAACTCAGGGCTGCGGCCTTGAGGCAAATAATCGCCCCGCGAGATTTCTATGACCTCGATTTTATTATCCGGCAAGGTTTTAACTTAGCGGATAAAGAGGTTATAAAGCTATTCGTTAAAAAGATTGAGGAGGACAATGGCGATCTTGATCTGGCAAAATACAAAATCAACCTCGGTCGCTCAGACAAAGAAATCAAAGACATGAAATCACGTATTGAGAATGAGTTGTTTGATGTGTTAACAGTTAGCGAGCGGGAAAACTTTGACTTGGATACAGCGTTGAAGAGGATTAATGAAGTAATGGGCGGTATTTAATTAGGAGCATTATGTAGTATGTCTTTTATTCGAATAACCCAAAAACTCCAAAAAGAGATGGGAATAAAAAATGCTGATTTAGTATCGCAGGGAAAGTCCACAGAGGCTTTTCATGAATGGTACGCCCATGTTTTTATTCTTGCTCGGAAAAAGCAAGTGATTTTTGTTGAGACGCAGACGTTGTTTTCCTTTTGTATTGAGAATGTTAACCTAAAAGATATTCGAGAGCGGTTGTCGGGACTTTTTGAGAAAGGTTTCGGGAAGGCTCTTTTTGTTGAGGGAGTAAGCGCTCTAATTATGTCAAAGGTGATGGAGATTTGTCGAGGGGAATTAAAATTTGCAAAAACTGAGAGCCGAATGACGATAGGGGCGATGAATGAGTTTGTTAAGCAACATAAATTTTGTTTTTCGTATAAAGATAGGGCAATTGAGACGCAAGACCAGATGAATCGGTATATGCCGATGCGGGGATTTCCGGATGGATCCAAGGGTTATAAATTCCCCATAGAGGTTTTTGCTAAAGTAGTTAAAGATCAGTTTGATTTAGATTTCACTCCGCGCAAACAGGACTTTTTTAAGAAAATTTATTCTGATAGGGCGTTAGAGATTTAGATGGAAACTCCTCTTTTCGCAATTGCCTTTCCGTAATCATCTTTTCCTTCCCATATTCTAAAATATACTTCTGCTGATCCTCCGGTAGCTTTAAGAGATTTAATAGCTGACATACCCGCACACTTGAAATCCCTAGTTTTTGGGCTAGTTGGTTTTGGTTTAGCCCTTCTTCCTTCATAATTCGTGTAAACTCTAGTGCCTTTTCAATAGGATTTTCATATGCTTGTACGTACTGATAATGACGCATTTCTTTCTGCGAAACAATATTACTTTTTGGTATAAAATCTGGCTTTTCACCACGAAATAAAGTCTTCGTTTTATTCTGCCATCTGTAATGGTATGGCAATACATCAGTTACAACGCGTGAATTTGTTCGCTGTGAGTCTCGTTCGGGGAGCCAAAAAATCAGAGAGTCCAAAAGGGCTCTCTTTTTTTGTCCGCGAGAACTCGAACCTCAAAAAAGGGTATTAGGGGAAAAGACTGTTTTCCCCTATCCCGAATGGGGAATATTTCTCTGGGTTAGCATCGGGACCCCGAAGAGTTTCTTTGGGGAGTTACTTCATTCGGGGTCGGCGTACTGGAACTTCTCGCGCAAGGAAGGGGTATCCAAGGGGAACTGAAAGAGTGCACCTTTAAGGAGTGAGCGGACCTGTTTCTCAAGGGAGCGCTTGTCCCGCCGTATTTTGGCGGGGACACGACAGGTTCGGCGAAGCGAAAGTCCTCGCGGGGGGAGCTAAAAAACCTAACAAGTTGTAACTAAATAAGTTGCAGCGGGTTATTTTTTTGCAAAAATCATTGATTCGTGGTATACTTTAAAATCTTTTTTAGTATGTGATTTTAAATCCTAACTTATTAAAATTGAATAAGTTGAAAGATAAGTAGCTTTAAGGCGGAATGAGGATCATTTAGGGTAAAAATGAGAAAGAAAAAAAGTATCTATAAAATAATAGTCAATATTATTATATTAGCACTTGTGCAGGTATTAGCATTTTCTAATTCTGCATGGGCTCTTGAAGCTTCTTTGCAAAAAAACAGAGATACTTTATCTCCGCAAATCCAAACAAGTCTTCCATTGATTCAAAATGCCTATAGTTTTTTAAAAGCAAATAAAGAACAGGGGAATACTCTTTTCTTGCGCACAGAGGCAAGTATTGAAAAAACGCCAAGTGAGTTAAGAAAGGACTTACTTGAGCTTATGGAATTTCTTGGTAAAAAAGATTTTAAAATTCTTATAGATATAGCTTTTAAAGATAAAGTGCTAACTCAAGATCAATATGAAGTTTTGCTTTATTGCTTAAAGCAAGGGGCTGTATCTCTTGAAAAAATAGATAGGACTTTTTCACAGCAAAGAAGGGTTGATATTACTACTGTGACCAGGTGGCTTGTAGGCACAAGTGAACAGGGAAGAAAGGAAATCGGGGCATATCAGATAATTTATGAGGACGCTTCGCCATCTCTTAGGGAGAAAATAGATCAAAAGCTGGCGGTTTATATTAAAGAAAATATATTTGATTTCTTCTTGAATCATATGGATGCTGAAATTAAAAATGTCATGGAAAAAGCTATTGAAAACTGGCAGGGTGAAGAGGTTGAAAAAGAAATTATTAGGATTAAGCTAAGCAATCCTGGTGTTGCATGGAAAGATATATATGAGCATGAAAATGTGAACTTAAAAAAAGGCAAATTTTATAAGACCCTTAAGCGTATAAAAAAGAATTTCAATAAAGCTATTGATAATGAGGGAACTGTAATTATTGAAAAAATAATCATAGAAGAAAGCCCTCGAGCATTGAAATATCTTGCAGGTGATCTTATGGAATTAAAGACGGAATTGCTTGATGTAATCGAAACATCAGAAAGATTAAAAGTAAAAAAAATGGATGAAGAGGAAAAAAGCTTTGTGCTTAGAATGAGTTTGTTTGAAGGTGAAAAACATAGAGCAATCGATAAGATAAATAAATTTTTTCTGGGCAGATCACAGATGTTCTTGAATGGAAGAACTCTGGAGGAGAATTTTTATGAAGGGGCAAAGAAAATAAAACAGTTTTTATTGCTGCCTGGAGGGAAATATTTATGCTTCTTTGAGCCTAAAGATGAAATGATCAATAATTCCTTTGAAAAAAATAATCTTGTTTTTGCTGTGCTAAATTCAAGCTCTAAGGCAAAAAGAATTAATTTAGATAAATATATTATTAGTGGAAAAAGCTTGAGTTTAGGAGGGAATTTTGTCTGGAACCAGTACAAGATTAATTGCTCAAATTTTCAATCTGCAAATATTGAGTTTCGGGTTGAAAATGATATCCCACGCTTTATTAAATTATTGCAAAATAAAGAGGGGCAACAGATCAGAGATAATAAAGGAGAGCCATTAGTAATCGAAGTCTTTGATATGTTTGGACAGAAGGTGTCAGTGCGGCGTCAGCTTGCGGACAAATATTTTTTAAAACTAAAGCTGAATGATAAGAAAATTCGTTGTTCATATAATGAAGCTGAAAAAAATGTGCATGAGGCGATTGTTGATCTAAAGAGAATCAGTATTGATCTTGATTCTTGGCAGTTTAAGAAAAAACTGCGTGAAGTAAAAAAAGCTTTGTGGGTTATAAGAGGAGATCTTAAGGGTAAGGAGCAAGAAACAGCGAGGTTTATCTGTGATATGGCAGGCAGAGATGATCTTTTTGAAATACTACAGAATATTTCGATGAAGGGAATGTTTAGATCATATTTAACTTTTCAATCAGCTTTTGATGCTTATATGGCTCGGGATAAAGATAAAAGACATTTTGACAGCCTTAACTGCAGTAAGGCGAAAGGCGGAGATATTACTTTGCTTGATGCGGTAAGAAATTATGGGATTTTAAAGCGTAAAATAGAAGCTGAATATAAAGATGTGCATGAAGCACATAAAGAATTTATGTTTATGGATAAGAAAGATATTTCGTATGTGCAGCTTTCCATGAGAAAAGACGATGGAGGCAATCCAATGTTATTAAAAGCATTTTATAAATTTCGCCAGGAACTAAAAGATATATATGGTTTTACTTTGCCTGATAATACACATAAAAGAAAAAGTAAAAAGGAAGTTCAAGCCTTTCTTGATAATATTCCGGAGCGAGAGCAGACTCCTAAAAAATTGAAAGAAAATAATCTTTGGTGGGTTTATAATGGAGCAAAATATTATAAAATTGTATTGCCAAAAGAAAGAGATTTTATAGATAATACAGGATATGATAGCTATAAAGAAAGAATTAATAATAGAAATAAATATCAAGAAGTGGACATGTTTGAATTGTGGCATAGCATGGAAACGGATCAGGAGGCAAGGAATCAGTTAATTGAATATTTTATGCCGATGATAATAGATACTGTTGAGGATTTTAATGGTCGAAAAGGAAAATATATTACAGAACATTCCCAGTTTTATCTGGATGGCGATATTAGTAGGGCGAGTGTGGCAATGATTGAGGCAATTGATGACTGGCATCCTGAGATGGATATGATGTTAGATGGTTTTGTTAAGGATCGGATTATCTCAGCGTTTAAGAAAAGTATAAATGAATTTTATAAAGATAAAAGAATAATGCAGTCATCGAATACGCCTAAAGGGAATAAAGATGGGAATTATGCAGGTAAAAGTGGTCCTTTTGGCAATGGGAGGATTAATACTCTTGATGATAAATTTGAAGCAAATACTGTTGCTGCTGATGATGCATTCGATAGGGTTCAGCGTATGGAAAGGGCAGTTGCCGGCATAGGTAAAGGGGATTACAGCTTCTTAGTTGGTAGTGAATTTGAAATCAATGAATCTATGCTTATACCCAAAATTAGAAAACAGCAATTTGCTGAAGAACTGCGCAGTTATCTGTTAAAGCGAGGTGTCCTTGAAAATATTTCAGGTAAATTTGCTATTTGGGTTATGGGCAGTATGGGAAATATCGGGCTTGCTCGAAAAGGAGACAGCGATGTTAATCTCATAGTGCTTATGCAGGCAAGCAATGGCCAATGTAAAGAAGCTGTTTGGAGTCTTGAGGCGCTGATCGGTACAGGAGAAATATTTGAGGGTAATGATGAAAATTTTATTTTAGAAATCGGAAAAAACGGGAGCAGACAGGAGCTGGATTTTTATGCTCCGCAATTTGTTTCATTGCTTGAGAAATATGAGGTAGGAATAAATGGTAAAGGAGCTGCTTCTATTGAGGTGGTTTCCACAAATGCAGCGGGCTATGGAGATAATCGGGCATTGAAGCGGGCGCGTTTTCATGTGGTTGATGATATTACCGGGATGGGTACCAATGGGATATTGGTATTGGAATCTGATGAAGGGATAGCCCAAGAACTTAAACAACAAGTCAGAGACAGGTTTGTTGATGATTTTGAGTATCATATTGATTTTGCGAATGAGTACTTAATTTATTTTTTTGCAGAGCAAGTGGAAAAACTAAAATCAACGATTGATAAGAATAAAAAGGTTGAATTACCTTTAGAGCCAAACGTTGAAATTCAAGAAGAGGCTTCTGAGGAATCTTCCATATTTCAGAAAGCAGATTCGCCTAGAAATAGAGGCTTTTTTCAGGATAAGGTCAGGCTAGAGGTGTTTAATGGGTTTGTATCGATAAGATTAATTGATCTTATCGAAGGCGGCGTGATGGCTTTTAAAGATGAGTGGCGGCATATGCTAACTGTATTTGAAGGAAAAAATATTTTTGTGGATGACTATCTTAAAACAGATAATGTAGACCCCGGTAAAGAAGAAGCGATTGAAGCGTTAAGTGATGAATTATTGATTTATCTTCAAAAAGAGATTCAGCAAATGTCTGGTCATCATGAAAAAGGGGGGCAGGGTTGGACATGCAGCAGCTTTGACTTTGAAATGTTAAGAGATAATGCAGAAGTAAAATCAGCAATATAAAAATATATTAAATAAATATAAAATATTCAGCAATCAATGTAATGTGGTTTAGATGCTTGTTTAACAATTAGAACACGGCACATTAAGTTGTAAGTTTTTAAGCCTTTCTGAATCTTAAAAGTTACGAAATTTGTCAAATACGGGGGAGCCAAAAAAATTAGAGAGTCCTTTTGGGCTCTCTGATTTTTCAGCGAGGACGAAGAACCTTAAAAAAGGGTTTTAGGGGAAAAGATGCCCGGGCTTACAAATCATCTTGAGAGCCTTCTGATGTTTCATGTTCAGGCATTCTCATAGGATTGTTCCCTTCCTATCTCGAATGGGGAATATTAAGGGGGAACTGAAAGAGTGCCCCTTTAAGGAGTGAGCGGACCTGTTTCTCAAGGGAGCGCTTGTCCCGCCGTATTTTGGCGGGGACACGACAGGTTCGGCGAAGCGAAAGTCCTCGCGGGGGAGCTTGTTTTTTAATCCATTATTATAGAAGCTTATAGTAAGGGGACTTTTTTTTATCTTGACAAATAGTAATGATTACTATATAGTAATCATATGGAAAAGGAAGCGCAGGACCTTAAGAAAATGTTCTATGATAAGTGTGCCGAGAAGGGATTAAAAATAACCCCTCAACGTTTGCTTATTTTTGATGAGCTCTCAAAAGCTAAAGATCATCCTACGGCCGATGCCATCTATAGACGTGTACGCAAGAGTCTATCGAATATTTCTTTCGATACTGTCTATCGGACTTTATTGTCTTTTACTGAAATAGGTATAGTTAATCTTGTAGAAGGTTCTGGACAGCAAAAACGCTTTGACCCTAATCGACATCTACATCATCATTTCAGATGTATTAAGTGCGACACTATTTACGATTTTGAGAATGATGCATATAATGATATTGCCGTGCCGAAGGCTGTGCAGAAACAAGGAGTTATTATCAATAAGAGGGTAGTGTTGGAAGGTATTTGTTCGAAGTGTAAGGGGAAGTAATATTTTTTTACCTATTGAATAGTAATTATTACTATTTAGTAGTCAAACGCAATTAAAGGAAGGGGTGATTTAGAAAATAAAACATGATTAGCGGAGGGCAGTAAGTAATATAAAAATAAAACACTAACCAAAAGGAGGGAACTATTATGTTAAACGAAAAGTATACATCAATCGTAAAATTTGATTTTCAGTACGCGCATAGATTTATGAATTGGCCGCGCGAAGCAAAACATCTTCATGGGCATTCCGGTCTTGTAACAATTGAACTGGAAGACACCGTAGATCCGGTGACAGGATATGCACACGCTTGTAAAGATGGATTCAAAAAAGCCTGGGAAGTCTGTGACCATTTCCACCACGCAACAATATTGCAAGAAGGCGACCCTCTGCTTGAGGCGATGCTTGCTGTATATAAAAAGGCAGGCATTACTAATGACCCGGAGCATTGTGTTCCTCTTAAAAAGATAGACCACCCACTTGCTTGGTCATATCCGGAATACAGAATAGTTGTATCTAAAAAAGTTACTACTTGTGAAAATTGGTGTGAACTTTTATACGAGCTTCTTAAAGACAAGATGCCAATCAAAAAAATTACTTTCCGCTCATCTTCTATGAACTGCGCATCGAAAGTATTTAAGTAAAAAAAGGTTATATTTGTACTCATCCACCGGCTTAGCCGGTGGATGTTCTTTTCTATTACAAGTTGCGGAATAGAGAGAAGCCAGTAAAATCAGAGAGTCCAAAAGGGCTCTCTTTTTTTGTCCGCGAGGGCAAAAACCTCAAAGGGAGTTTATAATCTGATATTATATAGTAGTTCATGTGAAAGTATAAGATAAAGCAATGCTTCTATTAAGTAATAAAACATCAATATTGATAGCTTAGTGCAATTATAAGTATTTAAAGCATTATATTTGATATATTGTTGAATATTGCAATAATGTATCAAATATGATATATTATATATTATAAGAGTCGTTAAAACTTCAAAAGTGAGGTGTTAATATGATTAAAAATGAAATGTCAGATGAGGCAATTTTAAATGAGATTGGATTGCGAATTGCTAGATGTAGGTTAAATAAGAATGTGACTCAATCAGCGCTAGCTATTGAATCAGGGGTTTCAACGCCAACCATACAGCGTGCAGAAGGAGGTGCGTCAATTCAATTGGTGAAGTTGATACGAATTTTGCGCGCATTAAACTTGATTGAGAATATAGAATTGCTTGTCCCTGAACTTGCTTTCAGTCCTCTTCAACAACTTAAGATGAAAGGGAAAATAAGACGCCGCGCTTCATTGCTACATGAAAATGAAAAAGCAGCTGACTGGACATGGGGGGATGAGGGATGACTGTTGCAGAAGTAAGACTTTGGGGCAAGAAAATAGGGGCTGTTGCTTGGGATAGCAAAAAGAAAGTTGCGAATTTTGAGTACGAGCCTTCCTTTATAAAAAGTGGTATTGAAGTTTCTCCCATAACTATGCCTCTTGATGCCCAAATATATTCCTTTCCAGCTTTGCCATTTGATACTTTCCACGGGCTTCCTGGATTATTAGCAGATTCTTTGCCAGACAAATATGGAAATGCATTAATTGATGCTTGGCTTGCGAAAGAGGGGAGGTTGCCGGGAAGCTTTAATTCCGTGGAGCGGCTTTGTTATATTGGAAAACGGGGGATGGGAGCTCTTGAATTTAAGCCTTCACATGAGCCAGGGGGTGGTGTACTAAAAAATATCAATATAGAATCCTTGGTTGAACTAGCAAGTGAAATTTTGTCGAAGCGCAACGCTTTTAAAGCTTCTCTTGCAATGCCGACAAGGAAAAAAGCTTTGCATGATATATTAAAAGTGGGAACTTCTGCGGGAGGAGCAAGAGCAAAGGCGGTTATTGCTTGGAACCCTAAAACTAAGGAAGTTCGTTCGGGTCAAATTGCTGCTGAATCAGGCTTTTCTGATTGGATCCTAAAATTTGACGGGGTATCGGCAAATACCGACAAGGAACTTGAAGATACAAAAGGATTTGGTCTTATTGAATATGCGTATCATAAAATGGCATTAGGGGCTGGGATACAAATGAGCGAATCTAGTTTGTTATATGAAAATCACAGAAGTCATTTTATGACAAAGAGGTTTGATAGAACTGATAAAGGGGAAAAAATACATATGCAATCCTTAAGTGCTCTCGCGCATTATGATTTTAATAGTACGGGGGCATATTCATATGAACAAGCTATTCAAGTAATGAGAAAATTAAAATTACCGATGATCGAAATAGAAGAACAATTTAGAAGAATTGTCTTTAATATTATAACGAGGAACCAGGATGATCATGTTAAAAATATAGCCTTCTTAATGAATAAGTTGGGGAAATGGAAACTTTCTCCGGCATTTGATGTTATTTATAGCTATAATCCTTTAGGTATTTGGACGAATATGCATCAAATGTCTATGAATGGTAAGAGGGATAAATTTAGCAAAGATGATTTTGTGGACTTTGCTAAAAACGCATCAATGAAAAAGGGGATTGCTGAAACTATTATTACTCAGGTTAAAGAGGCTGTGAAAAAATGGCCAAATTATGCTAAAGAGGCGGGCATTGCTGAAGAACGACAAAAGTCAATAGCTGCAACTTTCAGAAAGCTATAAAAAATACCTTTAAAAATCAAACAACCAGAAATGTGTTTTGAAATAATTCCGTATAGTCTTTTATCTCTAGCCAGTTGCGAAACTCGTCTAGCCCAGGGAGCTAAAAAATACGGAAGTCTATTTGGGCTTCCGATTTTTTTACTGCGTTTTGTTTCTGCGCGGAAGGTGGGATTTTTAATGAAGTATAATTTATGAAATATCATGAAATTCGCAATTGAATTATCTCCTATTTAATAAAAATAAGAAAACTGTTGCGAGTAATAGGTGAAAGCTTGTTCACTTTCTATAGGTAAAATTTAAAACACCTTGAATTAATTTATGATTGGAGATACAATTGTATTAATATTTATTCGGATAAATAAAAATCAAATAAAATTCAGGATATATGATGAAAGATTGTTTTAATATTTTAATTTTTAATGGTGGTAGCTCATCATTGACTTATAAGATTTTTCAAGTAGATAATTCTAAGAATATTAAGGTTGTTTCTTATGGAAAAGCGCATAGGGTAGGGGTTAAAGGCGCCAAATCCTCTTTTATCGAACATTGTCTTAATGCTAAGATATCTAAAAATATAACGCCTATTCCAAGTCATCAAGCTGCGGCTAGGTTAATATTAAAACATATCGAGGATAATTGTATAAAAATAGATTCTATCGGGCATAGGTTTGTGCATGGGGGGAGTCATTTTAAAGAATCAATTTTGTTGGATAGGAATACTTTAAGTAAACTCTTGTTATGCTTGCCTTTAGCGCCTCTGCATAATCCTATTTCTTTGTCGGTTATTCAGGAATCAAGAAAATTTTTCCCTGATTTGCCGCAATATGTTGTTTTTGATTCTGCCTTTCATTCCACTATTCCAGCTCATGCTTATACTTATGCTTTGCCTAAAAGAATAATAAAAAAATTCGGATTTAGAAAATATGGATTCCATGGATTATCTTATTCTTATGTAGCTAGGGAAGTGCCTGTATTTTTAAAAGATAAATCGAAAAATCTTCGGATCGTTGCTTGTCATCTCGGTACCGGCGGTTCAAGCGTAGCTGCGATTAAAGGCGGCCGATCCGTAGATAATTCTATGGGGTATTCTCCGCTTTGCGGACTGGTTATGAGTACTCGTTGCGGGGATATTGATCCGATGCTTATGATTTATCTCATGAAAATCTATGACTATCGTCCAGATGAATTAATGGATATTTTAAATACGAAAAGCGGTCTTTTGGGAATTTCCGGTTTTTCAAGTGATATTACCGATATAATACAGCGCATTGAAGGAGAAAAAGAAATAGACAGGGCGAGCCTTGCTTTGAATATGTATATTCACCGTTTAAGAAAATATATTGGAAGTTATATTGTTGCTCTCGGGGGTGTGGATGCATTAGTATTTACGGATGATATTGGGGTTCATAACTGGCAGGTAAGAGAAAAGGTTTGCCAGGGCATGGAGTGGGCCGGTATAGTTTTGGACCGTAAGGTAAATCGTAAAATTAGCGGTAATGAAGTTTCATTGGTAAATGACGCTTGCTCTAAAGTAAAAATAGTGCTTCTTCCTGCTGAAGAAGAATTGATTATTTGTCTTGAGGGAACTAAACTGTTGAGGTTGTAAATGATATTAATATTTGATCCATCCTTTTCCGCTTTACGCTGGTGTAATATAGAGGGTGAAAATTGTTCAGAATTTAAATGTGAGTTTAGCCCGGGATGGTTTGATCGGGTTATGAAAAGTATTGGTAATGTTAAGGAAATCGAAGCCATAGGTTATGTTTTATACCATGGTGGTGAAATTATTAGAAATCCCGTTGAAATTATTTCTTTGGAATTAATCAAAAAGCTGGAACAATGTGTTAAGTTTGATCCGGAGCGTAATGATTTAACTTTGAAAATTATTATGCAATGTATCCGGCAATTTAAAGAAATAAAACATATTTTGCTTTGTGATACTGCCTTTTTTGCGGATTTGCCTGAGGAGGTAAGTACTTATGCGGTTCCTTATGAATTGCGGGAAAAGGGGATTAGGCGATATGGCAGGCAAGGTTTAAGTCATCAGTGGGCATGGGTGCAAACTAAAGCACTCGCGGAAAAAAATATTTGTAATGCCATAAGCGTTTATTTGGGCAATCATACCAATATGGTTGCGATAAAAAAAAGTAAAGCCCAAGAGACAAGCGTGGGTTTTACAAGTGTGGAAGGGATAATATCCACAGTAAGCTGTGGGGATATAGATCCTACTGTTATTTTTCAGATGCATTCTACCGGTATGTCCTTTAGGACAATAAATAGTATATTATCTCAAGAAAGTGGTTTTAAGGCTTTGTTAGGTAAAAAAAGCAGCTTATCCGATATTTTAAGCAAAAAGGGGAGTTCTAAGGAAATTGCTTTGCGGGAGATTTATTGTTACAATATTTTAAAATATTTGGGTGGTTTTATTTCCTCGATTGGCGGGGTGGATACGCTAATATTTATTGGTGAAGATATAAACCAGGCTGTACCTTTTATTCGTGAAATTTGCTGCAGACTAAGATTTCTTGGGTTAAAACTTAAACGAAGCGTGACTAAAAGTGGAACATTATTTAATTTAACAACAAAGGATTCTCCGATCAAAGTTTTTTGTTTAAAATATAATAAATGGAAAGTTTTAGCTTATTGGGCTAAGGAGGGATTGAGATGAAAAAAGAGAAGCGTTATCTTGAAGATGTGGGCATGAAAAATTTACCATTTCCCATGAATGTTGTATCCAAAGTTAGTAAAGACGGGCAATTTACGATTGCCGATATTTCTATTTCTGCGCGGATTATGCAGGAATTTGAAGCTGATTGGATCGATAAGTTTATCCAGATTGTGCATAACCATCGTGATCGAATAGGGACAAAAACGCTTAAAGTTAATATCAAGGATTATGTCAAACAGTTGAATGCTTCAACAGTAAAAATTGATTTTAAGTATCCATTTTTTATTGAGAAGCGCACGCCTGTATCCAAAGAAAAATGTTTAGTTAGGTACCTGTGTACTTATTCGGTTAAGTCTAATGGAGAAGCAAAACCTACTGTTATTTTTAAGATAAAGATTCCCTGTATAACTACATATCCTGTATCATTTGAAAAATCCGGGGGGCTTTTTGGTCAATTAAGTACAATGGTTATAGAAACAGAATCAAAAAAAGATATTTATCCTGAGGATCTGGTTGCGCTTGTGGATAAACATGCTTTAGTTCCGATATACTCATTTTTAACCAGAGAAGACCAGGAGTTTGTTATTCAGAAAATACATTCAGAAAAGAAAACTAGCGTTGTGCTGGTTGATGAAGTGAAAGATGAACTAGCCCGGATGCAAAATATTGAATCATACAAGGTTGATTGTTTTAACTTTGGGATGCTGCATTCTTATGGGACATCTATTGGAACCGCAAAAAGCATGTGGATCCCCGGAAGTTCTTTTGAAGAAAATGAAATATAATAGTTGATTTTTGCGATAAAAGGGGTCATATTGGAAAATGTTGATAGAATAATAGCTTCTAGATACTGGGAGATCTTAAATCAGGACATTTTTTAGTGAAAGAGGAAGCCTGAAATATAATTATAAAGTTTTGAGTTAAAAGTAAAACCTTCGCCAGAAAAAGGCGGGGGTTTTTGTTTGTTATTTTTGTTGCTTTGGATTTGATGGGGTATCATATTGTATTTTCTTTACAGGGAATTATTGGATAAATATTAAACGATACTTTATTATAATAATACAACTGATTTAGAGGAAAGAAATGGTTAAACTTGTTAAAAATAGCGTAAAAATAACTATTTTTAGAATGGCATTCCCGATGCTTATGGGGACTTTTGCGATGAATGCTTATCATCTTACAGATACTTGGTTTGTGTCAAGATTAGGGACAGAGGCTTTGGCCGCAATGGCCTTTACTTTTCCGGTTGTTATGTTTCTTAACTTTGTCGCAAGGGGATTAGGTACAGGCTCCATGACTTTGGTTTCGCATGCTTTAGGTCAAAAGGATGAAAAAAAAGCCGCAGCTCTAACAACTCATGCTTTTTTTCTTGCTGCGATAATAGTTGTTTTTATATCAACTGTTGGGATTATGACAATTCAGCCATTATTTAGATTTTTGGGAGCAGGCCCAGAAATATTACCGCTGGTAGAAGGGTATATGAGAATCTTGTACTTAGGAATGGTTTTTATGATCATCCCCATGATGGCCGGTGATATTATTATTTCTACTGGGGATTCAAAGTCTGCAAGTTTATTGATGCTTGGTGGGGCTGTAATTAATATGATCTTGGATCCTATTTTGATTTTTGGTTTATTTGGCTTTCCTAAAATGGGTATTAGTGGTGCCGCATTGGGAACAGTGGTTTCGCAGTTTTTTATTTTTGTTGCGGCTTTATTTATTTTGCATTATCGGCATAATCTGATTTGTTTTTTATCAAATTCCAGAGAATTGATAATTATATCTTGGAAGAAAATACTGCATATAAGTATTCCTAGTATTTTTAGTATGATGTTAGTTCCTTTATCTCATGGAGTGATCACTCGGATTATTGCAGGTTTTGGATCTGCGGCGGTTGCTGCTACTGGAGCTGCTGTTCGAATCGAAATGTTTGCTTTTATGATTCCCATGACAGTGGGCATGTCTTTGATGCCTTTTGTCAGTCAGAATTATGGCGCGGGTAGAATGGATCGAATAAAAGAAGCGTCTAAGTTTACTATTCTTTTTGCTATTTGTTATGGGTTTTTAATTGTAGTTGTGTTTTATATGATCGCGCCTTATTTTGGTAGGATATTTTCAAAAGATCCTGAGGTGATCAAAGTTTTGGTTATGTATATTAGAATAGTTTCGTTTGGATATGGAATGGCAGAAGTTCATCGTTATTCAGGTTTTTATTTAATGGGGCTGCATAGACCGATTGCCGCGGCAATATTGAATATTGTGCGTGTTTTGGTTCTTTTGATTCCGCTATCATTTTTGGGAGCACGCTTTTTTGGGATTAAAGGCGCGTTTTTTGGGCGGCTTTTTGCGGATATTCTTGCTGGTATGATCGGAATAATCTGTACAGTTAATGTTCTTAAATCAACGGACTTTCCTAAATCCAGACATCAATAAGCAAAATATTTGAATGACAAAGGTTATTCCTAGTATAGGAATGTGTGACAGCTATAGAATGCAAAGAATGTTTTAACAAGAAAATAATTATTATTATCGGGGTACTCTTTGTTGCGTAAGGGACGGTTACATTATTAGGTTTAGCCATATTTAATTGGCAAAGCAGGGACTTGAAAAAAAATAATAAAATCAGAAAGCCCCAGAATCATTTTTTAAATTTCCAGGATTAAAGATAAACATTGTTTTATTCTTTTCTAGTCATATAATTATATTTAGCTTATCCTGGGGGTAAAAACTTGTTAATAAAAAAAACAAGGGCCGACATTTATATTTTTTATGAGAGGAATTAGCGTATTATTTAACAGGGGTTTCCTTGCAATATTCTTTGGGAAAAGGGGATGGTGTTAAATTGAATATTAATCGTATTTCATCCGAAAGTTAATAATCGGCGCTTAAGTAAAAAAATGAAGAATATTTTTGATGAATAATTTAAAAGAATAAAAAATTGATTTATGGAATAATGGGAGGCAAATTAAGCTATGTCGATAAAAAGCATAAATGGATGTATTGGCTGCGGTACATGCGTAAAGACATGCCCCACAGATGTAATTCGCTTAGATTTAAAAACTGGAAAGGCTAAAATTACCTTTCCAGAGGATTGTCAGATATGTCATTTATGTAGGATGTATTGTCCTGTTGATGCTATTACTATCTCACCGGAGAAATCAATTCCGGTTATTATTTCCTGGGGGTAAAAAATGAAAGAAAAATCAAGATTAAATTATCTTATTCCCTGGCTGCTATTTTATCTAGTAATCCCATTTTCATATTTGCTTCTTGGTAATTTTCCAAAACGGACTGTATTAAAAAATGCTATTTCTTTTTTGACCTTAGGCGCGTATTTTATCATGCTTGGACAGTTTTATCTGAGCCGTAGCAATGTGATTATGCTGAGAGGACAGAAAATGTCTAAGGTTTTTAAACTGCATAAGGTTCTGAGCTATATTTTTATTCCGATTCTTATATCGCATCCTTTTTTAATCGTTGTCCCTCGATTTTTTGAATCAGGAGTGGAGCCTATCGAAGCGTTCAGAACAATAATGACAACCTTTGGAAGCAGGGGAATTGTTCTTGGTATTTTTGCGATGGTTCTTATGCTTTTTCTCGGCATAACCTCGATTTTTCAAAAAAAAATGCAAAGAAACTATAGATCGTGGAGAATATCACACGGGCTTTTATCCAGTGTTTTTATTGTTTTAGCAACATGGCATGCTGTTGATCTTGGACGGCATACAGATATTATTCTGTCGGCATATATGATAATTCTTTTGACAGGGGGTATTTTCCTTTTAATAAGAACCTATTTTATAGAGATGCAAAGAGGAGATTCTAGAAATGGATGAAAAAGCTGAAAATAAAATTTCACGTCGACAATTTCTGGGACTTGCGGGTGGAGTTATCGGAGCAGGAGTACTTGCTTCAATAGGATTGAATCCTTGGTTGACTAAAAATAAAAGAGAACTTGATTTGGACAGTATAGAATATCAAGAAAATGAAACCGACATTCTTGTTATTGGCGGGGGAATGGCAGGTCTTTTTGCGGCAGTAAAAGGTTATGATGCTGGTTCAAAAGTGCTTATGGTATCCAAGGGACGGCTTGGGACTTCAGGGCAAACACCTTTTGCTAAAGGAATGTTCGTTTATGATTCCTCTCAAGAAAAATTGAGTCTTGATGCGTTTACGGCTAAAGTTTCTGCTTCGGCTTTAAAGACAAATAATCCTGTTTATACGCGACAGATGGCCGAACATTCAATGGCTAGAGTTAATGAATTGAAGAAATGGGGATTTTTTTCTTCCGTCTTTTGTCACAATGCTTTTATGAAGCCGATTAAAGAAAGAAATATTCCTGTGATGGAACGAATTATGATTACTCATCTGATCAAGGGAAATGGGAAAATCGCAGGAGCAGCAGGTTTTAGCTTCGACGATGCAAAGATTCATATTTTTAAGTCAAAATCTGTTATTTTGTGTACAGGTGCGGGTGGTTTTAAACCCAATGGATTTCCTATTTGTGATCTTACTCATGATGGGACGGTGATGGCTTATAATATTGGAGCTAAGGTGACGGGTAAGGAGTGGAACGACGGGCATTCCGGTATGGCAGAAAATGCCGCGGACTGTTATAACGGTTGGCACGGGATGTTCGAAAGAACTCCGGGTGTTACCGGTATAGAAGTTCATCACGATCTTGGAGTAGATGAAAACTATCAGGCTTATATGTTGGGAAATCCTGTTAAGAGTGGGCCGGGTCGGTCTGCGGGGAAAACAGTTCAAGGTGGTCCGTACACTCCCGAAGAGTTTATTAGGCAAATGCCTTCAGGCGGAGATGGTCCTAGTGTGGATGGTGGTCATGAAGGTGGGGCGCCGAGTGGTCCGAGTGGTGCCTCTGTTGGTGGTTCCTCTGCTGGAATGTCTATTCATAAGTCTGAAGGTTTAGTTCCAATAAATGAGAAAGGAGAGTCAAATATCCCGGGTCTTTACGCCGCAGGCGATGCTTTGGGTTCATATATGGCAGGAGCAATCTATACTCAGATTGGCTCATCTCTTTCGGGTTCGGCAGTTCAGGGGGCGATTGTTTCGGAAGCTGCTGCAGAATATTGCAAGAAAACCGAGTCATCAGAAATATCTACAAAATCTCTGACTATCATTAAAAAAGAAATTCTTGCGCCATTGAAGAGGGATACAGGATATAGCCCGGCATGGGTAACTCAAATTCTTCAGGGGATAATGATTCCAAATTTTGTTATCTATATTAAGAAAGAACGTATTCTTAATGCGGCATTGGCTTATGTTGAAGAACTTCGTGATCACCATGTTCCTATGCTTAGAGCTGCTAATTTGCATGAGCTTAGATTGGCGCATGAAACTTCAAATATGATTATAAATGCTGAAATGAAATTAAGGGCGTCTTTAATGCGTAAAGAAAGCCGTTGTTCTCATTACCGGCTTGATTATCCTGATATTGATTATCAAAATTGGCAGGCATGGATAAATATTTCTAAGGATGTCAATGGTTTTATGAAGCTGGAAAAACAAGCATTTAGCAAATGGCCGGGGTATTAAGATTAGGGGTTTATTTGATTATTTATTATACTAAATAAGATGCTTGATTGCGAAGCATTAAAGTTATGTATAGGTCCTGTTATTTATATGCTTTAATAATAGAAGTTAAATCGGCTAATACCAGAAAGGTTATAAAACAAAAACAACAGAGTTTTTGATGCAGGGATAAGATATAATTACATTAAGGGATAGTCTTTGGGCTATCCCTTTTTTTATAGATTTTTTATTAAGATGGAAACTTTTTTAAAAAAATAGTATCTAAATAAGTATAAGAGGGATTAATAAGGATATTAAAGGACTAATTAAAGGAGCTGATATGAATAAACCAATTCTAATAACTATTGTATTATTAATTTCCGCTACGTTTGTATTTAACTTGCAGGATCAACCCAAAAACCAAAATGAAATGCATTTAAAAATCCAGAAACGAGCAGCACAAGCAGTTATAGTAATTAAAGATTCCTCTGAGTTTGAAAAAATATAAAATAAATAATTTACCCAAAATCTTGATTAACAATAAGGCTATCCAATGAAAAAAATAAAAAACAATACAGAAGCAATATTAGATAAATATGCATCGTATGCGGCACTGATTCCTGCTATTAGTTTAATCATTTTTATGCTAATGCATGCTTTTTTGGGAATTTTAAACTTTGCGCATGATATTTCAAGAATGATTAATACCCGAGATTTCGGCAATTTTCATCCTCAATCGCTCATATGGCTAGAGGTAGTAGCAACTATTATAATTCTCCTTAAAGCTTATAAAGTTTTAATGTCTTATGTGAAAAATCACCATCTTATGCTTAAGGATTTATTAGAAATAACTTTTACTGCTTCCTGGTTAGAGCTTTTATTTAATGCTTCAAAATATGAATTAGATATGAAAATTATTTTTCTAGTTTTAGGATTATCAAGTATATTAATTTACTTAATATTCTATTCAAAAATAACGTCAATAAATGAACTCTCCCATAAAAAAGAGGACGCTATAGCTAATTTTGAATCTTTTTCTCAAAAAAATGAAAGTAATAGAATAATACGGGACATCTATTGGAACCGCAAAAAGCATGTGGATTCCCGGGACTTCTTTTGAAGAAAATGAAATATAATAGTTGATATTTTTGATCTCAAACTTGAAACTAATTTAACCGCGGAGTTAAAAAATACGGGAGTCCTTTTGGGCTCCCTGTTTTTTTAGAGTCTTTTGCTTTATCCTCCAGAAGCTCCCAAAGAAAAATCTTGACAGAATTATATTTTTGTTTTATTATGTGAATGTGAAACCACATTCACATAATAATAGCGGGAGAGTTAATGAAAAGCAGTAAAGAAAAAACAGTTGTCAGGCAAGCGCAGATAATTGCTGCTGCTCTAGATGTAATTGCCAAGGATGGTTTTAAAGGTTTAACGATTGCGGCTATTGCCAAGAAAGTCGGTATTACCAATAGCAATGTTTATCGCCATTTTTCCGGCAGAGAAGCGATTGTTGAGGCAATCGTGAGCGAAGTTGAGATTAGTTTGCAAAAGATAATAAGTGAGGCATGTAGTAAAAATAATTTGCCTAGCCAATGTCTTGAGAATATTTTTTTGAAACACATTGAATTTTTAGAGACGCATAGAGGAATACCGCGGGTTATTTTCTCTGATGAAATGTATTCAGGGAATGAATTGCTAATTAGGAGGTTAAGGGGAATTGTTAAGCAGTACATGGGGGGAATAAAGAAGGTATTGAAAAAAGGGGTAGAGGAAAAAGAATTTGACTCAGGGTTAGATATTGATGCCGCGGCTATGACTTTTATGGGGTTTATTCAATCAACAGCTTTACAATGGATTTTATTTCGCTATTCGTTTTCTCCCAAAAAAAGAGGTAAAAAGATATGGAAAATATATTTAAGAGGAATATACTCAAGATAATCAGCCTGGTTTTTCTCGGGACAATTGGTTTTGGTTCATGTTTATATGCTGAGATCATCGAAATCAGGCAAGTTTCTTTGTCTTTAGAGGATGCGATCTCATTGGCTTTTAAGAATAATAAAGATATTCTTATCCAGGAAAATGAAATCAAAGCCGCGAAAGCGAGGATTTTAGGAGCAAGAGGTGAATTTTTGCCAAAGGTTAATATTAATGGTGGCTATACGCACAGAGATTCAGTGATGAATTTGGGCGCGGCACAAGCCAGTAATTCAGATAAAGACCCTGGCGTGTTTGTGGGATATGAAGATGAAAAAAGGGTCGGCGTATCTGTAGAACAGGCACTATTTAAAGGTGGGAAGAATATCGCGAATTTAAAACAAGCAAACTTGAGGCTTAAAGTTCAGAAAGAGAATCTGCGTTTACGAAAGCTGGCTGTTGAGTTTGAAACCCAGCGACTCTATTATGGGATACTTCTCGCTTATGAGACTGAACGCATAGCTCAAGAATTACTCGATCAGGCGCAAGCACATTATGAGATTGTTAAGAAAAAATTCGAGCAGGGAGCGGTGTCAAAATTTGACCTGCTGCAATCAAAAGTTCAGGTTTCCAAAGTAGTGCCGCAGCTTGTGCGGGCTCAAAACGCGAAAGAATTGATAATTGAAGAGTTTAAGAAGTTAATCGGTATAGATAGAAAGGAAATTGTTTTATTTCAGGATAAGTTGACTTATTCCGCAATTGATATAGATGAAGCAAAATTTTTGCAACTGGCTTATGAGCGAAGGCCGGATGTAATCATAAAAGCCCTTGAGATCAAGATTGGACAGCAGGGAATTTTAGCGGCAAAGGCGAGCGGAAGACCAGGAGTTAATGCCGGGTTTAACTATGATTATAAATCAGATGATGCCGAAGCGCTTTTTAACTCAAGGCATAATAATTGGAATATTGGGATTTCCATAAGTATTCCTGTGTTTGACGGCTTTTCAGCTAAGGCAAAGGTCGATGAAGCAAAAGCAAAATACGCGCAGGCAGAGTTGAGTAAGCAAGACGCGGCAGAAACAGTTTCGTTGGAAGTGAGCCAGGGAGTATTAAATCTAATTCAAGCCCAGGCAATTATTGAATCACAGCAAGACAGCGTTGAAGCAGCCAAGGAAGCGGTAAAGATAGCAGAAGTCAGATATGAAAACGGCGGAGGGACAAATATTGATGTCTTAGATACGCAAATATCCTTGAGTCAGATAGAGGAAAATCTTAGCCAAGGAATTTACGAGTATCTTATGGGGCATGCCTATTTAAATAAAACTATGGGCGTTAATTTATTTGAGGAGGAGACAAAATGAAGAAAAAAATAAAAATAATTTTGATCATAGTAGTTATTGGCTTTATTTCGATAAATATTTTTAAGCATTTTCAAAATAAAACGGCTAGTGATTCTTTGCCTATTTCCGGGACAGTTGAGGCCACTGAGGTCCGCTTATCTTTTCAGGTGGGAGGAAAAATTAAAGAAATTCTGACAGATGAAGGTAAATTTGTCAAGCAGGGAGAAGTCTTGTCCAGCTTAGACAAAGAGGAGCTTGGGGCAATAAAAAAACAGTCAGAGGCAGCGTATGAAGAAGCGAAACTTAACTACGAAAGGCTGGAAGAGGATTATTCCCGCGCGGAAAATCTCTATAAAGCCGGGGCAGTGCCGCAACAACAACGAGATGCTGTAAAAACAAATTTCGGTGTTGCTAAAGCCAAAATGGAGACGCTGCAATCATCTTTGGATTTGACAAATTTAAGATTAAGCTACGCGGATTTACGTTCACCTTTAGACAGTTTTATTCTGGTGAAGAGTGCTGAAGTGGGGGAAGTTATTCAGCCGGGGGCTTCGGTTTTTACCGTGATTGATTTAAAGAATGTATGGATTACGGGATATATCAATGAAACAGATTTGGGTAAAGTTAAACTTAATCAGGAGGCGAATATTCAGATAGATACTTATCCGAATAAGAAATATAAGGGAAGGGTGTCATTTATTTCTCAACAGTCGGAATTTACGCCCAAATATATTCAGACAGTTGAAGAAAGAACCAAACTTGTGTATCGGATTAAGATCAATGTAGATAATTCTGATTTTGAATTAAAGCCGGGAATGCCAGCGGATGCTTATATCCAAATAAGGTGAGCAATAAATGATTAAAACAAATAGATTAACTCGAAAGTTTGCTAATGTGAAGGCGGTTGATGCTCTGTCACTTGAAATCCCCAAGGGAGAAATTTTTGGTTTGGTCGGTCCTGACGGTGCCGGTAAAACTACGACGATGCGCTTGTTAACCGGCATCTTAGAGCCGACAAGCGGTCAGGCGTGGGTAAACGGAAGCGACATTGTCAAAGACTCTGAGAAAATAAAAGAAAATATTGCCTATATGTCGCAACGCTTTGGGCTATACGGGGATTTGACCGTAATGGAAAATATTAATTTTTACGCGGACATTTATTCTGTTCCGGCAAAAGAAAGGCCTGAGCAAATAAAGCGGCTTTTGAATTTTTCAAATTTAACGCCGTTTAAGGATAGGCTGGCCCGGAACCTTTCGGGCGGGATGAAACAAAAACTGGGGCTTGCTTGCGCGCTTGTGCACACTCCGCAAGTTCTTTTCTTGGATGAACCGACGAATGGGGTTGACCCTGTCTCCCGAAGAGATTTTTGGCGAATCCTTTATCAGCTTTTAAAAGAAAAAGTGACGATATTTTATTCAACGGCCTATTTAGATGAAGCCGAGCGGTGTAAAAGAGTCGGGCTTATCCATAAAGGTAGGCTGCTTCGATGTGATGTTCCTTTGAATATAAAAAAAGAAAGAAACGCTAAAACTCTTGAGCAAGCATTTATCTCTATCATAAGCGAGTATAAAGATGAAAAGTGAAAAAGCAGTTGAAGTCATAAATCTAGAAAAAAAATTCGGAAAGTTTACAGCGGTCAACCGAATTAGTTTTGCGGTCAATAAAGGGGAAATTTTTGGTTTTCTCGGGCCTAATGGCGCGGGAAAATCGACGACGATTAGGATGTTGTGCGGGATTCTTTCTCCCACGTCAGGCGATGGGCATGTGGGAGGCAACAATATTATAAAAGAACAAGAAGCGATAAAACAAAACATTGGATATATGTCACAGAAGTTTTCTTTGTATGATGATCTGACTGTTGAGGAAAATATTAACTTTTATAGCGGGATATACCGAATAAGTGATCAAAAAAAAGCGGAAAGAAAAGAGTGGGTTATTAAAATGGCCGGGCTAGAGGATCTAAGGTCCAGCCGGACAGCGATTCTTGCCGGAGGATGGAAACAGCGTCTGGCCTTGGGGTGCGCAATTATTCATGAACCCAAAATCGTATTCTTAGATGAACCGACATCCGGGGTTGATCCGATATCCCGACGCGATTTTTGGATACTTATTAAGGAAATGGCGAAAAATGGGGTAACGGTTTTTGTGACAACGCATTATATGGATGAAGCGGAAAATTGTAATCGGATAGCGCTGATCTATAAAGGTAATATTATTGCTTTGGGCAGTCCGCATGAATTAAAAACTGAAATTATGCGGGAAGAGGTGTTAGAAATAATAATTGATACTCCGGAGGATTGGATTGAACGTTTGATGAAGCTGGAAGTTGTTAAAGAGATTGCTTTGTTTGGAAACGCGCTTCACGCGGTTGTGGAAAACGCTGAATTGTCTATACCGCTGATCAAAGACTTTTTAACAAATGAGAAAGCGAGTAATTATAAGATCGAAAAGATTGAACCATCTTTGGAAGATGTGTTTGTTTCACTGATCGAGTCTTATGATAAAAATGAGGAAAAGATAAAGTGAATTTAATCAGAGTTAAGGCTATTGCCCAAAAAGAATTTATTCATATTTTCCGTGATCCAAGGAGCCTGGGGATGGCGATTGCTATCCCAATGCTTTTATTGATTTTATTTGGTTATGCCTTGACCTTAGATGTGGATAATGTCCCATTGGTGATATGGGACCAGGATAAAACACAAATGTCGCAAGATTACATTTTGGATTTTAAAAATTCGCCGTATTTTAATATCGTCGGATATTTTGAGGGATATCAAGATCTTCAGGCAGCTATTGATAAAAATCAGGCGCTGATGGCCATGGTTGTTCCCACTGATTTTTCTCGGCGAATTGAATCTAATCAGAATACGCCGGTGCAACTTTTGGTTGATGGCAGTGATTCAAACACCGCGACGATTGCTATCGGGTATGTTACCGCGGTTACTGCGAAATATAATAAGAATCTTATTGTTAATGAGTTGTCGCAGTTAGGGATTAAAGATATGACGCCTATCGATATGCGCTCAAGGGTTTGGTTTAATGCTGATTTAAAGAGTAGAAATTACATTATTCCGGGACTTATTGCCGTGATTATGATGGTTATCGCCGCCTTGTTGACGTCATTAACTGTGGCTAAAGAATGGGAATCCGGAACAATGGAACAGCTGATCTCAACCCCGGTTAAATCAAATGAACTTATTCTGGGAAAACTCATTCCTTATTTTACGATTGGGCTGTTTGATGTTGTTGTAGCGGTCGCGATGGGGCAGTTTTTATTTCATGTGCCATTACGGGGAAATGTGGCTTTGCTGTTTATTTTAAGCGGATTCTTTTTGGTCGGGGCATTGAGTTTGGGGATGCTTATTTCTATTGTGACTAAGAATCAACTTGTGGCAAGTCAGTTGGCCATGGTTACGACATTCTTGCCCGCGTTTTTACTCTCGGGGTTTATGTATTCTATCGCGAATATGCCCAAAGCCATACAAGTGTTAACACATCTTATTCCGGCACGCTATTTTGTTGTAATTTTGAAAGGGATTTATTTAAAAGGGGTGGGAATGAAAGTCCTGGGTATACAGGTTTTTTATTTGTTTTTGTTCGCTGTTATTGTTCTGAATGTTGCCAATAGAAAATTCAAAAAGAAGGTCGGCTAAATGTTTGAACGGATAAAACATATTCTTATCAAAGAATTTATTCAGATCTTTCGCGATCCGCGGATGAAAGCGGTTATATTTATCATGCCGCTTATCCAAGTCATGGTGTTTGGCTATGCTGTTACCACGGATGTTAAGGATATTTCAACCGCGATTTATGACTTAGATCAATCCGCACAGAGTCGAAGCTTAATCAGGGAATTTACTTATTCGGGGTATTTTGATCTGAAGCGAAATATTACTACAGATAAAGAACAGGAGAGTTTGATAGATAAATCGTTTGTTAATGCGGTTATTCGGATTAATCGGGGATTTGCCCAAGACCTTGGCGCAAATAGGACGGCGCAGGTGCAGTTAATCGTTGATGGAACGGATTCTAATACAGCGTCGATAATATTAAATTATGCTAATCAGATTGTAGAAAAATATTCTTTGGGGATCCTGGATAAACGCGCTAAAACGCTGCTGCACAGACCTAATGATTTTCCGAAAATTGAGCTTAAGACCCGGGCATGGTTTAATGATAATTTGGAATCAAGGAATTTTTATGTTCCGGGGGTTATCGCCCTGATCGTAATGCTGATCACGCTGCTTTTGACATCGATGGCTATAGTGCGGGAAAAAGAAATTGGAACGATCGAACAGCTGATCGTTAGCCCTATCCGCTCTTATGAACTGATTATTGGTAAGCTGCTGCCTTTTGCGGTAATAGGCTTAGTCGACGCGGTCTTAGTAACATTAGTCGGGGTCTTGTGGTTTAAGGTGCCGATTCAAGGAAATATCCTTCTGCTCTTTGGTTCAACTTGTTTATATCTTTTAACTACTTTAGGTATTGGATTATTTATATCGACATTAGCCTCAACTCAGCAGGAAGCGATGATGTCGACTTTTTTCTTTTATTTTCCGGCGGTGCTGCTTTCGGGATTTATGTTCCCCATCGCGAATATGCCAAAAATAATTCAATATGTCACTTATCTTAATCCGCTGAGGTATTTTTTGGTTATTCTTAGAGGGATTTTTCTGAAAGGCAGCGGCTTTAATATTTTATGGCCGCAAATGCTGGCGCTTTTGATTATGGGGGTGGGGATTCTTATTTTGAGTTCAATGAGATTTCAGAAGCGGTTGGGATAGTTTTATAATTAAAAAACTCATTCAGCATTAAAAGTAAAAATGTACGCGATGGTCATTCTGTTGAATTTACGTGTTCTGTGGTGGGGAATTGTTTAAATTTAAAATATAAAGTGCGCGTCGTAGGATGTAAGTATCATGGTTTCTGAAGTCATAAATATTTGTAAATAAATGTTTTGCATTGTTAAAATACGTCGTGGAATAAGCTTTTTGACAGTTTGATGGAGCAGCTGTAAACTAAAAATATAGCTATGAAGTCCCGAGTTGAGAAGGAAGAAATCCCGGACTATAAAAAAGTAAAACCTTCGTCAAGAAAAAACGGAGGTTATTTTATTTTCAGATAAAATCCTAATGAAATTAGAATGTGCAGGGGTTGGTCAATGGAAAACATTTCAAAAATATTTAATCAACAAACAATAACCGGATTAGCATTGCTGTTTTCTTTTATGATCAATCGTAAAAAAACATTTCTGGCGGTTAAGATAGCTTATAAGAAATTGATAGATATTTTGCCTGCATTTTTGTTTATGTTAATTTTCATCTCGATCACTCTTTTTATTTTTCCTAGTGAAAATCTTGCAAATTATTTTGGGAAAGAGAATCAATTTCAGGGAGTTCTTTTGGCATTATTTTTGGGCTCTGTGACTTTGGTACCGGGGTTTATCGCCTTTCCGTTATGCGGTATTCTATTGAAAGAAGGGGTTTCTTATACGATTTTGTCGGCTTTTACGACAAGCTTAATGATGGTCGGCGTCTTGACTTATCCCATAGAGAAAAAATATTTTGGAAAAAGAGTGACGATTATAAGAAACAGCATTAGTCTTTTTATCGCGATTATTGTGGCAATTATTACAGGCATCTTTTTTGGGGAGATTTTCTGATGAAAAAATCTGTCTTGATTAAAATTTCGGGAATAATAATTTATTTTCTATTTTTAGGATTTTCTTATAGTTTTGGATTTAATCCGGGCAAAGAAATTGGATTTAACTTTTTTTCTTTTTCCAAAGAATTGCTGAAAATATTACCGTTTGCCTTTATTCTAATAGGATTATTTGAGGTATGGGTTAAAAAAGAAACAGTGGAAAAGCATTTAGGTCAAGATGCTGGTATCCTGGGATATCTTTGGGTGGTGTTGCTTGCCGGAACTGTCGTGGGCGGGTTATATGTCGCTTTTCCGATTGCGTATGCTCTGCGTAATAAAGGCGCAAGACTCAGCATTATTTTTACCTATATTGGAGCTTCGGCAATTGCCAGAGTGCCGATGACAATATTTGAAGCATCTTTTCTGGGGATTAGATTTACCGCAATAAGGCTAATCGTGTCCTTGCCTTTGGTGATTATGACTTCAATAATGTTAGAAAAGTATTTAGTAAAGAATAATTATAAGATGAAAGAACAAAACAATTAATATTTATACCATAAAGTTTGATAAAAAATTTAAAGATGAACAATTAGAATTATTTATTCCGAGATCTCTGGATGTTTGGTTCGAGGTGTTTTTATGGGATTGTTTTTAGCGGAATTTTTTTAAAAGAAATAAAGTGATTTTTGATTGTGTTTGTATTATATTGAATCAGGAAAATTAAACCAGAGGGATTATAATGACTTTGCCAAAGCATATAAGAAAAATAATAGAATACATTGTTATAATTTTTGCCGGTGCGCTTTATGCTGTGGCGATCAAGTATTTTATTTTTCCGTCACAGATTATCATGACAGGTACGGAAGGTTTTTCTATTGCCACTGCGTATTTTTTTGATAATCAAAGAATATTTATTTGGCTGTATTTGATTTTTCAGTCCATGCTGCTTATTTTCGCGTTTTATAAAATAGGCTTTCGTTTTGCCTTTAGGACAGCGCTTGTCATAGGTGCTGTTGTTGGTTTGTTAAGCGTGCTTCCTGAATATCAGTTTGCCAGCCCTGAACCCCAGAATGAACGGATTATTTTGGTAATCTTCGGCGGTATCCTTGCCGGTATTGCTAAAGCGATAGCTTTTCGTTGCGGGGCATCGACTGGTGATGAAGATGTGCTAGCGGCATATTTTTCAATGAAATATTTAAAACCAGTGGGCAGTATCGCGGTCATAGCTGCTATTGTATCCACAGTTTTTGGTCTGGCTTTGGCTTTTATAAAAACTCATCAGATAGCGCCGGTTATAAATACTTTGATGTATACCGCTATTTATATATTCATGAGCGCTGAGACTTTGAACAATTTTTATCGTAAATTCAAGCTGGCCTTGATAAATGTAATAGCAAAAGCTCCTGAAAAAATAGGGGAGAGTATTAATGCGGTATGCCCGCATCGGACATATACGATACAGGATGGGCATGGCGGTTATTTGAAAGGTAATGTTAAGATACTCCGGGCAATTATTACTTTTGAGGAACTTCCCAGTATTGTGCGGGCTATTGAAAATGCCGACAAGAAGGCTTTCTTCTATTACAATCAAATAGAAGGCGTATCTAAACATTATTATATCTCACCGATTCGGTAACTAGAAAATAATGGTCCTACGTTTAAAAGGTGTGAGTTTAATTTTTAGAGTTTTTATTTTACCCCGCAAGGTCGAGAACCTCAAAAATATGAAGTGGGTTTAAAAAATATTTGACAAGCTTATAAACTGATGCTATATTAGTATCAGTTTGGAGTGAGAAATGAAACTATTGACTAAAAATACAGATTATGCGATCAGAGCGCTTATTGAATTGACTGTGCATAAAGAAGAATATTTATCCGCGCGCTCTATAGCAAATAAGCAAAAAATGCCTTTTCAATTCTTGAGAAGTATTATGCAGGAATTGATCAAATATAAGATCGTCTCTTCAAAAGAAGGGGTTAAAGGGGGACTTAAGTTAATAGCAGATCCTGCAAAAATAAAAATAGTTGATATTATTCGGATATTTCAAGGAGAAATCGAGCTTTCGGATTGTATGTTTCAGCAAAAGATATGTGAAAATCGAAAAACATGTGTATTGCGCAAAGAAATTAAAAGGATTGAAAAATTAGTAGAAAATGAATTTGGTAAATTAACTGTTAAGGGATTAGTCAAAAAAATCAGTAAACAAGAAAAAGGAGGTAAATGAAATGAGTATGTTTTGTTATCAATGTCAAGAAACAGTAAGAAATACAGGTTGTACAATCAAGGGTGTTTGCGGTAAAGAGGCAAAAACATCGGATTTAATGGATTTAATGATTTATGTTTTACAGGGGCTTTCGCTTTATGCTGAGAAGGCAGGAAATGTTGATAAAAAATACGGGGTGTTTACCTGCCAAGCTCTTTTTTCAACGATTACAAATGCTAATTTTGATGATAATAGGATTATAGAACTTATCAAAAAAGCAATTGTATTAAGATCTGAACTTAAGCAAAAAGTACAAATTGCGCCAGAAGGTCTGCATGATTCTGCTGTTTGGACAGCTGATTCAGCGGATGAATTTATGAAAAAGGCAGTTGAAGTCAGCCCGCTTTCGTACAGTGATAATGAGGATATTAGATCTTTAAAATCATTGCTTTTGTATGGATTGAAAGGAATTGCGGCATATACTGATCATGCGGCTGTATTGGGGCAGTATGACCAGTCGATTTTTAAGTTTATGTTCAAAGGGCTGGCCGCGATTACAAAAGAGCTGTCAGCGGATGAATTAACCGCGCTTGTTCTTGAAGCCGGAGAAAATGGGGTTAAAGCCATGGCGGTATTGGATAAAGCTAATACTAGTGCTTATGGCAATCCGGAAATCACAAAGGTGAATCTGGGGGTAAGAAATAATCCCGGGATTTTGATCTCAGGGCATGATTTAAAGGATATGGAAGAATTGCTAAAACAAACTAAAGGAACGGGCATTGATGTTTATACGCATAGCGAAATGCTGCCGGCGCATTATTATCCAGCGTTTAAGAAATATGAGCATTTTGCGGGAAATTATGGCGGTTCCTGGTGGCATCAGAACAAAGACTTTGAGACCTTTAATGGCCCGATACTGATGACAACAAATTGTATTATTCCGGTGAAGGATTCTTATAAGGAGAGGATTTTTACAACCGGCATGGCTGGTTATCCTGGGATAAAGCATATTGCTGATCGATCTGCTGGGGGAAGTAAAGATTTCAGCGAGATTGTCGAGTTGGCAAAGAAATGTAAAGCTCCTCAAGAAATAGAAACAGGAGAGATTGTTGGCGGTTTTGCGCACAATCAAGTTTTTGCTTTAGCGGACAAAGTTGTCGCGGCGGTAAAGTCAGGCGCGATCAAACGTTTTATCGTTATGGCCGGCTGTGATGGTCGCCAAAAGCCCCGCAGTTATTTTACGGAAGTTGCCGAAAAATTACCCAAAGATACCGTGATTTTAACAGCAGGCTGTGCTAAATACCGATATATTAAACTAGGTTTGGGTGATATCGGAGGCATTCCGCGTGTTTTAGACGCAGGACAATGTAATGATTCCTATTCGTTGGCAATTATTGCCTTAAAGCTTAAGGAAGTGTTTGGTCTTGATGATGTTAATAAGTTGCCGCTTTCATTTGATATTGCCTGGTATGAACAAAAAGCAGTAATCGTTCTTTTGGCGTTATTACATCTGGGTTTTAAAAACATGCGGTTAGGACCGACCTTGCCAGCTTTTCTTTCTCCGAATGTGGTGAAAGTCCTTGTTGAAAAGTTTAATATTAAATTAATAGCTGCCGCCGATGATGATGTCGCGGCAATGATGGTAGGCGCATAGCTTTAATCAGGGCGGTTTATTGTGAATTCGGTCATTACTAAAATTATGCTTACTGTACAATATCGTGCGTATTAACAATAGCAATTATTGCGGAGGAGTTTACTATGATAAATGTATTGGATAATATTCCCTATCAAGATAACGGTTTAGGTAAAAGAAAACTAGTTGATCAGGATGATTTATTAGTTATGCAAATCGCGCTTAAGCCGGGGCAACAAGTGCCGCGACATAATGCAAATTCAAATGTCCACCTTTTAATTTTAAAGGGCTCATCAGCGACTGTAATACTTGATGGGGTAGATACGCAAGGAAAAGCGGGCGATCTTATTCCTGTTGCATATCAAACCCCGATGTCTATAAAAAATACAGGTAATGATGATGTAAACTTTATGGTTATTAAGACGCCAAATCCGAGTAAGATGTAACCAGTCGTAAGTTTAATAGTGTTTTAGCTTATTTTCTTTAATATTATCAAACGGGTGAGATATATTTTATATGAAAGGCAGACATAAAGGTGTAATGTGACAGGGAGCATTAGCATAAGAAGGAGAATGCGAAAGTCATGATGCTGAATAAATATTGGGTCGCTATTCAAACCGCATTTTTGCTTTTAATTGTGCTCTGGCCGTTTAAGATTGAATTGTCTTTGCCTGATATTATTAAAAATACAGGCATGTTTTTTTGCATAGTAGGGCTGGTCCTTATGGTTGTTGCCGCAAAAACGCTGAAAGACAATCTGCGTCCGTCTCCAATACCAAAAGTTGGAGGAGAATTGATTACAACGGGGCTGTATTCTATTGTCCGGCATCCGGCGTACAGTGCTATTATAATCATGGTTTTCAGTTTTAGCCTGTGGACAGGGGATGCTGCGAGATTAATGTTATCAGCCTGTTTGCTTTTTTTCTTTAATGCAAAGTCAAAAATGGAAGAAAAAAAGCTGAAGATAATTTATCCTGAGTATGTTAGTTATCAGAAGCAAGTAAATAAGAAATTTATTCCTGGGGTATTATAGTTTTGTTACAATAGTATTTAAGTAATAGAAAATGGACGAACTTATGGATAATATCAGAGCGCTTTTTTTTGATGTCGGGGGGACTATATTTGATTGGAAAAATACAGCGCGGGAAAAAATTCAGACATTGGCTGCTGAAAAGGGTCAAGTAATGGACTGCGAAGCCTTCGCCGTTGACTGGCGGGAAGAAATGATGAGAGTTCACATGCAGGTTAGACAGGGAAATCTGCTATGGATAAATTCTGATGATATGCATTTAAGGGCATTAGACAGTTTGACAAATAGCTATCCGTTTTTAACTTTAATTGACCGAATGTCTCTGGTGAAATCTACATGGCATAATCTGAAAGCTTTTGCCGGAGCTCCTGAAGCAATCAGCCGTTTGCGCAGTAAATATACGGGTGTAGTTCTTTCCATACTGAGCTGGGAAAGCATTGTCAACAGTTCAAAAAGAGCCAATGTGCAATGGGATGGGATCCTTTAGTGTGAGTTTTTGGGTTATTATAAACCTTCTTTACAAGCTTATCTTAAAGGGATTAGCCTCTTGGGATTAAAACCTGCTCAGACCATGATGGTTGCAGCCCATAAAGGTGATTTGGCAGCGGCTCAGACTGCCGGGATGCATACGGCATATGTTCGTGTCCCAGAAGAAGATTATCTGGGTGAAGGCTTTGGGAAAGTAGGCGAGATAAAGTTTGATATTGAGGCGGATGGTTTTGAAGATTTATGTAATAAGCTAGAAGTATATTAGAACAGCGTTCTATTAAATGATTAAGCATAATTTTCTAAGTATTTTTATACATTAAAAAGTTGCAAAACTTGTCTAATATGGGGAGTCACTAAAATAAAAAAGGAGTCGATTATGGCTCCTTTTTTATTTTATAATACCTCTAAATAATTAATTTTAAGGTTATAGGGTAATCGGGTTTATAAAGAAAAATCAGTGAAATTTGCAAATTATCAATTAAGTGGTATACTTTATAAAATACTTTATTAAGCACTAATGTTTATAGCTTAAAATATGCTGAATCACTGTTTGGTTTAAAAATTCTATACTATATAAAAGGATACGGAAAATGTTAAGAAGAATATTAAGTCTCATATTGATTTACAGTTTTGTATTATTGCCAGTGCAGCCGGCATTAAGCGGAATTGCCCATTCTTCTGCTCAAACTATTGTTGTTTGCCAGACGCTTTCTCCAACTCTTGTTCTAAATGAACAAAACATGAGGGGGCTGTTTCTTGATGCTAGTACTTGGGATCTAGCTGCTTTGTCTGAATCCATTGAACTAGAGAATGATTTAATAAAAGAAAATATAAAATCAAGGTATTTTAACGGCCATCAAATTCTTAGTATTTCAAAGGAGATTTTTGATTCAGCAATAAAAGTAAGCAAATTATTTTTTGAATATGCCTTTCCAAAAGCAAAAAAAACCATCAGAAATTCAATATTTCTGATTACTGTGTTCGCACAGATACTTATGCCGATATTCTCTTTTGCGGGAATCGGTACTTATATGGCGGCAAGCAATATGTTGGTTACATTTGATTCTGATAGCGGGGAAGTCAAGATGATGACTCTTTCCGGGAAAACATTTATAAACTATATCCTGGGAAAAGATGGGAAAAAAACACCCCTGATGCTTACTCCCGGTTATGATGAAGATAGCATTCTTAATCAGTTTACCGCGCCAAGCGAAGCGGGAAGTGCTATTGTTAATATGAATGATGATCCGAGAGCCGCAGCGGATCCGTTCACTGATTATTATAAGCTGACCTATACCAATAAAGACATTGATCCTGCAATTGCTGCTGCAATACTTAATTCAGAGGAAACAGGCTTGAGAGCAGAACCAAACATTATGCATGAGGTCAATGCTATTAATAATTATTTTGATCCGAATATAAAACCTTATGACCTTGAAAATTGGGGACTTCTGGCTTTAAAAATACCCAGTGCATGGGATATATTAAATCAATATGACAGCAATGTATTTCCCCCAGTAGGTGCAGGGATTATGGATAGTGGTGTTTGGGATTACAATTCAAATCTGCAAGGAATGGTAATAAATCCTGAGCAGAGCTATTTTGATCCGAACAGTGACAATCCCCACGGAACTATAGTTGCCGGTGTCTTGAAAGAAGCAGCGCCTTATTCGTCTGTAAAAATTATTAATGCCGGAGGCTTGCCCGGCGGATCCGGAACCACGGAATCTATTTTAATGGCGATCAAAGACCTGATTGATCTTGCCATTGAAAATGGGCTGGATAAAAGGCTGATCGCAAATTGCAGTTTCGGCTCTGATGGGCTTATGGAAAATTCCATTCTAGATGCTTGGAAACGTGCTGCTGAACTAACCAATATTTTTATTGGTCCTGCCGCGGGAAATATAGGAACATATTTTGATCAAAATAATTGGGGGCATTATTGGGAAGGACCGCTTTTTCATCCAGTAAGTTCGATTAATATAAATGGGCAAGCATCAGATTTTAGTAATTACAGCCAGTGGATTCCCTATGCTTCGGGTGAAGATATCTTGGGCATTTTTCCTGATGGACATACAGAGTATGTGAGCGGCACATCTTTTTCCGCACCTTATAGAAACGGGATTGTAGCAGATATAATAATAAACCAGGCTATGGTGCATGGGTTTTATTCTGTTCCGTTTGATCATGAAGAAATTGCCAGCATTATCTGGAATACTGGTGATATCAAGATCAATACTGTGGATAGAAGACAGATGCTGGTTGTTAATGCTGAACAAGCGCTTAAGGTGGCCTATCCGGGTGTGGCGCTGATTGAAAATGAGGATAGAAACATAGTTGTATATAATGGGCGTCCGATTATCGGAACAGCACGTGTATACGGAGGCTGGGAGCATTTTTCTTCATACACGCTGCAGATAAAAAACTTTGCTGAAGATGAATGGACAACGATTAATTATAGTGAGACTCCGGTAACTAATGGAGTGCTGGGTACGCTTGATGAAAATATAGCTGAAGGCTGGTATGCTTTGCGTTTGACTGTTAAAAACACAGAAGGCCAGGAATTTGTATGTGAGGGCAATATCGGGGTTAATCGTTCGCTTGTTCCGGGTTGGCCGCAGGAAATGCCAGGATGGGTATATTCAAATATATTAGCACAGTTGAATGATTCGCCAGACAAAGAGATGTTTATGCTTATGTCTGGCAAGAATAGTATTGTAAAAGACTCGCAAGGTAATGATGTAGCGGGTTGGGAAAATGCCTCTGAAACAGAGCGTCCTTATGGCTTAACATTGACAGCTGATTTTAGTAAAAAAGATGGAACCGAGGGAAGCGATGGAATTGACGAATTAATAGTCAATGAATTCCCTGCTACGATAACGGTTATGAATGCAACTGGAACAGTTAAATGGAGTGAAAATATCTGCAAAGCAGAGTATAGTTATTGTCTGGTGCAGGATATGATTGTTGTTGATTTTGACGCAGACAAAAAACCAGAACTGGCAATAACCGCATATGTTGTGGATAATGAAAAAAACCTTTGGAATTTAGTGCAGGTATTTGAGCTGGGGAATAATGGGATGAAAGAAATTTATCAAACTAAAGTCCCGGAAGCCCGGTACGGCAGTACTGTTTTCTTGTTTGCAGTAGAAGCAGGCAACAATAAAAAAAATCTGGGTATTGGAATAAGCGGCAATGATGGCCAGAGCAGAACAGATAATAAATATGAGACTAAATTAAGTCTTGTTGATATTACCCTGGGTAAGGAAATCGCTAGCCGCAATTTTATTGATAAGGTAATATACAAAACACCTGTATCTGTGGATTCTGATGGGGACAATAAATCAGAAATATTTATCCTGGGATTAGATGCTGAGCCTTTAGACCGGAATGAGCCAACAGTTGCTGAGGTCTATGGCTTGACTAGTGATTTAAAAGATTCATTGCCGGGGTTTCCGGTTAGATTAGCGGGGGTTCAGACACCACCCATAGCTTTGGCTACAGAGCCTGCAGCCGGCAGAACCATGGGCGATGATAAGGGCTGGCGGATAGTTTTTGGTATGGAAGGGGTATATGACAAGACGAATCGATTGGTTATAGTGCCCATCGATGATCCTCAGAGCACTATGCAAATCATGACAGCTCCCTCTGTGAATAATCCATTGATAATCACAGTTGATAATACTGTGGGTGATAATGAGCAAAACAATGAAGATTATATGCAAACGCTTGTTGCTGTTTCTGTAAACCGAGGAATTGCACTATATGACCTTAAAACAGGGAAATTAGAAAGGTCAATACCATATGATGATTATCCTACAGCAGGAGTGGTAGCTTTTAATGGTCAGCATGGGTCGATTCTTTTATCTGCTGGAGCAGGATATCATCCTGTGTATAAATATACAGATTATCCCGCTGAAATGTTTCTTATGGAGGTTAAGGGTTTAGATGGTTCGAAAGTGAAAGGTTGGGTCCAATGGGGTGAAGTCCGCGGTGAGGGGCAGACAGGATTGCCGCAAATTCTGCCATTTGATAAAAATGATGAAGATAGAGAAGATGATATAGATAATTCTGATGATGGGCAAGAAGATCTGGATGCCTCGGATGATAATATCGATAAAGATAAAGACCCGGAAGTAAAAAAACCTGGTTCACGACGTGGAGGACTTGGACGGAGTACGGATTGGTTGGGACGGATTGAAATCAAACCAATAGTATCTAATGAGGTTACGGAGCCAGAAAAGATAGAGGCAGAAGAGCTCAAGACAATGCCGGAAAAATTAAAAAATAATAAGGAGCGTGATTCTAATTCTAAGAAAGCAGCAGAATCCACTGTTATTTCAGATAAAAAATATCCGGTTGCGAGCAAAGTAAAACCAGAAGAGCAAAAAGTGGAATATGCGCTGAATATTTCTGAAAAAAAAGCCGACAAAGCTATTGAACATACGCAAGATTTGTCAGGAATATTTAATTTATTAAGCGTGCTGTCTATTGCCTGGGTTGCAGTGTGTATTGGGGGAATAGGCACGGTTACAGTTCTTACTGGATTAATAGTTGCTCGTCTATGGGAACGGCTGAACAGGTCAAATAAACAAGCAGTTGAGGATACTGATACTGATGTTTCTTCGAAGTCTCCTAATAAAACGCAGGCTAAAAAAGCGATATTCATGGGATTTGCACAGCATAAGCAAGGAAAAAATGCTTCAAAACAGACAGTGAGCACTGATCCGGATCAACATAAATATACCGTGATACCCCCTGCCCTCCAAGTTGAAAAAAGGGATATTCTATTTACTTCTTACGCGATGGAGCGTTCAATCTAATTGCTGTTAAAAAATTGTGCCACCAAAGGTCATGAGTATATTAGTAGATATGCTCAGTGTAACTCATTTAATACGGGAGCAAAAATAATAAAATCACTACATGGTTAGTGGTTTTTTATTCTGTTTAGCAATTCGGTGAGAAGCAAAAGGGATTTTAAAGAAAAAAAGCGTTTTCTCCCTTATCGGATAAATGTACTTTTTTGCGCAAGGTAGAGGAACGGCGATTATTTTTATCCTGAGCTTAGAAAATAAAAATTAGCTTGAGATTAAAGTAATCCAGGAGTATATTAGCATAAGAAGAACAACTTTGGGATTGAAAGAATTAGTTTCGAGATTCCCCGTCCCAAAACAGTGGGACACGCGAGGGTTGCCCCTAAAAATTTAAAGGACCATCTTTTTCAATTTCAGAAAGACATTTATGAGTGTAATAGAGAAGGCTTTTGCAGTTCTGCAAAGAATAGAATTTGTCGCAATGGCTACTTCTGGTAAAAATGGAAAGCCAAATTCCTCTTCTAAATTATTATTAAAGATAGAGGGCAGCACGGTGTATTTTATAGATTATAGTATCGGCAGAACCGCCGAAAATCTACAAGTTAATCCGGAAGTTTCTTTATCTTTTATTGATATTAATTCTCTGCTTGGTTTTAGATTGAACGGTAAGGTGAAAATTATTGGAAAAGGTAAGACCTTTGATGAATGCCGGAAAGATTTGCAGAAAAAAGAAATAAAGCTTTCCGCGGAGCGGATTATTAGAGGCATACACGAGGGTAAGTCGTATAAAGAATTTGAATTGGCAATTCCTGAACGCTTCTTGGTGTATAAGGTCAAGGTCGAAGAAGGTTGTGAAATAAGCCCTCGCGGTGAAATAAAACGTGAAGACAGTTCTGTCATCCATGGCTAATTCTCGGCATAGTTTTCATTCAATGGTCATGGATTAAACTCATTCAAAAAGTTGCGAAACTCGTCTAATAGGGGGAGTCACTAAAATAAAAAAGGAGTCGATTATGGCTCCTTTTTTATTTTATAACACCTCCTGAAGCCTTTGGTGAAGATAGGGTTTTTCTCTATGGAGTGAATGCCAGAGCGGGGGAGACAATTATTTTAACCACTTGTAAATAAATAAGTTGCTAGGGGTTATTTTTTTAAAGCTTTTAAGCATAATTATTGATAATATGGTATGTTTATAGTAGAGGATAATTATGAAAAAAAATGTTGTTTTATCAGTATTGTGCTTACTAATTTTATCATTCGCATATGTCTTTGGGGTAAAAAGTGGAACTTGTTTGCTGGCTAATCCTGTAAACAAGTTTGTTTATACGATTAGCCCCTTGGGAGTAGCTGATTTTAGTGATTTAGGAATAGTTAAGTTATGCGGGCAGGATGTAAGATTGCATACTTTGAAAACGCGAATATTTGGGTTTGAGGATACTGAAATAATTTATAGCGACCTAAAGACATTCTTGCCGATTCGCATAGAACGTGATGTCGCCCGGTGGTTGGGAAAAGAGCGTATAGTAGAGGAATATGATCAGGAAAATTTCACGCTTACTACCAAGAAGTTTAGAGGCTGTAGACAAATACAGGAATCTGTAATTGAAAATGATGGCCCGATCAATAATGCGATTCTGGCGCTATATGATTTACGTACATTTCCTGAACTGGAAATAGGGCAAAGTTTTAAGGCAAATCTTCCTACTGAATTTGAGATAAAATTGGAGTCAATAGATCAGCTAAAGATCAGCAAAGATATATTTGAGACCTATCATTTTATAAGTGTCCCTGATAAATTTGAAACTTGGATCAGTAAGGATAAACGCAGAATGCCTCTAAAAATAAAATTGCGTATTGGTGTGGGATATACTTTGGTATTAAAAGAGTATTTTGAGGATTCAGATTGAGACAACTAGTCGCGAAACTTGTCCGATATTGGCAGTTCAATATTTCAATTATCTATGAATTAATGATTAATGGTGCATTTCCTTGTGAAGTGTTATAATATAAAAATAGAGTAAACGTCACGGAGGGGCTACGTGGCGTTTTTAGTTTTATCTGATTAGTTTTTGAGAAATATTCTTGCTGGCAATAAAAAGATTGGTGTTTAATGAAATTATTATGTTAGAAAAACTTGATTTTGATTATTCAATACCTAAAACGCTTATTGTTAAATTGGAAGGAGATTGGCAGATTTCTGCCGGGCTTCTTCCGATAACGGAAATTACCGCACAGCTCACCAGTCATCCTGATATCAGACAAATCAATCTTAATGTTTCCGAAGAGTTGCAGTGGGACAGCGGACTTATTGCTTTTTTATTTAAGTTAATCAGGGAGTGCGAGCAAAAAAAAATTCAGGTTGATCACAAAAATTTACCGCCGGGAGCGCAGAAGCTACTCGAGATTGCTTTAAAAGTACATGAAAAAAATATTTTACCTCAACAGCCGCGCGAGTCGTTTTTTGAAAAAACCGGAGACAAGGTTTTGCAAATTTATCAAAGCCTGTGCTTAATACTCAATTTTCTGGGGGATATTACGGTTTCTTTTTCCAGGACAATTAAAGGCAAGGTATATTTTCGCTGGGATGATTTTATGCTTATTGTCAAGAGATGCGGAGTAGATACATTATTGCTTGTTTGTTTAATAAATTTATTAGTCGGCATGATTCTGGCCTTTGTCGGGTCAATACAGCTTAAAATTTTCGGGGCGCAAATTTATATTGCGGATATAGTTGGGATCGCAATGGTGCGCGTATTGGCAGCAGTGATGACCGGGATCATTGTGTCCGGACGTATTGGGGCGTCTTTCGCGGCAGAACTGGGGATGATGGAATCAAGCGAGGAAATCGACGCGCTTAAAACATTAGGGGTTTCGCCAGTTGAATTTTTAGTTATTCCGCGTGTCATAGCACTAGTAATTATGATGCCGATTTTAACAATATACGCGGATCTTATGGGTATATTAGGCGGTTTTATTATCAGTGTGGGCATGCTGGGGCTTAATCCGATTGAATATTTAAATCATACTCAAGTAGCCGTACAGCTTAGTTTTGTCTGGATAGGGCTTATTCATAGTATTGTTTTTGGCGTGATTATTGCTGTGTCGGGGTGTTTGAGGGGGATTAATTGCCAAAGAAACGCGGCCGGTGTGGGAATGGCCACTACCTCGGCAGTAGTCACCGGGATAACCGGGATTGTAATCGCCACGGCAATCATTACTTTTATTTGTCAGATTTTAGGGGTATAAACCATGGATTCAAAAGTGCTGCCGATTATTGAAGTGAAAGATCTTGATATCGGGTATAATAATATTCCGGTTATGCGTAATCTTAACTTTAGCGTGAATAAAGGCGATATTTTTATTTTTATGGGGGTAAGCGGCTGCGGAAAAAGCACTTTGCTTAAGAGTCTGATTGGGCTTAAGCAGCCGGATAAAGGCAAGGTTTTATATTCTGGAAAAAGTTTTTGGGATGAAGATGAGCCAGGGCAAAAAAATATTATGCGGCGTTTTGGGGTTCTTTATCAAAGCGGAGCTTTATGGAGTTCTTTGACTGTGGGCGAAAATGTGGCGCTTCCTTTGCAGCTGTATACTAAGTTATCTGTGCAGCAGATACAGGAAATAGTATCGTTAAAACTTTCTCTGGTAGGCATGGAAGAATACGCGGACTCTTTACCTTCGGGAATAAGCGGAGGAATGCGTAAAAGAGCCGCCCTGGCGCGGGCAATCGCGCTGGATCCGGATATTATTTTTTTTGATGAGCCTTCAGCCGGTCTTGACCCGATAAACGCGCGAAAACTTGATGATTTGATCCTTGACCTAAGAGATAGTTTGGGCGCTACGATAGTTATTGTTACTCACGAACTCGCCAGTATCTTTGCTATCGGAAATAACTCCGTGTTTCTTGACGCGGAAACTAAAACCATGATCGCCACAGGCTCGCCGAAGGATTTATTGGCTAATTCCCAGGATGAAAAAGTTATTCAGTTTTTAACCAGAGCTAAAAAGCAGGAGCTTAAACAATGAGTAAAAAAGCGAACAAAACCATTATTGGAGTGTTTACGGCAGGGGCACTAATATTATTGATAATCGGAATAGTGGTTTTTGGTTCGGGAATGCTTTTTAAAAAAACTAATGAATTTGTTTTGTATTTTGATGGTTCGGTTAAAGGACTTTCCGTAGGAGCTCCGGTTATGTTTCGGGGAGTCAGCATTGGCACAGTTAAAGACATTAGCTTGATTTATGATTCAAAAGCGGGAACGATTATGCTGCCGGTAATTATCGAAATTGAACAAGGCCGGATTGAAGGTACTCCGAGTTTTGGGGAAGCGGGAGCGGATAAGAAGTTGATCGAATTAGGCTTAAGAGCAAAGCTTGAAGTTCGGAGTTTTTTAACCGGAGAGCTGATGATCGCCTTTGATTTATACCCGGATAGCCCTGCTCAGCTGCGCAATATTCAGAAAGCTTATCCGGAATTGCCTACACTTTCTACTTCGCCGGATATTTTTGCGATTATGGAGCAGCTTCCTATTAAAGAAATCGCCAACAATGTAAAGACTGCCACCCAAGGAATCGATCGATTGGTAAATTCAAGCGACTTGCAAAATATGTTTACGGAGATAAAACAGGCAATGCTATCATTTCGTTTGCTTAATGAATATCTTGAACAACATCCGGAAGCGTTTTTAAAAGGTAAATCCGCTGATTCCCAACGTTGATCAGCGACTGATGCTTATTAGAGTGTTGTTATAGTTGACTTGACACCCAGCCTAATGGGAGTGGCTGGTGTTGTGTCTCTACACAAGGAGAAAAAGATGAAACAGAAAAAAAATAATGGTTTGATAAATTTACTGCGAGATTATTGCCGGTTTATATGCATTGCCTGCTTTTGTCTGGTTTTAAATGGTTGTGCCTTGGTACCTACTACTCCAAGCCCCAGGTTTTATGTGCTTGGGGCAGTTTCGGAAAATTTGGTCAGCAAAAAAATAAATATTTCTTCAGATGCCTTGATTGGCGTGGGGCCAATTAAAATTCCGGGATATCAGAACAGGCCGCAAATTGTAACCCAAGACAAAGAAAAAATGATTAAATTCGCTCAATTTGATCGTTGGGGAGAATCGCTGGAAATTGGCCTGCAGCGCATAATAGGAGAGGATCTATTGGTCATGATTCCTGGGGTAAAATTCGTTTTGTATCCCTGGAATCAATCGATTGAGGTTAAATATCAGGTAGTTTTAGAAATTATTCAGCTTGATAGCGAGCTGGATAAAGACATGTTCCTTGTCGCGCAATGGATGGTTATTGATCCTAAAGATTCAAAAACGATTATGATCAAAAGATCAGAATTCCGGCATCCGGTCATTCCGCAAAACTATTCTGGTTTAGCCAAAACACTGAGTATTGCCTGCGCTTCATTAAGCAGCGAGATTGCTGTTGAATTGGAAGCAATCTTAAAAGCAAAAAGGATGCTAAAGATTGAATAGTAAAAGCAGTATATGCAGAGACATAATAGTTTATTAAATTTAGTTGGGCTAGGGGTGTAGTATTAGCTGCAATTAATTCAGCAGCACAGATTGTATAGAGAATATCGTATTGTTTATCAAATATAAAAAGACAATAAATCGGGTTTTTATATTTTTTAACTTATTCCAAAATTAAACAATTGCAAAACTCGGATAGTATAGGGAGTAAATTAACAATCAAAACTTTTTATGCTTAGTTGTTGTAATATGATGTGGTATAATATATTTCAAGTGGACGATTGAAACAGTTTAGATATTAGAGGCAATTGATGTGGTGAGTTAGAATTAGTCTCCTAATGCCTGATCTGGCCCTGTTAAGTAATTAAGTCTTGTGTCGATTTATATTCCGGATTAATATTCAACTGTATACACTCTATTGGAATTTCTCATGAAAAAGCTAATAAAAGTTTTTCTTTTCCTGCTTATTGCGACAGCGATATTAGTATTATTTTATTTAAAGATTAATCCTAAACGTTTAAGTAAGGTAAACGTTTTATTTATTGTTTTAGATGCTGCTCGTGCCGATCATTTTTCCTGTTATGGGTATGAAAAAAACACTACCCCAAACATAGATGCAATCGCTAGCAAAGGGGCGATGTTCTTAAATAATTTCACCCAAGCAACCTATACACAGAGGTCAGTGCCCCAAATCTTCTTTTCACGTTATTATTCAAAACCAGTATTTGTTGACCATTCGGGTCGTTATCTTAAAACTAATTTTCAAGTGGAAGCCCCCTGGACAATCTTTAACAGTTATGATGATGAGCAGATTATTTTGCCTGAGGTATTGTCCTTAAATGGTTATAGGACAGTTTTATTTACGGAGCATCCGCTCTTAGCATCACCCAGCGATTACTTTGGCCGAAAATTTGATGAAGTTTATTATAATTCTTGTTATGAATCTTATAGTCTCGATAATACTTCTTTAGAAAAGTTCGATGATCTGAAACCGGTATCAGGAGTAATCTCTTGGCTTGAGAAAAATAAAGAAAAAAGTTTTTTTATTTATTGCCATATTATGCTGCCGCATATCCCTTATAGAGTTAAAAAAGAAGATTCAGAATTTTTAAAGAGTGACATGTCTGCTGCTGTGGAGTTAGTGAGAGAGAAGGCCAATGTCAAACAGTACGGTTCCCTGGAAAATTGGAGCGAGGAAGATATTAGAATTCTTAAGGAATTATACGATAGCAATCTACAATACGCGGATAAATGGATTGGAATACTTTATAGTGAATTTAAAAAGTTAGACCTTGAAAAAAATACTTTGGTAATTATTACCTCGGACCATGGGGAGAATCTTGGCGATCATGATAGCGGCAAGCATGGTCTATTTCATGGAGGCCCTCCGTGGGATTCGGTGACTCATGTGCCTTTAATTATGAGCTTTCCTCCGCTTATCCCTGCTGGAATTAGAATAAAAGCTTTAACCGAATCGGTGGGCATTATGCCTTCGATTATCGATATTTGCAAGCTTAAATTTCCCAAAAATAAATCGATGGATGGAACAAGTCTGATGAAATTTATTAAATATCCTTTTCTTCAAGGCAAGCGTTATATATTCTCTCGGAATTTTATCCGTTCAAATGAATATAAATGCATTTTAAAATTAGATGATTATAAGTATCTGACTGAAGATGTTCTGATTGATCTTAAGAATGACCCTAAGGAAAAACAAGATATTTCAAATGAAAATTATGAAGTAAAAGAAAAGTTAAGAAAAATTTTTGAACAAAAAATGCGTCCATATCAATTGCGCCAGGACAAACAAAAAAGAAATACTGTAATAGATTATCCGTTTTGTTATCTCATGTCGAGTTTTAAAATATCGCCAAAGGACAGCATTGGAATATTGGATGAACCAAAGTTTTCTTCTTTTTTGGATAAAAAAGATCAGATAAACAAGCCGTGTATTTTAAATACTTATCTTTTTGATCAATACTTTGCCTATTTACCTGAAAAAGGCCGCTTGCCGCAGCTGACTCTATCCGCGAAAGTACCGAATGGGACCTATCAGGTGAGTATATTAATAAGAATGTTTGGCAATTCCTATACAAAAAATCAGCTTGGATTAAAGTATCGATTTGATGGAAATAAACCATTTACTTTGCCTGCCCAGTTGAACCAGGCTGAGGAGTACGATTCAGTTCACCCATATTATTATCTGGAATTGGGCAAAACTCAGGTTGACAAAGAAAAATTTTCAGTTGAAATCGAGTTTAATCCACCAGACAAAAAAATTTATGCCATATATCATATAAAATTCACCCCCAATGAAAGCCAGGAAAAGAATGTGATTCAAAAGCTTGATGACGCTGAGCAGGCAAAAAGGCTTGAGAGCTTAAAGGCTCTTGGTTATGCGCAATAAACAAAGGGTTTAGAGCATACTGAAATTGTCAAAAATTCTTGACATCCACACAAACTTAAATGGACGGCTACTCGTATTGACCTTGTTTTTGGGGCGAATTCACAGCTCAGGGCTTTGGCAGAAATCTATGGATGCGCTGATTCTCAAGAAAAGTTTCTAAAGGATTTTATTTCGGCCTGGAATAAAGTAATGAACCTTACGAATTGGAGGGTTTTTAGGAAAAAGAGAAAATCCTAATTTGCCTGGTAAGATAGGTGAGCTTTGAGAGATTTTAGTTTAGATAGTATAGAAAACTCATTAATTTGCAATAGTAAGGTGAAGATGGTATAGTTTACTAACTAAAAAAACACAATTTTTAAGTATTGAGGTCTATAATCTGCGAGAATCCATATGAAATATTTTAGAAAAATAACGAATATAATTCTGTTTTTTCTCCTGATAGTTTTTTCTAGTGTATCAGCGCAATGCAGCGATCTATATTCTGCGCAGAATATAAATAGAGAAAATTTAGCGCCGAGTCTTTATATTCAAGCAAGGGATATTCAGGCATTGTTTGCAGTTTATGAACAACCTGGAATTCTTGATGGAATGACGATATTGCGGTTTTCCTCTTATTATGATTTGACCGGGGGGACAGAGGTTCATATTCAGAATCTTAATGCCGCGCTTTTACGGCGCAATGATATGAAAATTATTCAGATGTATATTACTGTACGTGAAGATAATGAAGATATTCAGCAAATAAAGATTGGCAGGGGAACTCTGGTGAAAGCGCCTGTTTTATCATGGCTGAAAACCAGAGGTATTGAAACAGTGCAGGCGTCTTCGGCGGGGGGGATGTTATATTCAATGGGGAAAAAGGTTTTGAAAAAGCTTAAGGTGACGGATATTCTTAAGTACTGGTTGCAGACGACGCGGTTTATGCCGATTCTTACTAGGTTGCCGATGTCAGGACAATTTTACCATGAAACAGGGCGGACATCAAATTATACGGGAGTAAAAGAAAAAATTCAGCAGGTTCTTGATTCTCAGCAGGTTGATTTTGTTATGATTCATACTATAGGCGCAAGTGAGTCAGGAATTATTATAGAGGCGGCAAAAGCCCGGGGCATTCCTGTTTTAGTTCAGAATCATTTGGACAATACAGTATTTAATGATGTTGCCGCGCGGAGTCGGTTAAAAAATGTGACGGCGGTTGGCGGAGTAAGTCAGCGTAATGTTCCCTCTTTTTTGCAGGCGGTTTTCAGTTATCTAGGCAATGGGATTGATACGAAGTTTTTTTCCCGGGATGCTTCAGGAATTATTCCTAAAAAGTTTGATAAACCAGTTGTTTTTCTGCCGGGCAGAATTGATCCGAATAAGGGGCATCTTGATTTGGTGGAAATCGCATATGATTTGCATATCGAAGGGATTGACGTAAAAGTGGTTTTTGCCGGACGTGCTGATAATCTGGATTTTTGCGAGGAGATCAAGTCCTTGGCAAAAAAATATGGTATTGCTGATAATGTAATTTTTGCCGGAGAGTTGACGCAGAAAGAATTACGTGATTATTATTTTTCCAGTGATGTTGTTGTTTTGCCGTCACAATCCGAAGGTATTCCTCGCGTATTACTTGAAGCGCAGGCAATGGAGGTGCCCGTCATTGCTTATGATGTCGGCGGTGTTTCCGATGCGATTGGAAGCGGAAAAACAGGATATATAGTACCGGTGAATAATAAGGGATTATTTGCAAGGTCACTGAAGAGGGTGCTTCAAGATAATGATTTATCAACTGAGATGGGAAAAGCCGGAAAAGATTTTGTTGAAAATAATTTTTCGCTGTCTGCCTTGGCATCACGGCATGAGAAATTTTATATCACCAAGCATGCCGTATCTATCAATCGCTGGCTTCAGCAGTCACTATAGGTTTTGGGCTTATGGGCCTCTCCTGATTTAATATCTTCATGTTTTTTTACAGTTTTCATTTTCAATTAGGGAATTCAATTCCTGAGCAGGTAACAATTTTTTCGTTAAAAACGCTTGACACCCACACAAACGTGTGGTTATATAAAAGTATAACAAAATAGATAAATTAAGACATGATATAAGGCGAATTGTGATATTAATAATTTTGCTAAGCATGGGGGAACTTAATTTTGACAAAGAGTATTTCTATTGATAGCCCTAAATATCCTAAATTGCTGAAGCTGATTCCAGCTGCTCCGAAAAGACTTTATTATAAAGGGGTTTGGGATGAAAATATTTTTTCCCAGTGCTTGGCAGTTGTCGGCGCCCGCAGAATGACCCGCTATGGCAAACATATAACAGATCTGCTTGTATCGGAATTAGCCGCAGTTGGAATAACGATTGTTTCTGGCTTTATGTATGGAATTGACGCGGCAGCGCATCAAGCGGCAGTTAATATTCAAGGTCGGACAATTGCTTGTATGCCGTGCGGCATTGAGATTATTCACCCGGCATATCAGAAAAAATTATATGAGCAGATATTGGACAATCATGGATTGATTGTATCGGAATATGAAGGAAATTTCCCTCCGGATAAATGGACATATCCCCGCCGTAATAGAATAGTGGCCGGATTATCATCCGCGACAATGGTGGTTGAAGCTGGTCAGAAAAGCGGTTCAATGATTACTGCGGACTTGACTGCTAAGTTTGAGCGGAAACTTTTTGCTGTGCCGGGAATGCTTACCAGTGTTTTATCCAAAGGTCCGATGCAATTAATAAAACAAGGAGCACAGATTGTAACATCTGCTGCTGATATTATGGATTTTTATGGAATCAGCGCGCGAGGATTCGCGGAAGATCTTTCAATAAGCAGTTCCAGCCAATTACAGCAGAGTATCCTAACAGAGCTTAAGTATGAGCCTATGGATATAGACATATTATCCTACAAATTAAGCACTTCAATTCCGCAGGTAAGCATGGAAATTTCATTGCTGCAGTTAAAAGGTTTAATTATCGAAGAAGCCGGAAAGTATAATCTAAATATTAAGAGGCAGATAAATGTTAGTTAAGGTATGTTCAGTTTCCAATTCAGGGCTTAAAACAATTGGGATTGAAGTAGAAGTAAATGTTGCTTCACGCGGTTTGCCGGCACTAGAGATTGTTGGTTTACCGAGCAAAGCAGTTGCGGAAAGTAAAGAGCGGGTAAAGACAGCAATAGTAAATTCCCAATTAAGTTTTCCGCAGCGCAGGATCATTATTAATCTGGCGCCGGCTGATGTACCCAAAGAAGGTTCCTGTTATGATTTGCCGATTGCTGTTGGGATTTTAAGTTCAGGGCTAGAATGCGGTTTACCACAAAGAAGTTTGTTTTTCGGAGAGCTTTCTTTGGATGGGAGTTTACGTCACACTAAGGGAGCTTTATTATTGGCTTTATTTGCTAAAGAAAATGATTTTGTGAATGTGTTTGTACCTAAAGCTTCAGCAAACGAAGCGGCAATTGTTAAGGGAGTAAATGTTTATCCGGTAGAGAGCTTAAATCAACTGATAAAGCATTTTTCCGGGTTAATTCAGATAATGCCTACAGAATATCGAGAATCTTCTCAGGATAAATTTGATGCTGAGTTTAATATGTCGGAAGTTTTGGGTCAGGAGCAGGCCAAGAGAGCTTTGGAAATTTCGGCAGCCGGAGGGCATAATTTTTTAATGGTTGGCAGTCCAGGAGCAGGTAAGACAATGTTAGCGCGGGCATTGCCCGGGATATTACCTCCTTTGAGTGAAAAAGAGTCTTTGGAGGTGACTAAGATTTTTTCAGCTTCCGGCAGAATACCTCCGGAAGGTTCTTTGGTCAGGACAAGGCCGTTTCGGGCGCCGCATCATACTGTTTCACAGGTGGGACTGACCGGAGGGGGAACAAAGCCTCAGCCCGGAGAAATAAGTTTAGCGCATCGTGGTGTATTGTTTTTGGATGAATTCAATGAGTTTCCTCGCAGTGTGCTTGAAGCTTTGCGCCAGCCAATGGAAGACGGTCGGTTGACTATTTCCCGCAGCCAGCAAAGAGTTGAATATCCAGCCCGGTTTATTTTGGCTGCCTCAGCCAATCCTTGTCCTTGCGGATACTTAGATCATCCCAAACGAGCTTGTCTGTGTACGGAGCGGGAAATAGAAAAATACCGTAAGCGTGTTTCCGGCCCTTTATTAGACAGGATCGACCTGCATATAAAAGTTCCGGTAGTGGATATAGAAGAGTTAGCGCGCTTTGAACCGCTTAAAAAAAGACAAACTACTTCGGATGAAATACGCGTTAGAGTGATTCAAGCTCGGCAGGTCCAACAGGAGCGGTTTAGTGAGGATGGAATTCATACTAATGCGGAAATGAAAAATAAACAAATCGCAAAATATTGTGTTTTGTCAAAACCAGTAAAACAGCTATTGGTTCAAGCAGGACAAAAGTTTCATTTATCTGCCCGCTCATACTATAAAATGGTAAAAGTAGCGCGGACTATTGCGGACCTGGATAAATCAGATGAAATCAATATTGCTCATATGGCGGAAGCTTTGCAATATCGCTTGAGAATTAAACTATGAATGTAGGTAAAACGAATAAATCAAAAACAGGCATGATCGGAGAAAATATAGCTAGAAAATTTCTCCAGAAAAAAGGATACACGATTGTTGAGCAGAATTTTCGCACAAAATATTCAGAGATGGATCTGGTTGTAAAGAAAAAAGATTTGCTGGTTTTTGTCGAAGTAAGAACCAAAACCAATGAATATTTCGGCTCGCCGGAGCAAACAATAAATAAAGACAAAATTAATCGGCTTATTCGCAGCGCTCAGGCTTATGTTGCATACAATAAATATTCCGGAAACTATAGAATTGATGCTGTGTGTATTGTACTTAATCCAGATGATTCTCCCCAACGCATTTCGCATTATCAATCAATAACCTAATAAGGGACACAATACTTAATTCATTGAAATAAAGGTCAAAAAAATAAGGGAAGGTCATGGCACGTATTGCGCGAGTAGTTGCTCCGAAGTATCCGCACCATATTGTTCAGAGGGGAAATAGACGACAGAAAGTATTCTTTTTGCAAGAAGATTATGAGTTGTATCTGCGTTTGCTAAAATTTTATTCTCAAAAGTTTAATCTAAAAGTAGTTAGTTATTGTCTAATGCCGAATCATGTGCATTTAATAGTTATCCCAGAGCAAAAGCAAAGCCTCGCCCAAGCAATTGGTGAAACTCATAGAAATTATACAACAATAATAAATAAGAGAGAACTGTGGACGGGATATTTATGGCAGGGCAGATTTTATTCACATGTGCTAGATGAACGATATCTAATAGCTGCAGTGCGATATGTCTTACTTAATCCAGTTAGAGCAAGCTTGGTAGGTAAAGCAAAAGATTATGCGTGGTCAAGTATAAAAATACATCTAAAAAAACAAAAGAATAGTTTGGTTAAAGATGATTTATTGCAAGAAATTATAACAGACTGGCATAATCTTCTTGCAAATGCTGAGGATGAAGACATTAGTCAGAAAATAAGAAAGCATTCTAGAACAGGCAGGCCTTTAGGAGGGCAGGGGTTTGTAAAAGAACTGGAAGAACAGCTTAATATTAAACTGGCTAAGCAAAAACCAGGGAGAAAAACCCGTACTTAATAAGCAATTAAGTATTGTGTCCCCTTATATCAAAAAGGGAAGTTTGTTATATGGAATTATATGGAACGCTCTACAGCAAAATTTCTCTTTAAACCAGGATCTCTTATTTTTCTTGCCGGAGGTTTTATTATTACTTGGTAATTTTTTTCCAGTTCCAATAATTCATCGATGCGTGAAAAGGCTGCTTTCTCTATGTTTTTATTTTCCTCAGAATTAAGCGGAACTAGATAATACGGAACGATTCCTCGTAAACTCAGGTCATCTCCATATTCACCTGTATTTGCAAGTAATAAGCGTGTCATAGCCTGTTTATTTGTTAAGAAAGTGTGAACTTCTTTTTTGAGTTTTTTTTCAGATTTCTTAATCTGCAAGAGTGACTCTTGAACCCCTTGCTGATATGCCTGATGAAAAATGCCTGTAGGTTCCACGGACATTAAAAGAACTCTATTACCTCCTAACAGTCCCCCCCTGTACTCCCGGTATATTTTCTCAAAGTCTTCAAAGCTTTTAATGTTAGAAAATCCTTTTCCAAAAATCGCCTCCATGTCTATGGGAACCAAATCTTCGTTTTCTGAGAGAAGAATATTATTAAAAGTTATATCGGATAATCCAAGAATATAAAACATAGGTAAGAGCTTTCCCAACATTCGAGCTTGTTTTTCACTGCGAATTTTTCCAGGGAATTCTGGCGCTTGTGTAATATACTCTACAAATGCATAATCTCCAAAATTGTCGTGGAATACATGGACGGGAGCAGTGTGTTTGTAGCCCATGGTATTGATGAGGTCAGCTGCTGCTTTTTCGCTTGATACGCCACTAAAAGGTTTGTAAATAAATGGAATGATATTACCTTGCTCATCTTTAAAAAGAAGCTTACGCACAAAATCTATAATATATTTATTTTGCTTATCTCTTAACATGTTTCGTATTATAAATCGGCCAAAATAGTCAATTTTTGACTCCAAGTCTTCTTCCCAAGAAGACGAAAGAGGAACTCTATCAACTCGTCCTAAGTAATATTTTGAGCGTTTTTTTATTTCACTATTGTATTTTTCCCAGAAATTAAAACCAAATACTTTTGTTCTGGTATCTTGAAAAATTGCATCCATATCATCGAATGACATGGGAACATGTCCCATATCTATAGAAATCCCATCCACGTCAGAATTCAAGATATTGGGTTCTAAGAGTAAATGTTTATTGGCATTGCTGAGTTCCTCTATTCCAATATAGGTAACTTTCTTGCCGAATATATCATCGAATATATTAGCTTCAAGGGCTGAAGCAATTCTCTTGAGGAAAATATCTTGCTGCTGAAGCGGTGGAATGCTTGTATGATTTCTGTTTGGATAAGAAAATTCTCTAAAAGAATTTTGAAACAGGTTAGTATCACACACTATTTTAGAAGATAATGCAAAGCTCTGTCTGACAAATGCACAAGAAAACGCAGCGCATAATATTACGGTCAGAAATTTTAAAATAATTTTATTGTTTTGGGAGTAGTATATGTTCATAACTTATTGCTTTCAGGTAAAATACGATAATAATAAAGATTTTAAAGTTTACCATATTATAGGGTAGTGTGCAAGGGAAAGGGGGGAATGTGTCAAGCCAAAGTAAGAATGTCCGCTTTTTACCAAAGTAGAAATGTCCGGTTTTATGGTTTTTAAATACTAACCAAAGACTTCTGCTTTGATTGTGAAATTCTTCTTACACTTGGCAGCTTTTTCCAAGGATGTTCCAT
>JAHITY010000100.1 GCA_018817165.1 Candidatus Omnitrophota bacterium
AAACTTTTTACCTGTTTCAGCATCTGTAAGTTTCCCTGCCAACATATAATTCTGTTGTCCTCCTCCTCTCATGCCTTTAGTACCATGTTGGAGTCTCTGATTCGCACCACTAAATACGATATGGCTTACCGTAGGTTCAACTTGAGAAGTAATCCATTCTTCCCTGGGGTTTTCTATGTATTTACGAGGGTCGTTTTGGACTATCTTAAGCCTGTTGACTATATAAGCCCCTCTATAAATGTCATTAGTTAAAATAGTTCTGATTGTCGTGTCGTACCACTTGGTATTCTTCTTGCGACTTGTAGCATCCTTTGATTTTGATACTTTCATTTTATTAAGCTCTTTCGCTATTTCAGTTACATTCTTCTTGTCGTATACGAACCAATTGAAAATTTGTTTAACGATCTTAGCTTCTTCTGGGATAAGCTTCAATTTACTGCCTTTACCTTTCTTATTGGGGACTTTTGTATAACCGTACGGAGTATCCCCACCAATGTAATTACCTTGCCTTGCAGAAGCCATTTTTCCTTCTTCGGTACGCATTTTGATGGTTTCTCTTTCAAATTCAGCCAAAGCACCAAATATCTGAAAAATTAATTGACCAATTGCTCCTGAAAAATCAATATCCTCTTTTAATGATGCAAAGCTTACCTCGTTCTTCTTCAATTCCTTAAAAATACTTAATAAATCAGTCAGACTCCTTGAAATTCGATCTATCTTCCAAACAAGCACAAGATCGAATTCTTTCTTTTTTGCCATGCTCAACATTCTATTTAGCTCTTTTCTGTCTCTATCTTTTCCCGACCCTTGTTCTACAAAAAACCACTTTGAATTAGTATGCCAATCTTTGTACTTATTTCTTTCTACATGCTCTAGCAAAGCCTCTTTCTGCATATCAAGACCAAAGCCATTCACTTGGTCAGCAGTAGACACTCTCATATAAAGCGCAACACGGATTTTATTGGCTTTAACCATATATAATCAATATAACTGTAACCAACTTGATAGTAGCACATAATATAGGTTACATAAAGGGAAAACAGGTAGGGTAACCATAAATGCCTAGCCTAAAACAAGGTTACCTAATTGTCGGGTTCAAAAGCCACAACTATCTAGTCATAAAGAAGATAACAGTCATTCTTGCTCTCTTCATACAGTTCGTCATTATATTCGGTCAATCCATCCAGTATATAAAGACAGTCCTCTACATCATCTAATTGCTGTTCTTTTTCGTTTAATGAGTCAGCAGGCTCTGCGTTATAAAAGAGGTCATTGCATTCTTCAAATTGTGGGTTTATGTTGTTCTCTTTAACATAATTATAATTCGCCTCAGCATTATCAAGACAACTTGTTAAAAGATACATTCTGTCCTCTTCTGCCTGTGCTACTGCTTCTGCCTCTTCTCCTGCTTGTTCTACTGCTGCTACTGCTGTTCCCGCCTGTTCTGCCTCGATATTTATGCGTTCTGCCTCGAGTTCTAGCTTTTGCTCTTCAAGCTCTAATAAACCTTTATTGTGTTGAGGTAGTGCGTAAAGAAAGTAATAAGCTACTGGAAGTGCCAGGATAGCAAACAAAACTACAATAAGTGTTGAGTTATTAGGTTTCATTTTCTTCATGAATTTAAGTTTAATTATAACCATTGTTATACACCTCCATGATGAGAGCAAGTGTCACTTCTTATTCTCGCAAATGATCAAGAGCGACATATTAAGCAAAGTTTAGTCAGTAAAGAACCCGTTAGATGAAAAGTAACTGTACAATTCTTCCCATAAGGAGTCAGGAGTGGTTTCACAAAAAGACACTTCAAAATTAACAGGTTTTCTGCCTGATTGCTTTGAGTTAGAATGATTAGCTTCTTCTGGCAATTAGACGCAAGTATAAAGGGAGTAAAGAGTGAGATATGCTCTCAATCTTGCGCCACAAGGTAATGTAACAGATATACGGCAAAAAATCAATGTGATTCTTTTGCTTATCCTGAAGATAAACAGATTATGAAGCATCCGCTGGATTAGTAGCTATTGTACTTTTTTGATTAAATGAATTTTTAGAAAGCTTTCAGCTTTTCGTTTTAAATCATCAAAACCACAATTGTGATGCCTTGAATCTGCTGTTGCACGGTTGAAGTTATACATAGCCCATCTATAAACTGTTTTAAATCTTTTTCTGCTTAATTTATACTTTGGGAAATGCTCTTTAAACCATTTTTTATATACATCTTTACGAACATTGCTTACCCAGTAACCATTTATAAAAGCAAAACCTAATAATAAAGATAATGCTAAACGTTTATTCCCATTAATAAATAAATGTCCTCCATTGATAAAAAGAAAAAGGGAGCTAGCTTTTTCATAAAAGCCTTTATAAAAACCCCATTGGATTCTTTCTAAAATACCCTCTAATTTGTTAACTCCACCTAAATTTAGATTGTAATGGTCTGTTTTTTCAGTCTTATCAAATTTTAAGGCAAAATCAAATAAAAAATCATTACAATCTCTTATTTTTAGATAGAACATTTTTATTCAGTTGATAATTTCCTGAATACTTCACCGAATCCTCTAGTCGCCTTATCATTAAAAGAACGTTCTTTTTTTTGAAATGATGTACTACCGTTACTTCTTGTAGCTTTATTTTCTTGAACCGATTTGTGGAATTGTACTTTTTTCATGATTCAATGGAAGTAATAGTGCCTAATAATAACAGAAAATGCTACGCACGTCAAGGGTTGTGGGTGATATATTAAAGGGTGTTTTTTTGCTTTGTTCGTGCATTAAATATAACGTATTTTTATATATTTTGTAACAGTATTTTGCTTGACACTGCTAAACTATGCCAATTAACGTCATCCTATTTAAAGGTTATTGGGTAACCGTGTTTGTCGTCAACCATTAAGATTGGTATTAGCTCTCCATTATCATCCCTGGAGAAACTTATAACGCCTTTGTTTACTAATCCCATAAAGGCTTTTATGGTTTTAATTGTTTCTTTTTCGCTCATAGTAAAAGGTTAAATTAACCTGATACTAGTAGGTCGACATTAAAAAAAGCTTAAATAATCGCTGTTTTTTGCGTATACTCTTGGTGTCCCCAAATTAGCTTATAAGAGTTTTGCTCGTTTCTATTCCTAACTGGATGGAGATGGGCGCCTAGCCAGTTAGGCTACTCTTATGAGCAAGTGAATTGGGGACCTAGGCGTCCTTTTTTTATTAAAGTCTTCATGAGCATCCTTCAATTTATCTTTTACCTTGGGGTAATAAATATTGTTTTTAATTTTGTTTGGAAGTGGATTGTTGTTTTACCTTTCTCCCTGCTTTTTGCTGTTTTGAAAATTAAAAATGGGATATATCTTTTCAAAGCAATAGGCTCTTATTTATTTGTTTCTTTAGTAGTTATACTTACTTTATTAATAACCCAAGACGCTAATCTTTTCTTAGTTATTGTAATACCACTTATTGGAGCTTTTATCCTATACATGAGTTCTGCAAGCACTTCTTACGAACTAAGAAAACAAGCTTATATGCATTGCGATATTGAGTTAATGCGTGCTCTTAGATATGACAGTCTATTTATTATCGGATCTTTAATCTTATTTTTTGTTGCTATATTTTTCCCAATCATTATTTACAATCCCGTAACTGTATATCTTTTTTCTGTTGTTGATTGGGTATATAACTTTCCAGTTATTGGGTGGATAGTTGCGATAGGTGGCGTTTTCTTCTTGTTAGGCATAATATGGCAAGGCTTTATAATGTCAGCTTTTTTTATCGAAGCTTTAACTAATAAACTTTCAAAAGAACATGAAAAACCTTCTTAAAGCTTGTTTAGTGGTTTCCATCCTTATTGCTCTCTATGAGGTAACATGGATAGCTCAAAACAGCTTATCTTATGTTCTGATAGCTATATGTGTGATTATGGCTATTCTGTCTAAAGCCTTAATTGATATTTATTCTAAAAAATAATCATGAAAAAATCAAAAAACATTTATAAAGAAAAATTCCCAGTAGTAACCGCTATCTTTATAGGCATTCTCATTTTAGTACTGATGTTCAGATTGTTTACTGGCTCAGATTTGTCTTTATCTACAGTATTTGCATATCTCCTGATGTTTTTTCTGTTAGCACTTTTAGTAGTACATGTTTGGCTCTCACGATTTTGTAAACCATCTATTGTATTCTATTTTTTCCCTTATAATATTATTTTTGCTATTAGCAAATTCAAGCAATTGAAGCCACTTGTGATTACATATCTTTCTATGTTTGTAATACTTATTATAATCTTGTTAATATTTTCTTCTGTTTCTATGTCTTAAGATTTTAATTAATTAAATTATGAAGAAAATAATATTAGGAGTCATATCTAGTTCTCTTGGATATTTGATAGCTGTATTTATGCTTTCAATTCCTTTAACAGTTGCTACTAGCGGAGCCTGTTCTTCACATGAAGGCGTAAACTGTGCAGCAGGAGCTGATTGGGACAACAGTGTGATTTGTAATGATGGATGGCGAGATAGCTCTGTTACTTACTGGGAACATACAGCATGTGATGAATACCTATGTGAGGGACAAACTGTTTTACTGGAAGCATTAATTATGGCATCGGATTGGTCCCTAGGCATAAGTGATTTATGTGAAGAACTTGGATTAACAGGGATGGAAACATTATTTGATTGTTTAGACTTAAGAGAACAAGAAATGGAATGGCAATATCAATCTATATTAGACACGGTAAATGATTACAGATATACCTGTTATTATGATGCAGATACGAGCCTAACTTGTGGAGAAAACCAATATGCAGGCTCTGATGGATACTGTTATTGTTCTGATGGATACTTGAATTACGCTGAATATGGCGGATGTATTTCTTATGATGAAGTGTGTGAAATAATTGAAGGGCGTGAAGATGTTTATGGTGTTTATGAAAGTGGTGTAGGTTTAAATTGTTATTGGTGTGCTGATGGTTATACCTATGACTCTACTAAACAGGACTGTGTTTCTAATAGTAGTGATGAAGGTAATGATGATAGTAGTAATGAATGTGGCTACGGAGAATTTTTATATGATGGACAGTGTTTTAAACCCTTAGATTATTGTGAATATCTTTACGGAGATAATGTTTTTGGTAGTTATGGGAGTTCAACTGATGAAATCACATGCAAATGTAAGGCATATTATTCCTGGGATGAAGATGGCACAGCCTGTGTCCCAAACCCTAGTGAGGAATCAACTCCGAACTACTGTTTCTCTGATATTGATGAATCTACACCATATTTAACTGCGATTACTTATGTTAATGAACAAGGTATTGTTGAAGGATATGGTGATGGCACATATAAACCTGATGAACCCATAAATCGTGCTGAATTTACAAAAATATTAATCAGCTCGAAATATGCGAACTATACTTATGAAGGTCGATATTCTTCGTGCCTCACAGATATAGGGGCAGGGTTATGGTATTCAAATTATGTTTGTTTTGCGGAGGAAAACGGAATAATAAGCGGCTATCCTGATGGTAGTTTTAAACCTTCACAGCCTATAAATATTGCCGAAGCTCTTAAGGTAACTTTAGAAACCTATTTTGATTCTATTCCTGATGTAGATGGAGAATGGTATCAGAAATATTGGGATTACGCTGATGACAATGACTATTTAGTTGAAGGTTGGGATGACCCTAGCGATAATCTTACGAGAGGAGAAATGGCTGAGTTGATTTACAGGATTAAGAATTAACGATAGTAAGTAATAAAAAGATAGTCATCTTCATTTATCCCTTTAGCTTCACAATAATCTTCTAGAGATTCATGTTCGGGACCGTTATCACGAGAATATTTGCCTGTATCAGTGTTTTTATCCATAATTATCCAAGGTTTTGGACCTATTGTGATTTCAGCTTTCCGTGTAAGAGCTTTTAGTTGTTTTTTAGTTATAGCCATAATCTGTAAATATTAGTATGTATTAGTCTTCACCTAATAAGATTTTCAAATTTCTACTTGTTTCTTTTGGAGGTGTTGAAGGGGTCTCCGTGGCAAGTGCTTCAAGTGCTCTATGTATCTCCAGTAAATTAAAGCCACCTTGTTTCTTCTTTTGTTTTTCAAGATACTTCTCAATCTTTTTAATCTTATATTTAGTAAATGCCATAAGCTTACTTCTGTTCAAGGACTATATCCTCTACTGCCTCCAATCGCTTCTCAAGTTCAGTATATTCATGAGCTTTAAGGAAATGAGAAGATAAATACCCGATACAATTGGCAATTTTAACATCTAACTCACCAGTCCTTACTTCGTTTATCGTTGAATTGAGAAGTTTTAGAATATCCTTGGGCTTTTTGATGCATAAATAACCAGATGAAACCATTTTATCCTTATAACTATGTTGTCCTCCTTTCAGATTAGCCTCTTTTCGTTGTTTTTCAGCTCTAGGAGAGTGCATAAAGCAATATTCGTCACCAGTTAAGGTTTTTGCTCTACATTGCTTCTGGTCAGGCTTTAGATGCTTACACTGCATGTTTGCTAGTTAAGTAATGGGGTAGGGGTAACCTCTTTGACGCTCTAATACCAATAATCACCTTTCAACAGGTATAGGCAAAACACTGCTGTCTAACTGCTTTACAGCCCTGAACTTGTTTGCTTTACTCATTTTATAGGCAAGAACCCTTTCAAACTCAAATAAGTAGTAACCTTGCCCGTATAATTCACCACAGACGCAAGAGGACGAAGTCCTAATTGCGTCCAAAACAGCACTAACAGAACATGGTCTGTGTTTTTAAGCCGTGCGTTAGTCAAAAAATGCAGAAATTGCGCTAACGAAGAAAAGAAAAAAGTTGAAAAAGTCTAAAATAAGGAAGATAATAGCTCCACTTATTTTACTCAATTATCATGCTGCGAGAGTTTGATTTTTTCATGGACGAAGATATGCGTTCCCAGCGCATAGGTGTTTTATGTCTTGAAAAAACTTTAACCCCTGCGCTTACGCAAGCACTTTTTCGTGTAAAAGAAGAGGCGAACGAATTTCATAAGAAGAAAATCGATTCTTTAGGATTAGAACTTCAAGAGAGGAAAAAGCAAATGAAATCGACACATAAACAACTTCGAGAAATAAAATGGTCGTCTTTAAATGTTATGAGGTCGTTTATTGGTAGTTCTTTTCTTGAGCAATTCTTCCATTATTGGGGGAAAGGGCCTTTGCCAATCGTGTTTTTCAATACACCTTTTGTGGATAATCACAAACAATCAATAATTCATTTCTTTGACAAATTAAAAGAACTCAAAATCAAAGATTTGAAAAGCCTGGAAAATTCCAGTTCTGTATTTTTTCTTGATACATTTACAACAACTTCGGGCTATAGATTTGAGGAAAAGGTTCGCAATGCTTGTAACTTAGCCAGGTGTTTCAGAATTGACAGTAGGGCTCACGACATAATGCAGTTAACAGATCTACTGCTTGGAATTACAGTTTTTAAACATACAAATAAAGAGACAACAAACAAGTCCAAACTAAGAGCTCTTTCAATGTTTGATAAACAAAAAGATAAGGCCAATAAAAAAAGAAAGCCTCCTTCATATGAGCCAATCTATTACATCGAAGACTGATTTTTAAGGTGTAGTAGTTTGAAAGCCTCATTTATTGGGAGGGTCTCCCTACTACACTAAGAATTATACTAAAAATATGTCAAATATGCAATTGCAAAATTCAAAACAAGTCGAAAAGGATTTAAAAAAACTTTTCAAAAAATACGGTATTGAGAAGAAAATAACTGTTGAGAAAATCAAGAAATGGATATGGGATGCAGATGGTCCTGCAATGGAAGCGGTAAATAAATATAACAAGAAATGTTTCCAGCTATTTCCTGAGATTGAAGACATTGATGAATTAAATAATGTCATGCAAGTTTTTGTTTCTGCATGGAATACATTCCCTCATAAAGAATTAGATGGGAAATCCCCGGAACAGATGATGCAGGGATTGGCGGAAGAAGAGCCAAAGAATAAGAAGAATCAAGGGAATATGCCAAGAGTGCGAGTCGGAGATAACGAAATGAGCTTTGAAGAGTTTGAGGCAATGCTAAAAGAAATGGAAAAAGCACAAAAGCCTTTCAAGAGATGGATCGAAAAAGATGCTCTACCTAAATATGAAAAATATCTTGAACAGATGATGAGAAATCCACGTACTCGTGAAAATCATTATGATGTTGCTGAAATCTTCTTTCAGCGTGTGTTGCATGTCGGGTTTGTTGATCTCGAAAGCATAAGACCGGAATTTGCCTGGAAAGAGTTCCCACTGTGGTGGTCAACACATGTTTTATGCTCAAAATTAACACCAGCTAAAGTTAGAAAGTCACTGGAAGAGTTGTTCAAATTTATTGATGTGGTTTATTCTTAGTAGCCGTACCTGTTAAACAAAAACAAAAAATAAGTAGAAAACAGTGTGTTACCACAGCGCGAACAGAACAACGACCTGATTCGCGCCCTCAAAACGATATGGAATATGAACATAGCCAAGGCGTAAGCCTGTTAATTTGACAGGTGTTTATCGATAAGTTAAGGTGACCCCCTAATTTTTAATCAAAAAAACAATGGATGTACCAAAATCAGACGATTCTTATCAGCTAACACCAAGTAGAATATCGAATATTAAAACATTAGAAGAATTAAATGCATTCAGAGAAAATATAGGAACAAATAGGTCTCCAGAAATGAACCGTCTTCGGGAAACCGAAGCATGGGGAGAATTAATAGACGCGATTATCACAAAATTATCTGAATTTGGGATAGAGTGTTCACGAGAAGAAGCAATATTGTTCGAGACTTTAGAAGGTGATACTTTTACTTCTACTCGAATAAGAGCGATAAGATTAAAGTTAACAGAAGTTGCTTCACTAGAAAAACTAGATGCTGAGCAAAGAGGAGTTATTGCAGCATTAACAGCAAGGAGCGATCAATTCAATGATATCGAAAATAGAGAATTCGAGCTATTAGCACAAGCTATAGAGGGAAGAAGAGCAGCCTTGGAAGCGAGTCTGGGACAATAAATTTTTACCCCAACAACCTAACCTTTAAAACTCACTCTTTTTTTGTTAAACTAAAACCAGATAAAAACAACAAACAATGAGATTTAAAATCGCAAAATTTTCAGCCCAAAAAGCAAAGAAAACCGTTGCTAATTCATCGAAAATCGAAGGCTATAAAGGTACGAAAGACAGGAGTATTAAGATTAAAGCACGCAAGATAGCTACAAGCCTTTGCTCATGAAATATTCTTCTGATCAAGATTACATTTATTATCCTGGCACAAGCATCCCGGTTAATGAACTTGGTATGCAAAACCAAAAAGAAATTGATGAATTGGAAGCTCAGTTATTTTTGAAAACATATGAACATTTTCATGCGAACTTAGGCGAAAAAACCGTTTTCAATCAAAAATACTTAAAAGATTTACATAAATTCGCATTCGCAAAACTTTACTCTTGGGCAGAGAAGATAACAAATTCATTCAAGCCTCAAAATGCTGTATGAACAAGGATTGCAAACCGATGGAGAGAATTATTTTGAAAGGGTTGAAGAAGGCGAAATAAACCTGTTCCTACCTGCTAAACCCAAAACCAAACGAACTCATGCGCAAGCCTGTATAAGGTTATCTTCCTTTCGCCTCAGGGCAAAAATCCCACATGAACTTAAACCAGGTCTTATAACTTTCAGCCATAGGTTTGCTTATAATCACAAAAATACTGATATCGTCGCTGATTTGAGCTAACCCCGCACCTGTAAATGACACAACGTGATCCCCGAATATATCCACCATTGAAGGAGTGGAGTATTTTTTTGGTAAAAATTTATATGGTTTACCGACAGCTTCCGGGACGTGGGGAATTTTATTTTTAACCTCATAATCAAACAGATGGCGATAGGTGATACCTCGATTTTTGGCGTCCACAAGAAATTGTTGTAAAAAATCCTTCATCCGAGGATCAAACCAACATCCTTTGGCTCCGATAAAATAAGCATCCTCCTGCACGCTTAATATATCCCGCAGATAGTTTTTAAACCCTTCAATCCCTTTGTAAATATAAGCGGCTTCGTGTTGAGGTGTTTTTTTGTAAAGCTTTTCAAGCCTGGGCATAACTCCGTCAAGACGCATTCGCTTTTCATCAACCAGCTCCATTAATTTTAAAGGATCTACAGGTTTATAAAGGTTCTCTCCTTTTCCGAATATCTGAAAAACCAGTCCTTTCCGGATCAGGCGGTTTATCGCGTCATAGACATTACGGCGGTGGATGTTACCCTTAAGAGCGATTTCGCTTACGGTAGACTCTCCTTCCTCCAGAAGCGCTTCGTATATCTTTGCTTCGTTCTGCGAGAGCCCGATACTGGTAAAAATTTCTGTGTACATAGTGATTATTAAGCTTTTTTATTATACCATTTTGAGGTTATTGGTGTCAACTATCACCACGTGGTGTTATTGGCCACTCTACGTATTTGATAGATAATGCCGGCGTGTTTTAATATTTAACCAAATTTACAATGTTAGACACTCAGACAGACGCACTTACCTTGAATCAACCGATCACTTTTGATGACATGATTGCACAAATCTATGATCAATATGGGTTGACTAAGGAGGCGTTGCTCAGATCATATCTTAATAAGCTTGAAGCTGGTGGTGACGTGCAAATAGCGTCCGTTGTGGAGCCGGATGAAGAACAGATGGGCGTGTTGCATATCGCAAATTTACCCAACGAAGGTGGGGAGCGGCTGAAGGGCTACAATTTTTATCCGGTACAAGTTGGCAACGAAGTGTATTGTGCCATGTATTCCGGATATTTGGGCAATCTGACTGCGGATGAGGAGCGTGAACTTATGATGTTGATAAAAAACCAGGACCGTTCAGAGAGGCAACGTGAGCTACTGGAAATCATGACATATCATGTATCCCCTGATGAGCGGGCTAAGAGAAAACAGGCGGCAGAAAATCCGGATGCAATCAAAGAATATATTACTTTGGGTGAACCAATGCCATTTTCGGTGGCATTTAAGCAGCTTTGCGTTTTGTACAGTGTGTGGGGTGATAATCATCATATCAAGATGACAAAAGAATATTTCCGAGGTTTTGAGGATGATGATGTTGTTCAATTTTCTATGTTACTAAAAGACGATGGCAATTTGCCAAATGTTCTGCATCTAAGCAAAGTTGATGACCGGGGCGGCTATACGATTTATCCGGAATACTATGGCCGAGAGATTTCCAGTTATGATTACAGCCTTACGATTACTGCAGGCATCGTTGGGTTGCTGTCCCATGAAGAGGAAACTGAATTTGCGGGGCGGGTTATTGACGGAACGGTAGGTGATGATTTAAGGCGTGATGAACTTTTTGCAATCAGAAAAGGAACACTAACGCGCGAAGAAGCGGCAGAATTAAGACGAGCAAAGGAAAATACCGATCCTAACAAGGTCTGGAATTGGCTAGAAGGACAGCCCGAACACATACAATATTTATGGGATAAATCTAACTATGGGTTTGAGAATATTGAAGCATGGGGAGAGTGGAAAAAAATCGCAGCGGAAATACAAGCAGAACACAGTGAAAAATGGCGTGCGGAGCAGATTGCAAATCGGACGCGAATTGCTACAACATTGCCCGATGAATTAAAACAATTCTTCACTGAATTAGT
>JAHITY010000135.1 GCA_018817165.1 Candidatus Omnitrophota bacterium
AACATTGGCTTAACTTGCAATTGCGGTCTGAGCCGAAGGCGAAGACTTGGCGCGAAAAGTGCAGGGGAGCGAAAGCGACCAGCACTTTTCATGACAACAGCGATTGTCAAGTTGAAGCATTTGCTAGGCGCCATCTACTTAATGTTTTTTATACGCATCTTTTCTTGATTCTATATCCACAATAAACACAATAACAGTTTCTTCTATTATTTTATAAAACAACCTAAAATCACCAATTCTAAATCTATATAGCTCTTTAAATTCACCTTTCAGCTTTTTTATATTTGGACCAAAAAAAGGATTCTCTCGTAATATTGGATAAATATAATTCTGGATTTTATTAATCAAAAAACGATATTTCGGAGAATATAGTTTTTTAGTAAAATTTTCAGTTTCTGCTATTTTATATTTAATCAATTATTTTATACCTACCTGCTGAAATATCTGCCAATCCTTTATTAATTTCATTTTTATACTCAAGTATTTCATTCATTTCTAAATCATCAACTATAGTCTCATTTACGGTATAATTCAAAGTCGCATATTCAATATAATTTGAGATAGTACGTTTTTGGCCTTCAGCTGCTTTTTTGAAAATGTTATATACCGTCTCATCAACACGAACAGTAATAGTTTTAGACATAAAAACTCCTTGCTTCAAATATATTCATTAATACACTATTTGTCAATTCTTTTTCTACTAAAAAACAAATCTATTGTTTCATAATTCATTCTAATAAAATACTTTGTGGTTTTGAGAGATCTAATTTTCAATATAAAAAAATGGTTTAGCGCGCGAAGCGCGTCTGCCTAGCATTTGCTTAACCTGCGAGCCGTACATTGGCGTGAAAATTGCCAAGCGAAGCGACAGCAATTTTCATGACAATAGGCGAGTCAGGTTGAAGCAGTTGTTAGAAAGCCGTGACAATATACTTACTTTACAAACTATTTAATATATCTTCAGCAGATAAATATGCTGTTTTTCTTTCTTTTTCCTTATTTTCAAAATTCTCAATATAGTTTTTATCAATATAGTCTTCATACATCTCTATTATTGTTTTCTTGATTAATGTTGATTTATCTTCGTCATATTCCTTGGAAAGAAAGTCAATAATCCTGGCTTCTTCCGTATTTAAGCGAATTGATACTACTGCCATTTTTTATAAACCTCCTCTCTCTTATCCAGAGCTATAACAAAAATCGTATTATCGTCTATATAAAAAATAGCACGATACTTTCCTTTTCTAAGTCTAAAATAAATACGATCAGTTTCTTCAGATTTCTTTAATTGCTTTATATCAAATAACGAAATATCTTTTGTTAAATCAAAAGAAAGAAATGCATTATTTATATGGACAAAAATCTCTTTTGGGATTTGTCCTTTCTTTACTTTTTTTGCAATATCCTCTGAGTACCTTATCATGTATTACAATGTACTACATATAGTAGAATTTGTCAACAAATTTGAAATATTCAATAAATTGTTTTATATAAACAAATTAATTAAAACACATAGTTTATTCTAGAGTTGATTTCTTTTCTTGAGACTTTGTCTTTCTAACATTTGCTTAACCGGTAATTCCGTGCCCGAAGGGCTTGGCGCGGTTGTTGCGAAGCAAGAACCGTGACAAAGGAATTATCCGGTTGAAGCGATTGTTAGAAATCTCCACTTATTAAAATTTCTTTCACTGCATTATACGAATACATTATTTTAAATAATTGCTCATTTTTATAAAAAAAATGTACAGATTGAATTGTATCATTAGTTTTACAAGCTATCTTATTTATTTTTAAATAGAAATCTAAACTCTTAAAATTAGTTTTATTCCATGCATTTACAATAAGTAATGGCAAATCATTTTTGAAAAAATTATTTACAAACATTACATCCTTAAATTTATTATTTACAGCTATAAATATAGAAGGCATCAAGCCTTCTTGGATATGTGCATTATTAATCAAATAGCAAAAATATGTATAATTCTCATCATGCTTTTCTTCTAAATATTCAAATATGGACATTTGATAAATTTGAAGTTCAGTTTCTTTCTTTTCAAGACAAAATTGGATATATAACTTTTCAAAAATATTATTATGTATTGATTTTATAGTTGATGTAAATCTTCCAAATCGATCAGGCTTTTCTATTGTCATTAAAATGCCTTTCTTTTCTTGCCGCTTTATGTCAATATAGTTGTCACACGTTCTTTTAAAAAAACTAGCTGGCAATCGCCTGCAAAGTTTCCAGTGAAGGGTTTACAACAACTTGCTGAGGATCGGGCAAGTCAGAACATTTTCGTGACCAGCGTTGCGGAT
>JAHITY010000015.1 GCA_018817165.1 Candidatus Omnitrophota bacterium
AATTTTTTATCAATAACCACATTTCTGCCCTTAGGCCCCAAAGTTACTTTCACAGCACGTGCCAGCTGCTCAACTCCCCGCAAAATTTCTCTTCTTGCGTCATCACCAAATATTAGTTGCTTTGCCATTAATTTCCTCCTCTATTTTCAATTTTTAACCAATAATTGCCAAAATATCCTCTTCACGCAAAATTAAAAATTCTTCACCTTCTTTTGTTGTTACCTGAGTTCCCGAATACTTTCCAAACAGAACCTTATCTTTTACTTTTACTTCCGGAGCCTGGATTTTACCGCTTTCCAGAACTTTGCCCTGTCCTACAGCAATAACTTCCGCTTCCTGCGGCTTTTCTTTTGCACTGTCAGGCAAATAAATCCCTGATTCAGTTTTTGCCTTTGCTTCCAACACTTTGACCAATATACGGTCACCTAACGGTTTTATCTTCATTCCAATACCTCCCTTGTTTTATCAGCACTCTCACACTAGGAGTGCTAATTAGTGTTATCTAAGAAAATAACACATTAAAAATTTTAATTCAAGCATTTTTTTTAAGAAAAATTAAATTAAATTCAAAAAAGAAGTTAGCCCGTTGGCGCGTTTACGAGTTTACGCGTTTTTAAGTTAATTTTTCCAGATATTTATTAATCCTCTATACCCACAAATCGTAAATTTGCCTATCATCTTGGAAAATTATAGTTACTCCCTTCATTTCTTTTCATCAGCTAAAAGAAACGAAGCAAAGAAAGAGCCGCCCCACTGAAATTTTAAGCGATGTCCTTCTTTTTGGGGTTCAGCAGGTAAGATGATTCCGGTGATTCACTCAGGCACGCAAAATAAACGTGCCTTCACGCCAACAAGACATCCTGTCTAAGTGGCGCTCCGCCGTCCTGGCTCCGTACAAATCCCCTCCATCAAAGAACCTCAGCTATAAAATTCCAAAGGGGAAGAAAAATACAAGAACACATAGTCATAATATCACAAGATTGATAGATAAAAGGCAATCCGCAAGTCAAAAATTCTCTTTGAGCGGCGCTTTCGAACGTAATTTTGACACGATGTCAAAATAGAGAGAACGCGCGGCTGGGCCTGTACGATGCAGGCTCAGGCTTAGCGAAAAGATGTGTTTTTGACTGTAAGCGCATCGTAGATAATTTATGTCAGCGTAAAATTTACCTGTCATCTTTGTAGCACTTCATAACATAGAGTTGATAGTTATGAGTTACGAATGGATAGTTACCAGTTATTAGTTTTAGCTTTTGCCATTAGCCATTTTGAATTTTTTGCTTTATTTATTTCAGTTTTCACTTTATAACTTTATGAACTTACTACTTTATCCATCGATAATAGCTATACGCTGCTTTTGAAGGCGCTTTCAATCCCCTTAAGAGTCAAAGTACTGTCATAAACATCTATATTTTTGCAAAGCTTTTTCATTAAATATAAATGGCCGCCGGTAGCAATAACTTTGATCGGCTGCTTAAATTTAAGTTTAAAATCCTGTTTAAATTTATCAATCAATCCATCAATCAAACAAGCATAGCCATTAAACACCCCGCTTAGAATTGAATTATCCGTATCTCTTCCTAACAAAGCTTTGGGCATTTTAGCTGATAATTTTGGTAAAAGTGCAGTATGATGATGCAAAGAAAAAAGCGAAAGATTAATTCCAGGGATAATTACTCCCCCTAAATATTCCGCTTTATCAGAAACAAGATCAATAGTTATTGCTGTGCCAAAATCAACCACCAAAGCCGGAAGAGAATAGTTTTCTTTAACCCCTAGCGCGTTTACCAATCTATCCAAGCCAACCTGCTCCGGAATTTTATATTTATTTTTAATTTTAATCCGCACCTCTTTGCCAATACAAAGAACTTTTGCTTTGGGAAAAATTTTGTTTAATTGTTTTTTTAAACCAGCTTGTGCTTTAGGCACCACTGAGCAAATCACAAAATTGTCGATTTTATCTGCTTTGGCTTTGATTTTTTTAAGATAAGCCGATAGCTCTTTTTTTAAAACCAATAAATCAGCGATTAATTCTGTCTTTATCCGTAATACCGCATAATTGTCTTTCTTTTTAGAAAAACCAAATACAGTACTGGTATTCCCAATATCAATATACACGTTCATTACTCAGTCCCCTGTGTTAACTAATAACACTTACATCTCCGCTTAAAATATGATGCGAAAACCCAAAATCATCGCGCACAATTAAGGCCCCGCTATCATCAATATCCATTGCCTGTCCTTGAATCAGCTTACCGCGCCATTCGACTTTTATCCTTTTGCCCAAAGTCAGCGATAAGTCCCGCCAATCATTAATAATATCAGAAAAACTACCTTTAACAAGCTTATTATAATAAGTTTCAATTTCCCAAAGCATTGCCTGCAAAAAAGTGACTCTGTTTACTTTTTGTTTTGTTTCAATAAACAAAGATGTTGCCATATCCGGCAGGCTGCTCTTAGGAGTATTAATATTTATGCCAATACCCATGATAATAAAGTTTATCATATCCATTTCCGCGCTCATTTCTGTTAAAATACCGCAGACTTTAGCATCAGCAATATATACATCATTGGGCCATTTTATCTCCGCCTTGATCTTAGTTGTTTTTCTAATTGTTTTAGCCACAGCAACTGAACTCATCAAAGTTATTTTACCGGCTTCGGCCGGAGATATTTTAGGTTTTAAAATTAAAGACATATATATCCCGGAGCCTGGCGGTGAGACCCAATGCCGCCCCATCCGCCCTTTACCTTTTGTCTGTTTTTCGGCAACAATCAAGGCTCCTTCAGCTTCTGACTGTTCCGCTAAATTATAGGCAATAATATTGGTTGAATCCGCGGAATTATACGCGTAAATTTTTTTCCCTAAAACTTTAGTTTCCAATCCATAGCTAATTTCATCCGGTAAAAGTTTATCCGGAACCCTATCCAGCGAATAACCAGTATGAGGGCTAGCTGATATTTCATAGCCACACGCTCTTAAATGGGTAATATGTTTCCAGATCGCGGTTCGCGAAACATTTAACTTACGCGAAAGCTCTTCACCGGAAATATAAGAATTTTTATTTTCTTTTAATAGTTTTATTATCTTTGCTTCGATCATTTGCCTTGGCCTTTAATTTCTCAATCTTATCTCTTAACATAATTGCTTTTTCAAATTGGAGATTTTTTACCGCAGTTTCCATCTGGCGTTCCAACATATCAATTTTGTCTAATCGTTCATAGGTCTTTATATTATCGCAAACTATTTCCCGAACAAATTCTTCCGCATTATCTTCATCTTCAATCCATTGATTAATTGCTTTAGTTATCGATTGCGGTTTAATCTTATTGATTTGATTATATTCTATCTGCTTATCTCTACGCCGTGAAGTCTCACTGATTGTTTTTTTAAGCGATTTGGTCATAATATTGGCATACATTATGACTTTACCATTTATATGCCTGGCGGCTCGACCGGCGACCTGGATCAAAGACGTTTCACTGCGCAAAAACCCTTCCTTATCCGCATCCATAACGCAAACCAAAGAAACCTCAGGCAAATCCAGTCCTTCTCTTAAAAGATTTACTCCGACCAGACAATCAAAATCTTTTTTCCTCAATTCATTTAATACTTTAACTCTTTCCATTGTATCTAACTCAGAATGAATATATTTCGTGGCAATCCCCGCCTGTTCCAGGTAAGCCGCCAGATCCTCAGCCATTTTTTTAGTCAGAGTTGTGACCAATACTCTTTCATGTTTTTTCGCGGTTGCTTTAACTTTTTCAATCAAATCATCAACTTGATGATCAGAAGAAATCACCTCTATTCGCGGATCAACCAAACCAGTAGGCCGAATAATCTGTTCTACGATTTTATTACTTTTTTCCAATTCATAAGCTGATGGGGTTGCCGAGGCAAAAATCACCTGATCAATCAAAGATTCAAATTCGGCAAACTGCAAAGGCCGATTATCTAAACATGAAGGCAGCCGAAAACCATAATCAACTAAAACCTGTTTTCTGGCTTTATCACCATTATACATTCCTCTAATTTGCGGAATGCTTACATGCGATTCATCAATAATTGTTAAAAAATTCTGGGGAAAGTAGTCAATCAGACAATACGGCCGACTTCCCTCTGGACGCTGACTCAAAAGCCGAGAATAATTTTCTACTCCGTGACAAAAACCAACTTCCCGCAGCATTTCCATATCATATTTTGTCCTAGATTCCAAACGTTGCGCTTCAACAAGTTTTCCCTCAAGATTTAATTGAACAAGTCTTTGTTTTAATTCCTGTTCAATGCTTAACAATGAGCTCTCCAGCTGAGCATCCTCAACTAGAAAATGTTTTGCCGGATAAATCGCGATATCATCAACAACTTTTAGTTTATTCATTGAAACCGGATCAATTATCGAAATTTTTTCAATTTGATCACCGAAAAATTCCACGCGCACAGCTGATTGCTCATAAGCGGGAAATATCTCCACAGTGTCTCCGCGCACTCGAAATAATCCTTGGGTAAAGGCAATATCATTACGCTCATATCTGATTTTAATTAAATTTTTAAGCAATTCATCGCGCTGGATGTCCTGACCAGCTTTTAAATGCACAAACATATTCTGATATTCATGAGGAGACCCTAAATTGTAAATACAGGAAACACTGGCAACCACAATCACATCATTTCTCGTCATCAGCGAAGTTGTCGCCGCAAGTCTCAAGCGATTAATCCGTTCATTAATTGCTGAATCTTTTTCGATATAAGTATCGGTTTGAGGGATATATGCTTCCGGCTGATAATAATCATAATAGCTGATAAAAAACTCAACTGCATTGTGCGGGAAAAATTGTTTAAATTCAGAATAGAGCTGCGCTGCCAGGGTTTTATTATGGGAGACTATCAGCGTAGGGCGATTAAGTGCGGCGATAACCGAAGCCATAGTAAAGGTCTTACCGCTGCCAGTTACGCCCAGCAAAGTTGTATATTTATCCTTATGCTTAACCGCATTAATCAGATCAGCTATTGCCTGCGGCTGATCACCGGCCGGCTTAAAAGGACTGACTAATTCAAAAGCGCGCATTTTTAACGAAACGTCTTTCCTGTCTTCTGCAATAATGTTTTAAAATGAGAAATGTCTTTGACCCTACTTAAAACAGTTTCATAACTAACCACACCCTTACAATATAAATCTTTTAAGGATGTATCCATTAGCTGCATTCCTAATTCAGCATTTGTCTGCATAATAGTCGGAATCTGCTCAGTTTTTCCTTCGCGAATAATATTTCGCAAAGCCGGACAAGCAACCAAGACTTCTGTTGCGGCAACCCGCCCCTTACCGTCAATCCGCGGGAGCAATTGCTGCGAAATAATTCCCTCAATCGCATTAGCTAAAACCATCCGAATTTGTTGTTGAGCATGCGGGGGGAAAACATCAATAATTCTATCGACAGTCTGGGTCGCGTCAGGAGTATGCAATGTTGCTAAAACTAAATGTCCGGTTTCCGCGGCAGTTAAAGCTGTTTGAATTGTTTCCAGATCGCGCATTTCACCAATGCAGATTACATCTGGATCCTGCCTTAAAGTATGAATAAGCGCACTACCAAAACTTCTAGTATCAGAATAAACTTCTCTTTGAATAATTACACTTTTTTTGTGTTCATGAATATACTCAATCGGATCTTCAATAATAATTACTCGATCCGAACGATCTCGGTTAATAATATCAATCATTGAATTCATCGTTGTTGTTTTCCCAACACCAGTCGGCCCAGTTACCAGAACAAGTCCCGCGCGTTTACGGCAAAACTCTAACACCACCGGCGGCAAGCCTAATTCTTCAGGAGTTCTGATTCTTAAGCCAACAACTCGAAAAGCAGCCTCAACACAATCTTTGGAGTTATAAATATTAACTCGAAAACGACTTATCCCAACCAAAGCAATTGAAAAATCTAATTCCCAGTCCTGCTCAAATTTCTCAATCTGAACTTGATTAAGAATACTGTAAATCATTTCTTTGGATTTTTCTCCGGTGAGAATATCCATTTCCATTGGTACAAGCTCTCCATCTATCCTTAGTGTAGGCGGAGAACCAACCACAATATGTAAATCAGAGGCATTGCTTTCAACTGCTATTTCCAATAATTTTCTTAACTCCATAAAAATCCCCTTTGAATTTGCTCAATGATTTATCTGATATACATTAGATATTAATCTACTTTATTATAAAAAACTTATTTTGTTTTTAAACTAAAATCAATACATCGGAATGAATGGGTTAATGATCCCAAAGAAATAAAATCTACTCCGCAGGCAGCGATGCCAGCAATATTTTTTTCCGTAACATTACCCGATGCTTCAAGTAAAACCCGCTTATTGGTTTTATTTCTCAAACTCACTGCCTGTTTCATCTGGATAATATTCATATTATCCAGCATAATAATATCCGGTTTACCCTGTATCGCGTCTTTAAATTCAGCCAAGCTGGTAACTTCAATCTCTAGCTTTACCTGTTTAGCGGTTTTTTTACGTACCTGTTTTATCATATCAGATAAATTAACATAACCAGAGACATCCCGCATAATCTGAATATGATTATCTTTGATCAATATCTGATCAAATAAACCAAAACGGTGATTGGCGCCCCCTCCGGTCTTAACAGCGTATTTCTCCAAAATCCGCAGACCAGGGGTTGTTTTTCTTGTATCCAAAACAATTGCTTTATATTTTTTTATTAATTGACTGATTTTCTGAGTTTTAGTCGCGATACCAGACAGCCTGCCGAGAAAATTTAGCGCTGTTCTTTCCCCTTTTAAAATACTTATAGCCGGACCAATAATCGTGCAAATTGATTTCTCCGCTGTTAAATAGGCGCCTTCGGCAACATTGAACTTCACTTTTACTTTTTGATCAATCTGACTGAATACTTCCTTAATCATCTCAAGACCGCAAACAACAATATTTTTTTCTTTTAAATAAATATCCGCCTGCATAATAACATCCTGAGCAATAACTGCCGCACAAGTAATATCGCCCGAACCAATATCCTCGGCCAAGGCATTGCTGACAATTATTGAAATATCGGATAAAACTTGTGTGTTTTTTTTACTTGAGCGCACTTTTAATTTTCTCTAATTTGTCTATTTCCTGCTTTAATTCCAATAAACTCTGTTTTTCCTTTTCCACAATAGCTACTGGTGCTTTTTTTACATAATTCTCATTTGAAAGAAGTTTATCTTTACGGATTATATGTTGATTTAATTCTTTTATCTGAGCTTCGATTTTCTGTGTTTCTTTTTCTGGATCAAAAGTCTCGTCTAATTTTAACTTCATAACAATTACACAGCCAGCAGCTGTACTGGATGGATTAACCGACACTTTAAAGCTACTTTTATCAGCAAAATGCAAATTTTCGACCTTAGACATATTAAGCAGATAATTTAAATTTTTCTCTAAAATATTTAATACTGATTTATCCTCAGGATAAAGTTCTATGTCAACTTTATCTTTTGGTTTAATATTATTTTCACTACGAAGATTTCTTATGCTAACACAATTATCCATTACCAGCTGCATTTCTTTTTCAATATCCAAATCAATATAATCTTCATTAATCTCTGGCCAAGGCTGTGACATAATTGCTGTATCATTACCCGTAACCTTTTGCCAAATCTCATCGCTGATAAGTGGCATAAATGGATGCATTAACCGCAAACTCATCTCCAAAACATTATAAAGTACAATTTTTGTATCCTTGTTTTCAATGTTTAATTTTGAAAGTTCAATATACCAATCACAAAGCTGATGCCAGAAAAACTCATAAATAATATTCACTGCTTCATTAAGCCGGTACTTAGACAATGACTGATTCAGCTTCTTTAAAGTAAGATTAAAACGGCTAAGTATCCATGCGTCAGCTAAATTAAGATCGTTCTTTAATGGTAATTTTTCTTTTGATACATCAACACCATCAAAGTTCATTAAAATAAAACGCGATGCATTCCATATCTTATTGCAAAAATTTCTCCCAAATTCAAACTTCTCCTTGGAAAGATATACATCTTGGCCCATTGAAGTAATTGAGATTAAGCTAAAACGCAGGGCATCGGTACCATACTCTGCGATAATTTCAAGAGGATCAATACTATTCCCCAAAGATTTTGACATTTTCTTACCAGTATCGTCGCGCACTGTTCCATGCAAATAAACGTCCTTAAATGGAATATCTCCGATGAATTCAAACCCAGCCATAATCATCCGGGCTACCCAAAAAAAGATAATCTCAGGGGCTGTTACTAAAACATCTGTTGGATAAAAATAGTCAAGCTCCTGCTTTGCTATCTTCTGTTTTTCATCTTCTATTTTCTGTTTTCCGTCTTCTGCCTTCTGATTAAAAGGCCAGCCAAAAGTTGCGAAAGGCCATAACCAGCTTGAAAACCAGGTATCCAGAACATCAGGATCCTGAACTAAATCAGTTGCTCCACAATGCCTGCATTTATCTGGTTTAATCCGCGAAACAATAACACCCTTTTTATAGTCATCTTCATCTTGACAAGCAGCACAATAGTAAACTGGAATCCTATGCCCCCACCATATTTGACGAGAAATACACCAATCCTGGATATTATCCATCCAATTCAAATAAACTTTAGTCCAGCGCTCAGGATGAAATTTAATTTCTCCTGTTCGTACTGCTTCAGTTGCCGGGATAGCAAGCGGCTTCATACTTACAAACCACTGTTTAGAATAATATGGCTCAATAACTGTATCACATCGATAACAATGCCCTACCGCATGAGCATGCGAATCAATTTTAACCAAAAGGCCTTGTTGTTTTAAATCTTCAATTACAGCCTTACGCGCCGCAAATCGGTCAAGGCCATTATATTTACCAGCATTCGCGTTACAAACCCCATCAGGATGCAATATATTAATAAACTCAAGATTATGTCTTTTTCCCATGCCATAGTCATTAGGATCATGAGCGGGAGTAACCTTAACCGCGCCAGTTCCAAATGCTGGATCAACAAAATCATCCGCAATGATTTTAATTTCTCTCTGGATTAATGGCAAAATTACAATTTTTCCGATAAGATCTTTATAACGCTTATCATTTGGATGAACCGCAACAGCAGTATCACCAAGCATTGTCTCCGGTCTTGTTGTTGCCACTACAAGAAACTCTGCGGAATCCTTAATCGGATATTTTATATGATATAAATGGCCATCCATATCTTGATGCGGAGCTTCTTCATCTGAAAGCGCGGTTTGACAACGCGGACACCAATTAATTATTCGATTACCTCGATAAATAAGTCCTTTATCATATAATCTAATGAAAACTTCAAGAACAGCATCACTATAACCTTCATCCATAGTGAATCTTGTTCTCTGCCAATCACAAGCACAAGCAAGGCTGCGCAATTGTTTAATTATTGTTGATCCATATTCTTGTTTCCAATCCCAAACATGTTCAAGAAACTTTTCCCGTCCAACATCATCACGCGTAAGCTTTTCCTTGGCAAGTTTTCGCTCCACCACATTCTGAGTAGCAATACCAGCATGATCAGTTCCCGGCATCCAGAGAGTTTCAAACCCGGCCATTTTTTTATAGCGAATTAAAATATCCTGTACAGTATTATTTAAAGCATGCCCCATATGTAGAATCCCCGTAACATTCGGCGGCGGAATTACAATCGAAAAAGGTTTTTTCGTAGAATTGATTTTTCCATGAAATAAATCATTTTTTTCACAATGCAGATATTGCTTTTCTTCAATATCTTTAAAATTATATTTTTTGGCAAGCTCTTCCATAGATTACTTATTGTTTTCCTTTTCCTTAAGCAGCTTATATTCAATACTATCAACCAAAGCCTGCCAGCTTGCTTCAATTATATTTTCTGACACTCCGACTGTCCACCAAGAGTGTTTCTCATCCTGAGATTCGATTAAAACCCTTACTTTTGCCGCAGTCCCAGCCTTACTGTCTAATACCCGTACTTTAAAATCAGATAAATGCATTTTATTTAATTCTGGATAAAAATCAGACAATGCTTTGCGCAATGCTCCATCCAAAGCATTAACCGGACCATCCCCTTCACAAGCAGTATGGACTTGAATTTTACCCACTTTAATTTTCACTGTGGCTTCTGAAATCATTCCCACATCAGGCCTTTTTTCTACAATCACCCGAAAACCATCAAGTTCAAAAAATTTAGTGTATTGCTTCAAAGTCTTTTTAATCAATAATTCAAATGAAGCTTCAGCAGCTTCAAACTGATAACCTTGATATTCCAAATCCTGGATCAGCTTATGTAATTTTTTAGTATTCGCATCATTCTTACCTAAATCAAATGATAACTGCTTTGCCTTGACCAAGATACTTGTCTTGCCCGCAAGCTCCGATGAGAGAAATCTGCGTGTATTCCCCACTGTCTCAGGTATTACCTGCTCATAGGAAAGAGCATTTTTCACCATCGCATTTATATGCACGCCTGCCTTATGCGCAAAAGCCGAATTACCGACAAAAGGTTGATTATCCTGTTGCTTCATATTGCTGACTTCACTGATATAATGCGAAACGTCAGTCAGCTGTTTTAAATTTTTTGGGCCAACTGCTTTCATATTAAGTTTAAGCTCAAGACAAGCAATGATTGAACATAAATCCGCATTTCCGCAACGCTCGCCATATCCATTGATTGTTCCCTGGACCTGAGAACATCCGGCCTCAACCGCCGCAATACTATTAGCCACTGCCATACCATTATCATTATGCACATGAATACCCAGATCAACTGTAATATCTTTTTTAATTTCCCCAATAATCTGAGTTAATTCCGAAGTAATTGTTCCGCCGTTTGTATCACAAAGAATAATACACTCCGCACCAGCAGCCTGCGCTGCTTTTAAAGTTTTAAGCGCGTATTCCGGATTGTGTTTATAGCCATCAAAAAAATGTTCCGCGTCATAAAATGCCGTTATTTTTTTTGAACGAATAAATTTAATTGTATCAGTGATCATCCGCAGATTTTCTTCCAAAGAGGTTTTTAATACATCTTTAACATGCAGATCCCATGATTTGCCGAATATAGTAATATATTTTACCCCGGAGCTAACCAAGGCTTTTAATATCAGATCCTGGGAAGCTTTATTATCCTTCCGGCAAGTACTGCCAAAAGCAACAAATTTAGCATGATTAAACTTGATCTTTTTAATTGCTTTAAAAAATTCCAGATCTTTGGGATTTGATCCTGGCCAGCCGCCTTCAATATAATCAATACCCAAAGAATCAAGTTTTTTAGCGATCAGCATTTTATCATTAACGGAATAAGACACCCCTTCGGTCTGAGCGCCATCGCGCAGGGTAGTATCGTAAATTGTAACTTTACGCATTAAAAACTCCTTATTTTTCTTCTGGTTTTTTGGCATCAAGACCAAAAGCTGTATGCAAAGCTTTGACTGCTGATTCAGCATATTTTTTACCGATAACGCAGGAAATGCTGATCTCAGAAGTTGAAATCATTTCAATATTAATTTTCTTTTTTGCCAAAACATCAAACATTTTCGCGGCAACACCCGGATGACTTTTCATTCCCACTCCGACAATCGAGACTTTGGCAATATCATCATCACAAGTAACTTTTTCCGCTTTTACATCCTTAACAATCTGCTTGGCGATTTTCATCGTTCTCGCAAGTTCAGAATGGGGAACGGTAAAAGACAAATCAGTGCGTCTGGTTCGGCTGATGTTTTGAATGATCATATCCACATTAATCTCAGCTTCTGCTAGATGCTTAAATATCTGAGCGGCCATGCCTGGTTTATCCGGCACATCACAAATAGTCATTTTTGCCTCTTTTTTATCAAGGGTAACTCCGGATATTACAACACCCTCCCACATTGGCTTTGCCTCCTTAAGTATTATTGTACCTTTTTTATCGCTAAAACTGGAACGAACATGAATCGGAACATCAAATTTTTTGGCAAATATTACCGAGCGTGCCTGCAATACCTGTGAACCTAATGATGCCATTTCCAGCATTTCATCATAACTTAAATAATCTAGTTTTTGCGCTTTTTTAACTATCCGCGGATCAGCAGTAAACACACCTTCCACATCAGTATTCATTTCGCACATACATCCACCCAAAGATTTACTCAAAGCAACAGCCGTTAAGTTTGAACCGCCTCGGCCTAAAGTAGTAATTTCCTGATCCTCAGTCATGCCCTGAAATCCGGCAACAATAACAATTTTACCTTTAGCCAGTTCCTTTTCAATTTTTTCGCCATTTACATTAATTAATTTTGCTTTGGAAAAAGACGTATCAGTGATAATCCCCACCTGCGCTCCGGTAAAAGATATGGCATCATGCCCTAATTCATGAATCGCCATGGCTAAAAGTGCCACAGATACCTGTTCGCCAGTAGCCAAAAGCATATCATATTCCCGCTCAGAGGGATTATCCGTGATCTGCTTGGAAAGCTCAATCAGTTCATCAGTAGTATCGCCTAATGCCGATACAACCACAACGACTTTATAGCCCTGCTTCTTGGTCGCAACAACCCTTTCCGCAACGCTTTTGATTCTCGCTGGATTGGCAACAGATGTGCCGCCATATTTTTGTACTACCATTTTTTCCATAATTGTTATGATTTTACCTTAAAACCAATGCTACGTCAATAATTACGTTTAATCCGGTTAACAATGATTAGCATCGAACTCTTTTTTAATAATTTCCATAGCGTGAGTCTTATCTTTTTGTAATTGGTTTTTAAGCAATTGAGCTGAATTAAATTTCTTATCATTCCTGATCTTCTTTATAAATACCAGTTCAATTACCTGATCATAGATATATCTATTAAAATTAAACAAATTAGCCTCAATTGCCCGATTATCGGCTTTTTCATAAAAAGTCATTCGTTTTCCGATATAGAGCATTCCCCCGTACCATCTATTATTTATTTTAGCCTTTACCGCGTAAACGCCATCAGGCGGCAATGCTTCTTGATGCGGATCAACATTTGCTGTGGGATAACCCAAAACCCGGCCCCGGCTATCCCCTTTTACAACTGTTCCTAAAACACTGAATCTTCGGCCTAATAATCCAGCAGCTTGATCCAATTTACCGGATTCAACTAAGTTCCGGATTAAAGAGCTGCTAATTATAATTTTTGATTTTTTCAGAGCTGAGATCACGCTTAACTTAAAACCCGCTTTACTTGCATAAGCTTTCAGGAAATTAATATCTCCGCTTTTATTTTTGCCAAAAGAAAAATTATCGCCGATAATAACCGTATTTACATTCAGCTGTTCAATTAGGATTTTTTGCACGAATTTTTCCGCGCTCATCTGGGCCAAACGTTTTTTAAAAGCAGCCACCAAACAAACATCTGGCTTAAGCTTGGCAATTAAATCAAGCCGATGCTTAATGCTAGTTAATAATGCCGGTATTTTTTCCGGATTAGTAATCTGGCGCGGATGAGGATAAAAAGTTAAAATAACCGAAACCCCTTTTGCTCGCTTAGCAGCAGCCACCGCCTTTTTTATTATCAACTGATGAGCTAAATGCACTCCGTCAAAAGTCCCAATGGCAACTACAATCGGCGCCTTAAAATCAGCTGCATTAAATTTTTCTAAGCCATAAATAGTTTTCATATGATTTATCTTATAACGCACCCTTACGTGTTTACGAGTTAATTAGAAATCGTAGGGGCGCTGCTTGCCTGCGCCCGATCATCAATTATTTAATCAATTTTAATAATGTATATTATTCCGGGCCGGGACAAGCACGGCCCCTACAATGGGATCTTTTCATTTCACACACTTTACGAACTTTACGAACTTTACGAACTTTACGAACTTTATAAACTGGATTAACTGTCGTTATATTGCAATAATCGCCTGAGCAATCTCGTTTATCTCACCTTGCTTTATTCTATCAACTGTAATCGCGTTATCAACAGAATAAGAACCGATACTCGTCCGTCTAAGTCCATTCATATGCCCAGCGCATCCCAATTTCTGCCCAATATCTTCACATAAAGTTCTAATATATGTTCCCTTTGAACATTTCACTTGAAAATCTATATGCGGTAAATCAATTGCGCTGATTTTGATTTCAAAAATATTTATTTCAACTGGCTGTCTTTCAACCACAATCCCCTTGCGCGCTAAAGAATACAATTTCTTGCCATTAATTTTTTTAGCGGAAATCATCGGGGGGGTCTGCATTATTGTCCCTTTAAAACCAGCAAAGCATTTTTCTATATCAGCTTGAGAAAGTTTTGGCAGTTTATTTTGCTCAATAATCTTTCCCGTGTGGTCAGCACTATCAGTTTTAACTCCCAAAGTAAGTCTAGCTTGATAGGATTTATCCATACCGGAAAAAAGCTGAGCGCATTTAGTTGCCTGTTTACTGATCAGCATGATCAATAAACCAGTTGCCTGAGGATCCAAAGTCCCGGCATGACCGATTTTTTTAATATTTAATTTTCTCCTGAGAATATCAACCACATCATGTGAAGTCATATCCAAAGGTTTATCAACTAATAATAAACCGCTTATATCCATTGTATGCTTATTTACTTTTCTTGATTATTTTTTCCATTATGTTCAGCAATGGATTTTTTTATTTGATTTAAAAGCATTTCTTCAGCCTGATCAATATTTGCCTCAATCATACAACCGCTGGCAGCCTTATGGCCTCCGCCGCCGAAATGTCCGGCAATCGCATTAACATCAATATCTGTTTTTGAACGCATACTAATTTTTACTTTAGAACCATTTTCGATTTCTCGCAAATAAGCCACTACCTCCGCGCCTTCAATCATCCGCACAAAAGCAATAAAGTCTTCAGTGCTCTCCGCGGTCAGCTTATTTCTTTTCAACATTTGATCAGTTACCCTAAACCATACATATCGGCCATCTGCTGATCTTTTTAGATTGCTTAAAACTTCCGATAGGAGTTTCATCACTTCAAAAGACTTTGTTTCATAAATATGTTCATAGACTTTATTCGGACTGAAATCAAAATGTAATAGTTCGGCAATAATATGATGCGTTGCCACCGTTGTATTAGAATAACGAAAAGAACCTGTATCTGTCATGATCGCTACATAAATACAAACTGCACTTGCATCATCTAAAGGTACCTTTGCCGCTTTAAATACTTGATAAACCATTTCTCCCGCTGAGGAAGCTTTTGTATCTGTCCAATTTATATCGCCAAAACTCTGGTCACTGATATGATGATCGATAATGATGATCTGCTTGCCCTTAAGCAAATTACGAATTCCCCCAATTCTCTCCGGAATTGGACAATCTAGGATAATCGCGACATCAAAATTAATATCCTCTTTATTTAGCTCAGAAAATACTTCAATTTGATCAGATCCCGGTAAAAACATAAGGTTCTTGGGAACGCTATGCTCATTGATTATTCTGACTGTTTTACCCATTGTCCTTAATAAATTAGCCATTGCTAACTGACTTCCGATAGAATCACCTTCAGGATTAATATGGGCTATTACTAAAAATCGTTCATTTTTTTTAATCGTTTCAAGTATCTGTTTCTGAATCATCAGATTGTCCTTGCCTTTCCTGTCTGGCTTCTCGTTCTTTTCGCTCTTCTTCGATTTCCTCAAATACTTGTGATATATGAATATCATATTCTCCCGAAGTATCCAATTTAAATACAAAATCCGGAGTATTCCGAAGCTCTAAACTGTCACCTAAAAGCTTACGGACATACTTCAAAGCACTTGACAATCCTTCGCTTGCTTCTTTTTTCTTGGCATCATTACCTAATACGCTATAAAGGATTCTCGCAAAACGTAGATCATCTTTTAACTCTACCCGAGTAATTGTAACAAATTCTACACGCGGATCCTTAATTTTAGTCTGAAGAATCATACTAACCTCTTCCTTAATCCGCTGTTCAACTCTTTGCTTTCTTTGGCTCATAAGAAAATCTCCATTCTTTAATAACTTTTAAATATCAACCCCTAATAAATCTTCAGATTATAAAACCATTGCAATTATATATTATTTTTAGCAAACCCAAGCTCTGCTTCCTTAGTTGATAGCTTCCCGTCGAGTTTCGCATAAAGTGTTTTTTTTAGTATTTTTTTATAATTAGGACCAGGCATGATATTATATTGTTTTAAATCATCACCTGAAATCTCAAGCCTTATATTAACATATTTCATTAGATATTTAATAAACATTTCCTGGGATGACTTCTCAGTACATTTTGCCATTAAAAATAAACATTCCTCGCGAGATACATCACTCAATACCTCATAAATTTGACTAGGATTTTCCAACTTAATACTTTGCAATGATCTTAAAATCCTATTGCCTGTTTTTTTTATTTTTAGAATAAAGTCTTGTTCATTTTTTTTAAAACCAAAATTATGAAAAAATTGATTGCAATCATTCACACTAAGCCCATCTAAAAGTACTAGTAAATATACCCTCCACGCTTGAACCGTCTGACCCGGCACATTTGCTTTATACCAGCCAATAGCTTTACCTGCTGATTTAAACAATAACTGCCTATTCTCAGTAAATTTGATTTTATGATGCATAAAATCAAGCTGATCCAACTCGCAGATCCTTCGAATGACTTTAACCGGATCAGGCTCGCTTAAACATAAAACAAACTCCGCTTTAATCCTCATTTTGGATAATTTACCAAAAATATTCTTATTAACAGCTTGAGAAATAAGATTTTCGGTATGACTATCTATCGTGAAATTCAATCGCTGTTCAAACCGGACAGCTCTTAAAATCCTTGTCGGATCATCAAGAAAACTCAAATCATGCAAAACTCTAATTCTTTTTTCTTTTAAATCCTGAAATCCATTAAAATAATCACTCAAGATACCAAATGTTTTTTTATTTAAACTTATAACTAAAGTATTAACTGTAAAATCACGTCGATATAAATCCTTATCCAAAGAGCTTAATTCGACAACTGGTAAAGCCGCGTAATACGCGTAGGATTCAGTCCTTGCGCTGGCAATATCAATAATCAATCCATTGTCTAATTTTATTTTTGCGGTTTTAAACCGAGGGTATGTTTTTAATTGTCCGCCTATATTTTTTTCTAAATTTCTGGCAAAATCAACCGCATCTCCCACAATCACTATATCTATATCAAAATTATACCGGCCGATTAGAAAATCACGAACAAAACCACCCACAATATAAACCAAAACCCCTTTTTCATCAGCTATTTCACCAATTTTTTTAAAAACCAAAATCAGATCAGCTGGGAATACATCATTCATTTTTTTAGATAGGTTTTTAGTCTGAATATTTCGCTTCATACACTTTTTTCATTTTTGCTTTATTAACGAGACAACTCGTAACTCGAGAATATCTACAAACTTCTACTAACTTTTTCTTTTTGTGTTTTGGGCTTTAGTCATTTAAGTTTATTTAGAGTTTAGAAATTAGAAATTAGCAATTTGTTTTCTATTCTCCGCTTTTTCGTCCATGATCCTAGCGTAGCGAGCGGCTCTCATCCTTCGTTATTCTGTTTTCTGTTCTCTGTCAACCTATTTCAGGATAGCACACTGCTTTTCCTATTCGATAATCGCTGTCCCAGTGACCTGATGACTGAATGTTTTTAATATTAAATATATGATGGTGCCCCCTGCGAGAATCGAACTCACATCACAAGCTCCGGAGGCTTGTGCTTTATCCGTTAAGCTAAAGGGGCAAAGATTTTTATCACTAAGATAATAATAAGCCTTAAAATGCCTTGAAACATATATTTAACTCTAAAACTAAACTATTGTCAAGGTCGTGGGTGGAATTTATGATGAATAGATTTCAACCTATCCTTATTCAGATGTGTATATAACTGAGTTGTGGAAATATTACTATGTCCAAGTAATTCCTGAACAATTCTCAAATCAGCGCCTTTTTCCAGCAAATGGGTAGCAAAGGAATGTCTTAATGTATGAGGTGAAATATGTTTAGTAATATTAGCCAAAAGCGCGTATTGCTGAATTTGCTTCCAGATCATTTGCCGGGAAATCCCTGAGCCATTTTTCGATAAAAATATATTTTTAGAATCATTATTTTTCAGTAATATTGGTCTGGCTTGTTCAAGATATTGACTCAGTGCCTGCCTGGCCAGGCTGCCCATGGGAACAATTCTTTCTTTTTGCCCTTTACCAATACATCTTAAAATTCCCAAGTTAATATCAATATCGCTAAGTTTCAGGTTAACCACCTCCGATACGCGCATCCCAGTCGCGTATAAGATTTCAAAACACGCTTTATCTCTTAAATGTTTTACTTTTGGGCCGCGGATAACTTCTAAAAATTGTTCGACTTCCGCGATTGACAGGACCTCAGGCAAGTACTTCCAAAGCTTTGGAGACTCTAAGAGTTCCGTCGGATCAGTCAAAATATAACGCTGACTTACCAAATAACGGTAAAAAACTTTTAAAGCAACAATGTTTCTGGCAATAGAACTTGATTTAAGGTCAGCCTCTTTTAGTGAATAAATATAATTAAGAAAATCATCCCGCGTAGGATTCATAACATTGGCCAGATCATTAACCAAAGCAAAAGCGGCAAATTTATTAAGATCGCGGCGATATGATGAAATTGTGTTCTTAGAAAGACCTCTTTCCAAAGACAGATAATCTAAAAATTCATCAATATATTTTTCAAGCTTCATATTGTTTTAATAAACTCATAATTTTCCGCATATCATCCCAAACAAGTTTTTTTTCTTGGGGATTACGCAAAAGATACTCCGGATGAAATGTCGGCATAAGTTTTATTCCTTTAAATTCAAACCATTGCCCGCGCAACTGAGATAAGGGCCTAGTTTCATTCAATAAACTATGCACCGCAAATTCTCCCAAGGTACAAATTACTTTTGGTTTAATAATTTCTAAAAGTTCACTAAGATAAAGATTACCGCAACCAGCTTCTGCGGGTAAAGGATTGCGCGTACTTGAAGACTGACAGCACAGCAGATTTGTAATATACACATCAGAACGCATAAGTTGCATAGCATTAATGATTTTAGTCAACAGCCCTCCCGCTAATCCGACAAAAGGCTTGGACTGTATGTCTGCATCATCTCCCAACGCCTCACCGATAAATACCAGATCAGCGTCTAAACTGCCCTCGCCAAAAAAAACATTGGTTCTGGTTTTATCCAAACCACCTAAAACAGATGCTTGGACTTTTTGATACAATGACTTTATCCGGGTTTGTTTATTATCATCAGATTGAATTGATTTTGGTAAATCTAAGCTATCTTGGTTTAAATCATCAATGATTTGAGGCTTAACCTTAATTTCGTCCGCAGCCAAATCACTCCCCGGCAAATAATCAGCTGCAAAATATGCCTCAAACTCTAGTCGAGCTTTTAACTGCTCAATGGTTCCGCTAAATTGTTCTCGGAAAATTTCTTCGCTGTCCATTGACAAATCTCCTCTGCTGCATTGGGGCGAGCTAGTTTTTTGGCATTTTCTTTCATCTGATTTAATATTTTATGATCATCCGCAAGAATTTCCTCAACAAGGGCAGCAACCTTATTAACATCAAACAATCTTCGACCAATATTGTATTTTTCAATTATTTCGGCATTTCGCGTTTCCTGGCCAGGAATTGGTTTTATAATCAGCATTGGTAAATTTTTAGCCAAAGATTCCGAAACTGTCAATCCTCCGGACTTACTGATTATCAAATCAGCGCATTCCATAAACTCATCCATATTATTTATAAATCCATTTGCTTGAACATTTTTTTTAAAAACCGCTGCTTTAAAATAATCATACATATCCGCGTTTTTCCCACAAACAACAGCAATTTGTAAATCTCGAGACATATTATCAAGATGCTCTACTATCTTTTTAATCGGACCGACCCCGAATCCGCCGCTAGTGACTAATACTGTAAATTTATTCTGCTTCAATCCCAATTTAGAAAACAGCTGATTTCTATCAGTAATTTTCGAGAATTTATCTTCAATCGGAATGCCGGTAACTCTAATTTTATCTGCTTTTACGCCCATACTGATGATTTCTTCTTTAGTGCTCTCACTGGCAACTAAGTAGAAATCAATCCCCTTATTTACCCAAAATTGATGCACCCCAAAATCAGTCACGCCACAAACTACCATTGCTTTAATCAAACCTTTTGTTTTTAAAGCCGCCATTAACTGCGCCGACATAAAATGCTCGCAAATAATTACATCCGGCTGCTGTTCTTTAACATAATTCAGCAACGGCGCTCCCTGCAAGGAATTAAAAAAAGATCTGATCGGATTTATGATTGGCTTAAGCAATGAAGAATTTAATAAATGAAAAATTATTCCCCAAAGCCATGGAACATAGCTGACTAAAAATATATACACCTCAGGATAAGCTCTTTTAAAAAACGCGTTTGTATAATCCAATGCGTCAATATTCTGAACTTGATTTTTATCAGGATTTATTTTTCTAAATGAATTATAAAGCGCTTCAGCAGCCTTTTTGTGTCCCGCCCCGGCAGTGGCATGAATAATAAAAACCTTCATTATCACCTCTTATCTTTCTGGTTTAAAGTTAAAGCATGAAAATATTTAATTACTTATCAGCAGCATCTAACGGAGTATTTTGGAGCGCTTGAGCTGGCTTAACTTTAGACAAAACATTTTTATCCATTAAAACACCGCCAGATATAATTATCTTTATCGCTTCTTCAACAGAGATGTCTAAAACTATAATATCTTTTTGGGGGACAATTACAAAAAAACCAGTAATCGGGTTTGGCGCTGATGAGATATAAACACATACAGTATCCATGGTCTTATCCCCGATTGTCTGATCAGAAAACTCATTGGTCAGAAAACCCATAGTATAAACATCATCACGGGGATACTCAAATAAAACAACTTTTTTAAATGCCAATTTTTCATCAGAAAACAAGAAGTTTACAAGCTGTTTGACTGATGGATATATTTGATAAACAAAGGGAATCCGTAGAAAAAGATTTTCAAAATAAGGCATTATTTTTTTAACAAATACATTAGTCGCCATTATCCCGGTAAAAAAAATCAAAACAATTATAGCCACAAGCCCTAAACCGAAAAATGATGTACCATAGGTATTCTGGAGATAGGGATTAATATACCTACCCAATAGATTGTCAAAAAATCTGATTGTAATCGAAAGGAAATTAACCGTTATAAACAGCGGCAAAAGGACAACAATTCCGGCAATAAAGTAACGTCTGATCTTTGTTTTCATTTTTTCCTAAAATTTATTCAACAATTAAACCACTAAATCCTAAAAAAGCCAAAGACATCAGCCCGGCAATAATAAACGCGATCGGTGCTCCATTCAGACATGATGGGATTTTCGCCATTTCCAGGCGTTCCCGAATACTTGTCATTAAAATCAGAGCCATTCCAAACCCTAACCCGGCGCTAAACCCCTGAACAATACTTTCCAAATAAGTCAGCTGATTCTGGATATTTAATAATGTCACAAACAGCACAACACAATTACAAGTTATCAGCGGCAAATAAATTCCCAATGCTTTATATAATATGGGGTTAAATTTACGCACAAATATTTCCACCAATTGGACAAAACAGGCAATAATCAAAATAAACGAAATAATATTCAAATACTCTAAATGATACGGCACTAAAATATAATGATAAAATGGCCAAGTAATTAATGATGACATAGTTACGACAAAAGTCATTGATATCCCCATGCCCAAAGCAATATCCAGTTTTTTAGAAATCCCAATAAACGGACAAATCCCCAAAAAACGAGAAAGCACAAAGTTATTAACAAAAACAGCGGAAATCACTATTCCAAAGATTCTTGCTAAATTAATATCCATAATTTTGATCCTCAACTTTTATAATTGAAATTTAACCTTTTCCTTAAGACTTGCTAATCCGCTGTTTTAACCGCCTGCTTTTGCTTTAAAGCATTAAGCTTATTTATAATAGCCATCAAAACACCAATGGTTATAAATGCGCCGGGAGCTAAGACCATCACTGTTATCGGATTATAATCAGCACCCATAATCGGTACGCCTAAAAGTTTTCCTGAGCCAAGTATCTCTCTGATTGCCCCAATTCCACTGGCGGCCAAAGTAAAGCCCATTCCCATACCCAAAGCATCAGCAATAGACATCGGCACTGAATTTTTACTGGCAAATGCCTCTGCTCTTCCCAAAATTATACAGTTGACTACCATAATATCGACAAATAAGCCAAGTTCCGCATAAACTAAAGGAAAATAGGCTTGTAAAATAAGTTTCGTTATTGTTACAAACGAAGCAATGATCAGAATATAACACGGTATTCGCACTTGAGCCGGAACAAAGTCTTTAATCAAAGACACCATAATATTAGAGCCCAGCAAAACAAAAGTTGCGGCAATGCCAATCGCCAATCCGTTTTTTAAACTAACAGTCACTGCCAAGGTCGGACATAACCCCAGCATTAATCGAAAAACAGGATTTTCATGACAAATTCCCTGCAGAAAACAATTTTTAAGACATTGAACTTTATCATTCATTATTCTAATTCCTTATTATCTAAAAAATTACTTTTTTTCCCAAAGATAAACCAATGGACTAGCGATAAAAACTGTCGAATATATTCCCACAATAAAACCAATCATCATAATAAACGCAAAATTATGTAAAACATTCCCACCCAGCAAGTACAAAGAAATAACAATACACAAAGTCGTCACCGTTGTCCACACAGTTCTGCCTAATGTTTGGTTGATGCTCATATTAATAATCTCTTTAAAACCCGTTTTTCTTTGTAATTTTACATTTTCTCTTATGCGATCAAAAATAACCACTGTATCATTTATCGAATAACCCGCGACAGTCATAAATGCCGTTACCATCAGTAAATCAATCGGCCGGTTAGTTAGCGCGCACACTGCTACAGCCACAAGTACATCGTGAAATAAAGCAACCAATCCAGCGAAACCAAAAACAAAATCACGGAAACGAATCCAGATATACAGACAGATAGCCAGCATTGCCAAAGCCAAGGCCATGGTTGCGTTCTTTTTAAGCAGATTCCCGACAACCGGGCCAACGCTGTCAATACTTAAAACCTCAGCTTTATTATCGGGAAAGGCTTTAACAAACCCCTCGATTATACTATCCGCCTGATTATCCGCTGTTCTTAAAATCACAATTGTCGGATCCTTTTTATCCTGCTGAATAAGCGCCTCACCTAATCCAATATCACTCATTGCCGCGCGCAAAGAATCCATTTGAATTGGTTTTTCAAATTTAAATTCCTGAATCGCTCCTCCGGTAAAATCTATTCCGTAATTAGCTTCTCCTTTTTGCGCAAAAAAACTCAAACCAATTATCAAAAAAACAATAGAAATACTAAAAGATATCCAGCGGATTTTAATAAAATCAATTTTAGTTGTTGGAATAAGCTGCATCATCTTAAGCGACAAATTTTTCCATTTTAAACATATCATATCAATCAGTAATTTAGTAACCACAATCGACGTAAACATACTTGCCAGCAAACCAATGATCAGCGTTAAGCCAAAACCGCGAATTGGTCCGGATCCCAGCCAAACTAAAAGCACAGCAGCAATAATTGTAGTCACATTCGAGTCAAAAATTGCCGGAAAAGCCCGGCCATATCCATTATTAATTGCTGTTCTAGTTGACTTGCCTTGCTGCAATTCTTCTCTGATTCGTTCATTAATCAAAACATTAGCATCAACCGCCATACCAATAGTTAAGCCAATACCCGCGATACCCGGTAAAGTTAATGTCGCTTTCATAATAACCAAAGCAGCTAATACCAATAAAATATTAAAAACCAAAGCAATATTAGCCAAGATTCCGCCAATAAAATAATAGATCGCCATAAAACTGACTACAGCAATTCCCCCGATTATTGTTGAATTCACTCCACTTTTAATTGAATCCTTTCCGAGCAAAGGCCCGACAGTTCTTTCCTCCCCAAAAATAATCGGAGCTGGCAAAGCACCTGTGCGCAATACAGTAGAAAGGTCTTTGGCTTCTTCAATACTAAAACTACCAGTAATTTCAGCACTGCCCCCAGATATTCTTTCCCGTATATTCGGAGCGGAATAGATTTCTCCATCCAGAACAACTGCTAATTGACGATTTACATTTGCCCCGGTTATATTGGAAAACAAGACCGACCCTTTAGGCGTAAAATCCAGCTTAACACTTGATCGGCCATAATTATCTCGACTTAAAACCGCGTCAGCCAAACTGTCTCCAGTCATTACCGCGTCTTTTTCAATCAGCAGATCTTTTCCATCTTCATCTTTTTTAAGTTCATAACCTAATGGAATTTTACCCACCAAGGCTTCTTTTAACTTATTTTCATCATTTGCCACCAAGCGAAATTCAAGCTGAGCAGTTCTTCCAATCAGTTTTCTTGCTCGAGTCCGGTCAGTAACTCCGGGTAATTGCACGATAATTCTATCCGCGCCTTGACGAGAAATTGACGGTTCCTTAACTCCCAGTTGATCTATTCTTTTGCGAATAATTTCAATTGTTCTGTCCACAATATCATTACGCACATCAGGTTTGATATTCTCTGGCAATTTCGACATATCTACCTGTAATGTCAGAAACATTCCACCCTGAAGATCAAGTCCCAAATTAATTTTATCTTTAAGCGGATGTATTACCCAGATACAGAAAGTCATTAATAATGCTATTAATATAAATTTTATCTTCAAATTCTTTGGCATGCTCTTCCTCCCTAAATTAGACTTTAATCAAAAGTATTATGGCTATGCTTATCTTGATTTCTCAATTGCCGCAATTGCTGTTTTATCAAATTCAATTTTTACCCCTTCATCAACTTTTAAAACCACAGTAGTTTCTTTCACATTAACAATCGTGCCATGAATCCCCCCGGCAGTAACTACTTCATCATTCTTTTTTAACTGGGAAACCATATTCAGCTTTTCCTGCTGTTGCTTTTGCTGTGGTCTGATAAGAAAAAAATAAAAAACCGCAAGAATTATTAAGTACATCGGCAATAATACCATAAAACCGCCCTGAGCTGGTGCCGATCCCCCGCCGTTAACCTGTTGGGCATAAGCTATTGATTCAAAATCCACTTTAACCTCCTTATGATTAATAAAAATGCCTAAGTTACATACTCTAAACACTTACCTTTATAAGAACGCGTTTAGTATATACCATTTCAATCTAAGATGCTACTATTTTATTGAAAAACATAGACACAGGAACGAGTTACCGCGTTTACGAATTATCGAGTTAACGGGCTATTTGCTATCCGCTGCACTCAGGACTCAAGATGATCAGCAAATTTTACGTGAGTCACAAATTTTCTTGCTAATACAACCTTTATCAAAGGCGGTCCGGAATCAATTATTTTGGCTCATTCTCGTCCCGCATCCTGCGGGACTCCGAGGATGAATCTCTGATTTTGCCAGTCCTATCAAAATCAGGCTTCAAACCCGCCTAAATAATTATTCCTGCCCTTTATTGTAGGGGCGCTGCTTGCCTGCGCCCGCTTATTAATGATTTCACCTTGTCTATTATTACGGGCCGGGGCAAGCGCGGCCCCTACTTTGCAACCTTATGACTTTGTGACCTTTATTCTTTTCGTTTTTTTCTAATTCATAATTCATAACTCGTAACTATTAAGGACATAAACTCTTAAACTGACAATATTTGCATGAATCCTCTGAATTATCCGCCTCAAAAGGTTTATCCAGATCATATATTTCATCAATAATATAAGCCAACATATCCAAGCAACATTGCATTATCTGGTCTTTTTCCGCATATTCCTTTAGCTTAGGAAATTCATCGATGTTTAAAGTTCTGATATTATAAAGTGCTGCAGTAATAAAAGTATCCGCATAATCCTGCTCGACACAATATAAATATAAAGGCAATTGAAAAGATTTAAGCGTTTTTTTTATTGCTTTGCGATCAGGATTTTCTAAAACTTTTTCCAGAGTTTTTAAACCGGCTGGCAAAGAATCGCTATTACCGGTTTTATAATCAATAATCAGCAGCCGGCCTTTTTCCAAACAATCAATCCGGTCAATCCGGCATTTAAAAGAAATACTCCTCTGCTTATTCCGATTCAATTTAATTATTTTTTTAATATCAGTTTCCAGTCCTTCAATCCTTTGAATTTGCCTTTGCTGTTCATTTTCCAGAAACTTTTCCAATCTAAACCGCATGATTTGTTCGATCATAAAAGCATCTGATTTCATCCGATGCTTAAATTCATGTTCAAAGCGCTTGTCAAATTCATTAAAAAAAAAATTTTTAAACTCTAGATCAATATTCGGTGACTTAGATAAAAATGGTAAAAACATATCTTCCAATAATTTATGAATAAAAGTCCCTACCTCTTTACTTTCCAGTTCATCAAGCAAATCTTCTTTTTCACTTAAACCTAAAATATATTTATAATAAAATTGCAAAGGACATTTCAAATAAAGATTCAAACTCGATGCGGAAAAAGTAAAATTATCCAATAGCTCTTGTATATTGGTATTCTTTTTAGCCATCCCTTTTTTATGAATAATTTCACAATTAAAAGCCGCTCTCGGAACATTATCATTATTTAGCTTTTTATTTGCTTTCTCCTGTTCCCAAATTATTTCCTCAATAAAACGACTCCGCTGTTTATCGGCACTGTCATTATAAACCAAATGAACATTTTTCGCTGATTTAATCAGTCGCATAAACTGATAGCGCTGAATACACTCTTCTTCTTCCAATCTGTCCAGTCCCAGACTGATCAAGATCGCTCTGGGCACAAGCGGTTCATTAGTACTGAGTTTAGGCAAAACTGATTCATTAACATCCATTACTATAACGTTTTCAAAACTTAAAGCGCGGGTTTCTAAAAAACCAAGGATTTGCAGACCTTTTAAAGGAGCTCCCGAAAAAGCTATCTTTTCTTTTCTAAGGAAACCATCGAAAATTTTAAATATTTCCAGAACTGCAAAAGGCTCAGTACTTATTGCTTTATTTTTAAATTGCTCACTCAAACTGAGCATTTTCTCGATCATTTTTAAGTTCAGCGGATACATCGCTATTGCGCTTTTTGAAACTAGTAAATCAATAAACCCCTCTAAAACACGCGCAAAATCACCTAAAGTATTAATTTTTTCCCATAGCAAAAAAACCTGTTTATGTAAATAATTTAATACACATTTCACCTGTTCATTACTCACAATAATCGACATACTTTTAAGCTGTTCGCTTACATTCACATGCAATTCAATCATCTCAACCAAATCCGACAAACCGATAAACAAACTGCCTCCTAGCTCAGACTCATATCCGCCGGAGAGAACTTCTTCAATCTTATGCACTAGGACCCGGGTAATAGCAGAATCCGTATCAATTAGCATATTCTTGATTAAAGGATGCATGATCAAGGCAAGATAATCCTTGGCATAATATTGATCTCTTTTTCTAGTTTTTTGTGCTCGATTGATTCTGTCAAATAAATTATAAAGCGTGCTGCGTCTTAAAGGGTATCCCATTGAGACATTAAATTGATTACTGACAGAAGATATTTCCGATAATAGCGGAATAAGGCTATCTTCTTGCGGCAGAACAATCACGGTATTTTCCGGATTAGCTATTTTCTTTAATATTTCCCTGATAATTCCCACCTGAGAGTGCGCGTCAAAACCAGCGTATAACCTCAGATTATCAGGCTGATCATCAAGTTTAACTTTTGGCTTTATTTCAGCTTTAAAAAAAGCCGCTAATTCTTCAAACTGCGCCCACGGCTTATTATCTTTCTGAAAAAATATCGCGGCTTTATCTTTGTCATAATATTCCTTAATAACCAGTTTTTCCGTATTGTGCAGCTCGAAAAAATTGCAAAATAAGATCTTATCAAATTCGTCCAGCCCCGTTTTTCGACAATTCTCAGCCGCACTCAGATAAACAAGTCCGCGCGAGTATTTATTATCTTTTTTCATTTTTAAATGATAAAGCTCCCGCAGAGTAACAATATTTTCCAATAATTTATTAAAAACCGGAGGAACTTCATATCCGATTTCTGCGTTCTCCTCAATATTAAGCAAGCGCTGCATTGAGATATCCTCTAAATCTAGTTGATCGATAAATAAAACGATTTCTCTTGCCCAGGGCATAAACTGAGAAAAACTTTGATAAGTTTTTAGGACCTCAGGAACTTTTGTTTTTGCCAGAGAATAAATCGTAAAACATGCTTCAATTTCTGAAATAGTGCTGAATTTATTATTTTTAGAAACAATATACTTCATAAATTCATTAATTGAAAAAAAACTGGGAGGGATAAAACTATTTTTATAAATTTCCGCTAATTCTTTTTTTAAAAATAATGCCGGTCTTTTACCGCCAAAAACTATCGCTGTCCGACTCAAATCATTAGCGAGATTAAAATCAGCTTTTAAATAAATTGCCAATTCTTTAATGAAATTTTCCTTAAAATGAAATGTTTTTATTTTCTGCATTTATCCATATTCCCGTTAGATTCAGATCATTGATTTAAAAGCAAGCGCCTCATCATCCATTATCTTCCAAACATCCCTTACTTTAACGACCTTACCGATTTTTAAATCAGGCAATACCGTTTGCTTAAACTTTAAAATAACCTCATCATAGGAAAGGATACCTTGGACTTCCCGCCTTCCTTTCAAAATAATTTTCTGAACACTCGCTTTGTCCCAGCCTGACAGAGATGCAATATAATTAAAATTCATTGTTCGAGTATTTTTTATTTTTAAAATATCGCGGCTGGCTGTTAGAAGTAAATCCCTTTGCGCTTTTTTTTCCGCCTTGGTTAATTTCGCAAAGAAAATTAATTTTTTTTTATCATCATGCGTTAATCCAAGGTCAAGATAGGCCTCAAGATTTTTATCTTTCAACGCCAGAAACACATCATTACCTAATTTTATAGCCCCTGGTTCTGCTTTAGCGCATCCGAACAAAGCAGCAATTGACAGAATTAATCCAAGTATTATTAATCGCTTCTGCATTAAATCCTCCTTAAAAAAACTATTATTCCAAATTAATTTTATTAAACCATTTCTGCTTTAGCTTGATCAAAATAGATCAAATACGCCCTGATTTTTTTATCGTGATAAATTGAGTTCAAAATATTTTTATAGACAGAAATTTGGGCAATATACTCCTCTTTATTATCCGCCGAACTCTTATAGTCAATTATCATTACTTCGTCTTTACTGATGATCAGTCGGTCAATACGTTTAGTTAAGCCAAATTTATCGACAAACTCTTTTTCCTGATAGACCTGATCATCCCTGCACAGATAAAAAAACGGCTTCAATTCTTCAGAACTAATCATCTGGTTGATTTTTTTTATATATCTAGCCTTATTCTCGATATCGGGATTTTCCTGTTCGAATTCATTTTTAATTTTAGCAATAACTTCTTTTAGATTTTTCCCGCTTAGATTCCCTATTTTACTAAGCAGTGAATGTAAAACTTTGCCCTGTTTAATATTTTCTCGGTTATTAAGCGGAGCTATTTCCGTGAATTCCTCTTTCAATAAAGATATCCAATTCTGATATACAGGCAAAGATATCGGCATATTGCTATGATCAGATTGAGGCGCTACTGCTTTCATATTTAGCTGTGAACCTTGACAGATTAATCCCTCGGGAATAAGAAAAAACGCTGTATTATTTGATTTTGCTGTTTTGGAACTACTATAAGGAATAAAGATATACAGTTCATTTTGCGCGCGGGTAAATGTCACATAAATAACATTCAACTCATCAATAAAAGCTTTAACATACTCCTGCCTGTAAATTTCTCCAATCTTTTTAGAGAATCTCGCATATTTCGTATCCAGTCTTAAAAGACCAAAAGATTCCTCAAGATCAAGTTCATTCTCATAAACAACATATGGAGAGTTTGCTCCTTTTATCTTTACATTCATTTCCAGAAAAGGCACAATAACAACCGGAAACCCCAGCCCTTTTGCTTTATGAATAGTCATCACTTTTACAGCATTATCATCAGAAAAATTAACATACAAATGCGAATCCGGAGCCGTTTCTAGATAGCTAAGAAATAAACCTATATCAAGATTATCCTCTTCCTGTTCTTTAATTAATTCAAGAAAACGCATGAAAAACCCCTGATATTGAGGAAAGTTTTCAAAAATTTTAAATTTATCAATAATACTGATAAGCAATTCATATAAAGAAACAAAACCAACACTTTTAAAAAATTCCGCAATATTTTCTTGCCATATCAAAGAATATTTTTTTCTAAACATTCTATACATATATCCGCAATTAATTCCCTGTTGTTTAGCTTTGCGGTTATATTGAAAGATAAAATCAGCTATCTCTGCTTGAGTTAGACTAGTGGCTTTTAAAAAAATGTCTCCCAGGATAAACGCGGAAAATTCAATTGTATCAATCGGCGAATTTAAAAACCGCAAAAAAGCGATCAGCTCCGAAATAAGCGAATTATTCAATATATTCAACGTGCGTTCTGATTCAACATTTATTTTTTTTTCAGACAGCCATCCAGTAACTAACTCTATTTCTCGATTGCTTCGACATAAAACAGCAATTGATTTTAAGTCAAAACGTTTTTGGATAGTGTCCATTGTTTCAATTAAACGCTGTTTGATTAACTCATCCCGCTCGTCGCTATTTTGATATTCAATATAATCAACTTTCACATAGCCATCAGGCTTATGCGGAACATCGAATTGTTCGGAATCCCTAAATACGCTTAAGATTTGATCAACTTCTTCAGTTAATAACTGTCGGAGCGGCTCTTTTTCACTATCCTGCTGATCTTCTAAAAAACGTCTTAAATTATCAAATGAAAATACTCGATTATTAAACAGGATAATCTGTTTTTGCGATCTATAGTTTGTTTTTAAAACAAGCTTATCATTAACATTAAAATGTTCAAACTCTTTTTTTATGCTATCAAATAGATCAACATTACCTCCTCTAAATCGATAAATTGCCTGTTTCCGATCTCCCACATAAAAAAGCGATCCGCCACTAGATAAAGCATCCTCAACCATCACAAATAAATTTTTCCACTGCAATTTACTGGTATCTTGAAATTCATCAATTAAAAAATGCTTAAACCTGCTGGCTAATCGATAATAAAGCTCAGGGACACTCATATGAGCCTCTTTAAACAGAAAATAAGCTTGTTTGTTTAACTCTTCCATAAACACCAGATCGTCACGCATCGCATAGTTACGAAAATGCTTATAAACATCATCAAATATATCAATATAGCAATTAAATAAAGATAGTGCCTCTTTTTCACTTAACTCAACAATACTTTGCCTGAACTCTTGCCAAATCAACTCCAATTCCTCAGGAGCAAAAAAACCTTTGTTCATTGGCAAAGTATCAGACATAAATGATTTCTTATCCAGATCGGCAATATTAAAACCGTATTTGTTCTTCTTGATAAAATTAGCTAAAGTTGTATCGGCAAAACGCTTATTAATTCCCTCAGGCTTCTTGTCATATATTTGATTAAGTATCGCGAGAATCCTTTGCTTTAAACCAATTAAATCATTATCAGCCATTTGAAATTTTTTAAACTTTCCTCCATAAATATTACTTTGTCTGAACATACCGCTAATAATATTTAATATGTCTTTTTTCGGCAGCCAACTTGTGCGATTTTCCAGAAAAATATACTGACGAATAAAATCCTGAAAAACTTTTGCCGCCTTTTCATCTTCACAAACATGATCTATGCATTCATCAAGCGCATAAGCTACATAGGCTGAATAATTTTCTTTTATCTGAAAGTTAGCGGATAGATTCAATTCGGAAGCGCAACCGGATAATATAAGATTGATAAACTTATCCACGTTTTTTACTTGGAAGTAATTATAATTTAAAATAATACAATCAAGTACTTTAAACGCCTGCTGACTTGCTTTTTCTGGCGAAAGCCCCAAAGAGTTAATTAAATTATTTTTCTCCACCGGATTAATAAAAGCATCTAAAGCAATTTTTTTTAGCTGTTCTAAAATTCGTTCCCGCATTTCTCTTGTAGCCTTTAGCGTAAAAGTAATTGCCAGGATATTGCGCAGAGGTATTTGCCCCTGATCAAAATTATGATTGATTAGCAGCTGAATATAACGCTTTGACAGCTCATAGGTTTTCCCTGAACCAGCGGAGGCTTCAACAATTTTCACCTCATGAAAATTTAAATTTGGATTTGTATTCTGTCCTGGACTCATGTGAAGTATTATACACTTTCAGACGAAAAAAGGCAAAAACCAATTTCCCGGTATAATCCAGATTTTGCATTAGTCGTGAATGAAGAGTGCTAAGATTTTGGGAATCAAAAATTTACAAAAAACACAGGCAAACTTTATTGTTTGCCGAGGCTTTTGGGAAGTCTTTGAGCCCAAAAGATTAGTGCTATTCGCCACGTTCTAATGCAAATTCTGGATTAATTACTTAGGCAAATTAGGGACTTGTTCAAAGCCCTTCCAATCATAATCATAGGTCTTCTTTTTCTTTGGTTTAAATAATAGAGGAATATCAGTAAATAATAAGTATATACTCGGTACAATAAAAAGCGTCAAGATCGTAGAAACTGACAAACCGCCTAAAACCGTAATAGCCAATGGCGCCCATAATCCCGCACCTTCGGTTCGATCCAAAGCCATCGGCAGCAATCCAAACAAAGTCGTAAAAGAAGTCATCATAATCGGTCTTAAACGATCCATGCCCGCCATCATAGCAGCTCTAAAGCGGTTTACCTTCCGATTGCGGGTAAAATAATTAATCCTGTCTATCAGAATAATCGCATTATTCACCACAATCCCTGCCAGCATTATAACCCCGATAAAAACAGAGACGCTTTTCGGTTTTTTAAAAATTAAAAGCGCTAATGTTACACCAATTAAAGATAATGGCACACTCGATAAAATAACTAAAGGCTGCACATACGAAGCAAACAAAGCCGCTAAAACCATGTATATTAAAGCAAGCGTAACCCAAAGAACAAAAACAAGCTCACTTTTCCCTTTAATCATTTTTTCATAATCGCCTCCGAAGCGGTAATAATAGTTCTTAGGCAATTTCATTTCTTTAAAATCTTCTTTGATTATCTCTACAGATTTAGCAAGATCATACTTACTCATTGTCGCGCTTACTTCAATCATTCTTTGCTTATTTTTACGCCAAATTTCAGTCGGTCCCTCTCCGGGTTTAAAATTAGCTACCTGCTCGAAAAAAACTATATTCCCATCATCACCAACAATGCTAAGTTTGTGAACATCATCAAATGTTTGCCTATCTTCTTTTCTTAATCTGGCAATAGTTTCAACTTGTTTTGACTCAGAATGGAAACGGGTGGCCACCAAACCACGCATTTTAGCGTGGACAGTATCAGATATTTTAGACACAGTAAGTCCCCATTTTGCTGCTTTTGCTTTATCAACAACAGCTAGAAGTTCCGGACGTTTTTCCCTCATTCTAATTTTTACATCAACAAAACCAGGAATCTGACCGATCCTTTTTGAGATGTTTACAGCAATTTCCCTTAAAGTGTTATAATCATATCCATAAATTTCAATATGCAGCTCTTTAGCAGCCATGCTTTGCGGTTCTTCAAAATAAATAAACGCATTAGGGATTTCCTTTACTTTCTCCCGAAGATCATCAATTACTTCTTTATTTGATCTTTCTCTTTGAGACAGAGCAACAAGCTTTACAAAAATCCGATTGGACCATGGTTTAATCCGGCTGGAAACTGTTTTAACCTCCGACACGCTAGCAAGAATCTTCTCCACCTCAGCAACAACCTGATCGGAAATTTCAAGCTTAGCTCCAGTTGGCAGCTCAATAAAAATTGTAAATTCATTTTCTTCAGTTTTTCCGAGAAATTCCATGCCTATTTTTTCGGAAAACACAAAAAATGCTATTCCAAACAAACAAAACACAGCGACAACCAGATATAATCTAAATCTTAGAGCTCGCCCAAGTCCTTTACGATAAGCCGTTTGCAATACTTGAAGAAATTTATTGATTTTTAATTTTTCTTTCTTCTCTTTTTTGGAAACCTCAGAAAGCCACTGTTTTTGTTTTTCTTCTATTTCTTTTTCTCTTTGTGTTTTGCGTTGCCCCATAGCTGTGGCTAAAACAGGGACTAAAGTTACCGATACAAAAAGACTGGCTAACAAAGCATAAACAATTGTCATCGCCAGGCCTTCATACATAAGTCTAATTTCTTTGTTTACAAAAATAAACGGGAGAAAAACAATGATTGTGGTTAAAGTAGAAGCAAAAATAGCCAGCCACATTTCTTCAGCACCAACGATCGATGACTCTTTGCGATCCAAGCCCATAGCTCTTTTTTTGGAAATATTATCCAAAACAACAATAGCATTATCCACAAGCATTCCACTGCCCAGAGCCAAACCGCTTAAAGTCATAATATTAAGCGTTAAATTCTGAAAGAACATCATAATAAAAGTGCAGATAATTGCGGTAGGAATAGCAATCCCCACTGTAAATGTAGAACCAATATCGCGCAGGAATATCCATAATACACAAATTGCCAAAAATCCACCAAAGACCAAAGAACTTTGCACATCTTTTATTGCTTTACTGATAAAATCTCCCTGATTATAAACTGGGATTAATCTAATCCCGCGTTCTCCCAGGTTTTCATCTTTTTTAAATGATTCCAGCTCTTTTATAATTGAAGCAGTCATCTTTAAAGTATTAGCCATGCTTTCTTTTTGCACATAAATAGAAACAGTCGGGGCTAAATTTGTCCGAGCATAACTTGTAGCCTCCATGAAAGAGTCCTTAACATTAGCCAGCTCCTTCAAGCGAATTATTACTCCTGTTTGGGAAGCGGCAATACCAATATTTTCAATCGTCTTAACGTCAGTAAATTCACCGATTATTCTGATTAAAAATTTATCCGATGCCTGCTCTATATCACCGGCTAATAAGTTTAGATTGTTCGAGCCAAGAACATTGATAACTTTATTAATCGGCATATTATATGCGTCTAATTTTGCTTGATCAATTTCTACAAGGATTTTTCTTTCTCTTCGCCCCCCGACTTCAACATCCGCGACCCCGTTTATCCGTTCAAGTCTTGTTTTTAAACTTTCATCAACAATCTTTCCCAACATCTCCGGAGTATAGCGTTTGCCTCCAGTCATGGCCAAAATCATAACCGGCACATCAGAATATTCATATTTAGCAATAACTGGTTTTTCGATTTCCTCAGGAAGGTCATTTTTAACCCGGGCAAATTTCTCTCTGACTTCCAAGGCAGCAAAATCCATATTCGTACCTGGCTCAAACTTAATAACAATAGTCGCACTAGCTTCTTCTGAAGTGGATTCAACACTCCGAATATGGCTAACAGTAGAAACTGCTTCTTCAACTATCCGAGTAATTCTTTCTTCAATTTCTACAGGAGGAATCCCCCCCCGAACATTAATAAATATAGTAACATTACCAAAACTAGTATTAGGCATTAGTTCAATCGGAAGCTTGGTCAGAGATACCCAACCCAAGATTAAAGCAGCTACGAAAATCATGGATATTGTTACCGGTCGATTTACAGAGTAGCGGGGAAGACTCATTCTCGGCTAATTCTCCTCTTTCAATCTATATACCTTATGCGGACCTTCACCGGAAGAAATTAATATATGCATGTCAACTAATTCAGCTAATTCTTTATCCGCAACAGGTAAAGTAACTCTAAACTTAACAACATATTCTAATCGAGTAATTTTTCCCGCAGATAAAATAAAATCAACTAATTGCTGCTGGCGAATAGTGAGCTTGTTCGGTTCTGAAATAGGTTCCAGATCTGGCGATGCCTGATCTAAGGATTCAAGATCTGGCGATTCAGGATCTTGCGATGCATCATTTAATTTATTATCAGAAAAATCTATGCCCTCTGAATATTTAGGATCCCCAGGATAATTATCAGTTGTTACCAGGTGATCATCCGCAAAATTATTTTTAGATCCTGCCAAATGACTCAGGTCAATTTCTTCAATCTTTATTTTTGTAGGTTTAACAATCAGCTGTTCTTCATCATCTTCCTTGCCAAACTTAAAGCTTAAATTAAACCATTCTTTTATAGTTTCCAATAAGATATAAATACTCGGGACAATAAACAATGTCAAAAAAGCCGCTGTGGTTAACCCCCCCATTACAGTCCTTGCCATAGGCGCTCTTAATTCAGATCCCTCGCCCAGCGCAAAAGCCAAAGGCATTAAACCAAAAATTGTAGTAAGTGAAGTCATTAATATCGGACGAGCTCTGACTTTACTGGACTGAATCGCGGCTTCAAATATTCCTAACCCTTGTTTCCTAGCAATATTTATAAAGTCAATCAATAGTATGCCATTATTAACAACAATTCCTCCAAGCATTATGAACCCTAAAACAACCACAACACTAAGCGGTGTATGGGTAAAGTAAAGTACCCAGCTTACTCCAATCAATGATAAAGGAACAGTAAACATAATAATAAACGGCTGAATTAAAGATTCAAATTCCGATGCCATAATCATATAAACCAGCAACAATGCAAGAATAAGCGCAAACTTCATGCTCTTAAAAGACTCTTCCATTTCCTTATTTTCTCCACCCAGCTCAATAGCATAATTAGTCGGCAATTCCATTTTTATATTTTCAATGATCTTTTCCACGTCTGGAACAATTTCGTTTAAACCACGCTTATAAATATTCGCACTAACAAAAACCACTCTTTGTTTACTTTCCCGTTTAATTTCCGTAGGTCCAAGGCCTCGCGTTAAATAGGCTACTTGTTCCAAGAATATATTAATCCCCAGCGGAGAATAAATAAATAACTTGCTGATTTTACCATAATCCTTACTATCTTCTTTTCTTAAACGAACACGAATATCTATTTCACGGCCTTCTTCTTTAAACTTAGATGCAACATACCCCCTGATTGCTGCCTGAGCAATCGAAGATATCTGATTTACACTCAACTGATATAATGCCGCTCGATCTTTTCTAACAACTATTTTTATTTCTGGGCTAGGAGGACTCAAGCTGTCTTTTATTCCATAAACCCCTTCAACTTTTTCCAGTTGTTTTTCAATTTCTTTAGCAGTAGGAATAAGTATTCCTTCCATATCAAAACCGCGGAGAATAATTACCAGAGGAGCACTCCCAGCAAAAGCTGATTTAAACACACTTTCCTGTAATATATACTCGATATGCGCATCCTGCAAATCTACTGTTTCCAGATGATTTTTTATTTGCTGAATCAAGTCCGAAGTTCCTATATTATAAGCCTCATCAGTAGCTTCTTCCTTTTTAAACAAACTCATTATGCCCCGATCAGGCCGCGAATGAAGATTAGCAATAATATTCGCCTGATTAGCGCCCAGCACTTCAACCGCCCCGGTTTTTTTAGCCTCTTTACTTGATCCAATATTTACAGTAACATCTTTTATCGCATCAAAGCTAAGTACCGAATCCTCGACTCTACGCACCACCGCATCAGTTGCTCTGAGATTAGTTCCTGCCGGCATAGTCAATTTTATAACAAATTGTCTTTGATCCAATTTTGGCATAAATTCTCGATCCAAGGTTAAAAGCAGCTTTAAACTAAGAAAAGCAACTAAAAGTGTCCCGACAATTATACTTATAACAATAATATAAGGAACTATTCCTTTATACTGTTTGCCGCCTTTAAGCTTTTGCATTTCAATGATTTTATTTTCATCAGCGCCTAATGATATTTTGCCGATTTTCCCCATCGACATAAACATGGGAGTCAAACTCATCGCGGTTATAACCGAGGCTACCAAAGAAAAAGTAACTGTTAATGCCAGTTCTTTAAATAACTGACCCGCAATACCAACCACAAATACTAAAGGTAAAAATACCGCAACCGTAGTCAATGTAGATCCGATAATCGCGCTAAAAACTTCATTAGTTGCTTCCATCGAAGCGGTTTTTGCGTCTTTTTCCATCTGATGATGACGATAAATGTTTTCAATAACAACAATACCGTTATCAACAAGCATACCGACTCCCAGAGCCAGCCCTCCCAATGACATCATATTCAAAGACAGTTTATTGAAAAACATCAGAATAAAAGTAAATAGAATCGCGATTGGAATACCCAAAGTAACAACAATCGCGCTGCGCATATTCTTTAGAAAAATCAATAAGATAAAAAAAGCTAGAAAACCTCCCTGCAGAGCATTATCACGTAATTCATTAATTGATTGAGTTATAAATATAGACTGATCATAAACAACCTTTATATTAACTTCTTCCGGTAAAGTTTGTTTCAATAATGTCAACTTTTCATAAATATACTTATTCACTGCCATAGTATTAGCATCAGCCTGCTTTTGGACACTCATTGAAATATTATCCAAACCATTATATCGAGAAACACTATCTTGCTCTTTTAGAGTATCTTTAACTTCCCCTAATTGACGCAGATATAATACTCTTTTGCTTCTTTCTTTTTCTTCCGCACTAATTTGCTCAGGATTACGCCGCTCTTCCTCATCAGTTTTATCTTCAATCAGCAAAGGCACTTCATACATTTCGCTAACTTTTGTAAATTCACCAATTGTCCGTATCAGATATTCATAAAAGCTTGTTTCAATCGTTCCGGCAGGGTAATTTAGATTAGCCTGTTTTATTAATTCAATAACATCCATTATCGAAACATTAAACGCCCGCAAACGCTGCTGATTAAGTTCAACAACAATTTCTCTTTCTCTGCCTCCAGTCATGACAACCTGAGCAACCCCATCTATTTTTTCAAGTTCGTCTTTAATAACCCGTCGAGAAATTTCCCTTAATTCATAAGGCGACAATGCTTCTCCCTTACTCGTAACACTTAGAATCATAATCGGAGTATCAAAAGGATTAAACTTCATAACAATCGGCTCATCAGCATCACGCGGAAGTTTTTCTTTGATCAAATCAACTTTCTCGCGTACATTCAAGCCGGCGAAATCCATATTAGTATTCCAATTAAATTCGCAAATAACAATACTGCTGCCTTCCCGGGAAGTAGAACTAACCTTTCGAATATTAGCCGCGGCACTTACTGATTCTTCAATTGGACGGGTAATTAATGCCTCTATTTCTTCCGGAGCCGCATTTTCATAAGAAGTAACTACAGTTATCTGCGGATAATTAATCGGTGGAAAAAGTTCCTGAGAAAGACGGCTCCAGGAGATTACTCCTAGGAGAATAACTCCAGCAGTAAACATTAAGATTGTAACTGGCTTTTTAACTGAAAATTCTGGAAGACTCATAATTTATTCTTTATTGTTAGGACAGAAAATTCAAAAAATTTAAACTTTAAATTTTAAGTCATGGTAAATTATTACATTTCACGAACCTGTATTTCGGTTATTTGAACCGGAGTTCCGGAAGTTAATTGTTCCACATTAGAAATCGACACCAAATCTCCCTCTTTTAATCCTCTGACTATTTCAATATAATCAGTTGATTCATATCCGGTTTCAACTAAACGTTCCTGAGCTGAATTGGTTGCTTCGTCAACAACATATACCATATAAGCATCCTGCATCTTTTTTAAAGCAATCCGGGGGATACTGATCACCCCGGGTTTTTCAAAAAGAATTATATCCGCGCGCGTAAACATCCCTGGCATTAATATCCGGCGCGAGTTATCAATTTTTATTTCAACTGGCAATGTTCGGGTTTTATCAGATAAAGCAGGATAAATATTATCAATAATTCCGTCAAAAGGAAGCTCAGGATAAGCATCAACATATACTCTAGCTAATTGACCAATTTTTAATTTGGTAACATCTCTTTCAACAACACCTATCTCAGCATAAACCGTGTTTACATCAATAATTTGGATTGCTTTCGGAGTATACGGCGATACCAATTCCCCCACTTCTATATTGCGTTCACCAATTATACAGTCAGTCGGAGCATACATCTCCGTTTTCTTTAATTCCTCTTTGGCTGATTCAATCTCAACCTGAGCTGCTTCTACTTGGTGTTTGGCAGTTCCCGCTTCTGATTCAACTTCAGAAAGTTTAAGTCTATTTATCGCTCCGATATCAAACAACTGCTGATGCAATTTAACCTTCTTTTCTGATTGCGCTAAACTAACCATAGCTGATTTTAATTTTGCTCGGTTATAATCAATTTTCAGCAATGCTTCTTGTTGTTTCAATCTTGAAATCAATTGCCCCTCTTTAACCACATCCCCCTCGCGATAATTGATTAATTCCACAAGCCCAGGAGCTTCAAAATTCAGCTTAGTCGTTATCAGCGCTTTTATTGATCCCATTGTCGGCAAAACATCTTCAAACGTAGCACGAGAAATTTTATAAACTTTTATCGATAAGCCTCGCTTAATCAGAGTCCTTTTTGCTTCGGGTTCTTTATCAAAAGACATTTCTCTTCTAATTTCATCTTCCTGCTGTTTATCTTTATTAAGCCAATCACCTTTTTCAATCCCCCACCAAACAATTCCAATTATGATTATCAGTACAGCAATAAAAATGAATGTAGATTTTCTCATTTACGACCTCCTCAAAAACTTACGATAAACCCGAATTAAGCCATTCCGACTAAATATTAGTGGAAATAATTTATAACTCCTATTGCCCGATTTAAACTACCTATGGACAAATTAATCCCAGCTAGTGCCTGTTGCATATTTGAATTTGCTTCAACAAGCTGAATTTCCGCATCAATAACATCTGCTCCGCTTGCTTCATTCATCCCCTTTTTAGTTCTGGCTATTTCCAACTGCTTACGACGATAGCCGATCTCATTTATTGCTAAAGATAATTGCACGCTATATTTCTGATATGAATAATATGAATCTTCAGTCTCTTGGCGAATTTTATTTTTCATTTCTTCATAATCTTTTAAAGCTTGTTTTCTCGTAATTTGCGCTTCTTTTTCCTTAGAAAAATGGGCTAGATTATCCCAAAAAGAAAATTTAGCATTTAAGGCCTGCGAATCTACACTTGTATCTGTTTTGGTGACTTGAAACGGACTTACTTTGTCTTTTTTATAAAAAGTTTCAACGGTATTACCGCCGATAAACCATTTAACTTTACCCATAAGCGACCACTCAGTCGCAAGGTTCAAATCTCTTTGACTAAAAGCTTCACCGCTTCGGCCATAAGACCCTACTAAAGAAATATTTGGCAGTTCTTCACTTTTGATTATATCCTGAGTATATTTAGCAGCTTGCATGGTTTGCTCCATGACCTTAATTTCCGCTCTATGCCTAAAAGCTAATTCCAAACACTCGTCTAACTTAACATTTATTTTCTTTCTGCCTAAATGATAATCCAGCTCATCCACATTAAGCTCTGCGGTAAACATTTCTTTTTCTAAAGCCAGCCTTGCCATAGCCACGCCCCGCTCGGCATTAGCTACTTGAAAACAAACCCGGTTAAACGAAGCTTGAGCACTTAATAATTCCGCTGGGGTAGCTGACTCGATAATAAATTCTGCTTCAACTTTTTCCAAAATTTTCCCCGTATCTTCTTTCAAGCGCAGCATCATATCAAAAGTTATCTTTGCCAAAACCAGCTCGTAATAAGCTTTGCTTACCTGAAACATCAAATCCTGTTTAATTCTATCAGTATTCCCTTTGGAAATTGTCAATCCCAGCTGTTCTTTTCTTAAAGTTGCCATTAATTTTCCACCCGAAAATAGCTGTTGTTCAGCCTGCAAAGCATAAGAACGGCCTCGATATGGCTCTGTTACGGTATGGCCGTCAGATTCATTCCACTCCCCAAGAAATGCCGGATAAAAAGCCCTTCTTGCTTCACGCACACGCAATTTGGCTAATTTTTCCTGCTCTTGAGCTATTTGCACCGGTAAATTAGCAGCCAAAGCAACATTAATACAATCCTGATAACTGGTAATATTAGTGCTGCTGGCACGTTTGAGCATTGGTTTTATTTCAGAAGGCATATTAATATCCTGATAAAGACTTGTTTCAACCATCTGTTTGCGAGCTGATGGCAAAGTACTTAAATCTGTTTGAGCTTGAAGTTTCTGCTTAACCTCCTGCATAACAGTACCAGATTCAACCCGGTCTTTCGCCTTATCTCTTACTAAAGATACCTTTTCCTTGCTTTCCGACCGAATAAGCTCAATTCTTTTTTTCTGCGTAAATTCTTCTAATTTTTCTCGTGCTTTCTTTGTTTCAAAATCCTTGGAAGCCTTTACTATTTTTATTTGTTCCGAAGGCGCCATGTCATTATCTCTTGTCGCCAAACTCTCTTTTTGCGCAGGTCCGCTAGCAGGTAACACTTTCAGATTAATATACTGTCCATTAAACTGAGCATCCAAATCGTATTTAAATTCTCTGTCTAATTCAATAAAAATGCTGACAGATTCGCTAGGACTCATATTATAGTTTATTTTTTCCGCAACAATAATCTTGTTAATACCCATATAGTTAACCGGGATTTCTATCGGAATATTTTCATATTGTTTAAAAGTTACTTTTGCTCCAAGAATATTGATTGTCAGACGATACGGACGTTCGCTTTGATCAACAGTAAACAAAACCGGTGGCCGAGAATGTTCTATATTAAGATCAATCCCATAATTTGTTTTAACAATATCAAAGTTTTTTAATGAAGCAGCTTGATCAGCCAGACAATACGAGGAGAAAAACAAGACAAGACATCCGATAAACATCGAGAGAACAGTAATTTTTTTAAATTCTATTTGCGGCATCTTACGCAATTCCTTTTGCTAAGATAATAATACTTAATGAAAATATTTTATATGTCTTATTATATTGTTTTTACGTGGGTTATGTCAATAAAAAATTAAATTTAAATATTCAAAATAAAAAAACTTTCATTCCCTACCTCACGGAATTATTCTCAGATCATCTCTTAGCCAGGAATAAAGAATGTCCGCAACCAGTTTATGTCCGACCAAATTAAAGTGGCATCCCCCTTGAGGTATAATCTTCAGATCAGTCAAATCAATCCCTCGAAGCTTAAACTGATAAAACAAATCAAGTGTTTTAAAATTAAACTCTTTATCGCCGGCTTGTTTTATCCAAAGGTCCATATCATCTTTGTTTTTTAATTCCGGCACAAGCATAAGCCCAAATTCAAAATTTTCCTGTTCAGACAATCTTTTAAACTCTTGAAAAATCTGTTTATTTATTCGCATCGACTCAGCTAAATTATTGCAACCAGCATATTTATACGCTTGCGGTATATATTTACCCGGATTCCTTAGACTGATAAAATCATAAACAGATTTATTAATAAATCGATACACCGCTGAATGTTTTATAAAAAATCGATCGATTTTTGGATTAATCGGAATTAGTTTTGGAAAGTTTACCACAAAATATTGCCCCATATCTATGTGCTTATGTCTCTCAGACCCATAAGCGCCTGGCAAAATAACTGCATTGCGATAATAATCATCGTTTAAAAATTGAAAAATCACAAGATCAGGCTGGTAATCAATCAGCCTATTTTTCAGTAGAATGAATTTTTGAACAGCATTGTACGCGCAAACACCCGCATTAAGCACTTCAAATTTAATGCCTGAGACTGGATTACTATTGAGTTTTTCTTCAAGCAATTTTGGATATGTTTGCTCAATTAAATATTCTGTTCCAAAAGTAACCGAATCACCTAAAACAATTATTCGATAAACGTTTTCCGGCTTGGGAATAATATATTCTCTGTCCCTTATCCCACGGGAATTTATTTTAAAAAACCCGTTTTCCGTATTTGCGCCAGGAATCAATTCATAAGATAAACCGGGAAGTTTGGAAATTTTATGTAAAGCCGGTTTAGCATGCTGCACATATACAGTGGTATCAAAAATGAATTTACTTTCATTGATTAAAAAGATTTTCTCGATTAAAAAAAAGATCAACAAAAAGGAGAATAAAAATATGGCCAGTTTTTTCGCTAGAAAATTAATTTTCATATTAAGATATCTTTATTAGGGAGAACAAACCTATAAGCCGAGTTCTGTATCCCGCAAAGCGGGACGATGATCATTTATCTTGTCCTGTAAATTACTCTACAGGATCCTTGCGACCTAACCCGAGAAATAACAGGCGGACAGCCCTCCTCCTATTTGGTCTTGCTCCGCGCAGAGATTGCCACGTTTCACCCCTCGACTTCGCTCGGGGTAAACCCCAGGCTTATCGAGATATCGTCACTGCTGCTCTAATCCGCCCACATACAAAGTATGCAAGGGTGGGTATTACCCACTACGCTGTCCTATGGAGCTCGGACTTTCCTCTACACAGCTTTTGGCTGTGCAGCGACCATCCGGTTTGTTCTCCGATATTCTATTATGGCATTTTTAGCCAATAAATCTGCTTGGGCATTAAACTCTCGGCGCACATGTTCTATTTTAAAATCAGCAAGTCTGCTAGAAAGTGTAATAACCTGATCATGCAAAGTTTTAAGATGCTCTTTTTTTACTTTATATATTCCTTTGAGCTGTTTAACTAAAAGCTCGCTATCACTCTTAACTTCCACGCTTCTAATCCCCAACTCGATAACTCGTTCCAAGGCAACAATCAAAGCTTTGTATTCAGCATAATTATTTGTTCCCAACCCGGCATACTGCGAAATATTTTCTTTAAATCCAGTAACTTTATTTTCAATAACAATTCCCAATCCCGTATCACCCGGATTTCCCGAACAGGCGCCGTCAACATTAACTGTAAACATGCTATCTTTAATTTTCAGATTCGACATATAAAATTCTCGAACAAGTATCACAAGTAAGTAGTTTTCCCAAGCTCAACTCATTTAGTACTTGGGCTCTCAAATTCATAAAACATCCTGAGCAAGAACCATCCCTAACCGGAACAATTGCTATTTCCCCTCTATTTTCCCTGATCCGTTCATATAATTCCAAAACTTCTGGCTTTAAATCCGCGGGAATAACCGTTTTTCTTTGCACCTGCAATCTACTTAGGGATTCTTCTAACGCTTTAATATCTAATTTAACCAAGGCTTTCGCACTGTCTATTTTTTTTTCTTCTAAGGATAAGACTTCTTTTTCCTTACTGATCGAAACCTTAATCACGTCTATCTTTTCAAGCAGCATAATTATTTTCTCTTCTAGCAGAGAATTATCGGCTTTCATCTTTTCAATCTCTAACTGCAAAGCATTGTATTCTTTATTTGTTTTAATTAAAGGCAATTGACCTTTGTGTTTATTTATTGAAGCTTCTTTTGCCTGTAATTCAAGATCTTTTTCTTTATGTTCGATCTGAAGTTTTTTATATTCAGCTTCCAAATTCTTTAAAGAAACAGTAAGTTTTTCAAATTCTTTTTCCAAAAAAGAAATTTTTTTTGGTTTTTCCTCAAGCGCTAGTTTGGTTTGAAAAATCTGACTATCAATTTTCTGCAGTTCTTTAAGTATTTCTATTTCTTTCATAATAAAAATCTTTCTTTGTTAAAATAGCAAAAAAGTGAATTAAAATAAAAAGTACTTCCTCTGTTTTATTATATGTGGCGAGTGCTGAACAAAAAATTCTGGCATTTTCCATTTTAATTGATGAGAACGCTAAGCCAGTAAAAGAAAACCCTGAATTCGATCTATGGTGTTGATTCCAAACCTTTTGCCGATTTTAAATGGTGGGCCCACGAGGACTCGAACCTCGGACCAAGAGATTATGAGTCTCCTGCTCTAACCAACTGAGCTATGGGCCCTAAAAAACAGTAATATAAAATATAGCAGAATTAGACGAGGAAGTCAAGGAAATGTGAAAAAACAGCGTATAGCGATTAGCGATTAGGAAAAGCAGGAATGCTTGGCTTATAGCTAATGGCTAATAGTCGCTAGCCAATGGTTTGGCAAAAATCATTTTTTTGTAGGGGCGGATGGCTGTCCGCCCGTTAAATACTCTACTACATCACTATATTTGGTGGGCGATAGAGGACTCGAACCTCCGACTTTTGCGATGTGAACGCAACGCTCTAACCAACTGAGCTAATCGCCCAAGAAAAGTAATTTAAAATATAGCAGAATTGAATGAGGAAGTCAAGAAATTGAAAAAAACAGCGTATAGCGTTTAGCGGATAGCGATTAGAAAAAGCAGTCAATGTTTGTCTTTTAACTAATGGCTAATAGTCGATAACCAATTGTCTGGCAAAAATTCTCTTTGAGCGGCGCTTTCGAACGTAATTTTGACAGGGATGTCAAAATAGTGAGAACGCGCGGCTGAGCCTGCACGATGCAGGCTCAGCCTTAGCGAAAAGATGTGTTTTTGCCAAGTCAAGCTACCAATAACTCATCATTAATCACTACTAACTTATAATCTTGTATCCTGTAACTGGAGTAAAATTTGCCTATCATCGTTCTCCACGTTACTTGGCAAAAAAAAACAGCGGAGCTTTTTAAGCTCCGCTGTTTTGCGATCGTTAAATTCTGATTTTTAGAGGAAATCCATATGATCACTCATCGTTATTTCCAAAAAATCTCTTAGTTTTTTACTGCGTGTAGGATGCCTTAATTTCCTTAAAGCTTTAGCTTCAATCTGCCGCACTCTTTCCCGAGTAACATTAAATATTTTTCCCACTTCTTCTAATGTCCGAGGATAACCATCTTTAATCCCAAACCGCAATACCAGCACTTTTTTTTCTCGCTCAGAAAGTGTTTCCATTACCTGTTCCATCTGTTCCTTAAGCATAGAATGCGCTGTTGCGGTTGCCGGACTAACCACTCTTTTATCTTCAATAAAATCACCAAAATGAGTATCGCCTTCTTCCCCGATAGGAGTCTGTAAAGAAATCGGTTCCTGCGCGATTTTTATAATCCCTCTAATTTTGTCCACAGAAATCTGCATCATTTTGCTTAGTTCTTCCGGAGTAGGCTCTCTGCCGTTTTCTTGAACAAGAAAGCGTGATGCTCTGATCAATTTATTAATTGTTTCCGTCATATGAACCGGAATCCTGATTGTTCTTGACTGATCAGCAATAGATCGGGTGATTGCCTGTCTGATCCACCAAGTCGCGTAAGTACTGAATTTATAACCGCGTTTATATTCAAATTTATCCACTGCCTTCATTAAACCGATATTGCCTTCCTGAATTAAATCAAGAAAAGATAATCCCCGGTTAGTATATTTTTTAGCAATGCTTACAACCAACCGCAAATTAGCCTCAACCAATGCCCTTTTCGAACAGGTAAATTCATACTGGCAGCGTTTTATATCACGTAAAGCTTTTCTAATATCTCCAATGTTTCCACCAAACTCACGGAATAATTTTGCTTTTTTAGCTTGCAGCTTTTGGATTTGCCCACGAACTTTTTTCTGTCTTTGTTTTGAAATTTCTCTTTCAAGCACAGATATGCTTTCCGCGCTAGTTTTTACTTGTTCGGCAATATCCTCAACCACTGCTGTAGTAAGATTAAACTCTAGCAAAAGATCCAATGTAGCCTCGGGCTTACGCACAGAACGCAAACTAGCTGTAAGTTTTTCAATTCGCTTCATCAGCTTAGCATGACTTAACTTAAACTCATCACGAATAACATCTTCGATATTAACTTCTTTGCTAATGATTTGATTTGCCACTTTCAACACATAATAACGCGAAGACGGACAATTTAGCACAGCTTTTCGCAAAGTCATCTCTGCAGTCTCAATCTCTATGGCCAATGCCAGTTCTTCTTCCCTCGTAAGTAATGATATCTGGCCCATTTGCCGCAAATACATCCGCACCGGGTCTTCGATATAAGTAGGCATACTTTCACTTGCCGCGGCTGCTTTGGGATCATCTGATTCTTCTTCAACATCTTGTTTATCTTTTACTACATCGTCTTCAGAATCAACAACATCGATATTTTCACTATCTAAAACGATTAATATTTCTTCGATCTCTTCCGAAGTAACCACATCATCGGGTAAAGCATTATTTAACTCTTCAAAAGTCAAATAGCCTTTTTTCTTTCCCTGAGCGATTAATTTCCCCAAAGTTTTTGTCTTTTTTGCCAACTGCTTAAGAGTTTTAGCTGACTCTGCTTTTTTCTTTGCCATTGTTTCATCAGCAAGCTGCAGAGCGTCTTCTTGAGCAATTTTCTTTAGTGATTTTTTCTTCACTGGTTTATTCTTATCTTTCTCTTCCATATTTTTTCCAATTCTGCCAGATACTTTCTTGATTGTTTTTTCAATATTTTTTTCGCTTTTCCCCTTAGTCAATTTTTTATTTTTTCCTTTTACCAAAGATTTTAAAATATCCGGTTTTACGGCTTTTTTAACATTTTTCTTAAGGCTTGCTTTATTTTTCATCGTTTTATTTCCTACATTTATCTGAGGAGCATTTTTTTTCACAGTTTTTTTAGTTTTCTTTTTTAGAGACTGTTTCATATGCATTTTGCTCCTTTTTTAATTCATTATATTGTTTCAATAAACCCATCAGCTCTTGTGACTCAGACTGCTTTATTTTATTAATCTGTTGATGTAAAGCATCGAGCTGCAACTGTATTTTATCTTTCTTTATTTTCCGCACACAATCTTCAAAGCTTTTTTTCTTATTATCTATACCCATATCGGAAACAAGCAGATTACAGATAAAAGAATTTATTTGATTATCCCCGATCTGCTTAAATAATTCTATTGGATTACATACTGCTAAATCCTGTTCATAAAGATGCTTAACAATTTTCTTGGCTATCGGATCACTGAATTCATCATAATCAACAATTTGTTTCAAATCCTTAATAAACCCACCGTCTTCGAACATTAATGACATAAGCATTTTCTCTGCGATTTTACTCATTTTGTAAATTTTTTGAGTATTAACCTTGCTTATATCATTTCCTCCTGTGGGAAACGATTTTATTTTCTTAAGTTCAGAAAATAATAATTCCTCTTTTACCATTAAACTCTCTGACAATTTTTTTATATAAGTACTGCGCAAAATAGCATCTTTAATCTTATTTATTGTCTCTAGCATACTTGCGGCAATTTTCGCTTTTTCTTCAGGCACAGATTTATTCAGCTTTAAGCAAAGCAAATTCATTTTATAGTCAAATAAACTGTTCGCATTATCCACTAAATTCTGAAATTCGACACCTCCATATTTACGCACATAAGAATCAGGATCAAACCCTGCCTCAAGCCTAGCTATTTTAACGTTTAAACCCTCTTCAATTAATAAATCAAGGCTTCTTAATGTTGCTTCCTGCCCCGCAGTGTCAGAGTCAAATACTATCACCAGATTATGTGTATACCGCTTTAATAAACGAGCATGCTCACTAGTAAACGCTGTCCCGCAAGAAGCTACAATATTTTTTATACCCGCTTCAAACGGGATAATAACATCCAAATACCCTTCGACAACTATGCAATAATCTTTATCAACAATAAATTTTTTGCTTTGATTAAAACCATAAAGATTTTTACTTTTTTTATAAACTTCTGTCTCTGGTGAATTTATATATTTTGGCTGATTAGATGAATTTGCTCCTGATTCATCGCTCCAGATCCTACCCCCAAAACCAATTTTTTTCCCTTGACTATTACAAATCGGAAACATTATTCTATTTCTAAAACAATCAAATACTTTACCATTGGAGTTTTTAACAACCAACCCTGATTTTAATATCAGATCCTGGCTTATCGCATTCTTACGTAAAAAATTAAGTAATCCATCCCATTTATCCACAGCTAAACCAAGATTAAAATTCTCAATAGCGGATTTATTCAAACCCCGTTTCTGCAGATAATTGATTGCTAAATCTGCTTGACGGTCGTCTTGGTTTAAAAGGTTCTGCTTAAAATACTTTTCCGCTAATTCATTAACTACATACAAAGAACTGGTAAAAGATCCTGCTTGCGAATAACTCGGATTTACTTCATTTTTTACTTCCACCCCGACCTTATCACCCAAGAATCGAACAGCTTCCGGAAAATCCATTCGTTCCTGCTTCATAATAAAACTAAACACATCTCCGCCCTCACCACATCCAAAGCAATGGAATATTTGCTTATCCGGACTAACCACAAAAGAAGCAGTCTTCTCATGATGAAAAGGACAGTTAGCTTTAAAATTCCTTCCTGCCTTTTTAAGCGGAATATACCCAGAAACTATTTCGGTAATATCACAACGATTCTGGATTTCCTCTAGAATACTATCGGAAATTTTACTCATTTCCTTTTTACTCTCACAAATCCGGAACAACAGATAACATCTAATTTCTGCACTGTCTCTATTGCGTCCAAGATTAAATTTAACCCTAAATTATCCGAAGAAATATGTCCGGCAATAATAACATTTATATGCTCCTGCTTGGCTTTTTTTAAATGGTCCTCGCTTAAATGCATTCCGACAATAGTTCCAACCCCAGCCTGCGCCAAGTTCTTATAAATATCTTTTGATCCTTCCGTACCTCCGGTCATATCAACAAAGATTTTACCTGTCCGAGACACCTCAGATCCATTAACTATTCTCGGTCCAGAATTATTTCTTAGAGCATGCAGATATTCCGGAATAGTTTGCAATATATCAATTATTTCTCCCAAGGTTTTTGGGTCTTTCTTTTTAAACAACTTTTCTAAAAAAGTTACCACATGATTATCCGCCGGAGTATGCACACACATTAAAGGCAGATTTAATAATCGGGCTGCATCCTGTGTTTTTGTGTGATTTACCGGCAATAAACGCCTTTCAACCTCTGAAATCCTGCTGTTTATTAAATCCTCCGCAATCGTTATTGGCACGCCATGTAAATGAACAATATCAGTCTGCATGTACATTACTTGATGTAAAGCGGCAAGTGCCCTTCCCTCAGGGTGATGCGCTACAATTAAATCTATTTTTTTTCCTTTTTCAATTAATCTCTCGCACAGCAAAACTTCTCCAACATCTATGTCAATACCCATAAGAATGCTTTTAATATTTTCATCTCCAGATCCGTGGAGAATCCTAGTATCGCTAAAAGGATTCTTCAGTCTTTCCAGATCAAATCCTTGCTTTTGCTTTTCTGATAAAGTCGCGTAATTCGCTTTCAGTTCTTTTAACTCTTTATTAACTAAAATACTTCCCCGCGGATCTTCTTGTATTCCCTTTTCAATAACAAATTCATATAACTTTTTTAGTTTCATTTTTCCTCACTTAAAAAACATAACTACTTTTAAAAAATCTTCCAAATTTTTTACATTAAAAAAGAGAGATTAAATCCCTCTGTATTTAAATAATTTTACTAATTAAGATATATAATTTTCTTAGGCTATAATTTAGTAATTATTATTGTCCGGATAAAAAATAAACTTTCAGCGTATTACTCAAAAAACATAAATGGTTGAATATCAAGTATTTACACAAAAAGCTATTATGATTATATGAATTTATTACTCAATTATTATTATTTTAACTTAATCAAAGTATATCATATGAAGGGGCATCTGTCAAGGTAGGCACAAAACAATTTCATATTTACAACTCTTTGAAATTAAAAGCTTTACAGTAAAGATTGATCTGAAAAAGCTTTATCAACGCCATTTTCTAACGAATAAAACTTTTAAAAAGTCCCAATACAAAATCAAACCCTGATTAGTATTGGGACTTAAAACTAAATATTTGATTTATTTTCCAGTAGTATAATAACTTACTCTAATAAATTTAGTTAAATTACGAATAGCCGCGGTTCGCTCTTTTTCCTTTTCAAGATTTTCTTTCGCATCAGCCAGACCAGGGATATTTTTCAATAAACTATTCGCATATGCCTCTCTTTCCGCTTCAGACATAAAAGATTCGCGAATCGCCTTCAACTCACCGGAGTCAAGGAAAAATCCTCCACACTGGTAACACTCATCAACATTTATCGCTTTGGCTGATTCATAAGCATGAACATGCATCGGAAGTTTACATTTTGGGCAATTGATCTGACCTCTATCCTGGTCATTTGTCCGATCATAAGCCAAAGCCTGCTGCAAAGCATTTCCCAAACCTTCATTCTGCTCATCAAGCTTAGTAAGTTCAAACCAATCAAACCATAAACCTTTACACCCATTTTTACAAACATCAACACTCAAACCGCCAAAATCCTCTTCAATCATATCAGTACTACAAACAGGACAAATCATTTCAAAACTCCTTTCAGATAGTTTTGTAAATAATTAAATCAAAACTACTTTTAGAATAAAATTTTAACATTTTTTAAAGCTCTTGCCAAGAAATATATTTATTATCGCACTGTTTTAATCTTATTTACTGGATACCATCTATTATTGCAGTAATTATATCCGGCTTGTTTAAGGTGAAAAAATGTATCTGCTTTGCTCCATTTTTTATTAAATCCAAACATTGCTTGATTGTGTAATCAATTCCGATTTTTTCCATTTCCGCTGGATTATGGCGGAATTCCTCCATTTTCATTGTAATATCTAGGGGAATTGTCGTCCTGCATATTGCCGCAAATTGCTTAACCTTTTCAACATCAGTCAAAGGTAATATCCCTGGTAAAACAGGCAGCGAAATCGCATTTTTCTTCATTCGCTCAAGCAAAGAAAAATAATAACTATTATCAAAAAACATCTGCGTCACAGCAAAATCAGCTCCGGCATCTACTTTTTTCTTGGTAAACTCCATATCTTTTTCCAAAGAACTTGATTCAATATGTCCTTCGGGATAAACCGCGACTCCCACAGAAAAATGGTTGTATTGTTTTAAAGTTCTAACCAGATCACTGGCATAGGAATAATCTTTTGCGATAAAATTAAAATCGCTTTGCCCCGCAGGAGGATCCCCCCTCAATGCCATAATATTCTCAATCCCCTGAGCTTTATAACCATCAAGTATTTTCTTGATATCTTTTTCGCAAGATCCGATACAAGTTAAATGGGGCATAACTTCCAGATCTTTGTAATCAAGTAACATTGAAACCGCATCTTTTGTCTGTTCCTGAGAACCTCCGCCGGCACCATAAGTCATGGAAACATATAAAGGGTTATATTTATTGAGTAAATCAACAGTATTACTTAGAGCTAATCGGCCTTTTTGAGTTTTAGGAGGGTAAAACTCAAAAGAAACCCCTTTTTCTCGTCGTTTAAGTATTTCATTAATCTTCATTTTAAATCACTTTTTTTGTTATTGATTAAATTTTTATAATTATACCACACATCTTCAAACAATCAAATCTGCTAGATAAAAGCTTCAAAACAAAATCAGGAAAATAAAACTTATCAACACAAGCAATCCAATAAAAACAATAATTTTTTTTGACTGCATAAAACTCATTACTCCAATGGCTCTGTCTAAACTTTCCCCGCAATACAAACAACTCAATGCATCAGAGTCATATATCGTCTGTTGACAATGCGGACATTTTATTCCATCCATAAACCTTATTTCCTAATTTTATTATTTTAATAAAATGTGAGTCATTAATATCCTACGAATGAGGAAAAATCACTTTAATAATTTTTTGACTGTTTTGCTCAACATTAGAATTAGCTGAAAGATTTATTCTAATATCCGCGTATTTTTCATACAACGGCAGGCGCTGCGTATACAGCTCGCTAAAGTTATCACCCTTTAAACCGACAATTCCCCTGACAGCCATATCTAGAATACGGGCTTTGATATCTTCAAGTCCTGCGTCTAAAAATATTACCCGCGAATTACTTTTTAAAAAAAGCATTGCTTCTGCTGAGTAAACAACACTCCCTCCCGGACAAAGCACATGCTTATCAAAATTGCCCAGATTAACAATTATTTCTTTTTCTAAGTCCAGCAAAGCGTCTGCCCCATAAGAATCAATGATTTGCTGTAAAGACGATTTAGAGTTTTTTTCAATTATTCTATCAGAATCAAAAAAAGTAAAATTTAAGATTTTTGCCAAATGCTTACCAATACTGCTTTTGCCTACTCCCGGCATACCGATTAAAGTTATATTCATTTTTTCCTTAAAAATATTAATCCCTAAATCCGAATTCATCAATAAGATATTCAATAAGCTCTCGATCAGCAGTATTAATATCCTGAATCTTAAATCCATTAGCATAAAAATCAGGGTTAACATCTTTTTTAGACCAAAGACTGCTAGCCTTAAACATCAGCTCTTTTGTTCCTTCGAGTTGCTGCGGCATGATCATTTTAAGCACAAACTCCTTATCCGGCGCAATTGATGATTCACTAATAATCATAATCCCATCAGTAGATATATCTGCGATATGTCCGATAAGCCGATCATTAGCAGCATCATAAACTCTTAAATAATAGATCAAGTGTCTTCTTTTTATTTTTCTGATATACATAATGTCCCTTTTTAGAGTAAGTTATCGTTGATAAATAGTGTCATCAAGCTGCAATTTAGAAGCCAAATTTTGCACTGCCATTGTCAATATATGGTTCAATGCATGTTTTTTACCATAATCAGCTGGAACCAGATTTGACACTCTTTTTTCTTCAACAAAGCCCCAGGCTCTCGGCCATTTTCTCTTATCCTCAGGATTATACACCGCAATCGCTTTGCCTCCGGTCCGAGTAATTAATGAAAACAAAGGTATATCCGTATAACCATCTCCGACAATGATCATCTGATTAAACGGTATGTACAAATCCTCTGTTTTTACTTTTTTATTTACTTCAAAAGGATTTAACCTAGAATCAGGACCAAAAATACCTTTCGATATTTGAAATAAATATCTTGTTTTATCGGTAAAACTTACGATGTTTTTTGGAAAAACAATCTCCCCTTTAGAATTATATTCAAAATCACAAGCCCAAATATCTTTAAAATACTTAGTGACCTTTGTATTCATTAATATTTCTCTTATTCCGCTGCTGATCAGAAAAAAATCCACTTCCACGGTATTATTAACTTCTTTAGCACTTTGTTCTAACTGACGGAATATATTCTGCACTCCATTAAAAAACTTAACCTTTTTACCGAATTCTGAAAGTTTTTTTTGAGTAATCCTATTTTTTACTGACGATTTTGAGAACTCAATCATTTTATACAAATAAGCAGGGATAGGATCCCAGCCTTGCTTTTGATACAGAGGGTTAACTTCATTTTTCCAAAATTTTTGAACATCAAGCCCCAAGCTTTCTAAAAAACAACTAGTACTGTCAGAAGTAAGAGTTTCATCAAAATCAAAAATCACACCAATCCGATTTATAATCATAAATTATGCCTTTATCGCTGTTTAGGATTTTCCTATTAGAAACAAATAATCAATTAAGTTGAAATATATTATATTCTTTATTATAAACTCAGCAGCTTTGTTTTGGCAAGTAAAATAAACCTACTACTTCCGAAATGTTTAAATTTTAAGAAAGAAATTGTCATTGATTACCATTTCTATTATAATATTTTATGTATTTAACCGCTACGGAGGAAACATCAATGCGCCTAATGTATGATCTACATGCTCTGGATAAAACATTATTAATTGAATCCGACCAGAAAATAAATAAAGCTGTTCTTAATAAGCTTGCCCAAACGAGCAAAAAAATCACTTCCTTAAAGATCGCGGATACTGTCATTTCCAATGATATCAAAAAAGCTTTTAAAGATCCAAGCTATGCTATTATATTTTCTCCAGAGAGTATAAATAGAAAAATTAGTCTCATAATGAAAAATTTAATAATGCCCAAACCAATAATTTCTGAGCTTAAAATAATAAAAAAAACAATGCCTTATACCTATCGACATATTTTGGTAACCGCGATCCTGGCTACTAAAATATCTTTAGACAAACAGCTTAAAGGCAAATATGATCCAATAAAAATTGCGCGGCTAGGACTTGTTCACGATATCGGCAAATCCAGAATACCTCCAGAAATTCTTCAAAAACCAACGCCTTTGACTAAAAGCGAACATGAAGTTTTAAAAACACACGCGCTTATTGGATATATTTTATTACACTACTATTGCGGAAAAAAACATGTATTATATGATTGCGCCTCTTATGAACATCACGAAAGATTGGATGGTTCCGGATATCCACGCCATGCCAAGAAAATCAATAAATACTCTCAAGTAATTGCTGTTGTTGATGTATTTGATGCCCTAATTGCCATCAGACCTTATCGTAAAACCGCTTTTTCATTAAGAGCCGCTCTTGACTTGCTCTTAGAAAATGTGGCGCAAAAAAAGCTAAACAAACAAATAGTTCATTTATTGATTTCTTTTGCTCGGATAACCAAACCTAATTTAAAGGAATTAAGGATTTCCCAGGTCAAAAGAGATAAACCCCCGACAAAGAATGTTTATGGGAAAATCGCTAAAGGATAGAATTAATTGACTTTGGGAGAGTTTTTGGGAATTAAATTGCTTTTCCTGCTTTTTACTTTATAACTTTATAACTTTATGAACTTTACAAGCTTTCTACTCATTTTTCTGTGTTTTCGGTTTTAGTCATTTGAGTTTATTTAGAATTTAGAAATTAGAAATTAGTAATTAATAATTTGTTCTCTGTTTCCTAGATCCTATTTGTTGTTTCATAACCAACATTAAATCTAATCGGGTTTTCATCAGGAAAAGCTTTTAAGCGAAAAATAAACCATAAAGTTCTGTCCTCAACCGACCCATCATCGTTTAATTTAATATCAAAAGTTGTTTCCAACTGCCAGCAATGCAAGTCTCTGTAAACAGTATATTGCTGTTCCTGAAAGCTGTCGGTATAAGATAAATAACGAGTATAGGATCTTACCTGCCATTTATCATTTATTTTATAATACACATCTGTTGTAAGCTGTTCGCTTATATTGCGATCATAACGTTTACCCAAACCTAAACTCCATTTATCATCATGCGTTGCATAAAGATCTATATTTGCTGTCTGAATTCGTTTTTGATATTGATTAAAAACTGTATCTGAATCTAAATGTAACCAACGATATGGCCTTAAATTAAATTCACTATTTATATAGCCAAAATGTTTAACTCCCGGCGCGGCATTTTGCGTATAATCAACATTAGGATAAAAATATACAAGATCAATATTTTCAAATTCCCCGGTTTCTTTTACTTTCCATTTAGTCTGAAAATGGTTTTCAATCCCAAAGGTAAAAGCATTTACAGCGCTGATAGAATCTATTTGGTCAAATGGCCCCAGTCTACTGCCCTCAACCGTCGGGCTATGAATATACGCATATTTTACACTAGGAGTAATAATATGCCTCAACCGGTTTATTTCAATTCCCAGCGGTGATCCACTATAATCATATATTCGGAAAAACTTTGTATTCATATCCAGACCATAATAATGAATACCTCTAATAAAATCCTCTTGTAGTCCGATATTATCTTTAGAATAATATGTCTGACGCGTTCCCATATATGGAGCAATATTAATCCAATCAAAATCTCCGGGAAGTTGTGTCGGGTATTTTAATTCACTGTAACTATCGATTCTATTAGCATCTGTATCCAAATCGCTATTAGCGGTTTTTTTATTTAAATTAGCCATAGCAAAATCCTGACGAAAATAAAGATTTGAATCAGCGATTTCTTTGCTTACCGTATTCAGCTCGATTTCAGGCAAGCGCTCTACTTCCGAATAAAAACGATTAGTTCTTTTTCGCGCATATAAGCTGACACTATAATCATCCTCATAATGCGTAAGCGATCCCTCAGATACCGGCTGAATGTCTTCGGAATACTCCCGATATAAATAATCTTTGGTAAAATCAATATCACTTAATTTATTATACTCTAATAGCCCTAAGGTCGACTTATCCGCCTGCCAACGATGTTTCAACTGTCCGCGGTAGCGTTCAGTTTCCTGCGAATTATCCTCATATTTATCCCGCTCATTCATATAATATGTTTTAATACTTCCTAAGCCAAAATCCTTAGTATTATACTCAGCATCTATCCCGCTGGCAAAACCTTTAAGTTGCCGATGATCAGCATGAATTTTATAATGAAGATATTGATTTAAATCATATCGCCAGGTAGTTAAAATAAATCCGCCCCATTCTTTTTTCTGCCCGACACTTACAGCTGGATTTGTCCTGCCATCTTCAAGTGATTGACTCCAGTAGGGGAAATATGCTACCGGAACATTCCCCACAAACATCAGAGCATTTTTAGCTACAATCCGATCATCAATATAGTAATCGATTTTTTTTGCCTGAATCCGATAATGCGGTTTACCCTCAAGATCGCAGGTTGTAATATAAGAATGTTTTAGTTCAATTAAGTTTTTTTCCGCTTTTTTTTCCGCGCTTTCCGCTGCCCCAAACCAAATATCATTATTAATTCTGACATCTGTAAATCCGCCTGTTTGGGTTTTAAAATTATAGTCCAAAGTCTTACCGGTTAAAACCGCATTTCCCTGTTTGAGAATCACATCACCCTGTGCCTGGGCAATCTGCTTTTCTAAATCAAATTCAAGCCGTTCGGAATCTATCCTCACATCTTGATAAATCGCGTAGACATTCCCTTTATTTCCTGAAAAACTTTCTAAAAAACCCTGTTTAGTGCTGAAATCATATTCCAAGATATCTCCGTACAGGGAAATCCCTTGGCGGACAACACAAACATTACCTTTAGCCTGCGCGATCTGCTTTTCTAAATCAAATTCCAGTCGTGATGCATCAATCCGCACATCTTGATAAAGAGCATAAATCCTTTCGCTATTTTCTCCCAAGCCTTCCACAACACCCTGCTTAGTATTAAAATCATATTGCAATTTTTGCCCATACAGAGAAATCTCCTTTTGCACAATACAAACATTTCCCGAAGCAACAACTCCTTTTGATTTCATATCTACATCAGCCTGATCGGCTGTTAAAACTACCCCATCATAATCAATTTTAACATTACCTTTTCCGGTAATCATTGTATCCAAATACTCAACATCATCAGCATCAACGGTAACAGGACGCCCTGAGCCTGTTTTTGATTTAAGATTATCTTTTGGTTTGTCTTGAGAAAAACTAGGGGGTAAACAAAAAAACATCGAGGATAAACAGATAAAACAGTAGACAAAAAAATGTCTTAAAAAAAAACTGAGGGGTTTACTCTGAAATAATCGCAACTAACTGCCTCGATGATAATTAATAATTATTTTAAGCATTTCATCAAGATCAATACTAGGATTAAACCCAGTTAATTTTTCAATTTTAGAAGTGTCCGGGACTCGATAAAACATATCTTCAAAGTTTTCACCATAAACCTGAGAATATGGGATATAAGTTATTTCCGAATTACTGTGACAAAGTTGTTTTATCTTTTGCGCGATTTCTCCAATAGAAATAAAATTACTATTTCCAATATTGAAGATTTGACCATAAGCCTGAGGATTATCCATCAAAGATTTAATCGCTTTAACCACATTGTCAATATAGGTAAACGATCTGATTTGTTGACCGTCTCCATAAACAGTAATCGGCTGATTTTTAAGCGCCTGCTCAACAAAACGCGGGATTACCATCCCATAATTATGGCTTTGTCTTGGCCCGCAGATATTAAATAAGCGACCAATCACAATAGGCAATTTTTTTTCTTGAGCATAAGCAATAGCTAAAAACTCATCAAACCCCTTAGAAAAAGCATATCCCCAGCGAGATTTTGATACAGAACCCATTATTCTATCATCATCTTCACTAAAAGGAACGTCAGCATCTTTACCATAGACCTCAGAAGAAGAAGCAAAAAATACTTTTTTATGAAAAATATGCGCAAGCTCGAAAATAATTTCAGTTCCCCGCACATTGGTAATCAAAGAATCAAGCGGATTATCAATAACAAATTTAACTCCAACCGCGGCCGCTAAGTGGTAAATACACTCGCATTCCGTGACAAGTTTAAGCATCAACTTATAATCTAAAATACTGCCTTCAATAAACCTAAATTCAGCTTTATCTTCTAAATGCTTAATATTCTCTTTGCTCCCAGTTATAAGATTATCCACTACTGTAAGTTCATGTCCATCATTAAGCAAACTTTCAGCTAAGTGAGAACCCACGAACCCGGCTCCACCTGTAAGCAAAATTTTCATTATTTCTCCTTATTAGACAGGACTAATGAAGCAGCCCCAATAATTCCCGCTTTTTCCTTAAATTTAGAAGAGACTATTTTTAAATTGCGACATGATACCTGAAAAGCTCTATCTTTGACAATTCGTCTTATCGGATCAAGAATTAAGTTCCCCGCATTAGCCACTCCCCCACCAATAACAATTATCTCTGGATTAAGCAGATTAACAACATTGGCTAAAATTGCTCCCATATGCAAACCAACTTCTTGCCAAATAATCATGGCAAAGGGATCTTTTTTTCTAGCAGCCTTGCTCAGCATCTCCAAAGTAAGATTTGAATATTTACCAGCCAGCTGATTTTTTAACAAACTTTTTGAACCATTACGTAACCGCTTGATCGCTGATTCTAAGATATATCGATTCCCCACATATCTTTCCACGCAACCTTTACCTCCACATACACAAAGCGGTCCATTTTCATTAATCGTCATGTGCCCGATTTCTCCGGCCGCAAAATTCATTCCCCGATAGATTTTCCCATCCAGAACAATGCCACCGCCAATTCCAGTACCCATTGTCACACAAAGACAATCTTTATGTCCCTTAGCCGCTCCGAATTTACTTTCCGCCAAGGCCATAAGATTAGCATCATTATCAACCAAAACCGGAATCTTAACCTTAGCCATCAACTCATCACGCAAATTAACATTTTTCCATCCAGGAACATTGGTCAGATCAAAAACAAGCCCTTTATTAAAATCAACTCTGCCGGGCACGCCAATACCAACACCCCGCACGCGATTTCCTTTGTAAGTGCTTTCTGCTTTTAACTTAATAATTCTAATAACCAACTGCTCAATTAATTCATCTTTTTTATAGTCTTTAGTTTGGAAAGATGAAAAGCCTACGATCTTAAAACTATCTCCGCTAAAACTAACTAATGCTAATTTTACATTTGTCCCACCAAAATCAACTCCGATTGTATAGCGAACATTCCCAGTCTTACGTCTTTCTGTTGACACTTACTTATTCCTCCAAAAGAGTTGTTTATTGCTGCTAAAGCAATAAATTATTTACTTGCTGATCAGGTTAAATAGTCTAGAACCTGAGCAATTAATATTTTCATCTGTTTGCGATTAACAATCAAATCCAGCATCCCATGTTCAATCAAAAATTCTGAGCTTTGAAAACCAGCCGGAAGCGTTTGTCTAATAGTTTGCTCAATAACTCTTGGACCGGTAAACCCGATTAATGCCTTTGGTTCAGCTATAGTCACATCACCTAAACTAGCAAAACTGGCCATAATTCCTGCCATCGTAGGATTAGTTAATACCGATATAAATAAAAGACCTTTTTCTTTATGCTTAGCCAATGCTGCGGATGTTTTAGCCATCTGCATAAGGCTGGTCAATCCTTCATACATCCGCGCTCCCCCGCCAGAACCGGAAACAATGATAATCGGAAGCTTTAGTTCGGTTGCTTTTTCAGTTGCTCGGGTTATCCGCTCTCCGACAACCGCCCCCATTGATCCCATAATAAACCGCGAATCAGTAACAGCCATAATAACTTTTTTACCGTCAATTTCCCCCTGTCCGGTAAGCACGGCATCAACCAGTCCAGTAATTTTCTGATCCTGTTTAATTTTTTGCACATAAGTCTTAGGACCTTTAAACCCAATTATATCAATTGAGCTAAGCTTTTGATCATATTCGATAAAAGTCCCTTCGTCAATAAGAAGATCCATCCTCTGTTTTGCCGAAAGCACAAAATGATAATCGCATTTTGGACAAATGCTCATATTCTCTTTCAGCTGTTTAGTAAAGATAATCTGACCGCAATCGCTGCATTTTGTGCATAGACCGCCTGGCATATCTTTCTTTTTGATCTTAACTATAGTATACTTTGGTTTTCCAAACATATTTATACCGCCATTTAAACAAGGATTAAAAGCTATATTAGTTAAATAATATTTATAACCTCAACAAAATCACATCAATATCAATAATTTTACAAGCAATTAATTGATTTATAATAACATAAAGCCGCTTAATTGTCAAAGCAGGTTTAAACCCTTATTAGTTAGTTAAACTCTTTAAGCCGACCCTTAAAACGGATAAGACCGAGTAATCCATAGACAATAAAACAAAAACCTATGCCTATGATAACCCAAGTAGGATTAAAGAATTCGGAAAGTTTTGAAGACACAAACATAAAGATTATGAATCCCAAATTCATCACAATTCCCAATGAACTGAATATTCTGCCCCGCATCTGAGCTGTGATAACTTCATGAATTAATGTATTCCCCGAAATGAATATCGGACCAACCCCTATCCCAATAAACACAGAAAGAATCATCGCTAAAGGCATATAGGGATACTGTTTGAGCAATAAGCCAAAACAACTGATGAAAAAACCACAAATTATTGCGCTTAAAAATATAATTTTAACTTTTGAAATTTTATTTCCAAACCGTCCGCACAAAAGCGCTCCCAGAAAAAATCCAATCCCCAGAAAAACTGACAATACTCCCAAATCCCGGGTGATCGAGCCAAAAACATGCTGAATAAAAACTATACCCACAACATATAAAGCCCCGGCAGCGCACATCAGCAAAAATATAGTAAAAAAAACAAATCGCACATAAGGATTGGAAATAACGTATTTAATTCCCTCTTTTATGTCTAAAAATATAGATTGCCTCAGCTTCTCAGCACTTTGATTTTCTGCGGTTTTTGTTTTTAAAGCCGAGTATTTTATTTTAACAAAAAACAGAAATACAGCAGACAATAAATAAGAGATCGCATCAATGTAAAAACCACTTTTCGCTCCGACTTTTTCAATTAAAGGACCTCCCAAACCAATTCCAAAAACAACTGCCAACATCATCGTGGTGTTAATCAGGGAATTAGCGATAAGTAATTGATCTTTATCCACTATTTCCGGAATAATCGAAAATTTTGAAGGCAGAAAAAAACAACTGGTAGAAAATACGAGGAAAACAGTAATATAAATTGGAATAAAGGATTTAGCACTAAAAAAACATAGGGGAATTAAGATTACCAGAAATGCTCTTATCAAGTCAGTTATTATCATCGTATGCTTATGATTCCAACGATCAACATAAGCTCCGGCAAAAGGGCTAAGAATAAATGAGGGAATAATTGTAAAGGACATTACCTTTGCCAAACCAAAAGCCGAACCACCCAAGCGCTGATATACAAGCGCAATGAGAGCCATTTGATTAAGCCGATCTCCAAACTGAGAGATAATCTGCCCAACCCAAAAGAAAAAAAAGTTTTTATCTGTAAGTATTTTGCGAAATTGACTCATTTTATAATTTTAAGCCCACGAGAGGAATTGAACCCCCGACCTAAGCTTTACGAAAGCCTTGCTCTACCAACTGAGCTACGTGGGCAAATTCAGCTACTAGTTATTTTGCGATAATAATAATATTATTTTTATTTGCTAAATCTAAAACTAAATCTTTATCCAGAAACAAAGTTTTTCCAGCTTCAATTGCTAAAACAGCAACCTTCTCCTCGATCAAAGTTTTAATTGTTTTTAATCCGATTAGCGGTATATCAAAACGCATATCTTGATTCGGTTTACTGACTTTAACCACCACAGCATTGCCTTGACAATAATAATTAGCTCTGCGTATGGCTTCATCAGTTCCTTCTATAGCTTCAACACTTAATACTACCTTATCTTTAACCACTACAGTTTGCCCGATATCCAGACCGGCTATCTGCTTGGCAATTATCAGGCCAAATTCAATATCTTCGTTTTGCGCCTTAGAGGGACCCCTAGCAGTAAGCAAACCGCTAGGAGCTAAATAATCTTTAATAAAAGTGCTGGAGTCCAGCATCTCGATTCCCAGCTGAGTGATTCTTTGGGCTATTGCCCCAAGGATAGTATCAGTTTTCTTGTCTTTTAAACTAAACAGCAATTTGGTTAATTCCAAATCCAGCTCAATTTGACTGAACAGCAATTTATGTTTGATCTGACCAACCATAATCGCTTTTTTAATCTCTTCTTTTTTCAAAATTTCAATTAATGTTTTAAATTGACCGACACTGATCCAGTATATTTTATCCGCAATATCCGCGAGCTGCTTATCGGCCTCTTCTTTAATCGCAATAACAACAATATAAGCCCCTGTTTTTTTTGCCGCAAGAGCGCAAATAATTGGCAAATTTCCATTGCCTGATATTAAAGCGATTTTTTCCATCTAATATCCTCGGAATAATGAAAAAGCAGAAAGCCCAATATTCACTCTCTGCTTGAGACTTTAATTTTCGGATTAGCTACCCTTACAAAATCCGCGTTGGGACTTTTTAACAAATTTCACAAGATATGACACATAAGGATCTTCAGGAATATTATCTTTTATTTTCTTTAATGCGCTAGAAGTAGATAGTTTAAGTTTAAATAAAAATTTAAAAGCAGACTTAAGATTTGTAACACTTTGCACTGGAACATTTGCTCTTTTTAAGCCAATGCTATTGATTCCATAAACTTTGGCCGGATGTCCATCGACAATTGAAAATGGAGGAATATCCTGAATAACCTTTGAACAGCCACCAATAATTGACAGCTTCCCAACTCTCGAAAATTGATGAATCCCCACCATACCGCCAATAATCGCTCTATCTTCTATGGTAACATGCCCAGCTAATGTTCCGGCATTAGCAACTACAACCTCATTGCCTACTACACAGTCATGCGCAACATGACTGTAAGCCATAAACAAGTTTTTATTACCGACAACTGTTTTACCCTTATCCATAGTTCCGAGATTAATCGTAACATATTCACGAATAATATTATCATCTCCAATAATTGCCTGAGTCTTCTCCCCTTGGTATTTTAAATCTTGCGGTTCACTACCGATTATCGCACCAGTAAATACCTTACACCGTTTACCCAGGCTAGTCCGGCCATCAATAACGCAAGAACTGCCGATTACAGTATACTCACCAATTTTAACATTTTCACCGATAAAAGAATAAGGGCCGATAATTACGCCCTTATCAATTTTAGCTTTTGGATTAACACAAGCCGTTGGATGTATATCAATCTTTTTATTCATATAAAATATACCATATAACAGAGTGGTTAAAAAATCAAGTTGAAAAATAAAAAAGACCAACTAAAAGGACAATTTCTCTACACATTAATTGTCAGAATAGTTGATCTTTGTCATAAATTATTGTCTTTACTCACCTAAAGTAAACATTAATACAGCTTCTGCTACCACTTTACCATCAACTAATGCTCGGCCATACGCCTGGCCCACTTTTGATTTTAATTTAAGCACAGACACTTCTAATCTCAGCTGATCACCTGGCAAAACCATTCTCCGGAATTTCACTTTATCAATACTCATAAAATAAGCCCGTTTGCCCTGATTACCTGATTTACTCAGCAATAAAACACCCACGACTTGCGCCATGGCTTCCACAATTAAAACCCCGGGCATAACTGGCCGCCCAGGAAAATGCCCTTTAAAAAAAGACTCATTTATTGTAACATTTTTTATACCTACCGCAAATTTATCTTCTTTTAATTCAAGAATTTTATCCACTAAAAGAAAAGGATACCGGTGCGGTAAAATTTTCTGGATATCATTGATATTTAAAGGCGGCGTACTATTAAAATCACTACTTATTGTTCCAATACTCGCCTGTGTTTGACGGTCATGAAGATGCTTGATTTTTTGCAGCAACTTGATATTTAAAGGATGCCCGCTTTTAATTCCAATTACATGCCCGATTATCGGATGACCTAAAAGATAAAGATCACCGATTAAATCACAAATTTTATGGCGAACAAATTCATCTTCAAAGCGTAATTTATTATTAACTATTTCATTATCTCCAACCACAACAGTATTATCGTAATTTGCTCCTTTGCCCAGACCTTGCCGAGTTAATTCTTCGGCCTCCGCTTGTAAACAAAAAGTTCTACTGGGAGCTAATTCTTTTTCAAAAACTCTTTTGTCAACATCAAAAGAAGCATATTGAGATTTAAGCATTGGATGCGGATAGCTCATAGTATACGAAACCCGAAATTCATTAGCTGGCAATATCATTAAAGAAGAATCGCCTTCTTCCATAAACAATGCTTCTTTTGGCTGAAAATACTTACGCTGCGCTTTTTGGTCAACAATCCCCGCTTTTTTTAATATTTCAAAAAAAGGTAAAGAACTGCCGTCAAGACCTGGTAATTCCTCTGCGTCCATCTCAATTATAATATTATCTATTCCCAACCCGACCAAAGCCGCCATTACATGCTCAATAGTATGAATTTCAATGTTGCGAATTCCAATAGACGTCCTACGAGGTCTTTCAATAAGATTAGACAAATGCGCCTTAACTCTGGGTTTGCCCTCTTGATCAACACGCACAAACACCACCCCATTATCTTCCGGAGCAGCCGTGAATTTAACATTTACTTTTTGACCGGTATGTAACCCTACACCACTTAATGATACTGAATTAATTATTGTTTTTTGAAATTCCATTTTTCTCTACCCTTAAAGCCTCCTCTAAAGTTGCGATTTTTTCCTGTAATTCATTGACCAGTTTATATAACTCAGGCAACTTTTGTACGCAAGCATTTATTCTTTTAGCTTTTTTATGCGGTTTTGCCGGATAACCGGAAACACAGGTATTTGCAGGAACTGATTTAGTAACTCCTGCCTGAGCAGCAACTACAGCATTATCACCAATATTAATATGTCCAATAACCCCTGACTGACCGGCCAAAGTAACATTTTTCCCCAAAATTGTACTGCCGGAAATTCCCGCCTGAGCAACAATTATTGAATTTTCTCCGACAACGACATTATGGGCAATTTGCACCAAATTATCAATTTTAGTCCCGTGTTTTATTATAGTTTTATCAAAACGCGCGCGATCAATAGTTACATTAGCTCCAATTTCAACATCATCTTCAATAATTACAGTTCCTATTTGCGGAATCTTTTGATGTAAACCTTTAACCGTTGCAAAACCAAAGCCATCGCTGCCTATAACTGTTCCACTGTGAATAATAACCCGATTGCCAATAACCATTCGTTCTCTAATGCTTACATGGGGATAAACTATTGTCTTACAACCAATTTTTGTACTATGACCAATAAATACACCCGCACATAAAACACTATTATCCCCTAATTCAGAATTATCCTCCATTACAACAAAAGGATCAATAGAAACATTTTTACCTAATTTTACATTTTTACCAATTACAGCTGTAGGATGAACGCCCTTATAATGATCATATTCATTCGGCGCAACTAAAGTCAATAATTTTGCAAATGCTAATGAAGGATTTTGGGTTAAAATCAATGGTTTTGAAGATACCTTTATATCTGGAGTAGTAATAATTGCCGAAGCATTAGTGTGGTCCATCAAAGAGATATACTTAGGATTTGCAATAAAAGTTATTTCCCCTTGTTTAGCCTCTTTTATTCCACAAACTCCGAAAATTTCAATATTTCCATCTCCAACTACAGATCCGTCTATAAGTTGCGCTATTTCATTTAAGGTTTTCTTCATTTTATTTCCTTGTTTTAATTCCCTTTATAGCGTTCATTTAGCATTTTCATTATTTCATCAGTTAAATCATTTTCTTTTGGTCCATCAATAATAAGCCTATCGTCTATAATATAAGTTAATTTTTTCTTTTTGCGCAATTCTTTGGATACATTCTCAACATCTTTGAGAATTTCTCTTAAAATACGCTCTTCATCTTTTCTAATATCCACAGTCATCTTGCGAATCTCTTCTTGCTTGCTCAACATTTGATTTTTTCTTTCTTCTTGAGCTTCTTTACTTAAAGTATCAAATCCTTCATTCATTTTTTTCATATCCTGAAGCATCATATTAACATCATTTTTAACCTTATCCATTTTCTCATTAGAATCAACTACTTTCTTATACCCTTCAAAGATCTTCGCGAGATTAATATATCCAATACTTAAATCCTCAGCAAAACATTTACTCTGAACACAAAAAATTGCACTAATCAGTGCAATAATTACCAATATTTTCTTCATTTTTCCTCCCTTTTTTAGCTGTTTATTCTAATTATTTGATATATTGTAACACATTACAAAATTTTGTCAATCTAATCCCACCCGTTATTAAAAACTAAAATTCATGACTCATCGCAAAATGGAATCTCCCCTTAGCATCACCTTCTTTAGGATTAAGCGCGTAGCCATAATCAAGTCTGATCGGCCCCAAAGGCGTTTTTACCCTAATCCCAGTACCGATAGCAGCTTTAAGTTTAAGATTATCCCAAATAAACTCCTGATTATTTGACCACACATTTCCAATATCATAGAAAAACGCCCACTTTAAATTATTAGTTAATTTATGCGTATATTCAGCATTAAAGATTGCTCTTAATCTTCCACCGATCGGGTCGCCTTGTTCGCCTTCAGGCCCAACTCTTCTTTCTTTATATCCTCTGATTGTATTCGCTCCTCCAGCATAAAACCGCTCATAAACAGGCACGTCAACCGAGTCACTAAAAGCCTCGATCATCCCCACTCGAATTTGAAAATCGAGAACATCGTCATGCCCCATTGGAAAATATTTATTATTTTTAGTTTCATATTTTACAAAATCCTTATCCCCCCCAAAACAGCCTCCGGCATATTCTGTAGAAAATTGATTATAAACCCCGGTTCGAGGATTATAGAGATTATCTCTTGTATCATGAATAATATCAGTTCGAATACTGCTTATATAATTTTTTCCCGCTTCCGCTTTAATAGCATTAGAAGCATCATCTTGAATATCATCAATCCGAATACTTTCATAACGATATGTCCATTTATTCTGCCAATACTCTCCTAACTCTTTGCTCGCAAATAAATTACCGCCGATTCTTTTTTCATCATACTTATCCCATTCCTGGGTGCGGCTATAAACATTAAATCCGGTTGCCAGCGGATATCCCAAGAACCATGGTTCAACAAAACTAAGTTCATAATCTTTTTTTTCAGACCCAAATTCCATTCGCAAACGTAATTTTTGTCCCGCTCCGGTAAAAGTAGGAAAATTAAAAATATCAAAATTTCTTTGGGTTAAATCAACAAATCCAATAAATTTATCTACTGAACTATACCCGGCGCCAAAGCTGAACTCTCCGGTTTTTGATTCTTTTACAAACACATCCATATCATATTTATCCGGTAAAGTCGAAGGCTGCTCATCAGTATTAAAAGATACCTCTTCAAAGTATCCTAAATTATATAAACGCTGACGGCTTCTTCTTAATTTTTCGCCATTATATCGATCCCCTGGAAACAACCGCATTTCACGCCTTATAACAATGTCTTTGGTGCGAACATTGCCTTTAATATTTACTTTATCCAAGTAGCCTATTTTCCCTTCACTAATATTATAAGAAACATCAACCTGTCCTGTTTCAGGATTAAGGATTGTATCCGCTTTAACTGATGACGCGATGTAACCTGCATCAAAATAATGCGCTTGGATTTTTGAGATATCGGAACGCAGTTTATTTTCACTATAAATCTGATCATTCAATAATTCCAGATTAGCAGTCAGGTCTGAATCTAAAAACACCTGATTACCTTTAAACAATACATTTCCCGCCCGGTATTGTTTCCCTTCACTGATCTTAAAAGTTATATACATCGAATCATTTTTCTGATTATATTCAATTGTCGGTTCGATAAGAGCATCGATAAAACCATCCATACGATAGAAATTATTTAATCTATCAGTATCTTCTGCCCAGACATCTTCTTTAAAAAACCCGGAATTAAACCAACCGCGCTTTTTAGTTTTAATAATTTTACGCAGCCGCGCATCATCAAAATAACCATTCCCTTCAAAACTTATTTTCCTAATCCTTATTCGCTTACCTTCTTTAACAGTAATCGTAACTATTACACTGTGCTCTTTTTCTTCAAAAGAATAATCTAATTCTGCCAAAGAGTAGCCTTTTTTAGCATAAAGCTTTTTCAAATTAACGATATCCTCTTTTAATTGAAATTGATCAAATATTTCTCCGGTTTTAACCGTCATCTCAACTTTAAGTTTTTTAGTCCTAACCCGACGATTACCGGTAAATACGATTTCTTTTAGCATGGGTTTTTCTTCTACCTTAAAAACAACTGTCAACCCATCCGCTTCATCAACAAGATCCGCGCTTACATCATTAAAAAGTCCCGTTGCATACAGACGTTTAATATCGTCGCTTAAAATTAAGGGGGAATACTCTGAACCTTCCTTAGATTTCAATTTCGAAAGAATTGTCTGTTCACTTACAACTTTATTATTCGTTACTTTCAGTTTATTAATTACCCTCTCACCATCTTGAGCAAAAACATTTACTGAAAAAAATAAAAAAATAAACCCAAAAAATACAATAAACTTTTTTCTCATAATTTATTCTTCTCTCTTTGTATGATTTTCAAATCTACTGAACTCTTTTACAAATGTAAGAGTCTTTGTCCCTACAGGACCATTTCTTTGTTTTGCGATAATAACTTCTGCTAACCCCTTATTCTCTTCATTAGGATTGTAATATTCCTCACGAAATAACAACATAACAACATCAGCATCCTGTTCAATTGCTCCAGAATCACGCAAATCAGAAAGTCTAGGTCGAAATCCGTCACGGGATTCAGTAGCCCGTGACAACTGACTCAAGGCAACAAGTGGCACATTAATTTCTCTGGCCAACCCCTTTAAAGATCTGGATATATCTGAAATTTCCTGTTGCCGGCTTTCTCCACGAAATCCCGCAGCCTGCATAAGCTGAATATAATCGAGAATTATCAATCCGATATTATGCTGCGCTTTTAATCTTCTGGCTTTTGCTCTAAGCTCTAAAACATTAAGTCCCGGAGTATCATCAATAAACAGTGGTGCGGTTGATATTTTCCCTGCGGCATTAACCAAATCCCCCCAATGGTCCTGAGATAAAAATCCTGTACGCACAGCCTGCATATCCACCCGGGCATGAGAGCAAAGGATTCTTTGCACCAATGATTCTTTAGACATTTCCAAGCTAAAAATAGCTGTAGGAATTTTTTCAATAACAGCGGCATGTTCGGCAAATCCGCACATCAAAGCACTTTTGCCCATAGATGGGCGTCCAGCAAGGATTATTAGATCTGATGGCTGCAGCCCAGCGGTAATAACATCAAGATCTTGATACCCAGTAGGAATTCCAGTGATTTGTGTTTTTCGCTGATAAAGTTTTTCAATGTTTTCAATACTGCTTTTAATCAACTCTTTTACCGGAACAATCCCGCTCTTTGCTTTTGACCCGGCAATTTCAAATATCATTCGCTCAGCAGTATCAAGCAAACCATCAACATCCTGATCAGGCTCATATCCTTGAGTAACAATATTAGTTGCTGTTGATATAAGTTTACGTAATACTGCTTTTTCTTTGACAATTTTTGCATGATGCAACACATTAGCTGCAGTAGCAACTACATTGGCAAGTTCAGTAAGATAACCCGCTCCTCCTACTTTTTCCAGTTCATTCGCTTTGAGTAAAAAATCACTAAGCGTGATTAAGTCAATCGGTCTATTTTCACTATACAGACCAATCATTGCCCGAAAAATCTTTAGATGATTATCACGATAAAAACAATCTTCATCTAATATTTCTACAACATCAGATATAGCCGCTTCTTCAAGCAACATTGAACCCAAAACCGCCATTTCCGCCTCATTATTCTGTGGCGGGACTTTATCAAGCAGGGTAGATGACCCTAAAGGCTCAATTCGCTCCTGCTTGCGCTTTATTCTTTGACCACCCATACTTTTACCTGTGGTTTTACTTCTGGATGTAGTTTAACAGGAATGTGATACACCCCTAAGGCTTTGATCGGCTCTTCTAATAAGATATCTTTCTTATCTACAGATATCCCTTCCTGCAACAGAGATTTTGCAATATCAGCACTTGTAACTGCCCCATAAAGCTGTTCATCATGTGCTTGCATAACAATAGTACAAGAAACACCTTCAATTTTTTTAGCTATTTCTTCAGCTTCTTGCTTGAGTTTTAATAACTTCTTATCATTTACTTTTTTTACTTGTTCTAATAATTGCAAATTCTGATTATTGGCTTCCAAAGCTTTATCTTGAGGAAACAAATAGTTGCGCGCATATCCTTGCGCGACCTCAACAACATCTCCCACCTTACCCAATTTATTTAAATCTACTTTCAATACAACTTTCATTATTCTCACTCCTTAAATGATCCCGCCGCAATTCGGCGGGAGAATTTTGCCCGAGAAGCAGCGACTAGCTGCTGATCGGGAATCATTATTATTTATGCCTGAATTATGGAGCCATTCGACTAAGCTCATGGTAAACATTTTTGCGCCATCAAGTCATCCTGCGCAAATTTAGCCCGAGAAGCAGCGACTAGCTGCTGATCAGGAATCATTATTATTTAAGCATAAAATTCGAAAACATCTTTCCCTTACCATAATCAGAGAGTTTAATATCAAGCTTGCGAATTTTATTCTGCAGCATAAGGCAAAATCGCAATAAATCTTGCTCTTTTAATTGCCTGCGCCAGTTTACGCTGATGTTTAGCACAAGTTCCGCTTACACGAGAAGGAACGATTTTCCCTCTTTCAGTTATAAATTTAACTAATTTGCTAATATCTTTATAATCAACCTTATCTGCCTTATCTATACAAAACCGGCATACTTTTTTCTTGAAAAGTACGGTTCTTTTAGAGGGCTTCTTCAACAATTTACCTTTTTTACGCATTAACATTACTTTTTTCTCCTATCCACTTATAGATTATTAAATTAAAAAGGAACTTCTTCATCCTTTGGAGACTCTAAAGGAAAACTGTCCATAGACTCATCCATCGACATTTCACCCGAAGAATATTCCGGCACTGACTGTTTTTGATCAGAACCCTGAGTTTTTCCTTTTCCTAAAAATTGTATATTCTGGGCAATCACTTCCATAGTATTACGCTTAGCCCCATCAGGAGCCTGCCATGACCTGCTTTGCAATCTGCCTTCAACAAAAACAGGACGGCCTTTAAATAAATATTCGCTACATATCTGCGCCAGCTTTGCCCAGCAAACAACCCGAACATAACTAACTTCTTCTTTCTTTTCTCCAGATGTAGAATTAAATGCCCGGCTCACTGCTATTGTAAAAGTAGTAACCGCTGTACCGCTTGGGGCATAACGCAATTCAGGATCACGCGTGAGATTTCCCATGAGCAAAACTTTATTTAAATTTGCCATTCTTATCCCTCCTTATGATTCCTTGTTAATAATCATAACCCGTAAAATCTCATCATTTAATTTAAAAATGCTTTCAATTTTCTTAACAGCAGCCGGATCTAGAGTAAAATCTATGCAGTAATAAAAACCTTCGCTTTGTTTTTTAATATCAAAAGTGAATTTTTTCTTACCCCAGCTTTGAACTTCTCCAGGCACACCAATGTTCTTAGTAATAAGTGCCTTAATTTCCTCAATCTGCTTTTCCTGTCCATCATTATCCAGGGAAGCTTTTAAAATAAAAACTCCTTCATAGTTATTCATCGTCTGAATTCTCCCTTCCTTTTGTATTGAATTTATTCATTGCAAAATTTATATCATTTTCTAACCAGCTCATAGCCGCATTCTTTGCTTGTTCCACTGTTACTTTTGCTATTTGTTCATCTTCTTTATTACTAAAACCGCTTAAAACATATTTTGCTAAATCAACCCCAGGCATTGCCGCATTTACGCCAAAACGTAATCTGCTAACCTCGGAGGTGCCCAAATCTTTTATAATAGAACGCAAACCATTGTGCCCGCCGGCACTTCCAAATTTACGAATTCTAATTGTACCTAGTTTTAAATGCACATCATCAAAAATGATTAACACATCAGATAAGTCAATTTTAAAGTAATCAATAAAATTTCTAACCGCATTACCACTCAAATTCATATAGGTCAACGGCTTTACTAAAATAAAACTTATGTTATCAATTTTCCCCTGAGCCCATAAGGAATTAAACTTACGCTGATTAACAGAAACGTCCAATTCTTTGGCTATTGCTTCTACAACCCAAAATCCCGCATTATGTTTTGTATTTTTATAGTTTGCCCCAGGATTGCCTAGGCCAACTATAAGTTTCCTTGCCATATATCTAATTAGCCTTTAGTTTAGCTTTGCGATTAATCGACTTTAAATTATTGGAGTAATCCCAAAACAATCATTACAAAGATTTCCTAAAACCAACTATTTTTTAGCTTCCTCTTCATCTGTTTTACCTTTTTTAATTACCTCAGGCTCCCCAGCAGATTGTTCAGCTTCAATTTCTTCATCAGATTTTGCTTCTACTTCATATTTTACCAAAACAGCTACTTGATCAAGATTACTAACCGCATGAACACCCTCAGGCATAGGCAACTCTTTAACATGAATCGAATCGCCGACTTTTAATCCAGAAACATCGACGATTATCTGTTTAGGTAAATTAATCGGCAAACTTTCAATTTCGATTTCGTGTAAGACATGTTCTAAAATTCCGCCTTCTTTTACTCCCGGAGCATCACTATCACCTTTAGTAATAAGTGGTAAATATACGCGAATCTTTTCTGTCATACTAACCATTTGAAAATCTACATGGATAACACTATTTTTAATATGATCAATCTGCAGTTCTTTAATAATAACCGGCTGATCAGTGATCTTACCATTATTATCCAGCTTTAAAGTAATGATTGAACTTTCTCCATATTTATGCACAAGCTTTACTAAGTCTTTATGGTTAACCTCAATTTGAATCGGACTTTCTTTTTTAGCATATAATATTGCCGGCACAGCGCCCAAAGCTCTTATTTTTCGTACCGCGGAAGTACCGCTGCCTATTCTAATCTTTCCATCTAATAATACATTTTCCACTTGTTATTCCTCCTTGTATAAACACTATTTTAAATCAATCATATAAATAAAGAGCTTACAGACTCTTCATTATGAATTCTTTTGATTGCCTCAGCCAATAATTTAGCAATAGTCACAACCTTTACTTTAGGATGTTTTTTATCATCAGATATCGGAATTGAATCCGTTACAACAATCTCTTTCAAACCACTTTTTTCGATTCTTTCCAAAGCCGGTCCGGAAAATACTCCATGAGTAACTCCAGCATATACTTCCTTTGCCCCTTTTTTCTTAAGCGCGTTTGCCGCTTCAGTCAAAGAACCGGCAGTAGCACACATATCATCAATTAAAATACCGATTTTACCTTCCACATCCCCTAAAACATTCATGGCTTCTGTACTTTCGCCATCAATCCGGCGTTTATCAATAATGCCTAAAGGCGCGCCGAGACGTTTAGCAAATGCTCTGGCCATCTTTACTCCACCGACATCAGGAGAAACAATAACCACATTTTCTCCCACAAATTTCTTGAAATGCTCGATCAAAACCGGAGCTGCAAAAAGATGATCCACCGGAATATCAAAAAAACCCTGTATTTGCCCAGCATGTAAATCCATGGTTAAAACTCTATCCGCTCCAGCATTGGCAATTAAATTAGCGACCAATTTTGCGGTAATCGGCACACGCGGCTGATCTTTTCTATCTTGGCGGGCATAACCATAATAAGGAATAACCGCGGTTATCCTTCCCGCGGAAGCCCTGGCTAAAGCATCAATAAGAATTAATAATTCCATCAGATTATCATTAGTCGGAGGACAAGTAGGCTGAATTACAAAAACATCCTTGCCTCTGACATTCTGATCAACTCGAACCTGGATTTCGCCTTCACTAAATTTACCAACAAAAGCATTTCCTAAGGCAACCCCTAAGTGTTTACAAATATCCTTTGCCAGCTGAGGGTTCGCATTCCCAGTGAATACTGTTAATCTTTCTTGCATTAGCCTAACCTTTCAATTTATTATAAACATTATTAGCTTTTATCTTTTGACTTTTATATTTTTATATTTTTAGCTTTTCAGCTTTTAACAATTAGCAATTTTATCTTTTGTTTTTTTTAATTCACGCGCGGGAATACCAACTACTACCGTATTATCCGGGACATCTTTATTCCTCGTCACTACCGCACCAGCGCCAGTCATTGCTGATTTACCGATTTTTACCGGCGCAACTAAAATAGTCCCGGTTCCGATAAAAGCTCCTGACTTTATTACTGTCTTATGTTTATTCTTCCCGTCATAGTTCGCGACAATAGTTCCTGCCCCGATATTTACATTATCTTCTATATCAGTATCGCCAATATAACTTTGGTGTTTTACCTTTGAAAACTCACCAATGCTTGATCGGTTAAATTCAACAAAATTACCCAAACTTACATTATTGGCGATATTTGAACCAGATCTTACGCGGCAAAAAGGTCCCAAACTGCAGTTTTCACCAACTATAACATTACTTTCAACAATCGTAAACGGATAAATAACCGTATCCTTTCCGATTTTAACAGCTTCATCAATAAATGTAGTTTTAGGATCAAGCACAGTTACCCCAGACGCAACAATCTCCTTAAGAATTCTATTTCTGAAAATTTCATAAGCTTGCGCTAAACCTTCTCGAGAATTTACGCCTAAAATCTCATCCTGATCCAATGTCTCTATAGCATTTATCATCTTCTTTGCCTTATTCATCACCGCGACAACATCTGTTAAATAATACTCCTTTTTCTTATTATCAGGCTTAACTTTTTTTAAAGCATCAAACAATTCATCAGCTTTAAAAACGTAAACACCAACATTTATTTCCTCGATTGCCCGTTCATAAACATTAGCATCGTTTTCCTCAACAATTTTAGCAAGATTCCCTGAATCATTCCGGACAATTCTTCCATAACCACCAGGATTATTCGTCCGGACTGTAAGCAATGTTCCCACTGCGTCATTTTCGTAATGTTTTTCCAATAAATTTTTTATAGTTGTAGAAGTAATCAGCGGCGTATCACCATAAATAATCAGTAAGCGTTGATCCTTATTTTTAAAAATTTCCTGATCATTTATTTGCCAAACCGCATCGCCTGTGCCCAGCAAATTTTTTTGCTGTACACATTTAGCTTTTTGGCCAACATATTTTTCCACCATTTCTGATTTATAACCAGTTATAATAAAAATGTTTTTAATTCCCGCAGCCTGAACATTGTCAATTACATGTCCCAGCATTGGTTTACTTCCCATTTTATGCAAAATTTTCGGAAGATTTGAATTCATTCTGGTGCCTTCACCAGCAGCTAATATAACCGCACTAATATTTTCCATATTTACCTGATTTGTTGAATTTTATTGTGATAACCATTCCTAATTTTAAAGCAAAAAAACTATTGCTACCTTAACTATCCTAAGTTAAGCAGCCTGAATATAAAAATGGCTGCCCGGCATGGACTCGAACCATGAACAAAAGATCCAAATTCTTTCGTGTTGCCAATTACACCACCGGGCAATTTTTTATTAAATTAATTTTATAACAATTAACCCATTAAGTCATGACTATGTTCCAAGTCATGACCTTCAATTCCCGGGTCCTTTGCAGCTTCAATATCATAAGCCTCTAAAACTTTTTTTTGTATATATTCCCTGCAATCCGGAGTTATCGGATGTGCAATATCTTTATGCTCTGTCTGACGAGCTTCTTCTGGAGTTTGAACTGGCTTTAACTGTTGGTTCTCTATATTTGCGCTGCACTGATTACAATACTTACTGCGTACTACATTGCGATGTCCACACGCAGGACAAGTTATTTTCATTTTCGCTGATGGCATGGCAACAAATAATCCCTTGCTGCCCTCAATTACTTTCACGTCTCTAACAACAAAACAATTATCAAACGTTACGGTAACATAAGCTTTTAATTTCTTATTACTGTCCTTATTACGCAAAAATACTCTGACCTCAGTAACTTCCATCTTCGAACCACTCCTTTCCAAGATGCACGCAGTTATAGACTTCTTACCACCATTGTTTCATAAGCGCCCTGAAACTCCTTCTTTAGCTTTATCGCCTCCTCTCGAGAATTGATCAAACCAAAAATTACTGATCCGCTCCCAGACATTAAAACCGCCCTCACGCCACGGGCGGATATCATTTGTTTTATCTTTTTAAGTTGCTTATACTGTTTAAAAACAACTGATTCTAGTCGGTTAAACAGTGTTTTTTCAATCAGTTCCATTCTTTTGCTTTTAACTGCATGAACCAGCAGTTTAACATCATTTTTCTGCCTTGTCAAGCTTGAGGATAACCCGCAATAAGCCTTTTGGGTAGAAACTGAAATGTCTGGTTTTACCAACAATATCCAAAATCTATACCCAATATCTATAGGAGTTAATTTATCGCCCCTTGCTTTACCGATTGCCGCATTACAATTTGTGATAAAAACCGGCACATCCGCCCCAATTTTTTTAGCCAAAGCCAATAATTCCTTTTGCTCTAAGCCTAATTTCCATAGTTTATTAAGCCCCAACAAAGCAGCCGCGGCATCACTAGATCCACCGCCCAAACCGGCAAATACAGGGATCTTTTTCTGAATTCTAATGTGCACACCTTTATCTGTCCCAGTTTTCTGCTGTAAGAGCTTTGCCGCTTTGTAAACAAGATTTGTCTGATCTTCGGGGACATCCGGATGCGAACAACTGATTTTAATCCCTTTTTTAATTAATTTAAAGGTCAGCTTATCAAAAAGCCCTATTTTCAAGAATAAAGTTTCGATATTATGATAACCGTCTTTGCGTTTATCCAAAACTTCCAAAAATAAATTTATTTTTGCCGGCGTCTTAATAATCATAATTATTTATTTAACATTTTCATCACAGAACGAACAATATCTTCTGGCTGCAAACCATACTCTTTAAGCAAATCCTTTTCATTCCCGGATTGCCCGAATCTGTTCCTAACCCCAATCCTGGCAAGAGGAATAGCACAAGCGCATTCAGCAACCACTTCCTCAATCGCGCAACCAAGTCCTCCAGTAATCGAATGCTCTTCACAAACTATCATTGCCTTTGTTTTTTTGGTCATTTCTTTGATAATTGATTGATCGATTGGTTTAATCGTATGCATATTAATCACCGTGGCTTTAATATTATTTTTTTCAAGTTCCACAGCAGCATCCATTGCGAATTTTGTCATAATTCCACAAGCAAAAATCGATACATCTTCCCCCTGTCTTAACACTTCTGCTTTGCCTAATTCAAAAGGCCTCTTATGCTCAACAGTCGGAACTTTTGATCTGCCCAGACGGATATATACTGGTCCGGTTATATCCAGTGACGCTTTTATCGCATCTTTTGTCTGGGGACCATCACAAGGGACAATAACAGTCATATTCGGAATTACCCGCATTATCGCGATATCCTCTAAAGCCTGATGAGTCGCCCCATCTGGACCAACGGTTATTCCGGCATGAGTTGCCACAATTTTCACATTAAGCTTGCTGTAACATATTGAATTTCGCACCTGATCCCAGGCTCTTCCGGTTGCAAACATAGCAAAAGTTGAAGCAAAAACAATTTTCCCACAACTAGCCAATCCGGCCGCCGCGCCCATCATATTCTGCTCGGCAACTCCAAAATTAAAAAATCTATCAGGGAATTCACAAGCAAAAAAAGATGTTCTGGTTGAGCCGGATAAATCAGCGTCTAAAACAACGATATCTTTATTTTCTTTGCCTAATTCAATTAATGTTTTTCCATAAACATCACGCTGGTACAGCATTTCATTACTCATCCGATAACTCCTTTAATGCGATTACTTCTTCCTCTTTTGTTGGGGCAACTCCATGAAAATTAACTACATTCTCCATAAAAGAAACATCTTTTCCCTTTACGGTATGGGCAATTATAATGCTTGGTTTACCCTTGAAATTTTTTGCCTGTTCAAAAGCATCGAGAATCTGTTTAATATCATGGCCATTAATATCAATTACATTCCAGCCAAAAGCTTTCCATTTATCGCCAATCGGCTCAATATTCATTACATCTTTAATACATCCATCAATTTGAAATCCGTTTTGATCAAGAATCGCGCAAATATTATCTGCCTTAAAATGGGCTGCGGCCATTGCCGCTTCCCAAATATTCCCTTCCTGAATCTCGCCATCTCCCATCAGACAATATACGCGATAATCTTTTTTATCGATTTTAGCAGCTAATGACATTCCCAAAGAAACAGATAATCCCTGACCTAAGGAACCGCTGGCAACATCAATTCCCGGAACATTCACATCCGGATGCCCCTGCAACAAAGCACCAAAATTACGCAAACTATCCAGATGCTCACGCTCAAAATATCCGCACTCAGCCAAAGCAACATACCATATCGGACAACAATGTCCTTTGGACATGTGAAATCTATCTCGATCCGGCCATTTTGGATCAGCCGAATTATGCCTCAAAACTTTAAAAAACAAACAAGTTAAAATATCAGTAGCGGATAATGACCCTCCGGGATGTCCTGATTGTGCTTTGGTTAGCATCTTAATTACATCCCGCCTCATTTGTTTTGCTTTTTTCTCTAATTGCTTGATTTCCACCGATAAACTCCTTTTTACTGTTACTAACTCAATTATTAATTTACTTTTAAAAATTCATTCTAATCATAATATGGCAATGTCAATAATTCCGCGACATCAACATTTCGATATTCTTTAAGTTCCTCTTTTTCAAAAACAACAAAATTTCTCAGCAGTTCATTTTTTACGATTATTTGATTAAATCCGCTAAATTTATACTGCGCCAGAACCTCATCGACCATATTCAAAATTATCGGAACGTAAATCTTATTAAACCTCAGATTATTGCTTATTGACAAAGAATAAAAAAACAGCTGTTTATCTTGGTTAAACGATCCGGAAACCTTCGCCTTATTAACTACGGAGGAATTTAATTCAAGATTTACCCTTTGCGAAATTTGCTCTGCCAAAAATTTTGGTAAGGTCATTTCTTCAATATTAAAATTAAAAAAAGCTTCTTTAATCAATTCAGGATTAAAATTTACCTGCCACAATATTCTTTTACGATACTCTTCTCTGCCTATCCAGCCATTCATAAATTTGTAAACATCATCCATGTACCGGACTAAAATCACTTCCGCGGCAGTGACCTTAACATCGGCAGCAATAATTGTATAAAAATCTACCTCCGCGTCAGTACTAAAGAGCAATCGTGATGTACTCAGGATAACATTTTCAATTTTACTTACCGCCTCAGGCAAAATATCCATATTAGAATTAAACAATTCATTTAGCGGTATAAACACAACTATGTTACGACCGATCAGCTTTACCTGGACATCAATATCATATGTTTTTTTACAAAGATCAATTAATGAACCCTCAAGTTTTTCTTTAGGATAAGTAGGCGCGCAGCCACTAGTGTTAAAAATCAGCAAAGAAATTAGGATTAAAAGACTAAGTCTTTTCTTTTCCTGGAGAAACCTTGCCGAACTCTTTAAAAATAGCTTCAATATCGTCATATTCTAATTCTTCTTTTTCTAATAATTCATTAGCAAATCTATCTAAAATAACTTTTTCTTTATTCAAAAGGTTCTGAACTTCTTTTAAGCTATTTTGCAATATTTGATTTGTTTCTTCATTCAAACGCTGTTTAAGCGATTCTGATAATTGATCTGTTGGGATTTGATCATAATCGCCAATATGTCCGGACAGCCCCATTCCATAGCACCAAACCATTTGATGAGCCCAATACATAGCCTTTTTAAAATCACCGGAAACTCCTAATGTGGTAATCCCAAATTGGATTTTTTCAGCAGCATATCCCGCCAAGGAAACTTTTATTTGAGCCATAACGTGATTCAAATTCATTCCAACATATTCCTCACGAGCCTGATGATGAACTACACCCAAAGTACCTTTCCTTGGAATAATTGAAGCTTTAAACACATCATTATAAGGATGGAGAAAAAAAGTCGCGATAAGATGTCCGGCTTCATGATAAGCCGTCATCATTCGTTCTTTGTCAGTCATTTTCATTCTATGCTTAAGTCCAAGATCAATTCGTTCCATTGCTTCACTTAATTCTTTATGTGAAATCATTTCCATTTTATTTCTGGCCGCAACTAGCGCAGATTCACGAACTATATTCTCAATATCAGCTGGAGTCTTTCCGACAGCTTGGCGAGCAAGTTTTTTAACATCAAGATCCGGTACGCATTTCACCTTATTAAGATAATATTTAAAAATCGCTTCTCTTTGGTCTGAATCCGGCAGACTAAAATAAATTTTTCGGTCAAATCTTCCCGGCCGCATTAAAGCAGCATCTAAATGTCCTTCCGCGGCATTCGTCGCTCCGATTATAACAATGTTAGCAGTTCCAGTAACACCATCAAGCTCAACTAAAAGTTGGTTTAAGGTATTATTAGATTCTTGCCCTCCACCCATACTAAAAGAACGCGCTCTGCCTACAGCATCAATTTCATCAATAAAAATTATACAACCTCCGTTAGCATAAGCAAGACGACGCGCCTTATGAAACATTTTTCTAACACGGCTTGCCCCAACGCCAACAAACATTTCGACAAACTCACTTCCTGCCATACTCAAAAATGGTACTCCTGTTTCAGTAGCTATAGCTTTTGCTAAATATGTTTTTCCGCATCCAGGAGGTCCAACCATCAAAATTCCTTTTATAAACTGCGCTCCCATATTCTTCAGGGATGTCCGATCCAGAAGCAATTGAGTTACTTCTCTTGCTTCTTCCACCGCTTGATCGATACCTATAACATCAGAGAATTTAATCGCTACTTTGGTTGGATCAACTTTTTGGGTCTTCATTTTGCCCATATAACCAAACATAACCGAAACATATATAAACGCGCCAATTGCCGCGCTAATCAGCATGATTAACATCTGCAAAGGCATGCTCGCTAATATCGATGTCCTGGCATATGATTCAAGACGCGATATACCCACAGCAGATAAACCGATCAATACCAATGCGACAGAAATAATAAGTATCGCTATCCAATAATCCTCAAGAAAGATTTTTATTTTTCTTAAGATTGTAATTTTGTTCATACTGCCCCCTTTTATTATTTATCCTGAACTGGATTACCTTGCAGCAAATCAAGCTTTTTCTGAACATCTTTTTGCTTAGGATCAAGCTCAAGCGACTTTTCCCATTGCGCCTTAGCTTTATCTTTTAAGTTTTTTTGAAAATAAATATCACCTAAATGATCATGGATTACCGGATCAGAACTTAATGCTAAAACAGCTTTCTCCAGCAGTTCCTGAGCTTTTATTAATTCGCCTTTTTTGTAATAAGCCCATCCCAGCGAATCAATATACGCCCCATTTTCCGGATCAATTTTTAAAGCATTATTTATCAGTTGAATAGCCTTTTCAAGATTTTTACCTTCTTCTACATACATATATCCCAAATAATTACTCGCATCAGCATTATTTGGATTTAGCTCTAAAGTCTTAACAAACTGTTTTTTTGCCGATTCCCGTTTACCTTGTTTCTCATATAAAGCACCCAGATAAAAATAAACAAGTTCATCATTAGGGTTAATTTCAATTGCTTTCGCGTAAAATTGCTCAGCTTGGATGTAAGATTCCTTTAAACTATAGGCTAATCCTAACAACAGATACAATCGAGATTTATCTTTTAGTAATGGTTCAGCATCAGATAATACCTCAATTGCCTGATCTGTTTTGTCTTGTTTGAGATAAATATGCGCTATTTCAAAATAAGTATCAATAACTCTGGGATTAAGCACTAAAACTTGCTTAAATTTTTCCAAAGCATCACCGAGCATATTACGCTTAACATAAATCTGGCCCAATCGAAAATATGCCAAACCATTAGTTGGATCCAATGCAACCGCCTGTTCATAAGCTTGCTGCGATTTCGCGATTTCATTCTCCAATTCATATACAAGCCCTAAGCCCAAATAAGCTTCAATATAATCAGGAGATATCTTAATTGTTTTTTCTAAATATGTAATCGCCAGATCATATTTATCGATTTGACTATTTAACATCCCCAAATTAAAATAAACATAGGGGAGATTAATTTCCTTCTCAGCCAGAGTTTCATAAACAAAGATTGCTTTATCAAAATTATGACCTAGAACATATAAGTCAGCTAAGCTAAGTTGCGCTTGATTATTTTCCGGATCAAGTTCAATCGCTTGTTCATAAAACTTTTCCGCTTTGCTAAGTTCTCCCAAAGATGTGTAAATCAGCCCCAAAAGTAATCTAACTCTAATATCATCCGGTGAATAATCCAACACTTTTTCAAACTGAGCTATCGCATTATTAAAATCGCCCTTTTTGAAATATGTTATCCCCAGTTTAACAAAAATAGCTGAAGATTTTTTATCAAAATTACCGGCTGACTGATATTCTTTTATTGCTAACTCCAGCTGATTTTCTTTTTCATATAAAAGCCCACGCAAATAGTGTGCGTAGGCTTTTGAGAACAAGTTTTTTTCCCCTGCTAAGCTTTTCGATTCAATAATTGGATGCTTATAATTTGATTTATTGAAGCTCCTGCCCAATGATTTATTATGGGAAGAACAACCATTTAAGATAAAACAAAGGGTTAACAGCAATAATATCACACCGCAAGCAAATCGCTTATCAGATCTCATTACAATATAGGCCTTTATGAGTTCTTTTTCTTATGTCTATCTCTTCTTAATCTCTTTTTTCTTTTATGAGTAGATATTTTTTTTCTTTTTCTTTTTCTTCCGCAAGGCATTCTAATTCCTCCTTCAAGGTGTATTCCGCTTAGGGTATTACTTTTGTCAAATTATACTCAATTATATCTTCAGCACCCGCTTTTTTTAATTTCTGAATTAATTCTCTTACAGCTTTTTCATCAGCAATAATTTCAATCGCATACCAATCTTTTCGGGAAAGATGCGATATTGTCGGATTTCGCATTGATGGCAGCAAAGCAAGTATATTTTTAAGATTTTCTTCACTTGCATTTAATTTTAATCCTACTTTATCTTCAGCTAAGATAGCGCCCTTTAACAACATTGCGATGTTTTCAATTTTTTCTCTTTTCCAAGCATCTTTCCAAGCATCTTTATTAGCAATCAACTGCGTAACGCTTTCACATAAAGTATCAATGATTTTAAGATTATGCGCCCGCAAACTCGATCCTGTCTCGGTAAGCTCAACTATAGCATCAACTAATTCCGGCACCTTAGCCTCAGTAGCGCCCCAACTAAATTCAACCTCCGCCTTGACCTTATTTTTTTTCAGATAATTTTTGGTGACATTGACTAGTTCAGTAGCCAACCTTTTACCTTGCAAGTCTTTAACACTTTTAATTTTTGAATCATTCGGCACGACAAGTACCCAACGAACAGGAGTTTTCCCCTGTTTGGCATACATTAAATCAGCAGCCACTACAACTTTTGCATTATTTTCCAAAATCCAATCAGCACCGGTAATTCCGCAATCCAAAACACCATTTTCAATATATCGCGGAAGCTCCTGCGCTCTTAAAAGCACTGTTTCGATTTCCGGGTCATCGATTCTAGGAAAATATGAACGGCTGGAAACACTCACCGAAAATCCCGCTTTCTTCAACATACGTAGGGTTGATTCCTGCAAACTTCCTTTGGGCAATCCAATTCTTAATTTTTTCTTCATTTCCCTCACCATTGTTTGAATAGTTAAATTTTAATTTCTTTATATTCTATATGTTAATCTTAGAAATGTCAATATAAACCCCGATATAAAAAGTCACCGCTAACTTAAACAACCGCATTATTTAAGCAAAACAGTGACTCTTTGATTAAACTTCCCATTGTTTATGAATCCAATTAACCCATTGCCCGGGATATTGCCGAATATATTTCTCAATAATATCAATAGTATTCTGCAGATTCACTTTTATATCTCTTTGCATATCTCCAGAAATATCCATTGTCAGCTGGGGTTCAATTTTAATAATGTGATTATTATTTTGTTTTCTGATTATGAACATCGGGACTACTGCCGCTTTAGTACTTAGAGCTAGTTTAATCGGTCCGCTAGCAACCATCGCCGGCCGGCCAAAAAAGTTAATCTTAAGTCCTTCTTTGCCAAAATTCTGATCCATCTCAATTATTAAAAGCTGGTTGCGGTCAAGAGTTTGAATACAGCGACGCATACAAGTTACTATGGGACGATTAAATATAACTTTTTGTCCTACTTGTCGACAGAAATCCATCATGATTTTTTCCACCCGCTTATTCCGAGCATGCCTGGCAACAAAAGTAGATTTATAACCCATTGAACTTAAAAGACCACCCATTAAAGTAAAACTACCTAAATGCGCGCTTGCGCAAATTACTCCTTTACCTTGGCTTAAAGCTTTTTCCAAATGCTCAATTCCCTCAACTTCAATAGACTCAGTCAACTGCTGTTTAGAAAAATCCTTATATCTTACAGTATCCAATACTATATGCCCCATAGTATTAAAACTCTGGCTTGCGATAAGGTTTAATTCTGGCTTGGAAAAAGAGTTGCCCAGAGCACTGCGCAGGTTCATAAGCGCGATTTTTCTATTTTTCCCGGCACAAATATAGTAAGTTCGGCTCAAAATGCTACCAATAAAATAAGTTATCCCCCGAGGGAAAAATCTAATTGTACCCACTAGAAATTGAAGCCCGACGACACTAAGGAAAGAAGCGATTTTTTTCTTTAATATTTTCTTCATCGCCATAGAATACTATAAATATATAATAAGGTCAATATTAAAAAGGACACAAGGTCACAAGGACACAAGGTCACAAGGACACAAGGTCACAAGGACACAAGGTCACAAGGACACAAGGTCACAAGGTACAAGTTCGTAAAGTTGAAAGTTTATAAAGTGAAAAGTATGTTTGGATGATGGTCAATGGTCGATAGCTAAGGGTCAAAAGTAAAAAAGTAAATGCGCAAAGCTACCTTTGTGAAAGATGATTGGGAAATTTTTAAGCTTCTCACAAATTTAGGTAAATATGTGACGTATTTTTGGGGACCCTTTAGGGCACGAGGACCTGTCTGAGCCCTTGCAACTTAAGAAAAGCGGTACGCCAACTTTTAAGGGCGAGTTCCGCAAGTGCCAGAAATACGACACGGATTTGCCAATCTTGCTGTTTTATAGCAAGAAAATTTGTGTCAGCGTAAAATTTGTTAATCATCTTGAGTCCAGAGAACAGCAGATAGAAAAAAACTAGAAACTAGTAACTCGTAATCCATAACTAATAATTCATAACTAATAACTTTAAACTCATAACAGTTGACAAAATATTCTCAACTGTGTTAAAGTTTAGTAGTTATGAAAAAAATTAAAGTTGCCGTTATCGGCGCAGGACATTTAGGAAAAATTCACGCTCGCATTTATGCTCAATTCAAAAACTGTGAGTTAATCGGTATTTGCGATACTGATCCGGAAAAAGCGAACACCCATGCCCAAAGTTTCTCGACAAAAGCATACACAGACTACACCCAACTTTTAAATAAAGTCGATGCCGTAAGCATTGCCACCCCGACCAGTTCACATTTTAAAATAGCCTCGGAATTTCTAAAACACAAAGTGCATGTCATGGTCGAAAAACCAATAACAAAAAAAATTGTTGAGGCAGAAAAACTGATAAATTTAGCTAAAAAGAACAAAGTCCTCCTCCAGGTAGGACATGTAGAACGGTTTAACCCGGCGATTAAAGCACTCGCTAGATTATGTAAAGACCCGCAATTTATTGAATGCCATCGATTAAGCCCATTTCCTCTGCGCGGCACTGATGTCAGCGTAATTCTTGATTTAATGATTCATGATATTGACATCGTTCTTTCTTTGGTCAGATCTCCGGTAAAAAGCATTCACGCGATTGGTGTTAAAGCAATTTCTCAATTTGAAGATATAGCCAATGTCCGACTTACTTTTGCCAATGGCACAGTCTGCAACCTGACTTCCAGCCGGATCAGTGATGATGTTATGCGCAAAATCAGAATATTTCAAAAAAATTCCTATATAAGCTTGGATTATGCTTTACAAAAAATAATTATGTACAAAAAAACCGGAATAAAAATAACAAAAAAAGAAATCGCTGTTGAAAAAAAAGAACCTCTGGTAGAAGAGCTGTATTCTTTCATCCAATGCATAAAAACGAAAAAAACTCCTTTAGTTCAAGGTCAGGATGCCAAAGAAGCTCTAAATATCGCCTTGAAGATTACTAAAATAATCCAAAAGAACCAAAACAATATCCTCTGAAAAATATTTAATTAAAAATTTAACGCTAAAACCTACATCCAATATTCCTATGAGCGATTCGATAATTATTATAGCTGGTGAGCCTTCTGCTGATATGCATGGCGCTGCTTTGGTAAAAGAACTTAAAAAGCACGATCCTGAATTAATGTTTTACGGCATCGGCAGTAGCCTTATGCAAAAAGCTGGAGTAGAAATATTTACTGATCTGGCACAATATGCGGTTATCGGCTTTATTGAAGTTTTAAAACATTATCCGATTTTTAAAAAAGCGTTTGATTTAACTTTAGAAAAAATTCAGCAAATCAAACCTAAAGCTTTAATTTTAATTGATTATCCTGGATTTAATCTCCGGCTGGCAAAGAAAGTAAAACAATTATTTCCTGATATAAAAATAATTTATTATATTAGCCCGCAAGTCTGGGCCTGGGGTAAAAAAAGAATAAAATTAATTGAAAAAATCGTAGATAAAATGCTGGTTGTTTTTGATTTTGAAGCTGAATTATATCAGGATAATGGCATTGAGGCTGAATTTGTCGGACATCCTCTAATGGAAAGCATTGTTTTATCTAAAAATAAAACTGAATTAATAAAATCAAAAAATTTAAAATTAACTGATACGATTATTGCCCTTTTGCCTGGATCAAGGCAAATTGAAGTAAAAAGACTATTACCCGTTATGCTCTCCAGTGCTGATAAATTACACAAACAGATGCCTGAGATTAAGTTTCTCCTGATCAAAGCTGCCAATATCAAAGAGCAAGCAATCGCCGCATATCTTAAAAATTATGCGCATTTACCCCTTAATATTATCTCAGAGCATAGCTATGATTTTATGAGCATTTGCTCATATGCCTGGGTTTGCTCCGGCACAGCCACTTTGGAAACAGCGATTATTGGTATTCCCATGCTGATTACCTATAAAACTAGCTGGCTTACTTGGTTAATGTCTAAAATACTGATCAAGCTGCCGTATATTGGTTTGGTCAATATTGTTGCCAAAAAAAAGATTGTCCCTGAGTTTATTCAGGGACAATCTAATAAAAATAATATTGTTAATTGTACTGTTAATTTTTTAAACCAGGATTCCGATTTTAAACATCGCCAAAAACAAAAACTTTTAAGCATTAAAAACAAACTTGGCTCAGGCAATGTTAATCAAAATGCTGCTCAAGCTATAATAAAAACCATTCATTAAAGACCCCAGGTACCAGCCTCAACACCATTCTCATCCAAACTAATAGTTTGTAATGCATAAGGACCGGTTAGTCGCGATGCTTGTATATTAAGCGGCCCAGTAGTAACAGTATAACTCCAAGAAGCATTAGTACCAGTATTGGGATTTTCCAAGCCAATAGCATTCCATTCAGCATCATTAGTTGGAGCAATAAAATCTCTGCGCTCAGCAGCATAACTTTGCTCAGCAGCCCTGATTGATTCTAAGGTTGCTCTAGCCTCACGCGCTCGCGCTCTTTCAACAGTATTAATATAATTAGGAATCGCAATACTGACTAAAATCGCAATAATCATAACTGTAAGCATTAATTCAATCAATGTAAACGCTTTTTTCTTCATAATCTCCTCCGATTAATTACCCCGTTACTGCGGATGCTAATTTAAATATTGGCATAAACATAGCAACAACTAAAAATCCAACAAGGCCACCCATAAATACTAACATAAACGGTTCAATAAGCGCTGATAATCTTTCCACAACCATTGATATTCTTTCCTCGTAAAACACCGCCACATGCTTAAGCATATCAGAAAGCTCACCTGTTTCTTCTCCAACATTAACCATTAAAACAACCATCGGCGGGAAAATTCCGCATTGCTCCAAAGGCTCAGCAATTGATTTACCATCACGAACACTATCCTTAACCATTTCTAAAGCGTCTTCAATAACTTTATTACCTACAGTTTTGGTAACAATTTCCAATGCGTATAGAATTGGAACACCACTAGAAATCATCGTTCCTAAACCTCTGGCAAAATTAGCAATCGCGATATTTCTAAACAATGTACCAAAAACAGGCATCTTAAGCTTAAAATGATCAAAATAGAGCCTCCCCTTGGATGTTTTTAAAACTTTTTTTATAAAGAATATAATCCCTGGAGTTGCGATTATCATCAGTAAAGCATATTTACGCAAAAAATCACTAAGATCTACGACAAATTGAGTGGCTGAAGGAAGCGTTGCTCCAAACCCTGAAAACATATTAGCAAAAACCGGAACAATTTTCACTATAAATATTAAAATACATACCAAACAAACAACTAAAAGAATCGCTGGATAAGTTAGTGCTGAAACTACTTTTCTCTGCAATTCTCCTGAACTTTCAAAATACTGCGCTATTTGCTCAAGAACTGAAGGTAATTGTCCTGAAGCTTCACCTGTTCCCACCAGATTAACCCAAAAAGAAGAAAATACTTTAGGATGTTTATCTAAAGCATCTCGCAAAGTACTTCCACTTTGAATATCTTCTTTAATCTTCTCAACAGCATCACGTAAAGAAGCACTATCAATCTGTTTAGCTAATACAGATAAACTTCTTAACAAAGGAACTCCAGCATTAAGTAAAGTTCCCAACTGCCTGGCGAAAATACATAAATCGTCAACTTTAACTTTTCGAGAAAGCGCAATACTTTTCCCAAATTTAAGATTTAAACTCTTTAATTTTTGTTTTACGACAATTTCCTGAACTGAAGTTATCAATAATGCTCTGCGTTGAAGTATTTCTATGACTTCATTCTGGGTCTCAGCAATCATTGTACCCTGGACTAAATTACCTTCCGAGTCTCTTGCTTTATATAAAAAATCCGGCATTCTAGTCAATATCTCCTAAAAATTTAATTGCTACAGAATTATAATTGTTTCCTAACTAAAATTTAATTATATTAATAAGTATACCATATGTTTGGCATTTAGGCTGGCGTTAAAGATTATTTAATCAGAAACAGTAACTGCAACTACTTCCTCAAGAGTGGTGATTCCTTGTTTCATTTTCTCAATGCCACATTGATATAAACTTCTCATTCCAATAGCTTCCGCTCTTTTTCTGATTTCATCACTTGATTTGCGGTAATAAATCATATTTCTGATTTCCTCACTAATTTGAAGAAGTTCATATATTCCAATTCTGCCTTTAAATCCGGTAAAGCGGCATTCTTCACAGCCTTGAGATTCAAAAATAGTATCTCCTGGCTCCAAATTCAAGTCTTTATATTTCACACCAGGATTTTCTAAAGGCTGCTTACATTTATCACACAATCTACGAATTAATCTCTGGGCAACGACCAGTCTTAGCGAAGAAACAAGCAAAAAAGGTTCAATTCCAATATCCATAATTCTAGTTACCGCAGTAGGCGCATCATTAGTATGTAAAGTACTTAAAACCAAATGACCGGTTAATGCCGCCCGAATACACATTTGAGCTGTCTCTAAGTCTCTGACTTCTCCCACCATAATAACATCGGGATCTTGCCTTAAAAAAGCGCGAAGAGTATTAGCAAAATTAAGACCGATAAGCGGTTTAACCTGCACTTGATTGATCCCATCAAGTTTATATTCAACAGGATCCTCACAAGTAATAATATTTTTTCGCGGACTTTTAATCGCATTGAGCATTGTATATAATGAGGTAGATTTTCCTGATCCAGTCGGTCCGGTTACAAAAATCATTCCATATGGTTTAAAAATTTCTCTGCGTAGCAGTTTTAAGTCACGAGCATCAAACCCTAAGTATTTAAATTCTAAAGGCAATTTTGCTTGATCAAGTAAACGCATAACTATTTTTTCGCCAAATATAGCCGGGATACTATTTACCCGAACATCAATAATTTTTTCACCAAAGGCAATAGAAAATCCTCCATCCTGAGGAAGTCTACGTTCAGCAATATCCATTTTAGCTAAAATTTTAATACGGGAAATAATCGCAAAATACATTTTTTTATCAGGCGAGTTTGCGTCATAAAGCACGCCGTCTATTCGGTACCTTAAACTCACTCTTTCTTCAAAATGTTCAATATGTATATCCGAGGCTCCCTGTTCAATAGCGTCACTTAAAATAAGATCAACAAACTTAACAACTGGCGCGGCATCTGCTTCAGAAACAACATCACGCACATCTGTTTCTTTTATATCACGATTATCATCCCCATCCATTAAAATAAATTTTTCCTGGATGTTTTTCTTCTCCATGTCTTTACTTTTATAGAAATCATTGATTGCTTTATCCATGTCGCTGCTTGTAGTCACAACAACATTAACATCACATCCAGCCATTTTCATAACATCATCAATAGTCATAATATCCAATGGATCAACCATGGCGATAGTGATAGTATTACTGTGTTTGGACAATGGAAGCATTCGATGATATCTAGCGTAATCTTCAGGAATTAATTTTTCAAGCTCTTGATGTAAATTAGGACGCAATAAACCTTTTTCGATTGAAGCAAATAAAATTCCCATCTGTTTGGAAAGCGCTCCGGCAATATCTTTTTCCGAGACAAATTTCTTTTGAATTAAAATCTCTCCCAGCTTAACTCCAGTTTCCTTCTGCTCGTCTAAAACAGCGAGTAATTGCTCTTCAGAAAGCAACCCTTGTTTAATTAAAATATCACCTAATTTTAAATTTGATTTAATCATAATTTCACCTATATAAGATTCCCTATTTAACCAGATCTACTGTACTTAAACTTGAGCTCTGGACAGTCAGATCAATACTGGGATCCAAAACATCTTCCTGCTCTCTAAATGGCATTCCTTTTAACATATCATCCGTCGCTGCGGAAGTCTTTTTTTGATCAATAATTTTATCTTTAGTGCCAAGAGTTTCTTTATTTTCAGCTTTATTATCTACATTTAGTTCTGGTTTAGCCTGAGGACTTGCAGCTACTCCCTTATTAAAACTATCACTCATCCACATTTCTACTTTTTCTGATGGATTTACGATTCTCGGAGTAACAAAAATCAATAATTCTTTATCAATCCGATCATTACTAGTATGTCTAAACAAAGCGCCAAACAATGGTAAATCCCCTAACCACGGTACTTTTGTCTTTGATTCCTGATCTTCTGTAGTAATAAATCCGCCGATTGCTATAGTCTCGCCATCACGTGACATAACAACAGTGCGCATGCTCCGTGAGTGCGGATCAACAAATTGACCATCAGCATTTCCAAAAACAGAAGCAACCGGACGGGAAATACTTGGCTCCAAAAGAATTGAGACAAAACCTTCTTCCGCATTAATAATCGGAACTAAGCGCAGGATTGTCCCCACTTCCATTCTTTCTACTTTTGTTGTTGTATCCCCTGTATCTTTATCAGTCGTAGTTTGCACAGAAACTATTTGATCAGCCGTAACTTTAATTTCCGCCCATTCCCGATCCTGAACTAAAATTCTTGGTTTAGCTAAAAATTTTGTATTTGAGTCTGTCTGGAGCATCTCCATCACCCAGTTCATTGCCGTTGATGATAAAAGTCCGTAATTAAAAAAGGCACTATTCTTTAGAGGCGAATTAACCACCGAAAAACCCGGAGCGCTACGATCACGCATTCCGCTAAAAGGAAAACTGGTTATTGTTTCTGGCCCCGAAAAAGACATCATCTCTTTGCCCCATTTCATCCCGATATCTTTTAAATAATTAGATGTTGTTTCAATTAACTCAACTTCAAGCATAACCTCTGCTATGGGACGATCAATTTCACCAATAACCTGATCAATAAGTTTAAACCTATCCGGAACATCAGTAATAATTAATATATTAGTATAATCAATAACAACTCCAAATTCACTGAGCAAAGGTTTAATAATTCCTGCCCAGCCCCCAGCGCTGGCGGTTTTCTCCTCACGAGCTTTCCCACTACTCTTAGCTAAAAGATATTGCCCAGGAGAAACATTGCCATGATAATACCTTATTTTATAGACTCGAGTAATGGTTTGAATTGGAAGTGTCGGCTTAGCATTAACAATTAAAATATTGCTCCCCGGATTTTGTTGCAGTCCGAGATTATTCGCGTCTAAAAGAGTTTTTAGCGCATCTTCGACTAAAACATCATTCATATAAAGCGTAATTGCTCTATCCTCTATATTTTTTGCGGCTACAAAGTTTAATCCTGATTGTTGAGAAAAGACTTTTAATACATCCTTTAGATCCGCATCTTTAAAATCCAGCGAAACCAAGCCAGTATCATCAGCCTCCGCAATCTCTAAATCATCCTCTATCGCATACTCCGTCTGAGCTTGGGCAAAAACAAAACTAGGTTGATCGATACTCATCAAAAAAGCTAAATTCAGCCACAACATAATCAGTATCGCAAAAATCCTTTTCATTTCTAGCTCCTTATCTTTTTTTCTTTTGGTTCTTTTGGTTCTTTGGCCTTTCATAGCCCAGCATTTTTATAAAATAATTATCCCCTTTATAAAATAGAATTATACCTGTTCGCTGAATTTCTTTTATCTCAAACTCATCAATAAACTCTCCCACATTCATTACCCCACCGTTTATAATAACCTGAGGGACTTTTTTTGAGAAAATAATTCCCTGTAAATCTATTTTAGGCACCGACACATTTGCCAATGGTTCAAATCCCGCAAGTTGATCCGGCTTTTCCAGCATCTTACTAACCTCTGATGGAGGACAAAAAGGATCTCGCTTAGAATCAAACCCAGAATATTTAATTTCGCTTCTCAATTTATTTTTATTTTTTCTAACTGCGGGCGCTTTATTAACATCATCAATAGCACCTTTAGCGCTGTTTTTTTTAGTCCCAGTTTTTGAAGAAACAGTTTTTTTAGAAATATGTTTTTTAGCCGGAGCGCAATAACAATACTCACTGCTAAAAATAATTATGCCCATCGCTAATACTAATAATATTTTCTTTAGCATTATCTCTCCAAAATAGTATCTGTTAAAACAAAAGTTGAAAGACTAATTTTGGCATTAATTCTCGGAGCTTTCGCGTTTTCTTTTTCATTAATTGGAATCATTTCGAGCTTTTCAATTGTCACAAAAATTTCCGCTGACTCAAGTTTGCTCATAAAAATACCCACCTCATGATAAGTCGCATCCAATTCAAGATTCACGCCTAGCTTGACAAACTCCTCTCGCTTCTCAACAGGAACAGCGGATATAGAAGTAATTTTTAGATTAATCTGTCCAGACATTTTTGCGATTTCAGCTAAAAAACGTGAACTTTCACTGATAGCTGCTAGGCCTTCCTTTAGTTTTTTCAAGTTACTTAATTGCACGGCAATTCTATTTTCGAGCTCCACCCTTTGACGCATTTTTCTAATCTTCATTATTTTAGTATTATGATAATTGAAAATTGCACGCCCCCCCACAAAAACTAAGACCACAAAAATTATCATTCCGATAATAAACACTTGTTGAATTTCACGTGGAATAATTTTTTTAATAGCCATGCCGTTAATTTTCTCCAGCTTTAGAAAAACATGTCATTTCAAAAGACATAACAGGTATACCAAAATAAGCTTCTCTCGAAACAGATCCAGTTTTTATTACCTTAAAATCACTAAAGAACAAATCCTCCACTTTTAAGGCTTCGGTGAAATCATTTACAATTTCAATTTCCATACCTTTTTGTTCAGAATAAACAAACCCTTTCAACGATAGCTCTAGACTACGATCTAAGTAATTTCGATCTTTCGTTGATAATCCAAAATAAAGTTTATTAATCCAGATTCCTGGAGAAATTATTTTTGTCAAAGCACCCATTTTATCTGTTACAATAAATCTATCTGTAACAATTTTATCATACGCGCCAATTCTCTTTTTTATTTCCAGCTCACCTGTTTTTAGCTGATCTTCACTAAAACTACTCAAATCCATGAATTTTGGCGCTGATCTTTTTTCCTGATCCAGTAAATTATTTTCTTTGGAAATAAAGAACGAAGAAACAAGAAACATAATAACAAAACAAGCTAAAAGCGCACCTAAACCAAAAACTATCATCTTTATAGTAAGCACTTTAGCTTTTAAGCTAGTCTTTTTTCTTGCCCTAAACAAATCGATTTCTACAGTAGATTTGGTCAAATTTCTTAAAGCCGCGCCAATAGTAACTGCAAGCATTGGGAAAGTATACGGTAATGGTTTAGCCTTAGGACTAATAATATTTTTTAATGGATCCACTGTTTTAACTGAGATATTGAATTGTTTTTCTAAAAAAACACTCAATGGACAAGGATTATCCGGTTGATCTTGAGCCGCCTTACTCACTACTTCTAAATCATCGAAATCATCAACTTCGCCACACAAAATTATTTTACTGACCCTTTCCTTGCCTAATTCTTTTTTATAATATTCAAAGGAAATCTTCAATTCACTGATCATGTTTTCCAGAGTTGTAACTCGATTGTCCGCAGAACTAATTTTTCCACCCAATAAGAATTCAGCGGTTTCATCATCGATCCATTCTTCTTTTTTAGCCAAAGAAATATCTCGGACAAAATAAGGGATGCTATTTCTCAAGATTATAATGTTTATTCTTTGGGCATAAAGGTATAAAACCGCATTAGACTTATCTTTTTCTATATCTCCGGAATGCTCTAAAAGACGCAATAAGGCAAAAGAAGCGGTTTCAACAGCAGTGGGCTGGATATCAACTTTGTGGAGGATAGTCAGATGATTTTTTATTGACTCTTCTTTTGTGACCAATGAAAGGATTCCCAGCTTTTTCTTTTCCTGGTCTTCCTTTAATATATAGAAACCGGTTACAGCCTCTTCCAATCGGAAAGGAATATATTTTCTTGCTTCAAATCTTACAGCCTCTTCCAGTTCTTCCGCGCTGATTCTTGGCATTTGAAAATAACGTAATAATACCATACCCGGCATTAATACTGTATTAACTCTTTTAAGATCTATTTTTGATTTGTTGACTGCCTTCTTAAGCGCAGAAAGAATAAGCGCTTCTTTATCAGCTGAATCTGATTGTTCACCATCAAATATATCAATGTGAACAAAATTGGTGAGCTGTATTTTGCCAGCGATTGATTTCATCTGGGCAATTTGTACAGTTTTAGGACCTATGTATAAACCTACAGTAGTTCTAAAAAAAGCCATAATTTAAATCCGTTTATGTTTGTGAAAATCCATTTCACCTCTTTACAATATTTCCTATTACAATAATTTTATTATAAACGAAATTATATGTCAAGCTATTTTTAGCAGTTAGATTATTCTTGAACAATCTGCATAATTCTGTTACTTGCCTGATCAATCGAAACTTCTTCTCTCTGACCACTTCTCCGGACTTTTAACTCAATAATATTGTTAGCGATATTCTTTGGTCCAATAATAACCTGCAAGGGGATTCCGATAAGATCCGCGTCTTTAAATTTTATCCCGGCTCTTATATCCCGGTCATCAAAAATAACCTCAATATTTTGTTCGATCAATTTATTATAAATAGATTCCGCGATTTTCATGCTCAGCTCATCCGCGGTATTAAGCGGCATTAGAATTACTTGAAAAGGAGTTAATTCTTTAGACCAGACAATCCCATTTTCATCAAAATTCTGTTCTATAAAAGCCGCAATTATTCTAGTTACTCCAATTCCATAACAGCCCATAATAATCGGATGGGCTTTACCTTGTTCATCAAGAAAAGTAGCTCCCAAGCTTTCAGTATATTTTGTTCCTAATTTAAAAACATGTCCCACTTCAATTGCCTGATTAATTTTAATATCAGCACCACAACGCGGACATTTATCTTTAGCTGTAATGCTCCGGATATCAGCGAATTTTTTAATTTTAACATCACGGGCAATATCAACATATCGCGTATGAGTATCGGCTTTATTTGATCCAACAACTACATTACTCGCTTCTTCAACCGCATAATCCGCATAAATTTCAATATCGCTTAATTCGATTGGACCGCTAAATCCAATAGGCCCCTTAGTTACCTTTTCAATAATCGCAGAATTTGCCATCTCTAAATTAACGGCTTTTAAAACTTTTGATAATTTTGTCTCGTTTATCTCGTGATCCCCTCGAACTAAAACAGCCACTGGTTTGCCATCCGCCAAATAAATTATTGTTTTCACTAATTGCTCTACAGGGATCTTTAAAAACTCTGCCACTTGATCAACGGAACTAACTCCTGGAGTGCTTACCTCCTCCGGTACTTCTTGGCTTGTGGCTTGTGGCTTGTGGCTTGTGGCTTGTGGCGGCAGACACTCTGCCTTATCTAAACTAGCAGCATATGCGCATTTCTCACATTGCACAATTTTATCTTCACCGCTTTCAGCCAAGACCATAAACTCATGAGATGCGTCCCCTCCCATTATTCCAGTGTCGGCTTCAACCGGAAGAAACTTCATACCGCAACGTTCAAAAATTCGGCAATAAGCATCATACATTTTGTCATAGCTCTTACCCAGACCTTCAATATCCCGGTCAAAACTATACGCATCTTTCATAATAAATTCCCGAGAGCGGATTATCCCAAAACGCGGACGGGCCTCATCGCGGAATTTTGTCTGAATCTGATACAGGATTATCGGCATTTGGCGATAAGAATTAATCTCATTTTTTACTAGAGAAGTAATTACTTCTTCATGCGTCGGGCCTAAAACATTAAGCTTTTTATGTCTATCGATAAATGTTATCATATCCTGCCCCAAAGCATCAAATCGTCCGCTTTTTTGCCATAATTCAGCTGGCTGGATTGCCGGTAACAATAATTGCTGCGCGCCTTTTTTGTTCATTTCCTGACGAATTATATTTTCAACTTTAGACAAAACCCTTAAGCCAACCGGCAAATATGAATAAACTCCGGATGTAAGCTTACGAATAAGGCCTGCTCTGATCATCAGAATATGGCTTACAGCCTCTGCTTCTGAGGGAACTTCTTTAAGTGTAGGCAGCAAAAGCTCAGACCACTTCATTTTTAACCTCCGCGACCAATGTTTTTATCAATGAATTTTTATTAATATTTTTTATCTTTTTTCCTTTTTTAAATAATATACCGGAACTTCCGCCCCAAGCAATACCAATATCCGCTTCCTTAGCTTCTCCTGGACCATTAACTACGCAGCCCATTAATGCCACTTTAATTTTTTTAGCTGTATATTTCTTTTGCAAAGGCTTAAATGCTTTTACCGCCTGCTCCACAAAATTAATCAAATCAATTTTACAGCGGCCGCAAGTGGGACAAGAAATAATTTCTATTCCCTCAGAGCGTAAGCCTAAAGCGGATAATATATTTTTCCCGGCTTCAACTTCCCGAACAGGATCAGCGGTTAAAGAAACTCTTAAAGTATCACCAATCCCTTCCAACAACAATATCCCGATCCCAATACTTGATTTAACCAAACCACTAGCTTCCAGCCCTGTCGCAGTAACACCTAAGTGAAGCGGAGCATCGGTTAATTTTGCGAATTTGCGATAAGCCTCAATGGTTGATAAAACATCATGCGTCTTAAACGAAAAAATCATGTCTTTAAAATTATATTTTTTAAATATCTTTTCATATGTAAGCGCTGCCGCGATCATATCATCAACAATATTTTTTCTCGTTCTTTTCACTGAACCAGAATTTAAACCTATTCTAATCGGTACTTTATTTTTAATCGCCGCTTTCAAAACTGCTTCTATTTGCCAAGACTTTTCAATGTTTCCCGGGTTCAATCTTATTTTATCTGCTCCATTTTCCATCGCCAATAGCGCCAAGCGATAATCAAAATGAATATCCGCCACAATTGGAATTTTTATCTTTTGCTTAATTTGGCGGATTGCCATTGCCGACTCTTTATCCAAAACCGCAACTCTGATAATCTGAACTCCTGCTTGCGCCAAAACTTTTATCTGGGCAACTGTAGCCGCAACATCTTTAGTATCAGTCGATGTCATTGATTGAATTGTAATTGGACTACTGCCGCCAATCGGAACATTCCCGACAAATATTTTTCTGCTTTTTCTGCGTTTTATTTTCATGGCAACCCCAAATTTTAATTATTTAACAAAAAAACTGAATATCTTTTCAAATAAACCAATCCGATTTAAATCATTAAACAAAACCAAAACCATTAAAAGCATTAACATTGAGAATCCAATGCGTGTAGCAATTTCCTGCACTTTAAGACTAGCCTGTTTCCCTCTGATTTTTTCCCAAGCCAAAAACAAAAGATGCCCTCCGTCTAAAACCGGAATTGGAAATAAATTGATAATTGCCAAATTAATGCTCAGCAGAGCCATAAGATCTAAAAGATAAATAAAGCCAAGCTGTGCGGCACGTCCCGTGATCTGAAAAATCCCCACTGGTCCCGCCATCTCTCTCGGAGATATCTTGCCGCAAATCATTTGATAAAGCGCGAAAAATATCATTTTTGTTCTAAAAACCACTTGCTTAGCTGCTTCTGATATCGAGCCGATAAAACCGTATTTTATCACTTCTACATCATCGCTCGGACCGATCCCAATAAGTGCTATTTTTTTATCTTCCCCCAATAGAGTTTTAACTGTTTCTACTTGAGGAATAAGCGAAATAGAAAAAATTTCATTTAGTCTTTGTACTTGAATTTCTACTGGAACTTCTTCTGTCTTTGCATGAATCGCCGCGGACAATTCATCCCAATATTTAACTTGCTTACCATCAACAGAAATGATCTTATCATTTGCTTTTAAACCAGCAGTCGCGGCAGGATAATTTTCTTTAACCATCCCAATAGTTGAAGTAAGATTAGGAACCCCGCTAAAATAAACCATGATTAACAATAAAAATGCGCAGATATAATTAAACAAAGGACCCGCCGCAATTATTGCTGCCCGCTCGCCTGGTGTTTTGGAAAGAAATTCCCAAGGCTCGCCCTTTCTTTCCTCTTCCGGATTTTCCCCGGCTGGCTTAACATACCCTCCCAAGGGAATCATCGAAATTCTATATTCAGTATCGCCTTTTTTAAACGACCAAAGCGTCTTCCCAAATCCTAAAGAAAAAACATCTACTCTGACTTTAACCAGTTTAGCCACAATAAAATGGCCGAACTCATGCACAAAAACAAGCGCTCCTAATACAAATACAAATGCTCCTGATGATACGATAAAAGGTACAAGTTTTACTACAAATAAAGATGCTAATGTTGATAACAAAGTAATTCTGCCTCCCTTCGCGCCCAAATATCCAGTTTTAATATTTCATCCAGATTCGGCCGCTTAATAAATAAATGTTTTTTTAATACTCCTGAAACTATTTTGGGTATTTCAATAAACTTGATTTTTTCCGATAAAAAAGCCTGCACTGCTATTTCATTGACAGCGTTCATAACTGCTCCGCAGCTGCCGCCTTTTAAAGCAACCTGTTTAGCAATAGCTAAGCAGGGAAAACTAAGCAAATCCGGTTTTAAAAAAGTTAATGCTTTAGTTTTTAAAAAATTAATCGACTGTAAATCATTGTCTATCCTCTGGGGATAATCAAAAGCATATTGTATCGGCAAGCGCATATCGGTAATACCCAGCTGTGCAATAATCGAACGATCACAGAATTCAACCATTGAGTGGATTACTGCTTCCGGATGAATTATTACTTCAATTTTTTCAGGCTCTACGTCAAAAAGCCAGCGAGCCTCGATTAATTCCAACCCCTTATTCATCAATGTCGCTGAATCAATAGTGATTTTCTTGCCCATTTTCCACTTAGGATGCTTTAGCGCCATAGCTAAAGTAACTTTTTCCAATTGGCTCTTTTTAAGCTTTTTAAATGGACCACCACTTCCAGTAAGATAAATTTTTCTTAGTTTTTTTATATCTTCATTTTTTAAACACTGGAAAATCGCGCTATGCTCAGAATCAACGGGGATTAAGTAGCCTTTATTTTTCTTGATTCTTTCCATTACGATCTGGCCAGCCATAACCAACGGCTCTTTATTAGCCAGAGCAATTATCTTACCTCTTTCAATTGCCTCTAATGTAGGCTCTAAGCTTACTGTTCCGGAAGTAGCAACCAGAATTGTCTTTACCTTCTTATTTATAACTATTTTATTCAGACCAATATTCTGCGCGTATACTTTAATCCCTTTTAGACTCACCAGCTTCTCAAGTTTTTTAATCACCGCATCATCTTTAACACTGACAATTTCAGGATTAAACTCTTTGATTTGCTTAGCCAGTAAAGAAACATTGCTATATCCGCTAATTCCAATCACATTAAAATCTTTAGGCCTGCTTCTAACAATTTTTAAAGCATTCGTACCGATAGAACCCGTAGAACCTAGGATCGCAATATTTTTCATAATTAAGGGATTAATTCAAAATAAATTAAATAACAATAAAATATCGGCGCGGTAAAAATAAGACTATCAATAATATCGAGAATTCCCCCCAGTCCGGGCAATTGATCGCCACTATCTTTTACCTGACAATCGCGTTTTATCAGCGATTCACAAAGATCTCCCAATTGAGCAAGAAAACCAAGCAAAACGCCCATAGCCAATAAATGAATAATCGAAATAAACGGCAGATAAAATTTACTTACTCCAGCAGCAATCAAACTAAAAATAAGTCCGCCCAAAGAACCTTCTAGAGTTTTCTTAGGACTAATCCTCGGAATTAGCGTGTGTTTACCAATACTTTTGCCAACCAAATAAGCTCCCACATCTCCCATTTTGGTAACTAATAAAAGAAACGCTGCCAATAAAGTTCCTTCAGGCAAAAATCTTATCTTGATTAAAAAAGAAAGAAACCAGCTAACATAAAATATACCAAAAAGAGTAGTTGAAATACCAACAATTGCCTGAGAACTATCTTTGCGAATAAATTGGAGGATAAAGAAAATTAAAGTAGATGTTACTATAAATAATAGCTCCCAGCCTTTGGTTAATTCAAATTTAAAATAAATACTTAAAGGAATAATGATCCCAATAAAAATTCCAAAGTATTTGTAGATGAAAATCCCTTTTTTTTCAATCAAATTATAGAATTCATTTAAACCACCAGCAATTAATAAAATTACAACTAATGCATAAACCCATTGTGGTAGAAAAAACAAGCCTAAGCCGACAAATAAAATAATTGAAATCGCTGTAATAAATCTTTTTTGAAAGCTGCTCACAGTTAACGCTATCCTTCTTTATGATCAATCCCGCCAAAACGACGTTTTCTTTTTTGAAAATCACTGATCGCCAATTTTAGTTCAGCTTCATCAAAATCTGGCCAAAACTTTTCCGTAATATAAAACTCGCTATAAGATAACTGCCATAGCAAGAAATTACTAATCCGCATTTCCCCGCTTGTCCTAATCAATAAATCAGGATCAGGGATTTCAGCAGTATATAAATATTTAGAAAATAACTTTTCATTGATCTTATCCAAAGCAACTGTTTTATTTTCAATATCAGCGTATAATTTTACTGCGGCATCAAGAATTTCTGATCTTCCGCCGTAATTTAAGGCCAGAATTAAAGTTATCCCTGTATTGTTTTTAGTCTTTTCCTTTGCTCGAGCAATTACTTCCTGTGCTTTTTTAGGTAGTTGCTCAATTCTGCCAATTGTAGCAAATTGAATATTTTTATCTACCAAATGCTGAATTTCCTTTGCCAAAAATCCGCTTAAAAGCTGCATTAAGAAATTTACTTCTTGCTCTGGCCTTTTCCAATTTTCAGTTGAAAAAGTATATAGAGTTAAATATTTAACTCCCATTTTATCACATGATTGGACAATAGACTTTATTACCTCAGCGCCGCGGCTATGCCCAGCAATCCGGGGCAATCTTCTTTTGTTTGCCCATCGACCATTGCCGTCCATTATAATCGCAATATGCTTTGGTATAACTTTTTGTGCGGACATTCCAATCTTCCTGATCTCTGTGCTCTACTTTTCCTAACCGCTGTTCTCTTCTGTCTTCTACTTTTCCTAACCGCTAATCGCTATCTGTTGAATATCAGGACATCGTTTACCCAAGTTAGCGAGTAAGAATATCATGACATCGTTTACCCTAACTATTTTTATTAACATGTTTTTTAAAAGCAAAACGCGAATATTTCAGACGATAGTCACACAATATATACGCAA